>JAEXZS010000040.1 GCA_023451375.1 Pseudomonadota bacterium
GCGGACGGCGAACGATCCAGCTGGATGGCGGAGCCTCTCGTCCAGGCCGCGCCGCTGGCGGCGCTGGCGGATCGTACCCGCATCGCCGCCGGCGCGCCGGAGGCCCTGACCGCCGCCCAGGCGGCGCTGGACGGCGGCCTGATCCTGACCTTCGGTCCGCGCGACGCAGAGGCCCTCACAAGCGGCGGCGCGCGGGCGGTGCTGAACCTCGCCGCCGTGGTCGCGCTAGGCGGTGCTGGAACGGAGGCCATGCTGGCGGACCTGACCCGGTTGTGGACCGTGGCTCTGGATCTGGAAACCGAGACGCCCGGTCCGATCGCGCTGGGCCTTGACGGACTGCTGCCCGCGGCGACGGACGCGGCGCGGATCGAAGGTCTGGCGGCGCTGGTCGCCGGCGCGGCGGCCGAGGCGTCGACGCTGTTGGTCGAGACGCGCGGCGCGGCGGCGGACTGGGACACGATTCGCGACGAGGTCGCGGATGCGACGGCGGCGCGGCTGCGACGGCTGAAGAGCGCCGCCGAACCGGCGGCCGTGGCGGCGGCCAAGGGGCTGGCCGCGATGGCCAGGGCCCAGAAGCCGCGTCGTCACGCCGTGATCGGCCTGTTCGTAGAGGACGTCGAGGCGCGGCTGCGGCTGGGCGTCGGCGCGACGCGGGCGGTGGATGTGTTCCAGACCGCGGACGGCGAGATCGCTCGACGCCTGCACCCGACCCTGGCCACGGCGATCCGAGCGGCCGGAGGCGATGTCGGAAGCGCCGAGCGCTGGTTGTTCGGCCGACGCACCCTGGCCGAGGCTCCAGGGCTGGACCATGCGGCGCTGCGGGCGCTGGGCTTCACCGACATAGAACTGGCGGCGGTCGAGGACGCCCTGGCCTGGGCCGACGGCTTCGACGCCGTCTTCGCCGCTCCTGTGCTGGACCCCGGCTTCATCCGCGACGTGCTGGGGCTGGAGGACGGCGACGGGCCGCTGTTGACGCTGCTGGGCGTGTCGGAGGAAGCCGAGGCCGAGGCGGCGCGATGGGTCTTCGGTCATGGCGGCCTGGCGGACTGGCCCGAGGCGCCGGCGGCGATCGCCCCTCTCCTGGCCGATCCGAAAGGCGCCGAGGTGCAACTGCGGCAGGCGGTGGAGCCGTTCAGCGACATCCCCGACACCGTGATCGAGATGCTGGACTGGCGCGCCACGGCCGCGCAGGCCGCGCGCGTGCTGGGCGAGGCGGCCAGCCAGGGTCGCCGCGCGGTGCGGCTAGGTCGCGCCGCCCCGCCGGCTGGGCGGTTGCTGGACCTGCCGGCCGAGGCCTCGCCGCGTGTGGAGGCGCCCCGTCCCGCCCCTGCCCTCAGTCCGGCCCTTGCGCCCGAGCGGATCGTCGAACGCGTGGTCGAACGCCAGCGGGCGCGGCGCAAGCTGCCCGACCGCCGCAAGGGCTATATCCAGAAGGCGGCCGTCGGCGGGCACAAGGTCTATATTCACACCGGCGAGTATGAAGACGGCGAGCTGGGCGAGATCTTCATCGATATGCACAAGGAAGGCGCCGCCTTCCGCAGCCTGATGAACAACTTCGCGATCGCCATCTCGATCGGCCTCCAATACGGGGTGCCGCTGGACGAATTCGTGGACGCCTTCGTCTTCACCCGCTTCGAGCCGGCGGGGCGCGTCACGGGCAACGACTCGATCCGCTCGGCCACCTCGATCCTGGATTATATCTTCCGCGAACTGGGCGTGTCCTATCTGGACCGCCACGAGCTGGCCAACGCCGAGCCGGAGCCGAGCGCCGACGGTCTGGACGAGAAGCCCGAGGGCGAGGCCGTGCCGGCGGCGCGGTTCATCTCCAAGGGGTTCGCGCGCGGCTCCGCGCCGGACAATCTGGTGGTCCTGCCCTTCGGCAAGAAGAGCGAGCCCGAGGCCCGCGCCGCCGCCAACACCGAGGCGGTGGCCTGCCCCGCCTGCGGCGACTTCAGCCTGCAGCAACGCGGTCCCGGATGGGTCTGCGACACCTGTGGCGCGGCGCCGGCGCTGTACACCACGGACCAGGGCGGCGGTCAGGGCTAAGTTAAGGGATGTGGCCTAGGCTTTGCTGGAAGACGACGAACGTCGGAGCCCGGTCCATGAAACGCACAATCCGCCTCGGCCTCATCGCCGCCGCCCTTACGGCCGCGGCCCTGCCCGCCCTGGCCCAGAACGCCGGCCAGATCGCCAGCGTCCGGGCCGGCCGCAGCTGCGCCGGCTGCAATCTGTTCCAGGGGAATTTCTCAGGCCTGGAGGCGCGCGGGCTGAACCTTTCGGGCGCGCGGCTGCGCCAGGCCGACCTGAGCCTGAGCGTGATGAACCGCACCCGGTTCTCAAACGCCGACCTGCGTGACGTGGAGGCGTATGGCGGCGTCTTCTCAAGCTCCAACTTTTCAGGCGCTGACCTGACCAACGCCAGTTTCGTCGGCGCCTATCTGGAAGGCGCGGTCTTCTCGGGCGCGACGTTGTCAGGCGCCAACCTGTCCGGAGCCCGACTGTCGCGGGCCACCGGCCTGACGCAGCGGCAACTGGACCGGGCATGCGGCGACGGCTCCACCGTGCTGCCGGGAAACCTGCGCATTCCCGCCTGCTGAGCGCCCGCGACCTGTCGGCAATTTAACGAAATTACCTCGATTTAAGTAGGGACGACGGGCGTTTCGGGGCATGCAGGTCCTGTGAAAAAGATCGCTCGACATATCCCTCATCGCATCAAGGCCGCCCTGGTCCTGGCGGGCGGAATGCTGGTCGCCGCCCCCGCCCTGGCCGGGGTGGAGATGTCCATACAGGACCGCGACGTGGCCCGTTCGGTCTCCCTGGGCGGGTCGTGCAATCGCTGCGAACTGTCGGGTCGAAACCTGTCCGGCGCCACCTTCACCGGCGCCAGCTTCATGAACGCCACACTGGTGGGCGCCAATCTGCGCGGCGCCGAGATGATGGGTTCGAACTTCTCCGGCAGCGACTTCAGCCGCGCCAACCTGTCGGGCGTGCAGATCGTCGGCGCCAACTTCTCCTCGGCCAACTTCACCAGCGCGGTGCTGAACGGGGTCGAGGCCCAGGGCGCCTCCTTCGTGCGCGCCAACCTGACCCGCGCCGACCTTTCGGGGGCGGAGCTGCACGGCGTGAACTTCAACGGCGCCAATCTGTTCGCCGCCGACCTCTCCGACAGCGAGATGTTCGGCACGACGCTGGCCAATGTGCGCGCCGCCGGCGCCGATTTCAGCGATGCGGAGATCACCGCATCCAACCTCTCCAACGGCGACTTCTCAGGCGCGGACTTCTCCGACGCCAGCCTGGACGGCGCCCGGCTGACCGGCGGGCGGTTCCATCGCGCAGACTTCAGCGACGCCTCGATGCGTCGCACCGACATCCGCGGCGCCGACCTGTCGGGCGCGCGCGGCCTGACCCAGGACCAAGTGGACGAGGCCTGCGCCGACGGCTCGACCCGCCTGCCGGGACGCCTGACCGTGCGCACCTGCCGCGGCGGCCCCCGACTGGTGCGGACGCCGCCGACGCCGCCGATTCCGCCGAGGGTTCGCAACCTCGTCGTCGCTTCGGAACACTGAGCACAAAAAAGGGGACGCCGAGGCGTCCCCTTGTTCGTTCGGTCTGGTCCGCGATCAGACCTTGATCGGCGGCGCGGTTCGGATGTGCAGCTCCTTCAGCTGCTTGTCGGCGACCGGCGAAGGCGCGCTCATCAGCAGGTCCTCGCCCTGCTGGTTCAGCGGGAAGGCGATGACCTCGCGGATGGCCTGCTGGCCGGCCAGCAGCATGACGATGCGGTCGATGCCGGGGGCCAGGCCGCCGTGGGGCGGGGCGCCGAAGCGGAAGGCGTTCAGCATGCCGCCGAACTGCTCCTCGACCACCGAGGCGTCATAGCCGGCGATCTCGAAGGCCTTGAGCATGATCTCGGCCTTGTGGTTCCGGATCGCGCCCGAGCACAGCTCATAGCCGTTGCAGACGATGTCGTACTGATAGGCGCGGATCGTCAGCGGGTCCTGGGTCTCCAGCGCCTCCAGCCCGCCCTGCGGCATGGAGAAGGGGTTGTGGCTGAAGTCGACCTTCTTCTCTTCGTCCGACCATTCGAACATCGGGAAGTCGACGATCCAGCAGAACTTGAACTGATCCTCGTCAACCAGCTTCAGCTCCGCGCCCACCCGGGTGCGAGCCAGGCCGGCGAACTTAGCGAACCCCGACGGATCGCCCGCGACGAAGAAGGCGGCGTCGCCCTGGCCCAGGCCCAGCGAGGTCATCAGGGCCTCGGTCGGCTCCTGGCCCAGGTTCTTGGCGATGGGGCCGCCCCAGGCGCCTTGGTCGTCCGACCAGAAGATGTAGCCCAGGCCCGGCTGGCCCTCGCCCTGCGCCCATGAGTTCATGCGGTCGCAGAAGGCGCGCGACCCGCCCGTCGGGGCCGGGATGGCCCAGACGGCGTTCTTTTCGTCCGCGCCCAGTATCTTGGCGAACAGGCCGAAGCCGCCGTCGCGGAAGTGGTCGGACACCACCTGCATCTTGATCGGATTGCGCAGATCCGGCTTGTCCGAGCCGTACCAGGCCATCGATTGGGCGTAGGTCAGCCGCTCGAAGCCCTTGTGTTCGAACGTCTCGCCGAAGTCGTTGGTGAAGGTATGGACGCCGTCGATCGGCGAGACCGGCCTGCCCTCGCCGAACTCTTCAAACACCCCGTGCATGACGGGTTCAATCGCAGCGAAAACATCCTCTTGCGTGACGAAGCTCATCTCGACGTCGAGCTGGTAGAACTCCAGCGACCGGTCGGCGCGCAGGTCCTCGTCGCGGAAGCACGGCGCGATCTGGAAGTAACGGTCGAAGCCCGAGACCATCAGCAGCTGCTTGAACTGCTGCGGGGCCTGCGGCAGGGCGTAGAACTTCTCGGGATGCAGGCGGCTGGGCACCAGGAAGTCGCGCGCGCCCTCAGGCGACGAAGCCGTCAGGATCGGCGTCTGATACTCCAGGAAGCCCTGGCCGAACATGCGGTTGCGGATCGACTGGATCACGCGCGAGCGCAGCACGATGTTCTTGTGCAGGGTCTCGCGGCGCAGATCGAGATAGCGGTGCTTGAGGCGAATTTCCTCGGGATATTCCGGCTCGCCGAAGACCGGCAGCGGCAGTTCGGCGGCTTCCGACAGGACCTCGACGGCCTGGACCCGCACCTCGATCTCGCCGGTCGGCAGGTTGGCGTTGATCGTTCCCGCCTCGCGGCCGACGACTTCGCCGTCGATGCGGATCACGCTCTCGGCGCGCAGGCGTTCCACGGCGGCGAAGCCCGGGGTCTCCGGGTGCAGCACCAGCTGCGTCAGGCCGTAATGGTCGCGCAGGTCTATGAACAGCAGGCCGCCGTGATCGCGCTTGCGATGCACCCAGCCGGACAGGCGAACGGCGGAACCGGCGTCGGAGGCGCGCAAGGCGCCGCAGGTGTGGGAGCGGTAGGCGTGCATGGGAATCGTCTGGACTTCTAAGGGCGCGTTGGCCGCGCGCGCGGCGAAAATCGGAAGCGGCGTAGGGCGCACCATCGCCCCCGAAAGTCAAGGTTTCGGCCGTTGCAAAGCCTGCCTCGGCGCGCGATAGCCGGACGTCCCAACCCGCGAGGCCCGGCCGCCATGTTCATCGTCACCATCACCTATACCCAGCCGATCGAAGCCATCGAGGCGAAGACCGCCGAGCATCGCGAATGGCTGGACCAGCATGTCGCCAGCGGCCTGATCATCGCCGCCGGCCCGATGGTTCCGCGCACCGGCGGCATCCTCGTGGTGCGCAGCGGCGGGACGAAGGAAGAGCTGGAGATACTTTTGAAGGCCGATCCGTTCCAGGTTCACGGCCTGGCCGACTGTGCGGTGACCGAGTTCAAGGCGGGAAAGCTGAACCCGGCGCTGGCGCCGTTTGCCTGAAATCATCCACAGGGGCGGCCTTCCCTCCCCGTAACCAACAGAGGCGGCGTGGCGCGATCGACGCAAGCCTCTGATATGACGGCTGTCATGCGTGCCCACAGCGCCCTTGCCGACCGTCCCGTCCAGCAGCTTCGCCTGCCGCTGGAGAGCCATGGCGTGTTCGCGGCCTTCGTGGAATCCGGCTGCAACGCCGAGGCGGTGCGGGTGCTGGAACGCTGGCCCGACGGCGTCGGCCCGGTGCTGGCGCTGCACGGCCCGGCAGGCTCGGGCAAGAGCCGCCTGGCCGCCGCCTGGGCCGAGCGCGTGGGCGCCGTCGCCCTACACGGCGCCGAGGCCGCGCTGATCGATCCGCTGGAGCTGGAGGGCCGTCCCGTCCTGCTGGACCGCGCGCCGGACGCCGACGACGAGAGCCTGTTCCACCTGATCAACCTGGCGCTGGCCGGCGGCGCTCTGCTCGTGGTGGGACGCGAGCCGCCGCGCCGCTGGTCCGCCGCCCTGCCCGACCTGAGGTCCCGCCTGGACGCGATCAGGACGGTGGCGATCGCCGCGCCGGACGACGCGGTCCTGTCCGCCATCCTGCGCGCCCGATTCGCCGAGCGCAGCATCGCGCCCTCAGACGAGACGGTGGACTATCTGGTGCGGCGCCTGGACCGCTCGGCCGAGGCGGCTTCCGCCGTGGTGGAGCGGCTGGACGCCCTGCATCGCCCGGTCACCCGCGCCCTGGCCCGCGAAGTTCTTGAGGGCATGCAGGCCGGCTGAGGCGGGCCGATTTTCGCAGCACCCGCTTGCAGCCGTCACGGACGCAGGCGACAAGCGATCCCATGAGCGACGCAGCCATCGACGACGTCACCCGCGGCCAGGAGGTTCCAGCCTCCCGCGCCCCGCAA
Source organism: Pseudomonadota bacterium (assembly GCA_023451375.1). Taxonomy (GTDB): domain Bacteria; phylum Pseudomonadota; class Alphaproteobacteria; order Caulobacterales; family Caulobacteraceae; genus Brevundimonas. Next base: position 6,791 of record JAEXZS010000040.1, read on the forward strand.
CTGGCGCTCAGCGAAGAGCTGATGAGCTCGCCGGCGCGGTTCTTCAACCGCGAGACCTCCTGGCTGGCCTTCAACGAACGGGTGCTGGAAGAGGCGGCGAACCCGAACCACCCGCTGCTGGAGCGGCTGCGTTTCCTGTCGATCTCGGCCAATAACCTCGACGAGTTCTTCATGACCCGCGTGGCCGGCCTCAAGGGACAGCTGCGTGAACGGGTGCGGGTCCTGTCCGCCGACGGCCTGACGCCCGCCGAGCAGCTGGACCGGATAAACGTCTCGGCCGGAGAACTGATGGCCGAGCAGCAGGTCCGCTGGCGTCAGCTGAAGAAGGAGCTGGCCACCGCCGGCATCGAGGTGGTGGACGCCGCCCGCATCACCAAGACCGAGCGCGAGCGGCTGGAGCCGGAGTTCCTCAACCAGCTGTTCGCCGTGCTGACCCCGTTGGCGATCGATCCGGCCCACCCCTTTCCTTTCCTGCCGAACCTGGGCTTCTCCCTGGCGCTGAAGCTGAGACGGAAGGGCGAGGCCAAGGTCTTCTACGCCCTGGTCCCGGTGCCGACCCAGGTGCGCCGGTTCTGGGAGCTGCCGACCGATGGACGCTCCACGCCGGGCCGCAAGCGGTTCATCACCCTGGAAAACCTGCTCCACCTGTTCATCGACCACCTCTTCCCCGGCTGCGACGTGTTGGAGAAGGGGGTGCTGCGCCTGATCCGCGACTCCGACATCGAGATCGAGGAAGAGGCCGAGGACCTCGTCATGGAGTTCGAGGAGGCGATCAAGCAGCGCCGCCTGGGCTCGGTGGTGCGGGTCAAGATCGAGGCGTCGATGCCCGGCGACCTGCGGAACTTCATCGTCGGCGAGTTGGAGGCCGCGCCGCAGGACGTGGTGCTGGTCGACGGCATGCTGGGTCTGGCCCAGCTGTCGGACCTGATCCCCGGCGGTCATCCCGACCTCAAGTTCCGCGGCTACGAACCCCGCTATCCCGAGCGGGTCCGCGACAACGGCGGCGACATCTTCGCGGCCGTCCGCGAGAAGGACATGCTGATCCACCACCCGTTCGAGAGCTTCGACGTGGTGGTGCAGTTCCTGAGGCAGGCGGCGCGCGATCCCAACGTGCTGGCGATCAAGCAGACCCTGTACCGGACCTCCAAGGACAGCCCGATCGTCGCCGCGCTGATCGAGGCGGCCGAGAACGGCAAGAACGTCACCGCCCTGATCGAGCTGAAGGCGCGGTTCGACGAGGAGGCCAACCTGCGCTGGGCCCGCGCCATGGAGCGGGCCGGCGTCCACGTCGTCTTCGGCTTCGTCGAGTACAAGACCCACGCCAAGCTGAGCGTGGTGGTCCGGCGTGAGGGCGAGGCCCTGCGCACCTACTGCCATTTCGGAACCGGCAACTATCACCCGGTCACGGCGCGTATCTACACCGACCTGTCGCTGTTCAGTTGCGATCCGGTGCTGGCCCGCGACGCCAGCCGCGTGTTCAACTACATCACCGGCTACGCGACCCCGGACGAGTTGGAAGCGCTGGTCGTCTCGCCCCTTAACATGAAGTCGACCCTGCTGGAGCTGATCGGCAAGGAGATGTCGGCGGCCGCCATGGGCAAGCCGGCGGCCATCTGGGCCAAGATGAACGCCCTTGTCGATCCCGAGATCATCGACGCCCTGTATCGCGCCAGCCAGTGGGGCGTGCGCATCGACCTGGTGGTGCGCGGCATCTGCTGCCTGAGGCCGGGCGTGCCGGGCCTGTCGGAGAACATCCGGGTCAAATCCATCGTCGGCCGCTTCCTGGAGCACAGCCGGGTCGTCTGTTTCGCCAACGGCCGCGATCTGCCGCACGACAAGGCCAAGGTCTTCATCTCCTCAGCGGACTGGATGCCCCGCAACCTCGACCGCCGGGTCGAGTTGATGACGCCGATCCGCAACGCCACTGTTCACGATCAGGTGCTGGACCAGATCATGGTCGCCAACCTGAAGGATGACGCCCAGAGCTGGGTTCTGGACGCCGAAGGGCGGTACACCCGCGTCAGCCCGGTCGATCCGGAACGCCCCTTCTCGGCCCACAAGTATTTCATGACCAATCCCAGCCTGTCGGGACGGGGTCGCAAGGTGAAGACCCTGCCCGCCGTCCTGCGCTATGAGCCCCGCTAGGCCCGCATGATCGAGGCTCCGCCCCCTTCGCGCGAGATCGCGGCCATCGACATCGGGTCCAACTCGGTGCGCCTGGTGCTGTACCGGCTGGAAGGCCGGGCGATCTGGACGGTTTTCAACGAGAAGGTGCTGGCCGGCCTGGGCCGCGACCTGGCCTCGACCCGGCGCCTATCGCCCGACGGCGTGACGATGGCGATGACGGCGCTGCGCCGTTTCGCCGCGGTGCTGGAGGGGGTGCGGCCGGAGAAGACGCTGATCGCCGCCACCGCCGCCGTGCGCGAGGCCGCGGACGGTCCCGAGTTCTGCGAGCGCGTAGCCGCCGAAACCGGCCTGCGAATCCGCATCCTGTCAGGGAAGGAGGAAGCCAAGTACGCCGCCATGGGCGTTTTGGCCGGTGCGCCTGATGCTCATGGCGTTTCCGGCGACATGGGTGGCGCCAGCGTGGAGCTGACACGCCTCAATGGGAACGGCGTCGAGCATGGAGTGACCCTGCCGCTCGGCCCGTTCGCGCTGCTGGACCCGGCCGGTTTCGACGCCGATCGCCTGCGCCGGCGGATCGACGACCGGCTCAAGCCGGTGGCAGAGCAGTTCCGCGCCGACACCCTCTACGCCGTTGGCGGCGCCTGGCGCACGCTGGCGCAGGTGCACATGGGCCTGCGCGACTATCCGCTGCGGGTCGTGCACCAGTACGCCCTGAGCGCGGACGACGCGCTGGAGACCGCGCGGCTGGTGGCGCGCCAGTCGCGGGGCGGGCTGGAGAAACTGCCTGGGGTGTCGAAGAAGCGAGCCGAGACCCTGCCCTACGCCGGCCTGGTTCTGGAAGGGCTGATCGGGGCGCTGGGCCTGAAGCGGATCGAAATGTCCGCCTGGGGCGTGCGCGAGGGCCTGGTGTTCGAGACGCTGGATGAGGAGCTGAAGACCGCCGACCCGCTGCTGGCGGGCACCGGCGCCCTGGGCCTGCGCCAGGGGGTGGCGGCGGCCCTGCCCGGCGCGCTGCACGCCTGGATCGCCGACGTCACCGCCGCCCTGCCGACCGCCTTCGGCCGGGAGCGCGACGAGACCCTGAGCGCCGCCGCCTGCAATCTGGCCGATCTCGGCGCGCGGCTCCATCCGGATCACCGCGTGGAGCTTGTGTTCGACCAGGTGCTGCGCGCGCCGGTCGCCGGCCAGACCCACGCCGAGCGCGCCTTCCTGGCCGCGGCGCTCAATGCTCGCTACGGCGGCGATCCGGCCACGCCGGAGCCGCTGGCGGTGGACCGGCTTCTGGACGACGCCGCCCGCAAGCGCGCCCGCGCCCTGGGCCAGGCCATCCGCCTGGCCTGCGACCTGTCGGGCCGCTCGCCGCAGCTGCTGGCCAACGCAGGCGTCACGGTGCGCGGGGGCGAGCTGAAGCTGACCGCCGCGGAGGGTTATGCCGACGTGCTCCTGGGCGAGCAGACCCGGAAACGCGCTCGCGCCCTGGCCGAGACCATGGGCCTGGCGCTGGCGATCTAGACAGGCGGTCCCGGCGGGTTCAGCGTCCCCCCCATCAACGGAGGCGACCTCATGCCCGTGACCGGGATCGGCGGCTTTTTCTTTCGCGCCCAAGACCCGACGGCGCTAGCCGCCTGGTATCTGCAGCACCTGGGCGTCGGCGCGCCAGAGGGAGTCTTCCTTTGGGACCAGCAGGCGGGACCGACCGTATTCGCACCCTTCAAGGAGAGCAGCGACTATTTCGCCGCCGACAAGCAGTGGATGCTGAACCTGCGGGTTGAAGGCCTGGACGCGCTGCTGGCCGCTCTGCGCGCGGCGGAGATCGAGGTCGTCACCAAGGTCGAATGGGACGCCACGCCGGAGATCGGCCGCTTCGCCCGAATCCACGATCCCGAAGGCAATCCCATCGAACTGTGGGAGCCGCCGGTGGGCTGATCCATCCCTCCCCGTTGCGCTGCGACGGGCAGGAGGACCGCGCGAAACGTGGTGGAGGGGCTTTCTGACATCCCAAGGACGCCGGAAAACAACCCCTCCGTCTCTCCGCTTCGCTCCGAGCCACCTACCCATGGCTTCGCCAGGGGGAGAAGACGTCAGCCCTCGATCTCGACCACCTCGACGCGGGGCCCGTTCAGGACCAGGGCGATCTCGCCGCGTTTCAGCTTCAAGGCGTCCTCGCCGAACAGCTGCCGACGCCAGCCCTTCATCGCGTCCACCTCGGCGGCGTCGTTCAGGGCGATCTTCTCCAGGTCGGCGACGGTGGCGATCAGCTTGGAGGCCACGCCGGCGTTGTCGCTCTTGGCCTTCAGCAGCACCTTCAGCAGCTCCACGACCGAAGGCGGCGCCGGATGGCGGTGCGCCGGGCGCTCCAGCTCGGGCGCGTACGCCTCTGGGTCGGCCATGACCCGCTTCAGTTCCTCGGCCAGCTCCAGGCCCAGGCGGGAGCCGCCGAATCCCTTGGGCACCGAGCGCAGCCGGTTGAAGGCCTCGGGATCGGTCGGCGCCTGCTGGGCGATCTCATCCACGCCCTCGTCCTTGAGGATTCTCCCGCGCGGTTGGTCGCGCTCCTGCGCCGTTCGCTCGCGCCAGACGGCCACGGCCTTGAACGCGGCCAGGTACTTGGCGGAGAACTTCTTCGGCTTCAGCCGCTTCCAGGCGTTGTTCGGATCCGTGTCATAGAGCGCGGGATCGACCAGGTCCTCCATTTCCGACGTCACCCAGTCCAGGCGGCCGTCCTTCTCCAGACGGTCGCGCAGCTTGGGATACAGGGCCGCCAGATGCGTCACGTCGCCCAGGGCGTAAGTCAGCTGGCTGTCCGACAGCGGCCGCCGGGCCCAGTCGGTGAAGCGGCTCCCCTTGTCCAGCTCGATGCGCAGCATCTGACGGACCAGCGAATCATAGGCGACCTGCTCGCCGAAGCTGGCGGCCATGGCCGCGACCTGGGTGTCGAACATGGGCCTGGGCATCGCGCCCAGTCTCACGAAGATCTCCACGTCCTGGCGACAGGCGTGGAAGACCTTGCAGATGTTCGGGTCGCGCAGCAGCGCCAGGAAAGGCTCTAGGTCCAGCCCCTCGGCCATCGGGTCGATAATTCCGGCGTGATCGGCCGAGGCGGCCTGGATCAGGCACAGCTTGGGCCAATAGGTCGTCTCCCGCATGAACTCGGTGTCGACCGCGATGAAGGGCGCTTGGGACAGGCGGGCGCAAAACTCGGCCAGCGCCTCATTGGTGGTGATCGGCGTCATTCCGATGCTATAGCCCCGCGCAATCCCCTTGTGGCAAGAGCGCCGCGACACATTTCCGCCCCTGATTCAGGCCCGTGACCCATGAGCGACACCGATAACCGCCTCTCGAACGGCCTGACCTACGCCGATGCGGGCGTCGACATCGACGCCGGCGAGATGCTGGTCGAGCACATCAAGCCGCTGGCGAAATCGACCGCGCGGCCGGGATCGGAACCGTCGCTGGGCGGTTTCGGCGCCCTGTTCGATCTCAAGGCGGCCGGGTTCGACGACCCGTTGATCGTGACGACGACGGACGGTGTCGGCACCAAGCTGAAGATCGCCATCGAGACCGGCCGACATGACGGCGTCGGCGTCGACTTGGTCGCCATGTGCGTCAACGACCTCCTGGCCCAGGGCGCCGAGCCGCTGCTGTTCCTCGACTACTACGCCACCGGCAAGCTGGAGATCGACGCCGCCCGTCGCGTGGTCAGCGGCATCGCCGAGGGCTGCCGCCAGGCCGGCTGCGCACTTGTTGGCGGAGAGACGGCGGAAATGCCGGGCATGTACGAAGGCGGCGACTACGACCTGGCCGGCTTCAGCCTGGGCGCGGTCGAGCGCGGCCACGCCCTGCCCTATCTGGATCGCCAGTCGGCCGGAGACGTGATCATCGGCCTGGCTTCGTCCGGCCCGCACTCGAACGGCTATTCGCTGATCCGCAAGGTGGTCGAGAAGTCCGGCCTGGCCTGGGGCGACGACGCCCCCTTCGCCAAGGACCGATCGCTGGCCCAAGCCCTGATGGAGCCGACCCGCATCTATGTGAAGCCGGTGCTGCCGCTGATGAAGGCGGGCCTGGTCAAGGGCGCGGCCCACATCACCGGCGGGGGCCTGATCGAGAATCCGCCCCGCTGCATCGCTGAAGGGCTGAAGGCGTCGTTCGACTGGGACGCCTGGCCCATGCCCCAGGTCTTCCAGTGGCTCGCCCAAACCGGCGGCGTCAGCGACCACGAGATGCGCCGCACCTTCAACTGCGGCGTCGGCTTCATCCTGATCGTCGCGCCCGAGAACGCCGAGCCCGTGCTGGCGGCGCTGCTCAACGTCGGCGAGACCGCCTTCGTCTGCGGGCAGCTGGAAGCGGCCTGACCGCATGAAAGCTCGCGTCGCCGTCCTGATCTCGGGAGCGGGCTCCAACATGGCCGCGCTGATCGATGCGGGGCAGAGGGCGGACAGCGCCTATGAGGTCGTGCTGGTCGCCTCCAACATCGAAGACGCCGGCGGCCTGGCCGTCGCGGCCGCGAAAGGCGTGCAAACTGTCGCCGTTCCTCACAAGCCGTTCGGCAACGATCGCGAGGCGCACGAGCGCGCTTTGGACGAGGCGTTGCGCGCGGCCGGCGTGGAGGTCATCGCCCTTGCGGGCTACATGCGCATCCTGACCCCCTGGCTGGTGGGCGGCTGGCGCGGGCGGATGCTGAACATCCATCCCAGCCTGTTGCCGCTGTATCCGGGCCTCGACACCCATGCGCGCGCCATCGCGGCGGAGGACCCGGAGGCAGGCTGCACCGTGCATCTGGTCACCGAGGGTGTCGACGAGGGGCCGGTTCTGGGCCAGAAGCGCGTCCCGATCCTGCCGGACGACACGCCCGCCAGCCTCGCCCAGCGGGTGCTGGCTGCGGAGCACCAACTTTACCCGGAGGCGCTGGACGCCTTCTGCCGCCAGCTGGGCCGGTAGATTACGAAATCTTCATGCGACAGGCTGTCGCGGGGCGCGGCAAATGGCCGAAACGCAACGTGGGACCCGCAATGAACCGTTTCCGCCTGATGGCCGCCTGTTCGGCCTGTCTGATCGTCGCCCTCGCCGGCGGGGCCTCGGCCCAGCAGCACGTCGCCCCCGAGATCGCGCCCTGGGGCTTCGACCTGGCGGGACGCGACCTGGGCGTGAAGCCCGGCGACGACTTCAACGCTTACGCCAATGGCGCCTATCTGCGGAACACCGAAATCCCCGCCGACAAGACCAGCTTCGGCCCGTTCGACGTGTTGTACGAGAACTCCCAGGCCCAGCTGCGCGCCATCATCGAGGCCAGCGCCGCCAATCCATCCAACGCCAACGCCGCCAAGGTCGGCGCCCTCTACGCCAGCTTCATGGACGAGGCGCGCGTCGAGCAGCTGGGCGCACGCCCGCTCGAAGCCGACCTGGCCGCGGTGCAGGCCGTCGCCGACCACGCCGCCATGGCGCGCCTGATGGGCCAGAGCCACGCCGGCTTCGGCGGCTCGCTGTTCGGCGTCGATGTATTCGAGGATCTTCAGAAGCCCGACCTGAACTCGCCCTACATGGGCCAGGGCGGCCTGGGTCTGCCGGACCGCGACTATTATCTGAAAGCTGACTTCGCCGCCCAGCGAGAGGCCTATGTCGCGTATCTGACCCGCACCCTGGAGGCGATCGCCTGGCCTGAACCGGCGAAGGCCGCGGCCGACATCCTGGCCTTCGAGACTCGCTTGGCCGAACAGCACTGGTCGCAGGTCGAGCGTCGCCAGATCGACAAGATCTACAACCCTACAAAGGTCGCCGACCTGCCGACCTTGGCCCCCGGCTTCGACTGGACGGCCTTCCTGGAGGGCGCCCAGATCGCGGATGTCGACACCCTGGTGCTGATGGAGAACACTGCGGTCCCCGGCATCGCCAAGGTGTTCGCCGACACGCCGATCGAGACCCTGAAGGCCTGGCAGGCCTTCCAGGTCGTGGACCAGGCCAGCCCCTACCTGTCGACGGCCTTCGTCGAATCCCGCTTCGACTTCCGCGGCAAGACCCTGCGCGGCCAGCCCGAGAACCGCCCGCGCTGGAACCGGGGCGTGGCCCTGGTCGACGGTCAGCTGGGCGAGGTGCTGGGTCAGGAGTACGTCCGCCTCCACTTCCCGGCCTCCTCCAAGGCGCAGATGGAAGACCTGGTCGCCAACCTGCTGGCGGCGATGACCGAACGACTGAAGACGCTCGACTGGATGAGCGAGCCGACCCGCGAACAGGCGCTCTACAAGGCGTCCAAGTTCGGCGTGAAGATCGGCTATCCGGAAAAGTGGCGCAGCTATGACGGGCTGGAGCTGACGGCGGACGACCTCTACGGCAACGTCGAGCGCTCGGCGGCCTTCGAATGGGCCTACAAGCGCGGCAAGATCGGTCGACCGGTCGACCCGCTGGAATGGGGCATGACGCCCCAGACGGTGAACGCCTATTACAACCCGCCGCGCAACGAGATCGTCTTCCCCGCCGCCATCCTTCAGGCGCCCTTCTTCGATCCGAACGCCGACCCGGCGGTGAACTACGGCGGCATCGGCGCGGTCATCGGCCATGAGATCACCCACGGCTTCGACGACCAGGGCCGCAAGTCGGACGGCGACGGCGTGCTGCGCGACTGGTGGACGGGCGAGGACGCGGCGCGCTTCGAGGCGCGCGCCAAGGTGCTGGGCGACATCTATTCGTCCCTGGAGCCCCTGCCCGGCCTGCACGTCAACGGCGACCTCACCATGGGCGAGAACATCGCCGACCTGGGCGGACTGCTGCTGGCGCTGGACGCGTACCACAAGTCGTTGAACGGTAGGCCCGCGCCGGTGATCGACGGCCTGACCGGCGAACAGCGGGTCTTCCTGGGCTGGGCGCAGGTGTGGCGCGAGAAGACCCGGGACGAGGCCCTGCGCGAGCAGGTGACCACTGACCCGCACTCGCCCGGGTCGGCCCGCGCGGCCACGCCGCCGCGCAACATCGACGCCTGGTACGCCGCCTTCGGCGTCACGCCCGAGCAAGGCGCCTATATCGCGCCCGAGGATCGGGCCCGCATCTGGTAGGCGGCAGACAGCCGACATGGAAAAGGCCCGGAGCGTCGCTCCGGGCCTTCTTCGTTTCGGCGGGCTCGAAAGTCTTACTTGGGCGTGGTGGCCGCGCCGGCGACGGCGCCGATGGCGGCGCCCGCCACGGTCGAGCCGGTGTCGCCGCCGATCACCTGGCCGGCCACGGCGCCGCCCAGAGCGCCGGTGGCGGCGCGTTGTTCCATGGTTTGGCCGCAGGCGGCCAGCAGGGCCACGGCGCCGATCACGGGCGTCAGCTTCAGAATGGTCTTCATTGTTGTTCTCCTTGGGGAGGCGAGACGATGCAGACCAAACAAAAAGACCCGCGTCCGGTTCCGGACGCGGGTCTCTATTGTCACGCTCGGAAGCGGTCCGGGGGCTTCATCCTGGCGCTACGCCCGGACGCGGCCCCTCGCCACTTGGGCCCTGGCGCTATGCTCGGGGACGCGGCCCCTCGCCACTTGAGCGCCTTAGCCGACGATCTGGTCGTCGGTGAAGAACTGCGCGATCTCGATCTTGGCGTTTTCGAGCGAATCCGATCCATGGACCGAGTTCTCGCCGATCGACAGGGCGAACTGCTTGCGGATGGTGCCTTCGGCGGCCTGTTCCGGGTTGGTCGCGCCCATGACTTCGCGGTACTTGGCCACGGCGTTGTCGCCTTCAAGCACCTGGACCACGACCGGCTCGGCCGTCATCTGCTCGACCAGCTCGCCGTAGAACGGGCGTTCGGCGTGGACTTCATAGAACTTCTTGGCCTGGTCGGTGGTGAGCTTGACGCGGCGCTGGGCGACGATGCGCAGGCCCGCGTCCTCGATCACGGCGTTTATCTTGCCGGTCAGGTTGCGACGGGTCGCGTCCGGCTTGATGATCGAGAAGGTGCGTTCGGTCATGGGAGTGACTTCTTGTTTGGGAGTTTGAGGGTCGCGGGCTTATAGCGACCGCCTCCCCGCTTTCCAATACCGCCGCACGGCCTGTCTCCATCATGCTCCAGATCACCAATCTGACGTTCAACGCCTGGGGCCGCCAGTTTCTGGACGACGCTTCGGTCAGCCTGCCGCCCGGCGCCAAGGTCGGGCTGGTTGGCCGCAACGGCATCGGCAAGTCGACGCTGTTCAAGATCATTCTGGGCGAACTGGCCGGCAACGGCGACGAGGTCAGCCTGCCCCGCACCGCCCGTGTCGCCTCGGTGGATCAGGAACACCCCGCCACGCCGGTCAGCGTGCTGGACACCATCCTGGAAGCCGACGTCGAGCGCCACGACCTGATGACCCGGCTGGAGACCGCCGAGCCGGAAGAGATGGGCGAGATCTGGATGCGGCTGATCGAGATCGACGCCGAGTCCGCGCCGGCCCGCGCCTCTGAAATCCTAGTCGGCCTGGGCTTCAGCCAGGAAGACATCCAGCGGCCGATGTCGCACTTCTCCGGCGGCTGGCGGATGCGCGTGGCCTTGGCGGCCGCCCTGTTCGCCGAGCCGGACATGCTGCTGCTGGACGAACCGACGAACTACCTGGACCTGGAAGGGGCCCTGTGGCTGGAGGCGCGGCTGAAGAAATATCCGCACACCGCCCTCATCATCTCCCACGACCGCGAGATGCTGAACGAGGTCTGCACCCACATCCTGCACCTGGCGAACCGCAAGCTGGAGCTCTACACCGGCAACTACGACCAGTTCGAAAAGGCGCGCGCCGAGAAGGCCCGCCTGCAGCTGTCGGCCAAGGCCAAGCAGGACGCCGAGCGCGCGCACCTGCAGGCGTTCGTCGATCGCTTCAAGGCCAAGGCCTCCAAGGCCGCCCAGGCCCAGTCGCGGATGAAGCGCCTGGCCAAGATGGAGCCGGTCTCGACCACTATCGAGGAACGGGTCGCGCCCTTCACCCTGCCCTCGCCGCCGCGCCCCTTGGCGCCGCCGCTGATCCGGCTGGAGCGGGCCAATGTCGGCTATGAGCCGGGCAAGCCGATCCTGCGCAATCTGAACCTGCGCATGGACCTGGACGACCGTATCGGCCTGCTGGGCGTCAACGGCGCCGGCAAGTCGACCTTCGCCAAGATGATCGCCGGGGCGCTGAACGTCTCCGACGGCGAACTGCACCGCGACCGCAAGATGCGTGTGGGCTGGTTCCACCAGCACCAGATCGAGGCCATGGACCCGACCGATACGCCGCTGGAGATCATCCGTCGCGCCATGCCTGACGCGCCCGAGAGCGCGCGCCGCTCCAAGCTGGCCCAGTTCGGCCTGGGCTATGAGAAGCAGGAGACGACCGTCGCCAGCCTGTCGGGCGGCGAACGCGCGCGCCTGCTGCTGAACATGGTGGCCATGGACGCGCCGCACATCCTCATCCTGGACGAGCCGACCAACCACCTGGACATCGACAGCCGCCGGGCTCTTCTGGACGCGCTGAACGATTACAACGGCGCCGTCATCCTGATCACCCACGACCGCTCGCTGATGGAGTTGGTCGCCGACCGGCTGTGGCTGGCGGCGGACGGCACGGTGAAGCCGTTCGAGGGCGACATGGACGACTACGCCAAGTTCGTCCTCGACCGCGCCAAACAGCTGGGCATGAAGCCCAGCCAGGTGAAGGCGGAGGCGGTCCTTGAGGCGGCCCCCTCGGCGGCCGCCGCCAAGATCGACAAGAAGAAAAGCGGTCCTTCGCCATCTACTCTGCGCCATGCCGTGAAGAAGGCCGAGGAAACCCTGGCCCGCCTGACGGCCGACGTGGCCCGGATCGACGACGACCTGGCCAACGCCGCCGTCAGCGATCCGAAGAAGCTGGAGGGTCTGACCCGCGCCCGCGCCAAGGCCCAGTCAGAGCTGGAAGCCGCCGAAGCCGCCTGGCTGGCCGCCGAGGAGGCCTTGGCGGAAGTCGCCTGACGCCGCCTTCGAATAGGGCTAAGACCGGCGGCTTCAGGACTCCGAGATGACCGTCTTCCACCACCTGCTGGTCAACAATCTGGTCGCGAACATCACCAATTTCACGGTGTGGTTCGCCCTGACCTTCTACGTCTATCTGGAGACGCAGTCGGTCTTCGCCACCGGCATGATCGCCGGCATCTACCTGGTGCTGACGGCCGCCTCCGGCTTCTGGTTCGGCAGCTTGGTGGACCACCACCGGAAGAAGCGGGTCATGCTGGCCTCCAGCGCCGTGTCCCTGATGCTGTACGTACTGTCCTTCGCCGTGCACCAGTTGGCCCCCGAGGGCGCGCTGGCGCACGTGGCCGGGGCGCCGCTTTGGCTGTTCATCGTGCTGACGATGCTGGGCGTGATCGCCGGCAATATCCGCAGCATCGCCCTGCCGACCCTGGTGACCATCCTCATCCCCGAGGACCGGCGCGATCGCGCCAACGGCCTCGTCGGCATGGCCACGGGCGTGGGCTTCCTGACCACGTCTGTGATCAGCGGCTTCCTGGTGGCCTGGGGCGGCATGACCTATGCGCTGGTCTTCGCCCTGGCGCTGACCGTGCTGGTGTTCGTCCATCTGGTCTGGGTGAAGCTCGAAGAGCCTGGGCCCGGCGTCTCCGCGGACGGCCAAGCGGGACCGAGACGCATCGACATCGCCGGCACCCTGCGCGTCATCAGCGCCGTGCCGGGCCTGTTCGCCCTGATCCTGTTCGCCAGCTTCAACAACTTCCTGGGCGGCGTCTTCATGGCGCTGCTGGACGCCTATGGCCTGTCGCTGATGGCGGTGCAGCAGTGGGGCCTGCTGTGGGCCTTCGTCTCCTGCGCCTTCATCCTCAGCGGCCTGCTGATCGCCCGCACGGGCCTCGGCCCCAAGCCCCTGCGCACCCTGTTGCTCGTCAACCTCGCGGTCTGGTCGGTGAGCGCCGTCTTTACTCTCCAGTCGTCGGTCGTCCTGCTGGCCGCCGGCTGTTTCGTCTGGCTGTTTCTCGGCCCCTACGCCGAGGCGGCCGAGCATACGACGATGCAGAAGGTCGTTCCCTTGGAGCGCCAGGGCCGCGTCTTCGGCTTCGCCCAGTCGGTGGAACAGGCCGCCTCGCCCCTGACCGCCTTCCTGATCGGCCCGCTGACCCAGTTCGTCTTCATCCCACTGATGACCACCGGCGCGGGCGCCGACGCCATCGGCGACTGGTTCGGCCGAGGCCCGGAACGCGGCATCGCCCTGGTCTTCACCCTGGCGGGCCTGCTCGGCGTCGTGGTGACGGTGCTGGCGATGAACTCGCGCTATTATCGCCAGCTTTCGGCGGCCTATGCGGGGGACGCGCAGCCCAAAGCCGCCTGAGTCCGGCAAGGCTCTTCTGGCTGAGGAAGGTGGCGGAGACGGAGGGATTCGAACCCTCGGTACCCCTTACAGGGTACGACGATTTAGCAAACCGTTGCCTTCAGCCACTCGGCCACGTCTCCGGCGAAGGCGTCGATAGCGGAGCGCGATGCGGCGCGCAATCCGCCTCGGAGGAGAAAGTCCGCCGTTAACGCGACATAGAGGCGGGCGCAGCAGGATGGCGACCCCGAACGTCCTGGATGCCGATGTCTGACTGCGCCCCCACCGTCGCCGCCGCGCCCGTCCAGGCTGACGCCGCGCCGAAAGGCCGCGCGGCGCGGGGGCCGTTCCGGCCTGATGTCTGGCTGAACGCGCGCCAGCGGTCGGGCGTGCGACTGGCGGCGCACTATTTCCGAGCCGTCGACGTGCTGATCGTGGCGGGAGTCGCCCTGTTCGCGGCGCTTCAGGCGGCGCCCGCAGGCGTGCTGTCGCTGTCACTGGCGGAGGCGGCGCCCGTCTCGCTGGGCGCGGCCACGACACTAGGCCTGCTGCGCGCGCTCGGCCTCTACCGATTCGATCGGGGCCAGTCCGTCCTCGTGCACCTTTTCGGCGTCCTCACGGTCGTGGCGCTCGGCGTCGTCGCGGCGCTGCTGCTCGGCCTGGCGCTCGGGCGGCAGGGACTGAACGTGGTCGCGTCGTGGGGCGTCGGCGCCCTGATCGCCTTGCCTGTCCTGCATGCCGCCTGGCTGACCCTCGTCGGCCGGTGGCGCCGGGCCGGCGTCCTGTCCCCCAACATCGTCATCGTCGGCGCCACCCGCCATGCCGAGGCGGTGATCCGCCAGGCCCTGGAGCGGCGCGATCTGAACGTGCTGGGGGTGTTCGACGATCGCCTGAGCCGCTCGCCCGATCGCGTCGTCGGCGTGCCGGTGCTGGGTGACGCCGAGGCCCTGCTGAAGCACCGGATGACGCCCTATGTCGACCGTATCGTCCTGGCCATCGACGCGCAGGGCGGTCCACGCGTGCGCGAGCTGACGCGGCGGCTGGAGACCCTGCCCAATCCGCTGACGGTTCTCGTCGACTCCGACACCGGACAGGCGGTAATGGACCGGCTGGCTTCCGCGCCGCTGGCCCCTCTGGAAGGGCCGCTCGACCCCGACCGCCGCGCCTTCAACAAGCGGCTGCAGGATCTGGCCGTCGGGGTCGTCGCCCTGATCGTCGCCGCGCCGGTGATGGCGCTGACGGCGTTGGCCATTCGGCTGGACAGCCCCGGCCCCATCTTCTTCCGCCAGCGTCGCCACGGCTTCAACCAGGAAGAGATCGTGGTGTGGAAGTTCCGCTCGATGCGCCATGAGGCCGCCGACGCCACGGCCGGCCGCCAGGTGACGGTCGGCGACGACCGGGTGACCCGTGTCGGCCGGTTCATCCGCGCCACCAGCTTGGATGAGCTGCCCCAGATCTTCAACGTCCTGTCGGGCGAGATGTCGCTGGTCGGACCTCGGCCCCACGCCATCGGCATGAAGACCGGCGAGACCGAATCCGCCCGTCTGGTCGCCGAATACGCCCACCGCCACCGCATCAAGCCCGGCATGACCGGCTGGGCCGCCGTCAACGGCTCGCGCGGTCCCCTGCATTGCGAGGCCGAGGTGCGCCGCCGCGTCCAGCTGGACCTCGACTATGTCGAGCGCCAGTCATTCTGGCTGGACCTGCGCATCCTGCTGGTGACCATTCCCGTGCTGCTGGGCGACCGGACTGCCGTCCGGTGAGCGAGAAGCGGATGTTCTGGCGGGGCGTCTGGGGGTATCTGCCGGCCCAGGTCGTCCAGGGGTTCGTAGGCTTCCTGACCATCGTCGTTTTCACGCGACTGCTCAGCCCGGACGACTTCGGCCACTACGCCCTTGCCTTTTCGGTCACCACCCTGGTGCATACGGCGACCTTCACCTGGCTGGAGGCGTCGATGGCCCGCTTCTGGGCGGCGGAGCGGACGCCGGAGGGCCTGGCCGTCCATTTCGCCAGCCTTTATCGCACCTCCTTCGCCCTGATCGCGGTCTTCATCCCGATCGTCGCGCTGACGGTCTGGCTGCTGCCGCTGACGCCGGGGCTGAAGCTGGCGGTCGCCTTTGGCCTGGCCGGCGCCCCGGTGCGCAACCTGGCCAAGCTGGCGCAGGAGCGGTATCGCGCCGCCGGAGAGGTGTCCAAGGCCGCCGCCGTCGACATGGGCGTGGCGATCCTGGGCTTCCTGGTCGGCGCCGGTTTCGCCCTGGCCGGCGCGGGGGCCGCTTCGCCGCTGGTCGGGCTGGCCGTCGCGCCGTTGTTCGCCCTGCCCTTCATCCTGCCCGGCGAGTTGCGCCAGTCGAGGGGCGGCGCGGTCGATCGAAAACGGCTGAAGGCCTACGCCGCCTACGGCTATCCGATCGCGGCGTCCCTGACCCTGGCGGTGGTGCTGGCCTCGACCGACCGCTTCCTGCTGGCGGCCTTCATGGACGCGGCGGCGGTGGGCGCCTACCACGCCAGCTACAGCCTGGCCAACCGCACCCTGGACGTCATGTTCATCTGGCTGGGCGCGGCCGGGGCGCCGGCCATGGTCATGGCGCTGGAGCGCGGCGGCCGCGAGGCCCTGCGCCAGACCGCGTTGGAGCAGGGATCGACGCTGATCCTGATCGGCCTGCCGGCGGCCGTCGGCCTGGCTCTGGTCGCCCGTCCGATGGCGGAGCTGATGATCGGCGAGGACCTGCGTGCGGCGGCGACCCTGGTCACCCCCTGGATCGCCGTCTCGGCCTTCCTGTCGGGCATGATCGCCTACTATTTCGGCTTCGGCTTCACCCTGGGCAAGAAGACCGGCCTGCTGCTGGTCACCATGGCGATCCCGGCCGCCGCGAACGTGCTGCTGAACCTTATCCTGATCCCGCGCCTGGGCGTCGTCGGCGCGGCGGTGTCGACCGCCGCCAGCTTTGCCATCGGCCTGCTCGCCTGCCTGATCATCAGCCGGCGCGCCATCGCCCTGCCCATTCCGTGGGAAAGCCTGATCCGCTGCGGTCTGGCCGCCGCCGCCATGGCCCTGGTGGTGGTCCAGCTGCCGCCGCTGGGCGGGTTGGTGGAGCTGATGCTTGACGCGGGCGTCGGCGCCCTGGCCTATGCGGGGGCGGCGCTGGCCCTGAACGCGGCGGGCGTACGCGACGTGCTGATGCGGTTGATCGATGCTCGGCGGAGAGTCGCGGCATGAGCGCCGACATTCACGACAACGGCGCCTGGGCGGATGCGGCGCCGACGCTGTCGGTTCTGATCCCCTTCCTTCGCGACGATCCAACGGACCTGCTGACCCGCCTTGACCAAGAAGCCCCCGCCCTGTTCGGCGCGGCTGAGGTCGTGTTGCTGGACGACGGAACCGGCGACGCCGACCTGACCGCGCGACTGAAGACGGCGCTCCACGCCTTGGCGCTGCCCGCGCGGCTGATCACCCTCTCGGCCAATGAAGGCCGTGCGCGCGGGCGCAATCGCCTGACGATCGCCGCTCGCGGCCGCGCCTGGCTGTTTCTCGACAGCGATATGAGGCCCGACACGCCGCGCTTTCTCCAGACCTGGATCGCGCAGATGGCCGAGCGGGACCCGGCTGTCGCCTTCGGCGGCTTCTCGCTGGACCAGGCGCCGACCGAGCCGCGCTTCGCCGTCCACCGCGCCCTGTCCGGCGCATCGGAATGCCTGCCAGCCTCCGAGCGGGCGAAGCAGCCCGAGAAGTACGTCTACACCTCCAACCTGCTGGTCCGCCGCGATGTCTTCGCCGCCGAGGCCTTCGACCCCGGCTTCTCCGGCTGGGGCTGGGAGGACGTGGAGTGGGCCATGCGCGTGTCGCGACGGTTCGAGGTCGTGCACATCGACAACCCGGCCACGCACATGGGCCTGGACACCGTCGAGGACCTGGCGCGCAAGTTCGATCAGGGCGCCGGCAACTTCGCTCGCGTCGTCGCCCTCCATCCGCGGATCGTCGCCGCCTACCCCAGCTACAGGGCGGCCAGGGCGTTGAAGCGCCTGCCCGCCCTGCCCCTGCTGCGTCGCCTGACCCGGCGTGCGGCGCGGACGGATGCGCTGCCCGTCGGAGCCCGCGCCTTCGCCCTGCGACTGTATCGCGCGGCTGTCTATGCGGGCGCGCTCTGACATGCGCGATGTCGCCGTCGTCATCCCGACCCTGCGCCGGCTGGAAAGCCTGGAGCGGGCCGTGCGCTCGGTCTTCGCCCAGTCCGAGGCGCTGGAGCGCATCGCCGAGATCGTGGTGGCTGACAACGACCCGGACGGTTCGGCCGCGGCGCTGGTCGCGCGCCTGTCGGCCGAAGCGCCCGTTCCCCTGACCTACGCGCACGCGCCCATCCCCGGCGTAGCCACCGCCCGCAACGTCGGCCTGGCGGCGACCGAGGCGCCGCTGATCGCCTTTCTCGACGACGACGAGGCCGCCTCCCCCCGCTGGCTGGCCGCCTTGCTGGACGCCCAAGCCAAGACCGGAGCAGACGTCGTCTTCGGCCCGATCCAGGGTCGTGTTCCCGAGGGCACCGGCTGGACGACCCACTATCTAGAAGCCTTCTTCGGCCGCGCCGGGCCTGCCGAGACCGGGCCGCTGGACGAGCCCTGGGGCTGCGGCAACTCGCTGATGGTGCGCGCGACCGCCCTGCCCGGCCCGACGCCTTTCGACATCGCCGCCGACCAGACGGGGGGCGAGGACGACAAGCTGTTCGCCGGCCTGTCCGCGCGTGGCGGCCGCTACGGCTGGGCCGCCGACGCCTGGGCGGACGAGTTCGCCCCGCCGCATCGCGCGACCCTGCGCTACGCCCTGACCCGCGCCTTCGCCTACGGGCAGGGGCCCAGCCAGACGGCCGCCGCCGCCCGCGATCGGCCGGCCCTCGCGCGCTGGATGCTGATCGGGGCGGCGCAAGCCGGCGTGTGGGGCCTGGTCTCGCTAGTGCTGTTCGTCCTGCGCCGCCCGTCCCGCATCCAGGCCTACGACCGGCTGGCGCGCGGCCTGGGGAAGGTGTTCTGGATGCAGGGGTTCGAGCCGAAACTCTATGGAACAGCCCTGCTGAAGCCGCACGCGGCCACCGAAGTTCAGCCCGCCAGCCGCTTCAGGAATGACGGCGTCTTGTAGGTCGAACGGTTCATCACCACGCCGGCGATGCGGCCGCCAACGGCCTCGATCTCGTCGCGCAGGATGACCGGCTCGTTCGCCGCCGTGCTCTCGGCCGCCACCACCAGCACCGTCATGTCGACGAAGGGCGCCAGGATGATCGCCATGTCGTTGCGGTCGGCCGCGGGGGCGTCGATGACGATGGTGTCGGCGTGGGGCCGCAGGGCGTCCCAGTACCGCGGCTCGCCGATGGCCTCGACGCGGTGACCCGACCGCAGCGCCTCCATGTGGAAGCGCGTGACCCACAGCCGCCCGCCCAGACACGGCCGGGTGGTCATCAGGCGCGAAGGCGGCACCGGCTTGCCGTCTCTCCCGACGACGCGCGGCGTCACGGTGAAGAAGGCCGATCCGTCGGGCGAGGCCTGGGCCGGCTTGCCCAGCTGGCCGAAACGGTCCGCGTCGGCGGCCACGGCCTCCAGCTGTCCCTGCTGCATCAAGTCGCCGTCGATCAGCCACACCGGCCGGCGGGCGCGCACGGCGGCCAGCCGCGCGTATTCGCGGGCGACGGTCGAGACGCCTTCCCCCGAGGCGGCCGAGGCGAACTGGATCACGCGGGCGCGGTGCGCCGGGGCGGGTCCCAGCGCCGCCCACAGACCGGCCATTTCGGATGTCAGATCGACCATCGAATCGCTATGCGGGCTCCCTCGCGCGGCGAACCTAGCATGCGGCCCGCGTCAGCGTCCCTTGGCCGGCGCGACCGCCAGCACCGGCATGTCCAGGGTCCGCGACACCGATTCCGGCGTGGTGAAACCCCGCCGCGTGAAGACGCGCAGCAAGCCCACGCACAGGGCGGTGAAGCCGGCGAACAGGAAGACCGCGGCCAGGGCCGGAATCTTCAGGCTCTTGCCCGTCGCCGGCGGCTGGGCGCGCTCGATGACGGTGACGTTGTCGGCGCCGGCGGCCACCAGGGCGTTGTCGGCGCGGCTCTGGCTCTCGCGCTGCTGGAACTCGCGGATATTGGCGGTCAGCACCTCGCGATTGCTGGCCAGGGTGGCGTTCTCCGATTCCAGCGCCGTCAGCCGCGCTTGCCGCAATCGGATGTCCCCCAGCTGCCGGTCCAGCACCGCCAGACGCGCGGCCAGCGAATCCCGCTCGGCCTGGGTGTTGATCCGGGTGCTCTCCAGCTCGGTCCAGACCGGGTTCGGTCCGGTGCGGACTTCCCGGGGGCCCACCGCCGTGCCCGTGGCCACATACTGCTGCAACTGGGCGATGCGCGCCTCGATGTCCTTCACCGGCTGGGCCTCGGGCGTATAGCGCGACAGCAGCTGTTCCCTCTCGGTGCGCAGCTGCAGCACCTGGTCCTGGGCCGAGATGTTGAGATCCTGCTGCAGGGCCACCTCGGCGGGGGTCTGGTTCTGGAGGGCGACCAGGGTCTGCAGCCGCCGCGCGGACTGGTTCAGTTGCGCCTGCACCGACAGTCGCTCGGCGAAGGTGGTCTGGTAGGTGGCCGCCAGCGTCGCCTTGGCCGCCGCGAAGTCGCCGATGTTGTTCGACGCCAGGAACTGCTCATAGGCGCGGTCGGCCTGGCCCAGATCGTCCTCGAAGGCGACGCGCTGCTGAGAAATGGCGGGCGTCTTGTCCAGAAAGACCTCGCGCCGATAGGCCAGGTACTGGTCGATGACGGCGTTCAGCACGCGCGCGGCCCGTTCCGGGTCGTCCGCCTCGTAGCTGAGCTGGATCACCGCGCTGCCGGGCGCGGTGCCGACCCCCAGGCTGGTCCCGAGCATCTTGCGCGCCGCGGCCTCGGCGCGTTCGGGCGGTCCCTTCGGCTGCTCGCCCAGGATGGCGGCGGGGCCCAGCGCCTGCACCACGCGATGGCGCACCTGGCTCGAGCCCAGGATGCTGGCTTCGGTGTTGGCGACCTGGTCGCCCTGCGGCGCCTGAGTCTGCGCCTCGACGCCGACACGCGGACGGTAGACGTATTCCTGGCCCACCCCCGCGAAGACCGCGCCGGTGGCGGTGTAGTTCTTCTTCAGGGTCAGAGCCAAGGCCGCGCCGATGACGAAGAGGACCAGGAAGACCCCGATCATCAGCAGCAGTTCGCGGAACAGCAGGCCCACGACATCCAGCACGCCGTAGCGCGGTCTTGCCGTGACATGGGCCGTCGAACGCATGGGCGGGCCGAATCCTGAAAGCACTTGTTCCAGACCACCCTTCGCCGACCCGCGTTAACCATCAGTTACCTATAAGCCGCCAGGCTGCGCCAACGCCTTCTCCAGTCGGATCGACCGATTCCCATGACGCCTGATCGCCGCCTGTTCCTGCTGGCCCTCGGCTCGGCGAGCCTCACCGCCCTTGCCGCCTGCGGAGGCGGCGGCGGTTCGCGCATGCCGCTGCCCGCCGGAAGCGCGCGGCGCGTCGAGGCGGCTCCGGCCGGAGACTTCCCAGCCATCCCCTTCGCCGACTGGACCGACGCCGAGCCGGAGTACCGGCTGTATCCAGGCGACGAGATCGAGGTGGCCCTGCCGACGGCGGCGGAATTGACGCGAACCCTGCGCGTCGCGCCGGACGGGCGCATCGCCCTGCCCCTCATAGGCAATGTGATGGCGGCGGATCGCAGCCTGACGGAGCTGCAGCAGGGGCTGTCGGCGACCTACGCCTCGCAGCTGGTGCGGCCGATCGTCGAGGTGACGCTGCGCCAGGCCGGGCCGATCCGCGTCTGGGTGGACGGCGAGGTGCGGACCCCCGGGGTGATCGAGATGACCGGCGATCTGGACGCCTATCAGGCCGTGATCCAGGCCGGGGGCGTCATGCCAGGGTCGAACTCCCGCAGCGTGGCCCTGATCCGGCGGGGACCGGGCGGCAGCCGCATGATGCGCGTCATCGACCTGCGACCGCGTCAGGCCGAAGTCGTCGCCCTGCGCCGCGGCGACATCATCTTCGTGCCGCGTTCGACGTTGGGCGAGTTGGCCGCCTTCTTCACCCAGGTGCGCAACGCCCTGCCGGTCGGCTTCAGCTACGCCATCAACGGCAACACCTACGCCTCGTCCTGATCAGGCGACCAGCTTGACGACGCCCTGGTCGATATAGCGCCGGGCGGCGCGCTGGGCCTCGGCCAGTTCGTCGCGCTCCATCTCCTGACCGATCTCGCGGCGGTAGACGCGCGCTTCGACCGAGCCCTTCATCGCCGCCAGGTTGAAGATCATATGGGCCGACACCCGGTCCATCGGACAACCGCCCGAACCGGCCGAATACATCATGCCCAGCTTGAACAGTTCGTCGCCTGACATGTTCGCCGTCGGCAGCGGCAGGCTCTCGGCCTGCAGGTCGTGCGCCATTTCTTGCGCGTTCATCACCGTATCTCCCGTCGGGCGCCGTTCTGGAGCCCGCCTTCTGATACGCGATCAAATACCCACGTTTTGAAGTTAGAGTTAACGGCGAAGGCCATCGCCGAACTTTTCAGTAAAGCAGATATGAATACTCGTCCGGCCGATCACATCTCCGAAGCCGCCTGACGATCCTTCGTTCACGAACGACGGGCGCGCTGACCGAACAGGAGCTTGCGCGCGTCCTCCGCCGCCTTTCCTCCGGCGGCCAGGTTCCGGCGCAGGTCCTCCCCCGCCGCCCTCCCCTTCCGTACCGCCGGACGGTCGCCCACCCGCCGCATCCAGCCGCGCAGGTTCGGAAACTCGTCGATATCCTGTCCCTGCAGGTCCGGCAGCACCCACGGCCAGGCCGCCATGTCGGCGATCGAATAGTCCCCCGCCAGGTAGTCGCGGTCCCCCAGGCGCCGGTCCATGACGCCGTACAGCCGGTGCGTCTCGTCCGTATAGCGGCGAACGCCATAGGCGATCTGGCGCTGGTCGCGGATCATGGCCGGCGCGTACTGGCGGAAGTGGTGCGTCTGGCCCGCCATCGGACCCAGTCCGCCGACCTGCCAGAACAGCCATTGGTCGACCTCGACCTTGCCCCGCGCGTCAGCGGGATAGAAGCGGCCCGACTTCACGCCGAGGTACTGCAGGATGGCGCCGGACTCGAAGATGGAGATCGGCTCCCCGTCCGGCCCGTCAGGATCGACGATCGCGGGCATGCGGCCGTTCGGACTGATGGCCTGGAAATCGGGCGCGAACTGCTCACCCGCGCCGATGTTCACCGGCCGCACCCGGTAAGGCAGGCTCATCTCCTCCAAGGCGATGGTGATCTTCCAGCCGTTCGGCGTGGGCCAGTACCAAAGTTCGATCGGTCGCGGCATGCGGGCCTCCATGGAGGCCCTGTTGTGGGCCGCCGGGGCGCGACAGGCAACGTCGCGAAAGCTGACAGCCCCGTTCAGGACGAGTTCATGCGCCCCGCCGCACCGTTTCATCATTAACGGACCCTGTCGGCGTGCCCGTCGCGGTCCAAGACTGGAGCACGAAGATGAACCGCCTGACCAAGGCCGCAGTCGTCGCCCTGGCGCTATCGACCACGGCCGCCCCCATGCTCGCGGAGGCCCAAAGCCGCGACCGCCGCGAGTATCGCCAGGACCGGCGCGACGACCGCCGCGACTTCCGCAATGAACGCCGGGAGGATCGCCGTGATTGGCGGCAGGGCGAGTATCGTGATCGCGGCGAATACCGCCGGGACCGCCGCGATGATCGTCGGGACTATCGCCAGGAACGCCGCGAGGACCGCCGCGACTGGCGCAACGACCGCTGGGATCGCGGCAATCCGAACTGGTGGCGCGGCCGGTCGGACTTCCGCGGCTACAACGGCGCGCGTCGCGGTTACTGGTACGCGCCCGGCCACGGCTATTATCGCGTCGAGCCACGCTACCACGGCTATCGCTGGCGGACCGGCGGCTACCTGCCGCGTCAGTATCGCAGCTACTATGTCAGCGACCCGTATTTCTACGGCCTGCGTCCGGCGCCGCGCGGCTATCGCTATGTCCACGCCGGCAGCGACATCCTGCTGGTCGCCGTGGCGACCGGCCTGATCGCCAGCGTCCTGTCGAACGTCTATTGAGCCCCCCCTTTCTCGCCGCCCGGAAGCCCCGCCCCTGTCGCGGGGCTTCTTGCGTTTGGGCGCTCGAACAACGTTCAGCCGGGGTTCATGGACAGGGGTCGAAGTTGGATCACAAGCCGCCGAAAGCGGCATTCGAGGAATGAGCCAATGAAACGCCTTCTGATGGCCTTCACCGCCATCGCCGCCCTGGCCGGCCCGCTCGCGGCGCCGATCGAGGCCTTGGCGCAGGAACGCTCGCGCGAACGACCGGCCCGGCAGGCCGGCGACGGCGAAGCGCGCGCGCTCCAGCCCCCACAGCGCGGCCAGCGCCCGCAACGCCCGTCCGGAGAAGCCCGGCCGTCGAGGCCCGCGGACCGGCCGGACAGGCCGGACAGACCCGCCCGACCGGATCGTCCCGACGGCGCCGCACGGCTCGATAGACCGGACCGCCCCAACAGGCCGGATCAGCCCGCGCGACCGGATCGCCCCAACCGCCCTGACCGGCCCGATCGTCCGGACAGACCCGACCGTCCCGATAGACCCGACCGTCCAAATAGGCCGGATCGGCCCGACAGACCCGATCGTCCGGATAGGCCCGATCGCCCTGATAGACCCGATCGCCCGGATCGTCCGGAATGGAACCGCCCCGACCGGCCGGATCGGCCGAACCGTCCTGATCGCCCGGACAGACCTGATCGCCCGGATCGCCCTAACCGGCCGGACAGACCCGATCGCCCGGATCGCCCCGACCGGCCGGACAGGCCCGATCGCCCCGATCGTCCGGATCGCCCAAGCTGGAACCGGCCCGATCGTGATCGCGATCATTGGGAGTTCCGTCGTCGCTTCGACCGCGATCACTGGCGGCGCGAATTCCATCGCAACCATCGTCCCGACTGGTGGCGGCACGACCGGCGCTTCCGCGACTACAGCGGCGTCCGGATCGGCTTCTACTTCGCGCCGGGCTGGGGCTACTACAGCGTGCCGCGCTCCTACTGGGGTCGCGTCTGGTCCGAGGGGCAATACCTGCCCGACACCTTCTGGCGCTACCGGCTGAACGACTGGCGGACCTACGGCCTGGGCTATCCGCCGGCGGGCACGCGCTGGGTGCTGGTGGACAACACCATCTACCTGATCGACGAGCGCGACGGCTACATCATCGAGGTCATCCGCGACGCCTGGAACTGGTAGCCGCACAAAGCAACGGGCCCGGAGAGCAATCTCCGGGCCCTTCTTTGTTCGGGCCGGCGCCTCAGAGCCCCAGCTTGGCCTTCAGGATGTCGTTGACCGCCGCCGGATTGGCCTTGCCGCCGGTGGCCTTCATGACCTGGCCGACGAACCAGCCGATGGCCTGCGGCTTATCGGCCACCGCGGCCGCCTTGTCCGGGTTGGCGGCGATGATCTCGTCCACCGCCTTCTCGATGGCGCCGGTGTCGGTGACCTGCTTCAGGCCGTGCTTCTCGACCACTTCGGACGGAGCGCCTTCGCCGTTCCAGACGTGGTCGAACACCTCCTTGGCGATCTTGGAGGAAATGGTACCGTTCTCGATCAGCTCCACCAGTTCGGCGACATGCGCTGCCGGCAGCGGGTTCTCGCTGAAGTCCTTGCCCTCCGCCGCGAGGCGCGCGGACACCTCGTTCGTCACCCAGTTGGAGACCAGCTTGGCGTCGCGCCCCTTCGCCGCCGCCTCGAAGTAGTCGGCCTTGGCCTGCTCCGAGATCAGCACCACCGCGTCATAC
This sequence comes from Pseudomonadota bacterium, assembly GCA_023451375.1. Lineage (GTDB taxonomy): Bacteria > Pseudomonadota > Alphaproteobacteria > Caulobacterales > Caulobacteraceae > Brevundimonas. The sequence goes on from JAEXZS010000040.1 coordinate 31,998, forward strand.
TGCGACAGGCCGTACTCGCTCATCAACCGCTTGCGCTTGTCGTCCGGCAGTTCGGGAAGCGTGGCCTTGATGTCGGCGATCCATGCCTCTTCCAGCTCCAGCGGCAGCAGATCCGGATCGGGGAAGTAGCGATAGTCGTGCGCCTCCTCCTTCGAGCGCATCGAACGCGTCTCGCCCTTCACGGGGTCGAACAGCCGCGTCTCCTGCACGATCGAGCCGCCGTCCTCCAGGATTTCGATCTGGCGGCGCGCCTCATATTGGATCGCCTGAGAAATGAAGCGGAAGCTGTTGACGTTCTTGATCTCGCAGCGCGTGCCGAACGGCTCGCCGGGACGACGCACCGACACGTTCACGTCGGCGCGCAGATTGCCCTTATCCATGTCCCCGTCGCAGGTGCCCAGGTACATCAGGATGGTGCGGATCTTCTTGACGTAGGCGACCGCCTCCTCCGGGGCGCGGAGGTCGGGCTTGGAGACGATCTCCATCAGCGCCGTGCCCGCCCGGTTCAGGTCGACATAGCTCTCGGTCGGCGACAGGTCGTGGATCAGCTTGCCCGCGTCCTGCTCCAGGTGCAGCCGCTCGATGCCGACGTTGAAGAAGCTGCCGTCCTCGGCCTCCACCTCCACGACGCCCTCGCCGACGATCGGATAGTAGAGCTGGCTGATCTGATAGCCGGTGGGCAGGTCGGGATAGAAGTAGTTCTTGCGGTCGAACTGGCTGCGCCTGTTGATCTGCGCGCGCAGGCCCAGGCCGGTCTTCACCGCCTGTTCGACACAGAACCGGTTCAGCGTCGGCAGCATCCCCGGAAAGCCGGCGTCCACCAGCGACACCTGCTCGTTCGGCCCCGCGCCGAAGCCGACGGCGGCCCCGGAGAACAGCTTGGCCTTCGACGCCACCTGGGCGTGGATCTCCAGCCCCATGACGATTTCCCACGGGCCGGTCCGCCCCTGGATCAGTTTCGAGTTCTCGGACATGCTCACCACCACTTCTCCGGCTTGCCCGTGAAGCCCGCCGCCTGTTCCAGCGCCGCCCCGACCCGGAACACCGTCGCCTCGTCCAGCGCCTTGCCGATGACCTGAAGGCCCAGCGGCAGGCCGCCGGAATCCACGCCGGCCGGCACCGAGATGCCCGGCAGGCCCGCCAGATTGGCCGTCACCGTGAAGACGTCGTTCAGGTACATGGTCACCGGATCGATCTGCCTGTCGCCGATGGCGAAAGCGGCCGACGGGGTTGACGGCGTCAGGATGGCGTCCACCTCGCCCCAGACCTTGTCGAAGTCCTCGGCGATCCGGCGGCGCACCTTCAGGGCGCGGACATAATAGGCGTCATAGAAGCCGGCCGACAGCACATAGGCGCCGATGGTCAGGCGGCGCTGGACCTCCTTGCCGAAGCCCTCCGCACGGCTGGTCTCGTACAGGTCCGTCAGCGACTTCGCCTCGCTCGCCCGATGGCCGAAACGCATGCCGTCGTAGCGGGCCAGGTTCGACGAGGCCTCCGCCGGCGCCACGATGTAATAAGTCGGCAGGGCGTACTTGGTGTGCGGCAGGCTGATGTCGACGATCTCGCAGCCGGCGGCCTTCAGCCATTCGACCCCCTGGTCCCACAGCGCCTGGATTTCGGCCGGCATGCCGTCCACGACGTATTCGCGCGGCACGCCGATGCGAAGGCCCCTCACGGACTGACCCAACGAGGCGGTCCAGTCGGGCGTCTCCACGTCCAGGCTGGTGGAATCCCTCACGTCGAACGAGCACATGGACTTCAGCAGCAGCGCCGCGTCCTCCACCGTCTTGGTGATCGGTCCGGCCTGGTCCAGCGAGCTGGCGAAGGCCACCATGCCGAACCGGCTGGCGCGGCCGTAGGTCGGCTTGATCCCGACCGTGCCGGTGAAGGCGGCCGGCTGGCGGATCGAGCCGCCGGTGTCCGACGCCGTCGCCGCCAGGCACAGGTCCGCCGCTACGGCGCTGGCCGAACCGCCCGATGAACCGCCTGGCGTCAGGTCGGCGTTGGACGCCTTGGATTTCCACGGATTCTTCACCGGCCCGAATGCGCTGGTCTCGTTGGACGAGCCCATGGCGAACTCGTCCATGTTCAGCTTGCCCAGCATGACCGCGCCGTGGCGCCACAGATTGGCGGTGACGGTCGATTCATACGGCGGAACGAAGCCGCGCAGCATGTTGGAGCCGGCCGTCGTCTGCACGCCGTCGGTGCAGAACAGGTCCTTGATCCCCAGCGGCGCGCCTTCCAGCGCTCCGCCCTGCCCCGCCGCCAGTCGCGCATCGGACGCGCGCGCCATCTCCAGCGCCTTGTCCGCCGTAACCGCGACATAGGCGTTCAGCGTCGGGTTCGACGCCTCGATGTTGTTCAGGAAGGCCTGGGTGATCTCGGTCGAGGTGAATTCCTTGGCCTTCAGCCCGTCGACGGCGCCCTTCAGGGTCAGCTTTGTCAGATCGCTCATGACTATTCGACCACCTTGGGCACGACGAAGAAGCCGTCCGCGGATTTCGGCGCGTTGGACAGGACGTCGGCGATCTTGCCGCCGTCGGTCACCACGTCGTCACGCAGGCGCAGCGGCTGGGCGACGTTCGAGGTCATGGGCTCGACGCCGTCGACATCGACCTCGTTCAGCTGCTCGATCCACTGCAGGATGCCGTTCAGCTCCTGCGCCAGCGGTTCCAGCCGGTCCTCGGGGGTCTTGATGCGGGCGAGATGCGCCACCTTGCGCACCGTCGCGGCGTCGATGGCCATGCGGCCCTCCAAACGATGAAGTTGAAACTCACGGCGAGCGTGAAAGTCGAACGGCCGGATTAGCGGCGCCGCGCCGGATTCACAAGGATCGGCGGCAGGTCAGGGCGTGGTGTTCACCGTCACCGCGTCCGGCGGCGCGCCGCCGTTCCAGTTGAAGGCGACATGCACGTGCCGCGACCGCTTAACGATGTCCCCCTCCGGGTTCGTCGTGTCCTGACGCACCGCAAGCACGATCCGGCCGGGCTTCGCCTCGGCCACGCGCCATTCGGCGTAGTCTCCCAGCGGATAGCTGCGCCAGCCTTCCGCTGGTCCGGCGAACAGCGCCAGATAGGTCGCCAGGCCGTTCACCGCCGGATCGCCGCCCGACAGGCTGTAGATCTTGGCGTTCAGGCTCGACAGGGCGTGGAGTTGGGAGACGCTGGCGGCCTCCTGCAACTCCCCCGAAGGCACGGCCGGCGTGGCGGCGCCGGGTCCGCTGGGCCGAGCGGGCGCCTTGGCCACCGACATCGGGGTGGGCGGCGGCGCGGTCTTGGGCCGGATCGGCGCCTCGGCGTCGCCGCACGCCGCCAGGCCCAGCATGACCGTCAGGATCAGGATCACGCGCGTCATGGCTCACCATCGCCTTTGACTTCGCCGCGCGCCAGCCCTAACCGCAGGTCGTGCCTGTCCTCGACCTTCTCGATCTGACCGCCGCCTGCCCGCCCAGCACGCCTTGGATGGGGCTGGACCTGGGCGAGAAGACCATCGGCGTGGCTGTCTCGGACGCCACGCGCATGATCGCCTCGCCGCTGGAGCTGATCCGCAAGTCCAAGTTCACGCATGAAGCCGAACACCTCTTCAAGCTGATGGATCACCGCAAGGTTTCGGCCCTGGTCATCGGTCTGCCGGTCAACATGGACGGGACCGAAGGACCGCGCGCCCAGTCGTGCCGCGCCTTCGCCCGCAATCTGGAGCGGCTGCGCCCCGTCAACATCGCCTTCTGGGACGAGCGATTGTCGACCAGCGCCGTCGAGCGCTTCCTGATCGAGGACCTGGACCTGAACCGCAAGCGTCGCGCCGGCGTGATCGATCGCACCGCCGCCGCCTGGATTCTGCAAGGGGCCCTGGACCGGGTGCGCGATCAGGCGACGTGGATTTAGCGCGCGCCCCGGCGTCGCTGTTTCATTTCGCCTGAGTCCCGCCTATAGCCGCGTCTCGATGACCCAGCCGCCCCACGTCACCGAACACACCATTCAGGAGCGGCTGATCCCGTTCCCCAAGGCGCATTTCCTGGCCGCCTCGGACCTGAACCCCTACGTCGCTCCTCATCTGCTGGACCTCGGCGACGCCTTCGTCGACTTCAACCGCCAGTCCGCCAAGGCGTTGGACCTGCTGCGCGGCCGCACGGTCGTGAACCTGTTCTTCGAGAACTCGACCCGCACCAGTTCGTCGTTCGAGATCGCGGCCAAGCGGCTGGGTGCCGACGTGGTGACCATGCCGGTCGCCTCGTCCTCGGTGAAGAAGGGCGAAACCCTGATCGACACGGCGGTCACCCTGAACGCCATGAAACCGGACATCCTGGTGATTCGCCACTCGGCCTCTGGAGCGGCGGAACTGCTCAGCCAGAAGGTCGGCTGCGCCGTCGTCAACGCAGGCGACGGTCGGCACGAGCACCCGACCCAGGCCCTGCTGGACCTGCTGTCGATGCGCCGGGCCTTCGGCGACGTGACCAGCCTGACCGTCGCGATCTGCGGCGATATCAGTCACAGCCGGGTGGCGCGTTCGAACGTCGCCCTGCTGCAGATGATGGGCGCGCGGGTGCGCCTGATCGGCCCGCCGACCCTGGTGCCCGGCGACGCGGATCGCTGGGGCTGCGAGGTCTTCCACGACATGCGCGAGGGCCTGCAAGGCTGCGACGTGGTGATGATGCTGCGCCTCCAGCTGGAGCGGATGGCCGGCGCCCTGGTGCCCTCGACCCGCGAATACTTCCGCTTCTGGGGCCTGGATCGCGAAAAGCTGGCGTGGGCCAAGCCGGGCGCCAAGGTCATGCACCCGGGCCCGATGAACCGGGGCGTCGAGATCGATTCCGACGTGGCCGACGACCTGGACGTCTCCCTGATCCAGGATCAGGTCGAGATGGGCGTCGCCGCTCGCATGGCCGTGCTGGCCTCCCTCTCCGCCCGTTGGGGAGACAAGGCATGACCGCCCGTCAGACCCTCTCCCTCCCCCGGTCCGCTTCGCTTCACGGTGGAGAATTCCGATGACCAGTCTCGCCATCGTGAACGCCCGCCTGCTGGACCCGGCGAGCGACCATGACGGCCCCGGCGCCGTTCTGGTCGAGGACGGCCGCATCGCCCGCATCATCCACGGCGCGGCGCCCGATATCGCCGCCGATCGGATCGTCGACGCCGACGGCCTGTGCCTCGCGCCCGGCCTGATCGACATTCGCGTCAAGACTGGCGAACCGGGCGCCGAGCCCAAGGAGACGCTGAAGTCCGCCAGCCTGGCCGCCGCGGCCGGAGGCGTGACCACCATCGTGGTCCAGCCCGACACCGACCCCGCCGTCGACGATCCGGCGATGATCGACTTCATCCAGCGGCGCGGCGCGGCCCTGAACCTCGTCAACGTCCGCGCCGCCGGCGCCGCCACAAAGGCCCTGGACGGGCAGCGCATGGCCGAGATCGGCCTGATGGACGAGGCGGGCGCGCTTTATTTCACCGACGGCGACAAGGTCATCGTCAACAGCCGCACCCTGCAGCGGGTGATGAGCTATGCGGCCGCCTTCAACGCCCTGATCGCCTGCCGTCCGGTCGATCCCTGGCTGACCGAAGGGACGGTCGCCGCCTCGGGCGAACTGGCCACGCGCCTGGGCCTGTCCGGCAGCCCGGCCATCGCCGAACGCATCGGCCTGGAGCGCGACCTGGCCCTGGTGGAGCAGACCGGCGCTCGCTTCCTGGTCGACCAGATCTCGACCGAGGGCGCGCTGGAGACCCTGGCGCGCGCCCGCTCCCGGGGCCTGGAGGTGGCCGCCTCCGTCTCGATCAACCACCTATGCTTCAACGAGGTGGACATCGGCGATTATCGCACCTTCTACCGCCTGGACCCGCCGCTGCGCTCGGAAGCCGACCGCCAGGCCCTGATCGAGGCCGTGCGGGAGGGCCTGATCGACGTCATCACCAGCGCCCACGCCCCCGCCCCCGCCGAGGACAAGCGCCGGCCCTTCGCCGAGGCGGCGCCCGGCGCGATCGGCCTGGAAACCCTGCTGCCCGCCGCCCTGACCCTGCATCACGAGGACGGGCTGGATCTGCTCGACGTGCTGCGTCCCCTGACCCAGGGCCCGGCCGCCCTGCTGGGCCTCGACGCCGGCGCTCTGACCGCCGGCGCGCCCGCCGATCTGGTCCTGTTCGATCCCGGCGCCCCGATCATCGTGGATGCGGACACGCTGCGCTCCAAGTCGAAGAACTCGCCCTTCGATGGACGCCGGTTGCAGGGCAAGGTGGCAGGGACGTGGGTCAGCGGGCGGAAGGTTCACTGACCAACAATGAACCGGTCGCCCTCGGGACAAGCCCGAGGGTGACGAAATTAGATCATCCGCCTCGCTCACAGGTCGCCGCCTTCGCCACCTCGGCGCCCAGCACGCTCTTCACCGCCAGCGGGGTATCGGTGGCGATCACCGTCACGCCCTGGCGGAACAGGTCGCGGTACTCCGACACGTCTCCATCCGCCGCGTAGCGGTCGTCGCGGCGCACGCCTTCCGCGCCCAGGGTCCCGAACTGCACCTCCACCCCTGCATCCCGCAGCGACCGCCAGAGCGCCGGCCGCTCCTCGCGCGTCCCGGTCCAGGCCAGGATCTGCGTCGGGTTCAGGCCCGCCAGGTCCTCCGTCCCGCCCAGGCCGGCGGAGATCATCATCTCCGGCGCCATCGCCGCCACCGCGCGGGCGTCCGCGTCGTTGTAGGTGATCAGGATCACGCGATCCCCCGCCCCCGACCGCCGCACCTGATCGATCACCGCCCGCGCCAGGTCGACCGTGCGGGCGCCTTCGGCCGGCTTCAGGTCGATGCTGGCGATGGCTCCGACGCGCCCGGCGGCGTCCAGCGCCTCGCCCAGCGTCGGCGGCGCCGCGTCGGTCAGCGCGCCGTTCGACGCCCGTAGGCGCGCGGCCTTCACCTGCGCCAGCGTCAGGTCCGCCACACGGCCTCGGCCGGTCGTCGTCCGCTCCATCGTCTCGTCGTGCATCAGCACCAGATGGCCGTCCCTGGTCAGCACGGCGTCGATCTCCACGATCGCGTTGGGGATCGCCCGCCCGGTCGCCTCGATCGCCGCGACGGAATTCTCCGGCTGGTCCGGGGCAGACACCGCACGATGGGCCGAGATGGCGACGCCGCCGTCCCCCACGCAGTCGAAGTACGCCGCCAACGCCGGCTCGGATGCGCGCATCGAAGGGGCGCCGCCCGCGCAACCGACCGTTGTCGCCAGGATCGCCAGGGCGGCGGACATCGAAATTCTGTTCATGGCGGGTCTCCGGCAGGCGCGGGGGACCAGATGGCGCCGCGCCGCGCGGGTCAAGAGGTCGGATCGCCCTTGCTCCGCGTCGCCGGCCGACGCATTTTGCCGCGGCAACGAGCGGGGAGCGAATCAACGTGCAGGATCTGGTCGGGCCCGCCCTGGGGACCCTCGCGCTCGTCGCGCTGGGCGGCTACCTGCTGGGTTCCGTTCCGTTCGGCGTGGTGATCACCCGCGCCGCCGGCGCCGGCGACGTGCGCAACATCGGTTCGGGCAACATCGGCGCGACGAACGTGCTGCGGACCGGCCGCAAGGACCTGGCCCTGGCCACCCTGCTGCTGGACGCGGGCAAGGGCGCGGCCGCGCTGCTGATCGCGCGCCACTTGTTCAACAGCGACGTCGCGGGCGCCCTCGCCGGCGGCGCGGCCTTCCTGGGCCACCTGTTCCCGATCTGGCTGAAGTTCAAGGGCGGCAAGGGGGTGGCCACCTTCTACGGCCTGCTGCTGGCGGCGGCCTGGCCGCTGGGCCTGATGGCGGGAGCCGTCTGGCTGATCTGCGCCTTCCTGTTCCGCTACTCCTCGCTGGCGGCCCTTATCTCCTCGGCGAGCGCGCCTTTCCTCGCGCTTCTGCCGCTGATGGCGGTCGGTCTTCCGGTCTCCACGCCCATCCTGGCGCTGACCGTCTTCGCCGCCGTGCTGATCTGGATCCGGCACCACGAGAACATCGCCCGGCTGCTCAAGGGCCAGGAGCCGCGCATCGGAGCCGGGAAGGCGTGAGCCTGCCGGAGGCCGAACGATTCGCCCGGCTGCGGCTGGCCCGCACCAGCCGCATCGGCCCCGTCGCCTTCTCCCAGCTTCTCGGCCGCTACGGTTCCGCCGTCCGCGCCCTGGACGCCCTGCCCGGCCTGCTACGCAAGTCCGGCGCCGCCCTTCCTCCGCCGCGCGAGGCCGTCGAGCGCGAACTGGCGGCCGCAGAGCAGATCGGCGCTCGTCTCCTGACCCTAGGCGATCCCGACTATCCCGAGATGGTGGCCGCGCTTGACCCGCCGCCGCCCGTCCTGTGGGTCCGGGGGCGGATCGATCTGCTGAACCAACCCGCCGTCGCCATTGTCGGCGCCCGCATCGCCTCGGCCGGAGGCCAGCGGATCGCGCGGGGACTGGCGCAGCAGCTGGGTCAAGCCGGACATGTCGTCGTCTCGGGCATGGCGCGCGGGATCGACGGCGCGGCCCATGAGGGCGCCCTGCCGACCGGGACCGTCGCGGTCCTGGGCGGCGGGATCGACGACGTCTATCCGCCGGAACACGCCGATCTCTACGCCCGTCTGGTCGACCAGGGTTGCGTCGTTTCCGAAAGCCCCGTCGGCGCCCGCGCCCAGGCCCGAGATTTTCCCCGCCGCAACCGCGTCATCTCCGGCCTTTCGCGTGGCGTGGTGGTGGTCGAGGCCGAGGTCCGCTCCGGCTCGCTGATCACCGCCCGGCTGGCGGCCGAGCAGGGCCGCGATGTCTTCGCGGTGCCCGGCTCGCCGCTGGATCCGCGCGCGAGGGGGCCTAACGAACTGCTGCGCCAGGGCGCTGTCCTGTGCGAGGGGATCGAGGACATCGAGCGCGCCTTCGCCAGCCTGCGCACCCTACGCGAGCCGCCGTCCGATCCGCTGGCGTACGACGGCGACCTCGATGACGTCTTTCTGGAGCGCGTCGCCGCCCTGCTGTCCCCGACGCCCGCGCCCCGCGATGAGATCGCCCGCGCCCTGAACGCACCCATGGCGCAGGTCGCCGCCGCCTTGCTGGAACTCAGCCTCGCGGGCCGCGCCGAACTGCTGCCGGGCGGTTTGGTCTCGGTCTAGGCGGGCGGTCGGCCGGCCGCCTGGGCCACCTGCTCCAGCAATTCCGCCAGGCGGGCGTCGCCCTCGTCGCGAGCCATCCGCGCCATTTCCAGCGCCATGGCCCCGATGTACTCACGCATGGGAAAGGCCGCCGCCTCGATGTCGGAGCGGGCCCCTGTCGCCGATTTCGATTTGCGCCCTGTGGTGCTCACGACCGCCTCCGTTGCCGAGACAGCAATCTAGAGGTGTCTATCTAATAATCAACTACTTTAGGATGTAACCGGTCAGGGGCGATTGACAGCAGCGCTCGCGCCAACCACGTTCGCGCCCCTTTCCAAGACAGACCAAATCATGAACCTCGTCATCGTCGAGAGCCCCGCCAAGGCGAAGACCATCAATAAATACCTCGGCTCCGATTACGAGGTGCTGGCGTCCTACGGCCACGTCCGCGACCTGCCGTCGAAGGACGGTTCGGTCCTGCCCGACGACGATTTTTCCATGCACTGGGAGGCCGACGCCAAGGGCGCCAAACGTCTTTCGGAGATCGCCGAGGCCGCCAAACGCGCCGACCGCGTCATCCTGGCGACCGACCCCGACCGCGAAGGCGAGGCCATCAGCTGGCACGTGCTGGAGGTGCTGAACAAGAAGAAGGCGCTGAAGGACACCCCGGTCGAACGCGTCACCTTCAACGCCATCACCAAGTCCGCCGTGCTGGAAGCCATGGCCAATCCGCGACAGCTCGACATGGAGCTGGTCGAGGCCTATCTGGCCCGCCGCGCGCTGGACTACCTGGTCGGCTTCACGCTCTCGCCGGTGCTGTGGCGCAAGCTGCCGGGCGCCCGTTCGGCCGGCCGCGTCCAATCGGTCGCCCTGCGGATCGTCGTCGATCGCGAGATGGAGATCGAGAAGTTCAGACCGCAGGAATACTGGTCCGTAGAGGCCGACCTCAACGCCGACAGCCCGCCCTTCACCGCCCGCCTGGTCAAGCACGCCGGCAAGCGGGTCCAGCGCCTGGACATCAAGGACGAGGCGACCGCCGGCGCGGCCCGCGCGGCCATCCAGGTCGGCGACTTCACCGTCACCTCGGTCGAGAAGAAGCCGATCCGGCGCAACCCGGCCCCGCCCTTCACCACTTCGACCCTGCAGCAGGAAGCGGCGCGCAAGCTCGGCTTCAGCGCCCAGCGCACCATGCAGGCGGCGCAGAAACTGTATGAGGGCGTCGACGAGACCGGCGGCCTGATCACCTATATGCGGACCGACGGCGTGCAGACCACGCCCGAGGGCATCGCCCAGGCGCGCAGCGTCATCGAACAGCAGTTCGGCCCCGCCTTCGTTCCGCAAGAGCCTCGCTATTACAAGACGAAGGCCAAGAACGCTCAGGAAGCGCACGAAGCGATCCGGCCGACCAATATCGCCCGTCATCCTGATAGCCTGCGCCTGGAGAGCGATCTCCAGCGGCTCTACGAACTGATCTGGAAGCGGATGGTCGCCTCGCAGATGGAGGCCGCGCGGCTGGACCGGACCACGGTCGATATCGAGACCTCAGACGGCCTGACCGGCCTTCGCGCCACCGGCCAGGTCGTGACCTTCGACGGCTTCCTGGCGGTCTACGAGGAAGGCCGCGACGAGAAGCAGAAGGGCTCGGAGGAGGACGAGGACGACACCAGCCGGTTGCCCGCGCTGAAGGAAGGCGCCAAGGCCAAGGTCGACGCCATCCGCACCGATCAGCATTTCACCGAACCGCCCCCGCGCTATTCGGAAGCCACCCTGGTCAAGAAGCTGGAGGAGCTCGGCATCGGCCGGCCCTCGACCTACGCTTCGACCTTGTCGACCCTGCGCGACCGGGAATATGTCCGTGTCGACAAGGGCCGCTTCTATCCCGAAGACAAGGGCCGTCTGGTCACCGCCTTCCTGGAGCAGTTCTTCAGGAAGTGGGTCGAATACGATTTCACCGCCGCCTTGGAGACCCAGCTGGACGAGGTTTCGGCCGGGGAACTGAACTGGAAGGTGCTGCTGCGCAACTTCTGGCAGGACTTCCATGCCGCCACGCAGGCCGCAGGCGAGCTGCGCACCACCGCCATCCTGGACGCCCTGAACGATTCACTCGGCCCGCACATCTTCCCGGACAAGGGCGACGGCTCCGATCCGCGCGAATGCCCGCTGTGCCGCCAGGGCCAGCTCAGCCTGAAGACCAGCCGCTTCGGCGCCTTCATCGGCTGCTCGCGCTATCCGGACTGCAAATACACCCGCCCCGTCGCCAGCCCGGCCGCCGAGGACGGCGCGGCCGAGAGCGGCGATCGTGAGTTGGGGATCGACCCGGAGACCGGCCGGCCGGTCCAGCTCAAGATCGGGCGCTTCGGGCCCTATGTCGAAATCACCCCCCCCGAGGGGGAAAAGCCGAAACGCTCGTCCCTGCCCAAGGGCTGGTCGCCGGCGTCGCTGACGCTGGACCAGGCGCTGCGCCTGCTGTCCCTGCCGCGCGAGGTTGGGCCGCACCCCGAGGACGGCAAGATGATCACCGCCGGACTCGGCCGCTACGGTCCCTTCATCCTGCACGCGGGAACCTACGCCAATGTCTCGGACATCGACGAGGTCTTCGACATCGGTCTGAATCGCGCGGTGGCGCTCCTCGCCGAGAAGCGCGCGGGACGCCCCGGGCGGGCCGCCGCGGCCCCGCTCAAGGACCTGGGCGCCCACCCCGAGACGGGCGAGCCGGTCCACGTCATGGCCGGCCGCTTCGGTCCCTATGTGAAATCCGGCAAGGTCAACGCCACCCTGCCGAAGGGAACGGCGCCCGAGGAGCTGACGCTGGAAGCCGCCCTGCCGCTGCTGGCCGCCAAGGCCGGCGCCGCGCCCAAGAAAAAAGCCCCGGCCAAGAAGGCGGCCGCGCAAAAGGCGACCCCCAAAGCGGCCGCGAAAAAGCCCGCCGCCAAGAAGGCGGCCACGAAAAAGCCCGCGGCCTCGAAGGCCGCGGGCTGATCGACACGGCGGGAGCGGCGTCAGCGACGCCGCCCTGTCCGTCAATCCGGCAGATCTTCCGCCAGGATCGCCATCTCGAACATGAACGAGCCTTCCTCGTCCTCATCCTCGAAGACGACGCCGATGAACTCGTCGCCGACATAAACCTCGGCGGAATCATTCTGCTTCGGACGGGCCTTCACGATGATGCCGCCGGTGTTGAAGGTGCGCTTGAGGTGGCCCTCGATGCGCTTCAGGTCGGTGTCTTTCACGGATGGCCTCGTCGTCTGGAAGTTGACGGCGGACCCTAGAGAAGTCGGCCGATCAGGGAAACCCGTCAGATGACGAAGTCGTACACCACCTCGGCCAGGGTGTGGTCCATGGTCCGCGCCGGCTCCGCGCCGGTCGGGCAGTTGACCAGCCGCGCAGGCACGCCCGCGACGGTGCAGCCCGACGGAACGTCCTTCAGCACCACCGAACCCGAGGCCACCTTGGCGTAGTCGCCCACGGCGATGTTGCCCAGCACCTTGGCGCCCGCGCCCAGCAGCACGCCCTTGCCGATCTTCGGATGGCGGTCGCCGCGCTCGGCCCCGGTGCCGCCCAGCGTCACCCCGTGCAACATCGACACGTCGTCGCCCACCACCGCCGTCTCGCCGATGACGATGCCCGTGCCATGGTCCAGGAACAGCCCCTTGCCCAGCCGGGCCGCCGGATGGATGTCCAGCTGGAACAGCTCGGAAATCCGGCTCTGGAAGTGGAAGGCCAGCGTTTCCCGGCCCTGCCCCCACAGCCAGTGCGCCACGCGCCAGCCCTGAAGCGCCTGGAAACCCTTGAAGTACAGGAACGGCTGCAGCAGGTTCCGGATCGCCGGATCGCGCTCGGCCACCGCCTGCAGGTCCGCCTCTGCCGCCTCGACGATCGCCGGATCGGCCATGAAGGCCGACAAGCACACCTCGCGCACGGACATGGCGCTCATCTCGCCGTCCGCCAGCTTGCGCGCGATCTGGAAGCTGAGGGCGCCGGCCAGGTCGTCGTGCGACAGGATCACGGCGTTCATCTGCGAGCCCAGTTGCGGCTCCTCGCGCGACGCGGCCTCGGCCGAGGCGCGCAGCTGGCGCCACACGCTGTCCATTTCCGCGACGACTTCAAGCTTGGCCATGCCCGGCTCCTTCGGACCCATCATAACCGCCCCAGCACGGCGCGCGCCAGCGCCTCGGGCAGTTCGCCGGTCACGGCCATGTGGTGCGCCTTGTAGGCCGTCGCCACCGTCATGGCGTCCCGCACCGTCCCGCGCCCGATCTCCTCCAGCAGGTCCAGGAAAGGCACGCGAACGACGGCGATCACCTCGGTCGGGTCCGGCGCGGTCGGGACCGGGCTCAGCTCCCAGGCCAACCAGGTCAGGGCGACCTCGTCGGTGATCGAGTTCGACAGCTCCATCGTCAGCGCCGGCCGCCAATGCGCGGCCTCCAGCCCCGCCTCCTCGGCCAGTTCGCGCCGCACGCCGTCGAACGGGTCCTCGCCCTTCGGCGCCCCGCCCTCCGGCATCTCCCACGAATAGTTGGCCAGGGCGAAGCGCTGCTGCCCCACCAGGGTCACCGTTCCGTCGTCATGGATCGGCAGGACGCCGGTGGCCACGTTCTTGGGCCGCATCACCACATAGTCCGCCGCCGCCCCGGTGGGGGCCGTCGCCGCATGCCGTGTCAGCCGCAGCCACGGGCTTTCGAACACCGTGGTCTCGCCGGCGCTGCGCCAGGCGGGAGGCTTCGTCAGGCCGGCGGCCCAATTCGGTTCGTTCGCGTCGCTCATGCTCGGGGTATGGCGGACCGCGGGCCGAAAGCCTAGCTAGGCGGCATGGCCGAACTGAACGAACCCCTGCCCCCGCCCACGCCCTCGGCCGACTTTCGCCGCCGTCTGGCCCAGCGCCGCTCCGCTCCGGCTCAGGCGCTGGCCGCCCCTGGGCCTTCGGACGCCGAGCTCGAGGAGATCCTGACCCTGGGCGCCCGCACTCCCGATCACGGCAAGCTCTTTCCCTGGCGCTTCGTCGTTCTGGGTCCCCGCACCCGCGCCGAGATCGCCGAGAAGCTGGCCGTCCTGGCCGAGCTGCGCGACAAGCCCGTCAAGGATCAGGCGGTGCTGGCCAAGCTGACCGCCGCGCCCGTCACCATCCTGGTCATCTCCGCCCCCGTCCCCCATGCCAAGCCGGTGTGGGAGCAGCAGCTGTCCGCCGGCGCCGTCTGCATGAACCTGGAGCATGCGGCCGGGAGCTTCGGCTATTCCGCCAGTTGGATCACCGACTGGTACAGCTACGATGTGCAGGCCATACGGCTGTTCGGCGTCCAGGCCGGCGAGAGCGTCGCCGGGTTCATCCACATCGGAACCCTGCCCGAGCCCGCTCTGGAACGTCCCCGCCCCGACATGTCGGCCAAGGTCACGCGCCTGCCCTAGGCTCCGCCTCCGGCCGGTGCACGATCGAGACCAGCACCACCGAGATGATCATCAGCAGGAACCAGCTGCCCAGCTTGCCCAGCGACACCATCTCCCACCCGATCTCCTGCCCCGGATAGGTCCAGGCCCGCGCGAAGGTGCCCAGATTCTCGGCGAACCAGATGAACAGCGCCACCAGGAAATAGCCCAGCAGCAGCGGCATCCCCCGACGTCGCCGATCCGCTGTGAAATAGAACCACCCCGGCCCGAACAGCACCGCCGTCGCGACGAACAGCACGATCCGCACGTCCGGCAGCCAGTGGTGGGCGAAGAAGTTGACGTAGATCGCCGCCGCCAGCAGCCAGGTCGTCCACAGCGGCGGATATCGCCGCACCTTGATGTGGAAGATGCGCTGAACCCGCGCGATGTAGCTGCCCACCGCCGCATACATGAAACCCGAGAACAGCGGCACGGCGCCGATGCGCAGCAGCGAATCCTCGGGATAGACCCACGACCCGTGCGCCGTCTTGAACAGCTCCATGATCGTGCCCGCGACATGGAACAGGAAGATGACCCGCGCCTCCTCCCAGCTCTCCAGCCGGAACGCCAGCATCGCCGCCTGGATCAGCACGGCCCCGACGACCAGGAAGTCGTAGCGCGAGACCGGCGCCGTCTCAGGCCACCACAGGAAGGTGCCGACGATCATCGCCAGCATCAGCCCCCCGAACAGGCAGGCCCACCCCTGCTTCAGTCCGAACCAGAGAAATTCGAAGGCGTAGCCGCGCAGGCGGGACGTGTCGGCCCAGGCCTGGGCGCCCGTGAGAAGGCGACGGCCCCAGGATTCGAGCGGAAGGCGGCGAACGCGACTCATGCGCCATGCTAGCGCGCTGGACACGCGCCTGCGACGCCGCGCGCGGATGCAAGCCGATCGCGGCTGTGGTAGGCGGGCGACGATGCTGCATTGGGCCGTCGCCAACCTCCGTCGTCTCAGGCTGGCCTGTCTGGTGCTGCTCACGCTCGCAGCCCTGGCGCCGGCCCTGGAGGCGCACGCCTGCGTCGACGCCGACTGCGCGCCGGCCGCCCTCGTCTTCGAAGCGGCCGACGACGGCGAACGGCCTTGCGCCGACTGCGGTCCCGCCTGCGCCAACGGCTGCTGTCATGCGCCGCACGTGGCGACCCCGCTGGATCTTCAGAGGGTTCCGGACATGCCGGCCTACGCTTCCACGCCGGCCTGGAGCGACTCCATCGCGCCGCCTCTGGCCGAAGCGTCCGGGCCCCGCCGCCCGCCTCGCGCCTGATCCTCGCCGGGCGGGCGCCCGGCCTTCCGCCGAATGCGCGGCCCCTGCCGCGCGCCCTGCTGTTGAGCCGGCCCCGCGCCGGCCGAGGATCGATCATGAAAGCCACCCCCGACCGCCTCATCACCGGCGTCGCTCTCGCCCTCCTGGCGCCCGCCTCCGTCGCCGCCCAGGAGGCCCCGCCCCCGCCCGCCGGCTCCGAAGCCCAGGAGGTGGAGGAGGTCATCGTTCTCTCCACCCGCTCCCGCCGCCGCGTCCAGGACGAGCCGGTTCGCGTCGAGGTCCTCGGCCAGGAGGAGATCGAGGAGAAGCTGCTCATGCGGCCCGGCAACATCTCCATGATCCTGGCCGAGACCGGCGGCGTGCGCGTGCAGGTGACATCCCCCGGCCTGGGCGCCGCCAATGTCCGCGTCCAGGGCATGCGCGGCCGCTACACCCAGCTGCTGGCCGACGGTCTGCCCCTCTACGGCGGCCAGGCTTCGTCGCTGGGCCTGCTGCAGATCCCGCCCAGCGACCTTGGCCAGGTCGAGGTCATCAAGGGCGCCGCCTCCGCCCTCTACGGCGGCCAGGCCCTCGGAGGGATCATCAATCTCATCTCCAAGCGTCCAGGCGAGGCGCCCGAGGGCGAACTGATCCTCAACGCCACCACCCGCGACGGCCAGGACGTCTCGGCCTACGGCGCCTCGCCCCTCGGGAACGGCTGGAGCGGCTCTCTTCTGGCCACCTACAACCATCAGGCGGTTCAGGACCTGGACGACGACGGCTGGATCGACATGGCGGGGTACAATCGCTGGTCCGCCCGGCCGAGGCTGTTCTGGGACGGCGCCGACGGCTCCAGTCTCTACATGACGGTCGGGGCGATGACGGAGACGCGGCGCGGCGGCACGCTGGACGGCGCGACCGCTCCCGACGGCCTGCCCTTCCGCCAGGACCAGGACAGCGAGCGCATCGACGCCGGCCTGGTCTATGACCGGCCGCTGGGCGCCTCGGCCTGGCTGCAGGCGCGCGCCTCCGGCGTCGACCAGTCGCACGACCACCGCTTCGGCGAGCTGCTGGAGACGGACGGGCACCAGACCGTGCTGCTGGAGACGTCGGTCGCGGCCGAGGCCTGGGGCGCCGACTGGCTGGGCGGCCTCGCTTGGCAGTCCGACGACTACGCCAACGCGGCATTTCCCAGCTTCGACTACAGCGACGAGACCCCCGCGGTCTTCGCCCAGGTGGAGCGCGACTGGACGGAGGCGCTGACCGTCGCCGCCAGCGCCCGCTATGACGACCACAGCCGCTATGGCGGGCAGTTCAGCCCGCGCGTGTCGGTCCTTTACCGGCCAGGGCCGTGGACGGTTCGCGGTTCATGGGGGCGGGGCTTCTACGCCCCCACCCCGTTCGTGGAGGAGACCGAGGCCGCCGGCCTGTCACGGCTCGAGCCGCTCTCCGGCCTGGAGGTGGAGACCGCGACGACGGCGTCTCTCGACCTCGGCTATGCACGGGGTCCGTGGGAAACCAGCCTCACCCTGTTCGGCTCCGACATCGACGACGCCGTCCAGCTGGAGACCGTCGGACCCGATCGCGTTCGCCTGGCCAACGCCGAGGGCGTCACCCGCACACGCGGCGTCGAGCTCCTTGGCCGATGGCGTCAGGAGCCCTTCGTGATCACGGCCAACTACCTCTACATCGACGCCAGCGAGCCCGACGAGACGGACGGCCGCCGCGAGACCCCGCTGACGCCCCGCCACTCGGCCGGTTTCGTCGCCATGTGGGAGGAGCATGACCGCGGCCGCGTCGGGTTCGAGGCCTATTACACCGGCGTCCAGTCGCTGGACGACGATCCCTATCGCACAGAAAGCGATTCCTATTGGGAGTTGGGCCTGCTGGGCGAGGTCGTGCTCGGCCGCTACCGCGTCTTCCTCAACCTGGAGAACCTGCTCGACGTTCGCCAGACACGACGCGACCCGCTGCTGCGTCCCGCCCGCGCGCCGGACGGCCGCTGGACGGTCGACGCCTGGGCGCCGCTGGAAGGGTTCGTCGCCAACGCCGGCGTCCGCATCCGCTTCGGCGGCTGAGGCCTCAGCCCCGCCCGCGATAGGTCGGCACGCCCTGGTCCGGCAGCCACAGGCCGTCGGGGGCGGGGCCGGTCTGCCAGAAAACGTCGATCGGTATGCCGCCGCGCGGATACCAGTAGCCGCCGATCCTCAGCCACTTCGGCTGCAGCAGCTCGGCCAGACGTTTGCCGATGGCCACGGTGCAGTCCTCGTGAAAGGCGCCGTGGTTGCGGAAACTGGTCAGGTACAGCTTCAGGCTTTTGCTCTCGACCAACCAGTCGCCCGGCGCATAGTCGATGACGATATGGGCGAAGTCGGGCTGGCCTGTCACCGGGCACAGGCTGGTGAACTCCGGCGCCGTGAACCGGGCCAGGTACAGCGTGTCCGCGTGCGGATTGGGAACCCGCTCCAGCACGGCGGCTTCGGGACTGTTCGGCGCGGCGGTCTGGGCGCCCAGCTGGCTGAGGCCTTCGGTGTAGTGCGTCATGTCGCCCATGTAGTCGCTTGCGACGCCCAAGAAAATCCTCCCCCATCGGGGGAGGACTTCCAGGCGCCGACCATCGCAATTTCGAAGGTGTAATCCAGCGAAACCAACGTTGTGGTCCGACGCTCAGCCAATCGACCTGCCGCCCCTCCGCACCATGCGATAATCGCGAGCCCGCATGGCCGCCTTGCCCCGCCACCCCGATTTCAGACATTTCACACTATTCACACTGTCTTTTTCGGCGCCACCGTCTGAAATCCGCTCGATTGCCTTCCCCGGCGACAGCCCGCTAAGCGTAGCGAAACGAAACCCTCCAAGGAGCCGCCCGTGGCCATTCCCGCTTCGCTGAAAAAGGGCCTGACCCTGCCGGTGATCGCTTCGCCGATGTTTCTGGTCTCTGGTCCGGACCTGGTGGTCGAGGCCTGCAACGCGGGCGTGATCGGGACCTTGCCCTCGCTGAACCAGCGCACCACCGAGGGCTATCGGGACTGGGTCCGCGACATCAAGGGCCGGCTGAAGCCCGAGGCCGCCGCCTTCGGCGTCAACCACATCGTCCATCCGACCAATCCCCGGCTGATGGCCGACATGATGGTGTCGGTCGAGGAGCAGGTGCCCTTGATCATCACCTCGCTGGGCGCGGTCCGCGACGTGGTCGATGCGGTGCACGGATACGGCGGCGTGGTGTTCCACGACATCGCCAACATCCGCCATGCGCGCAAGGCGGCCGAGGCGGGCGTGGACGGGCTGATCCTGGTCGCCGCCGGCGCGGGCGGCCATGCGGGGATCATCAACCCCTTCGCCCTGATCAACGAGGTGCGGTCCTTCTACGACGGGACCATCATCCTGGCGGGCGCCATCTCCACGGGACAGGATGTCGCGGCGGCCCTGATGATGGGCGCCGACTTCGCCTACATGGGCACCCGCTTCATCAACACCACCGAGGCCATGGCCACGGACGGCTACAAGCAGATGATCATCGATAGCGGCGCGACGGACATCGTCCACACCCCCGCCGTCTCGGGCATTCCGGCCAATTTCATGAGCAAGTCCCTGATCGAAAACGGAATCGATCCCAAGCACCTGCCCGAGCACAAGCTGGACATGGGCGACGAGGCCAAGGCCTGGAAAACCGTCTGGTCCGCCGGCCAGGGCGCGGGCGCGGTCCACGACGTGCTGCCGACGGCACAGCTTGTTCGTCGGTTGGCGGACGAATTTTCCGACGCCTGTAATAATTTCGAGACGAAGCGTCTTTAGACGGGCCTCGTTCAAACAGAGGCCCGCCCATGCTCCGCTCCCTGACGATCGCCGTCCTGCTGACCGCCGCGACGGCCGCCCCAGCCCTCGCCCAGTCGGCGCCCGGCGAAGAGTGGTCCTTCGAGGTCGGCGCCGGCACCGACAACCGGTCCAAGGGCGCGTCCAAGTCGGGCAACGACGGCTATGTCTTCGGCTCGGCCACCTGGGAGAGCGCCGACGGTCTGTTCTACGTCAGCCCGGCGGTCGAGACGATCCAGGCCGGCGGCTCCAACGTCGAGGCCGAGGTCGCCCTCGGCTACCAGCCCGAGGCGTTCGGCTATGAGTTCGACTTCAACGTCGCCTACAAGAACCGCCTCGACGCAAACGACGGCTATGACAACGACACGGTGGAGTTCGGCGCCAACATCAGCCGCGCCGTCGGCCCGGCCAAGGCCCGCCTGCAGGTGCAGTATTCGCCCGACTCCGCCGGCTCCACCGAAGCTTTCACCTGGGTCGAGGGCCGCGTCGGCTGGTCCTTCACGCGCAAGCTGGACGGCTCGGTCGCCCTGGGCCGCCGCGAACAGGACAACGCGCCTGACTACACCGCCTGGAACGCCGGCGTGACCTACGCCCTGACCGACTCCCTGGGTCTGGACGTGCGCTACTACGACACCAACGCCGCCGAGTTCGGCGAGCAGTACGAGGACGCCCTGGTCGCCGAGATCGCCTTCGCTTTCTGAGACGGGGGGCTTGCGCATGGGACCGGGCGTTCCCACCTAGGGAAGGTCGATCTCTCTGCGTAACGCTGCTGCCCTTTGCATCACGCACCGAGGTCCAAAAGCCGATCCATTCAGAACCGACAGGCCGACCAGGGGCTCTTCCCTGCGGTCAACGCCAGACGGAGGTCTCCACATGGCTACCGGCACTGTAAAATGGTACAATCCCACCAAGGGCTACGGCTTCATCGCTCCCGATGACGGCGGCAAGGACGTGTTCGTCCACGCCTCCGCCGTCGAAACCTCCAGCGTGGGTTCGCTCAACGAAGGCCAGAAGATCGGCTACGAGATCGAGCGCGACGCCCGCAGCGGCAAGGAATCCGCCGGTCGCCTCACGGCGGCGGAGTAGGACAAGCTGCAAGCCTCCGGCGCTATCGCCTTCGACGGCGAGGTGCTGAAGCTGCTGCCGCTGGGCCGCCGCAAGGTGCGCCTGGACAACGGCCACGTCGTCACGGTCCTGCCCACCCTCGGCGCGCCCACGGGCGCCTCGTCGCCGGGCGACCGCGTGGTGGTCGAAATCGCCTTCAATCAGCTGAAGGGCTGGCGCCTCGCGCGCCGGCCCTGAAGCCATTCACGAAAAGGAGGCCTGCATGACCCCGCTCGCCGACATGATCCCCGCCATGACCGACGCCGATCTCGTCACCCTGCGCGCCAACGCCGCGCGGCTGGTTGAGCACGGCGCCTCCACCCAGGTCATCGCCGCCAGCGACATCCTTCCGGTCATCGACGCGGAGGTGGCCCGCCGCGCCGCCCTGCCGAAGCCCGCGGCCGCGCCGAAGAAGCGCGCGCCCGCCAAGAAGAAGGCCGCCCCGGTCACCGGCCACCAGACCGCCCTGCCGGGCTAACCGATCGCCTGATCCAGGTCCGCGATCAGGTCCTCGACGTTCTCCACGCCCACCGACAGCCGGATCAGGCTGTCGGTGACGCCGCCCTTCTCGCGAAGGTCCCTGGGCACGGAGGCGTGGGTCATGATGGCCGGGTGGTTCACCAGGCTTTCCACGCCGCCCAGCGACTCCGCCAGGGTGAAGACCCGCACCTTCTCCAACACCCGCCGGGCCCGCTCCAGGTCGCCCTCCAGCACCACCGTGACCATGCCGCCGAAGCCCCCGGGCATCTGACGCGCGGCCAGCTCGTGCTGCGGATGGGCGATCAGGCCGGGATAGATCACCCGCGCCACACCCGCGCGCGTCTCCAGCCAGCGCGCGATCTCCAGCGCGTTCTCGCAGTGCGCCTTCATCCTGAGCGCCAGCGTCTTCAAGCCCCGGTTCGCCAAGAAGGCGTCGAACGGCCCCATCACCCCGCCGACCGAGTTCTGCAAGAACTTGATCCGTGTCGCCAGGTCCGCGTCTCCGGTCACCAGCACCCCGCCGATGATGTCCGAGTGGCCGTTCAGATACTTGGTGGCCGAGTGCATGACCACGTCCGCCCCCAGGCTGAGCGGCTGCTGGCAGAAGGGCGTGGCGAAGGTGTTGTCGACCACCAGGATCAGGCCGCGCGCCTTGGCCACCTTCGACAGGGCGGCGATGTCGGCCAGCTTCATCATGGGGTTGGTGGGCGTCTCGACCCAAAGCATCCGGGTCTTCGGCGTGATCGCCGCCTCGACCGCCGCGATGTCGCTCAGGTCCACATAGGCGAAGTCCAGCCCCATCGACCGCCTCCGCACGCGCTCGAACAGCCGCCAGGACCCGCCGTACAGGTCGTCCCCGGTGACGACGTGATCGCCGGCGTCCAGCAGCTCCAGCGCCGTCGAGGTCGCCGCCATGCCCGAGCCGAAGCCGAAACCGTGCGTGCCGCCTTCCAGATCGGCGATACAGGCCTCGAACGCCTCCCGCGTCGGGTTCTTGCCCCGCGCGTACTCATAACCCTTGTTCACACCCGGGCTCTCCTGGGCGTAGGTCGAGGTGGCGTAGATCGGCGTCATCACCGCGCCGGTGGTGGGGTCTGGCCGCTGACCGGCATGGATCGCGCGGGTGGAGAAGCCCTGGCTGTTCTTTCTGTCGGCCATGGTCCTACCGGTTCAGGCTGAGGTGGTTGATCAGGTCGGTTCGGGTGATCAGGCCGACGAAGGTCTCCCCGTCCAGCACAATGGCTACGCGGTCACGATCGAAGACGGGTATCAGGGCGTCCAGCGGCTCGTTCACCTGCACCGTGTCCAGGTCGCGCGTCATGGCTGAGGACACCGGCATGGCGAACCGCTCCTTCCGCGTGATCTCGTCGGTGTTCATGATGTGCACGATATCGCTCTCGTCCAGGATGCCGACCAGCCGGCCCTCGTCGATGACAGGCAGTTGAGAGACGTCGGCGCTCTTCATGCGCTTGAAGGCGGTGTCCAGCGTGTCGTTCGGCCCGGCGACGACGACGTCGCCCTTCTCGTATTTGCGCGTGATGAGGTCCGATAGGTCGCCGTGCAGCTCGCGCTCGCCCAATCCCTGATCCGCCAACCAGGCGTCGTTGTAGACCTTCGACAGGTACTTGGCGCCCGTATCGCAGACGAAGGTGACGCAGGTCTTGGCCTCCGTCTGCTCGCGGCACCAGCGCAGCGCCGCCGCAAGCAGGGTGCCGGAGGACGACCCCGCCAGGATGCCCTCCTTCAGCAGCAGGTCGCGCGCCGTGGCGATCGCCTCCGCGTCCGGGATTGAATAGGCCTTGTCGATCAGGCTCATGTCCGCGGTGGCCGGCACGAAGTTCTGTCCGATCCCCTCGACGGTGTAGCTGCCCTCCGGCCCCGGCACGCCGTCGTTGACGATGCCGGCCAGCGTCGATCCGACCGGATCGGCCAGGATGATCTGGGCCTTGGAGCCCACGCTCTTCAGGAAGCGCGCCGTGCCGGTGATGGTCCCGCCCGAGCCGATGCCGGCCACCAGGGCGTCGATGTCGCCGCCGGTCTGGGCCCAGATTTCCGGCCCCGTGCTCTTCACGTGGGCGTCGGCGTTGGCCTGATTGGCGAACTGGTTGACATAGAAGCCGCCCGGAATGCCCTGGGCCAGCCGCTCGGCCATATCGGTGTAGTATTCCGGATGCCCGTGAGGCACGTCCGATCGCGTCAGGCGAACATCCGCGCCCATGGCCCTGAGATGTTGGATTTTCTCCTTCGACATCTTGTCCGGGATGACCAGGAGCACCTTATATCCCCGGGCCCGGCCGACGAGAGTCAGCGCCAGGCCGGTGTTGCCGGCCGTCGCCTCCACGATGGTGCCGCCTTGCTTCAGGAAGCCTTCCCGCTCCGCCGCGTCCAGCATCTCGATCGCGATGCGATCCTTGATCGAGCCGCCCGGGTTCTGGGATTCCAGCTTGAGCAGCAGCCGGCACTTCCCGGTGTCGATCTTCGTCACCTCCACCATCGGGGTCTTGCCGATCAGATCCAGCGGCGAGCCCACGGTCGCGCTCAGGGCGGGGGCGGCCAAGTTGGTGGCAGGGGACATCGGAGACTCCATTCGGGGTTCGGCGGAAGCTGAGGCCCCGCAATCACTCGGTCAACTCACGCAAGATTTGACCCAAAGGTGCGGTTCCGCGCTACGAAAGACAGAATGAACAAATCACCCAAGAGGCCCCCCGCGGGCCTTCCCGATAAAGAGACGCTCCTCGCCTTCCTGCGCGAGGCCGGATCGGCCGAGAAGACCGACATCGCCCGCCACTTCGGCCTGAAGGGCAGCGACCGCCGCGCGCTGCGCGAGATGATCCGCGAGCTGGAGGAAGAGGGCAAGCTGGGCAAGCGCGGCCGCAAGGGCTTCGCCGAGGCCGGCGCCCTGCCCCCCGTCGGCGTCGCCGACGTGATCGAACGCGACGTCGACGGGGAACTGTATGTCCGCCTGGTCGAGGCCGGCGCCGACGCCCCGCGCGCCATACTGATGCCGGACAAGGGCAAACCCGGCCCTGCGCCAGGCCTCGGCGACCGGCTCCTGGTCAAGTTCCAACGCGGCGGAGAGGGCTGGGAGGCCCGGCTGATCAAGAAGTTGGACGTGGGGACGAACCGCGTCCTGGGCGTGATCCGAAAATCCGCCCGCGAGACCCGCGTCGAGCCCGTCGATCGCCGCTCCAAGGACGTGCTGCTGGTGCCCCAGGCCCAGTCCGGCGACCTGCGCGACGGCGACCTGGTCCTGGCCGCCGTGGAGAAGGGCGAGCAGCGCTATGGGCCCAAGCGCGGCAAGATACTGGAGCATATCGGCAAGGAGGACGATCCCCGCGCCGCCTCGCTGATCGCCATCCACGCCCACGGCGTCCCGACCGGCTTTTCCGAGGCCGTCGAGCGCGAGGCCGCGGATCAGGAACTGCCGACGCTGAAGGGCCGCGAGGACCTGCGCGAGATCCCCTTCATCACCATCGATCCCGCCGACGCGCGCGACCATGACGACGCCGTCTACGCCCAGCGCGACGACGATCCGAAGAACCCCGGCGGATGGATCGTCTGGGTCGCGATCGCCGACGTCGCGGCCTATGTCCGCCCGGGGTCGGCGCTGGACCGGGAGGCCCGCGAAAAGGGCAATTCGACCTATTTCCCCGACCGCGTCGAGCCTATGCTGCCGGAGGTGCTGTCGAACGGCCTGTGCAGCCTGAAGGAGGGCGAGAACCGCGCCTGCATGGCCGTGCGCATGGTCTTCGACAAGGACGGGCGAAAAACCGGCCACCGGTTCGTGCGCGGCCTGATGCGGTCCCACGCCAAGCTCAGCTACGAACAGGCCCAGACGGCCATCGATGGCCAGCCGGACGATATGGCCGGCCCGATCATGGACGCCATCCTCTATCCGCTGTGGAACGCCTACCACGCCATGCTGAAGGGCCGGCTGAAGCGCAGTCCGCTGCAGATCGAATCGGCCGAGCGTCGCATCCGCATGGCGCCCGACGGCGGCATTGCCTCGATCGAGAAGCGCACGTCCCTGGAGGCCCATCGGCTGATCGAGGAGATGATGATCCAGGCCAACGTCTGCGCCGCCGAGACGCTGGAGCAAAAGAAGACGCCGCTGATATACCGCGTCCACGACGCGCCCAGCCAGGAGAAGATCTTCAACCTGGCCGACTTCCTGTCCACCATCGGCAAGCCCTGGAACAAGGGCGAGCCGGGCACGACCAAGCGGTTCAACAAGTTGCTGGACGAGACCCGCGACGGCGAATACGCCGACGTCGTCAATGAGGTCGTCCTGCGCACCCAGATGCAGGCCATCTACAGCCCCGAGAACGTCGGCCACTTCGGTCTGAACCTGGACCGCTATGCCCACTTCACCTCCCCGATCCGGCGCTACTCCGACCTGATCGTCCACCGCGGCCTGATCCGGGCC
The DNA here is from genome assembly GCA_023451375.1 of Pseudomonadota bacterium. Taxonomy (GTDB): domain Bacteria; phylum Pseudomonadota; class Alphaproteobacteria; order Caulobacterales; family Caulobacteraceae; genus Brevundimonas. The sequence continues at coordinate 57,531 of JAEXZS010000040.1, forward strand.
TTGGGGCTGGGCAAGGATGGGCTCACCGATCGCGAGATCGCGGAACTGCCCGCCATCGCGGAGGGCGTGACCATGACGGAGCGCCGCTCCATGGCGGCCGAGCGGGACGCCATGGACCGCTATATCGCCGCCTTCCTGGAAGACCGGGTCGGGGCGACCTTTACCGGACGGATCACCGGCGTGACCCGGTTCGGGCTGTTCGTCCGGCTTGAGGAAACGGGCGCCGACGGCCTGGTGCCGGTTTCGACCCTGGGCGGCGAGTACTTCACCCACGACGACCGCGCCCACGCCCTCGTCGGCGAGCGCACCGGGAAACGGTTCACCCTGGGCCGCATGGTCGAGGTGAAGCTGGTGGAGGCCACGCCCGTCACCGGCGGCCTGGTGTTCGAAATGCTCAGCGAGCCCGAGCCGCGCGATCCCAATGCGCCCGCGCCGCGCCTCGGCATGCGGGGTCGCGGCGGCGACGGACCGCTGAAGCGCAGCAAGGGCCGCCCGGGCGGTCCCAAGCCCCGCAACGGCGCAAAGCCCTCTGGCGGCCTGAAGGGGGTCAGGAAAGGCAAGCGCAAGTGACCCCGTCGGCCGGATGAAGGAACAGCCCTTGCCCTTCGATGCCGCGCAGGACCTGAGGGATGCGCCGCGCGCCGGCGGCGCCCAGCGCCCGAAGGACGCCGCGACGCTGATCCTGACGCGCGGCGGGGCGCGGCCGGAGGTCCTGATGGGCCGCCGTGCGCCGGGCCATGTCTTCATGGCGTCGAAATGGGTGTTTCCGGGAGGCCGCATCGACCGGGCCGACTTCGGCGCCGCCTCGACGAGCGACCTGCCGTCGGAGGTCGCTCGTCGGCTCGAGGCGGAAGTTCCCGCCCGCCGGGCGCGCGCGCTCGCCCTGGCCGCCGTGCGCGAGACTTTCGAGGAGACAGGGCTGATCCTGGGCCGGCCCGCCCCGCCTGTGACGGTGGCGGGTCCGTGGCGCGAGTATCGGCGCGCGGGCGCCCTGCCCCACCTGGCGGTGCTGTCGTACATCGCGCGCGCCATCACACCGCCCGGTCGCAGCCGCCGTTTCGACGCCCGCTTCTTCATGGCCCCGGCCGAGGCGCTGCTGACGCCCGAGCCGACGGCGGGCTCCGGCGAACTGGAGGAGATCGCCTGGCTGCCGCTGGACCAGGCGCGCACGCTGGACCTGCCGGCCATCACCCGCTTCGTGTTGAGTGAAGCGGCTGAACGGCTCCACTGTTCCGAGCGCCCCCTGCCCTTCGTCCGCATGGTGCGCGGCCGGCATGTGGTGGAGCACAGGGGCTGAGACGCTACTCCGCGACGGGCTTGGTCAGGTCGAACTCGACGCGGAAATGACGGTTGGCGCGGCGCAGTTCATAGGCGAACGTCCGCGCCGGATGGATCTCCATCGCCCAGACGTTGGTCGTCGAGACCGAGGCGTCGTTGCCGTTGAACAGGGCGATCGATTCGGCGTCGACCGGGAAGTCCTGCCGCTCGGCCGTCCCCGCGTCGGCCGTGTCGCCGCCGTACCAGTGCAGGACATGGGTCGAGCCGTCGTCATGGCGGTGATCGTGCTTCAGGCGCAGGCCCGCGTCGGTGCGCGTCACCACCCAGGTCCGCGAGCGGTCGTCGCCGACCCAGAAGGGAATGCGCACCTCCTCCGCCGAACAGTCGCGCACGTGCATCAACAGGCGTCGGCCTGCGAAGTCCGCATCAGCAGCGTCGGTCGTCGCGACCCTGCCTTCGAATCGCTGGCCGCACAGGGCGTTGAGATTGGCCATGAAGGCGTCCTGCGGCGCCGGCGCCTGGGCCGTCGCGGCGCTCGCCAGGGTCAGAAACAGGAAGGCGGCGGTCGCCGGCGGGGATGCGGTTTTCATGGGCCGACACTATCCGGGTGAAACGACGCTTCAACGTGGCATCGCGCCCGTTGACTTTGAGCTGCGCCTGAGTATGTTCCGCGCCTCTTATTTTAGCGGCTTTCGCCGTCGCAGAGGTAATTCCGATGGCCAAACCGGCTTCCATCAAGATCCGCCTGAACTCCACGGCCGACACCGGCTTCTTCTACGTCACGAAGAAGAACGCCCGCACCATGACCGAGAAGATGGTCGTCAAGAAGTACGATCCGGTCGTGCGCAAGCACGTCGAGTTCAAGGAAGGCAAGATCAAGTAAGCACTTGATCCAGCTGTGAATCGAAAACGCCCGGCTGGTCTCCAGCCGGGCGTTTTTCGTAGCCGTCAGGCCGGGATCAGGCGGCCTTGGCTATCACCTTGTTACGGCCGCCGGCCTTGGCTTCATAGACGCCCTCGTCCGCCCGCTTCAGCAGCTGTTCCGGTGTGTCGCCCGCGCCGTTCGTGGCCGCGACGCCGATCGAAATCGTGATCGACAGGCTCTCGCGCCCGCCCATGATGCGGAAGGGCGCGGAGGCCACATCGCGGCGGATGCGTTCGGCGACCCTGTGCGCATCCTCCAGCGACGCGCCGGGCATGACCACCACGAACTCCTCGCCCCCCATGCGGCACGGCAGGTCGACAGCCCGGACGTTGGTGGCCAGGCGCACGGCGAACTCGGTCAGCACCTCGTCCCCGGCGTCGTGGCCGAAGCTGTCGTTGACCGACTTGAAGTGGTCGATGTCCATCAGCAACACCGCCACCGAACTGCCGCCGTGGACGGCGCGGTTCACCAGCGCCTGCAACTGGCCGGCCATGTAGCGGCGATTGTGCAGCCCGGTCAGGGCGTCGGTGACCGCCATCTCCAGGCTGTAATCCAGCTTCTCGCGCAGGAAGTCGGTGTAGCGCTTGCGGCGGATCTGGGTCTTGGCGCGCGCCGACAGTTCTTCGCCGTCGATGGGGCGTGGAAGGATGTCCGTGGCGCCGAGCTCCAGCGCCTTGACCATGCGCGCCCGTTCCATGGGGTCGACGACCGCCAGGATCGGCGCGCGGCGCGCGTCGCCGGACTTGGACAGAGCGACGATGCGCAGGCCGTCGAAGGCCTCGGCCGCGACATTGACGATGATCAGGTCCAGCGGACCTTTGATCGCGGTCATGGCGGTGTCCGCGTCGGTCTCGACCGTGACACGGTGTTCCCGGCCCAGCGCTTCGGCGATGACGTTCGCCTGGCGTTCGTTGTCGTCGACGACCAGCACGCGGCCGCCTTCGGCCCTCAGGCGCCCGGCGGTGTCGCCGCTCACGCCCATGCGGCGGCTGTTCTCTTCACGCTCTCGCAGTTCGTCCATCACCTGCTTCAGCCGGGTCAGGGATCGCACGCGGGCGAACAGGATGACATCGTCGATCGGCTTCGTCAGGAAGTCGTCGGCTCCCGCTTCCAGCCCTCGGATGCGGTCCTCTCGTCCGTCCAAGGCGGTGACCAGGACCACGGGGATGTGGCGTGTCTCGGCCTGAGCCTTCAGCCGGCGACACGTCTCGAACCCGTCCATGCCGGGCATCATGACGTCCAGCAGGATCAGGTCCGGCTGGGTTTCGGCGGCCAGCGCCAGGGCGGCGGCGCCGTCATGGCACGAGACCACGTCGAAATATTCGATGGTCAGCTTGGCTTCGAGCAGACGGACGTTGGCCTCGACGTCGTCAACGACAAGGACACGCGCGCTCATATCAGGTGTTTCCTGACCGTCTCGAGGAAGTGCATCACCGAGATGGGCTTTGAGATGTAGGCCTCGCAACCGCCCTGCCGGATTCGCTCCTCGTCGCCCTTCATGGCGAAGGCGGTGACGGCGATGATGGGGATGTGGCTCAGCTCCTCGTCGTCCTTCAGCCACTTGGTGACTTCCAGACCGGATATCTCGGGCAGCTGAATGTCCATCAGGATCAGGTCCGGATGATGCGCGCGCGCGAGGGCCAGCGCCTGCATCCCCTCGCGGGTCTGCAGCGTCTCATACCCCTGAGAATCGAGGAGATCATGAAAAAGCTTCATGTTCAGCTCGTTATCCTCGACGATGAGGACCTTCTTCGACATCATCACCCAGCCCGCGCGTCCCTGAACGCGGGAACGGCTTCCTTGATGCGATAGTGGCCGCCCAGTCTTAAGTTGGGGTGAAGCCAACCTTACGGAGACCTTAAAGGTGGCCATCAAGGCCATATGTCGCGACTGCCTGTGGACCGGCGAAGATTCCGCCGGACCACCCGATCGCCGCTGCCCGGAGTGCGGCTCGCGCCGTCTTGTGGCCGACTCCGAGTTGGACCAGCTGTCGATCGCCCACATGGACTGCGACGCCTTCTACGCGTCGGTGGAGAAGCGCGACCGGCCGGAACTGCGCGACAGGCCTGTGATCGTCGGCGGCGGCAAGCGAGGGGTGGTGGCGACGGCCTGCTATGTGGCGCGCCTCTATGGGGTGGGCTCGGCCATGCCGATGTTCAAGGCGCTGAAGGCCTGCCCCGACGCGGTCGTCATCAAGCCGGACTTCGGCAAGTACAAGTTCGAATCGGGCCGCATCCTCGGCGCTCTGGCGGAGCTGACGCCGCTGATCCAGCCGTTGTCGCTGGATGAGGCCTGGGTGGATCTGTCGGGGACCGAGAGACTGAACGGCGGGCCGCCGGCGCTGCAGCTGGTGCGCTTCCAGAAGCGGATCGAGGAGGAGACCGGCCTGACTGTCTCCATCGGCCTGGCTCCCAATCGTTTCCTGGCCAAGATGGCGTCGGAGATGGACAAGCCGCGCGGCTTCTCCGTCGTCGGCCGCGCCAACGCCCAGGCGCTGTTGGCGCCGCGCCCCGTCACCGCCCTGCCCGGTGTCGGCCCGGTGTTCGGCAAGGCGCTACGCAGCGACGGCTATACGCTGATCGGCGACCTGGCCAAGGCGGACGTCCGCGATCTGGTCAAACGCTATGGGGAATCGGGCCTGCGCCTGCACGACCTTGCCCACGCCCGCGACGCCCGCGCCGTGAACCCCGAGCGCGACCGCAAGGGGATGAGCGCCGAGACCACCTTCAACGAAGACCTGACGGCGCAGGAGGCGCTGGAAGCGGAACTATGGCCGCTGTGCGAAAAGCTGGCGTCCAAGGCGCGTGACGACGGGGTCGCCAGCCGGGTGCTGGTGCTGAAGCTGCGCCGCACGGACTTCAAGATCGTCACCCGCCGCGTCACCCTGACCGAGCCGATCCAGACCGCACGGGCCCTGTTCGCCGCCGGCCGGGATCTCCTGAAGCCCGAGCTCGGCCGACCCTACCGTCTCATCGGCATCGGCATGGCTGAGGTCCAGGACGCAGAGGATGCCCCGCCGGGCCTGTTCCACACCTCCGAAACCCGCACGCTGAAGACGGAGCAGGCCATCGACAGGCTACGCGAGAAGTTCGGCAAGGACGCGGTGGTCGCCGGCCGCGTGCTCAAGGGCTGATCAGCCGATCCGGCGGGTCCAGCCGTCGTAGGCGACTTCGACATTGGCCGGCAGCAGGGCCGAAAGCTCGCGATAGTCCATGTCGATATGCAGGTTGGTCAGCACGGCCTGCTCGACCTCCGCCGCTGCGATCCATTCCAACGCGCGGTCCAGATGGGCATGGGTTGGGTGCGGGGTGTAGCGCAAGGCGTCGACGATCCACAGCTGGCACCCTCGCACCGCGCGGATGGCAGCCTCGTCGAGGTCGGAAACGTCGCTGGAATAGGCCACGTCTCCCAGCCGATAGCCGACCGAGCGGATGGGACCGTGCGCCTGGTCGAAGGTGACGACGGGAATGGCCCCGCCGGCGCCCTCCACGCTCCAGGGTTCGCCATGAGGCGGGATGAGCCGGCCGTCCAGCAGGGCCGGATAGCCCATCTTGGATTCGAAAATGTAATCGAACCGTTTGACGAGCGCGGCGTGGGTCGCTGGGTCCATCCAGGCCGGGATGCGTTTCCTCGCCCTGGCGGCGAAGACCCGCAGGTCATCGATGCCGTGGGTCTGATCCGCATGATCGTGGGTGTAGAGCACCGCATCGATGAGTGTCGTCCCGCTCGCCAGCATCTGCTCGCGCAGATCCGGCGAGGTGTCGATGAGGACGTTGGTGACGCCGTCCGGCCCTGACCGTCGCGCCAGCATGGAGCAGCGCGTGCGGCGGTTCCTCGGCTCGGCAGGGTCGCAGGCCCCCCAGTCGCCGTCGCCGCGCGGCACGCCGCCGGAGGAGCCGCAGCCCAGGATGACGACTTCCAGACTCATGCCGGCCTCGGAACGCGGTCAAACAGGGTGAAGAAGGCGTCGGTCGTGCGCGCGTCCGCCTCCTCGACGCTCCAGGCCCGGATCTCGGCCAGCTTCTCCAGCACCAGGCCGACATAGGCCGGCTCGTTCCGGCGCCCCCTGTGGGGGACAGGCGCCAGGTAGGGGCAGTCCGTCTCCACGATGATGCGGTCCGCCGGCATGTCGCGGATGACCGCCCTCACCGCCTCTGCCGCCTTGAAGGTGGCGATGCCTGAGACCGAGAACCAGGCGCCCAGGTCCGCCGCCGTCGCCGCCAACTCCGCGCCGCTGGTGTAGCAGTGCATCAGCATGCGGAACGGCCCGGCGGCGTGTTCCTCCTTCAGGATTTGGGCCATGACGGCGTCGGCCTCGCGCGTGTGGACGACCAGCGGCAGGCCGGTCTCGCGCGCCGCCGCCACGTGCCGGCGGAACACCGCCGCCTGCACCTCACGCGGGCTCAGGTCGTAGTGGAAGTCCAGGCCGCATTCCCCGATGCCGACCACCTTCGGCCGTCCCGCCAGTTCCACCAGCGTCGCCGCGGTCAGATCCGCCGCGTCCTTGGCTTCGTGCGGATGGACGCCGACGGTGCACCAGATGTCGTCGTGCGCCATGGCCAGGCCGTGGGTCGCCTCGAACGTCGTCAACCGGTCGGAAATCTCGACCATCAGCCCCACGCCCGCCTTTCGCGCGCGCTCGATGACCGCATCACGATCGTCGTCGAACTGGGGGGCGTGCAGGTTCACATGGCTGTCGATCAGCATCAGCCGGCCATCTCCGTCTGGGCGCGCGTACGTCGAATGTCAGCCAGCGCTCCGGCCAGCACGTCGCCGCGATCCAAATTCAGGCCCACCGCGCGATCGGGCAGCGGGCTGAGCCGCTCCCACAACTCGGCCCAACGGTTGCCCACGCCGGGCGGACCATCCAGCGCCCGCATCCGCACCGCCGCGATCAGGCGATCCATCAGGGTCTCGAATCGCTCCTGCCCCTCGGCTCCACGGAACTTGTCGGCGACGGCCAGGGCTTCGGCCCGGTCGATGTCGCCCAATACCCATTGCCGCGCCAGCTGATCCATCTCGAAGGTGGCGCCCGAGGCCAGGGCCAGGGCCGCGCCGGGCGAACCGCCCGCCATCGCCGCCGCATGGGCTGCGTCCTCGGGCTCAACGCCGGTGCGGTTGCGGACCAGCGTCTCGAGCCGGTCCTGCGGCCAGATCGGGAAGGTCAGACGCCGGCACCGTGAGCGGATCGTCGCCAGCAATCGGCCCGGCGCATGGGTGACCAGGAACAGCACGCCGCGCTCAGGCGGCTCTTCCAGCACCTTCAGCAAGGCGTTGGCGGCGTTCAGGTTCAGATCGTCGGCGGCATCGATGATCGCCACGCGATAGCGCGCCTGCGACGGGCTCTTGGAGAAGAACTCAGGCAGTTCGCGCGCCTGATCGACCGAGATCGACTTCTTGGTCTTGCCCCCCTCGACCGCCCGCTCCAGCACCATCAGGTCAGGGTGCGCCTGGGCCGTGATCAGCCGGCTGACCGGATCATCGCGTCGCGCGCCCAGCGGCCCGCGCGCCGGGTCGGCGGCCGCCCCCATCAGCCGCCGCGCGGCGCGATAGGCGAAGGTCGCCTTGCCCGTCCCCTCGACCCCGCACAGCAGCCAGGCGTGGTGCAGCCGCCCTCGCTCCCAGGCGTCGAGGAAGGCGGTCTCGGCTTCGACGTCGGGAATCAGGTCGAAGCGCTCGCGGGCATGATCCTCGCTCACAGCAACCGCGCCTCGACCGTCCGCCACACACGGGCCTCGACCTCTTCCAGCGTACCGACGGCGTCGATGCGCACGCACCGCTGGGGATTGGCCTCGACGATGCGCAGGAAACCCTCGCGGAGCCGCTGATGGAACGCCGGCCCCTTTGACTCGAAGCGCGTCTCGAACAGTCCGCGCCCGAACGCCCTCTCCAGACCCACCTCGACGGGCAGGTCGAAGACCAGGGTCAGATCGGGCTGGTCGGCGCCGACCACGCCGGCGTCGATCTGTTCGATGAAGCTCTGGGCCACGCCGCCGCCCGCGCCCTGATACGCCCGGCTGGAATCGGCGAAGCGATCGCACACGACCCAGTCGCCCGCCGCCAGCGCGGGCCTGATGGTGTTCTCCAGATGATCCGATCGCGCCGCATACATCAGCAGGATCTCGGTCATCGCCGACCAGGGCTCGGCGTCGGTGGCCACGACCAGGTTGCGGATCACCTCGGCGCCCCTGGAGCCGCCCGGCTCGCGCGTGCGCACCACCTTGCGTTCGCCCAGCAGGGGCTGCAGGCGGGCGACCAGGCGGCCCACCTGGGTCGACTTGCCGGCGCCCTCGCCGCCTTCAAAGGTGATGAACTTTCCACGGGCCACGGGGCTTCATGGCGCCCCCGCGAGCCCCAACGCAAGTCCCGCGGCGTTCAGCTGCCCGATATCAACAGGGCGTCGGCGTATCCGCGCGCCACCACGGCCTGACGGGCGCTTTCGGCGGCGTTGGCGTCGTCCCAAGGGCCGACAACCACGCGGAATCGGGCGGCGCCGCCGTCCGAACGCACCCACCCGCTCAGGCTGTCGGCGATTCGTCGGGCCTGATCGGCGTCCGAGAAGGCGCCGGCCTGGACCCAGAAGGGGCCCGCCTCCGCCCCGACGGCCGGGCGCGTTTCAGATCGAGGAGTCGCCGCCGCCGTCAGCACCGTCCCCCCGCCCAGGCGCGGCGCCCTTCCCAGATAACGCACCCGGACCCGGCCGACGCCCTTCGACAGCAGGCCCAGTTCGCCGGCCGCCGCCCGGGACAGGTCGATGATGCGGCCCTCGGAGAAAGGGCCTCGATCGTTTATGCGCACGACGACCCGCTGGCCGGTCTCCAGATTGGTGACCTCGACCAGGCCCGGCAGCGGCAGCGTCTTGTGCGCCGCCGTCAGGCCGTTCATGTCGAACCGCTCACCCGTCGCGGTCGGCCGTCCGTTGTGGGCCGAGCCGTACCAGGAGGCCATCCCGACCTCGTCGTAGTTCGGCTGATCCTCAGGACGGTACCACCGGCCGCGCACCTGATACGGCCGCATCGTACCCGACACGATCGGCGCCGGGTCGTGGACCACGGGAGCGGTGAGCGCGGCGCCGCGTCCGCCCAAGCTGGAACAGGCCGCCAGCAGCGAGAAGGCCGCCAAGATCAGGGCGCTTCGCACCGTTCCCCGCGCCGTCATCGCTCGCCTCACCGTTTAACCATGCTCGCAGGATGACGGATGAGATTTCCCCTTTGGTTAATGCCCCGTTCGTTTGCTATGGCGTCCGCGCCGCGGGTGGTTGGCAGAGCGGTTTAATGCACCGGTCTTGAAAACCGGCGAAGCTGCGAGGCTTCCGAGAGTTCGAATCTCTCACCACCCGCCATCCCCTCCTTGTTGCACAGCGTGATCGGGGTTCTACGGCTCGGCCGTTGTGAACGTTCTCATTTCATGCTTCAGTTCGTCTCGAGAAGGGCGTCAGACCCTTCCGCCGAGGGAGGACAATGGCGCGCACGCCCCAGCCCCAACGGGGTGGGAGGTTGGCCCGCTGGATTGCGGATGTGTCGCGGCGCGCGACGCCGTGTCCGATTCTCCTGACGACTGATGGCCGCGGGGGCGGTCCGTTGAGGTTCCAGGGGAGTTTCCATGCGTTCTCGTTCGCTATCGTTCGGCGTCTCTCTGTTCGCCATCGCCCTTGCGACGACCCAGCCCGCGTGGGCGCAGGCGCAGCCTGTCCAGCCCGCCGCCGCCGCGCCGCAAAGCACGGCGGAGCGCGCCGACGCCCTGCTGGCGCGGATGACGCAGGATGAGAAGCTGCAGCTGATCCACGGCTATTTCCCGCCCCTGGCCAACCGCACGCCGGGCGCCCCGATCGAGGAAATGATCCCGTCCGCCGGGCATATCCCCGGCATCGCCCGCCTGGGCATCCCGAACATTCGCGAGAGCGACGCCAGCCTGGGCGTCGCCAACCAAGTCGAGCAGCGCAAGGGCGACGTCGCCACCGCCCTGCCCGCCAGCCTGGCCACCGCCGCCAGCTTCGATCGCGCGATCGCCTATGCGGGCGGCGCCATGATCGGCGCCGAGGCGCGGGCGAAGACCTTCAACGTGCTGCTGGCCGGCGGGGTCAACCTGACCCGCGACCCCTGGGCAGGCCGAAACTTCGAGTATTTGGGCGAGGATCCCCTGCTGGCCGGAGTGCTGGCCGGCGAACACATTCGCGGCGTCCAGTCCAATGCCATCGCCTCCACCGTCAAGCATTTCGCCTTCAACTCCCAGGAGACGGGGCGGATGATCATGGACGCCCGGCTGGACGAAGCGGCGTTGCGCGAAAGCGACCTGCTGGCCTTCCAGATCGCCATCGAGATCGGCGATCCCGCCTCGGTCATGTGCGCCTACAACAAGGTCAACGGCGACTGGGCCTGCGAGAACGACTTCCTGCTGAACCAGGTGTTGAAGCGGGACTGGGGCTACGAAGGCTGGGTGATGTCTGACTGGGGCGCCGTTCATTCGACGGTCAAGGCGGCCATGGCCGGACTAGACCAGGCGTCAGGGCAAGAACTCGACAAGGCGCTCTATTTCGACGCCCCGTTCCGGGAGGCGCTGGAGGCCGGCGAGATCCCGCAGGCTCGGCTGGACGACATGGTGCGCCGCTTCCTGATCGGCCTGATCGACGCCGGCGTGCTGGATGCGCCCGTGGTGGCCGAGGCGCAGCCGATCGACTACGCGGCCAACGCTGAGGTGGCGCAGCGCGCCGCCGAGGCCGGAATCGTCCTGCTCAAGAACGAGGGCGGCCTCCTGCCTCTGGCGAAGACGGCCCGAACCATCGCTGTGATCGGCGGACATGCGGATGTCGGCGTGCTGTCGGGCGGCGGCTCTTCCCAGGTCCGATCGGTCGGCGGCGCGCCCATCGAGATTCCGCTGACCTCGGGAGCCGCGGCCTCGTTCGCCCGCATCACCTATCACGCCTCTTCGCCGCTGAACGCGATCCGCGAGGTCGCGCCGCAAGCGACCGTGACCTTCACGCCCGGGGACGATCTGGAAGCTTCCCGCAAGGCGGCGGCCGCCGCCGACATGGTCGTGGTCTTCGCCACCAAATGGAGCACTGAAGCCGTCGACTCCGAAAATCTGGACCTGGAGGCCGACCAGAACGCTCTCATCGCGACGGCCGCCCAGGCCAATCCGAAGACGGTGGTGGTGCTGGAGACCGGCGGGCCGGTGCTGATGCCTTGGATCGAGCAGGTCCCCGCCGTGGTCCAGGCCTGGTATCCCGGGCAGCGCGGCGGCGAGGCCATCGCCGGTATCCTGTTCGGGGAGGTCAACCCGTCAGGCCGGCTGCCGATCACCTTCCCCGCCACCGCCGACCAGCCGCCTCGGCCGATCCCGCCGGGCCTCGACCTGCTGAAGGCCGCCGACAGCGCCGCCGCGGACGCCGCCGCCAATCCTGGCGCCCCGCCAGCCCCTGGCATGGCGGACTTCGCCGTTGACTACGTGGAAGGGGCCGACGCCGGCTACCGCTGGTACGATCGTCGAGGCCTGAAGCCGCTGTTCCCGTTCGGCCACGGCCTCAGCTACACGACCTTCGCCTACGACGATCTGACGGTGTCGAATACGGATGGCCTGAGCGTCAGCTTCAACGTGACGAACGCCGGCCGTGTCGCCGGCGCCGACGTGCCTCAGCTCTACATCCGGCCCGCGGAAGGCGATCAGCCGCGCCGCCTGGCCGGCTGGTCCAAGCTGACGCTGCAGCCGGGCGAGACCCGTCGCGTCATCATCAAGGCCGAGCCGCGCATCCTCGCCGAATACGACACCGGCTTGCCCGGCTGGCGGATCGCCGAAGGCGCCTACGCCGTCGCTGTCGCCAAGGACGCCGAGGACGGCGGCCTCAGGGGCGAAATCACGATTTCAGGGTCCACGATGAGGCCTTGAGAAACGCCGCCAACGCAAGCGGCGCCGCAAAGAGGGAGGAAGACACAATGAGAGTTCACAAGCGGCCGCTGGTCGCGGCGCTGCTGGCGAGTTCGGCGCTGGTCGCACCGGCCTACGCCCAGACCACGGAGACCGCGCCTGATCAGCAGGCTCCCATCGATCAGGGCGTCGCCCAGGTCGATGAAATCATCGTCACCGGCATCCGCGCCTCGCAGGCGCAGGCGATCAACATCAAGCGCAACGAGGCCGCGCTGGTCGACGCCATCTCGGCCGAGGACATCGGCAAGCTGCCGGATGTCACCGTCGCAGACGCGCTGCAGCGGATTCCCGGGGTCCAGGTGCAGCGCACGGCGGGCGAAGGCTCGACCGTCAACATACGCGGACTGCCGCAGGTCATCACCCTGCTGAACGGCGAACAGTATCTGGCGCCCGGCAACCTGGGCACCGCCCAGCCGAACCTGAACGACGTGCCGTCGCAGCTGATGAGCTCGATCGTGGTGTTCAAGTCGCAGGACGTGTCGAACGCCCTGTCCGGCATCTCCGGCACCATCGACCTGCGCACTCGCCGCCCTATGGACTTCGACTACGGTCCGACCGTCTTCGCCGCCGGCGAATATCAGACCGGCGAACGCACCCGGCAGGACGACTATCTGTTCAACGGCCTGCTGAACTGGCGCGGCGACCGTCTGGGCGTGATGGTTTCGGGCGTCATCAGCAATTCGAACCTGGGCAACAACTACTCGGGCATCAGCCAGAGCGTGCTGGGCAACAACGACTGGGGCGGCGCGGACGACAACTGGATCGCGCCCCACGGCTACGACAGCTTCAGCCGCGTCGTCGAACGCGAACGCTACAGCCTCAACGGCGCCTTTCAGTTCGATATCGAGGACGGCGTTCGCCTGACCGGCGAGGTCTTCTACACCCACCAGCAGGAATACAATCGGGCCGCCGGCCTGAACATCTCCAACCGCTGGAGCGGCCTGGGCTGGACCACGCCGACCGATTTTGTCGAAACCGGCGTCAACGGCTCGAACGGCAACCCTTGGCTCAACGTCAGCGAATACGACCTCGACGTCTGGTGGATGAACTCCTTCACCGTCAACCGCGCGACGGAGAACGAGTCCAAGAACTTCAACCTGGAGCTGGACTACGACAAGGGCGGACCGTTCACCTTCAGCGCGCGGGCCATCAAGGCCGAGGCCAGCCTGGAGAGCATGAACGGCCAGGTGCAGGGCGATCTTTCCAATTGGCAGTACTCGCCGGACCGCACCTTCACCCTGTTCCGCCAGGCGGGAGACCGCACCCGCGGCACATTCTATCCCGCCTCCATCGCCGCCATGTATCCGGCGTCGCAATATTCGAACGGCGTGGTCGGCAGCCAGGGCGGTCGCTACATCGACCCCAATCCGTACGGCTATGGCGAGGACCCGCAGGTCCACCTCGGCATCGGCGGCGGCACGACGGTGTGGAGCGGGTTCAACAACCCGATTTCCGGCGGCCTGGGAGACGTGCCGCTGACCGACTACATGTCGAACCTCGACAGCTACACGGTCGGCGCCTATTCGTCAGAAGGCAACCAGCGCAACAACTCCGACCTGACGGTCGTGCGTTTCGACGGATCCTACGAGTTCCAGGACCGACCGGCCTTCGGCTTCCTGACCCGCGTCGACGCGGGCGTGCGCCACAGCGCGCGTGAGGTCGAGATCCGCAACTTCCATCTGTTCTCCGACTTCTACGCCGGTCAGGGCGCGGGAAACCAGGCGGGTTGCTCGGCGCAGTGGAAGGCCATCGACGTGGTCATGGATAATCCACAGTGCCAATCCGGGGAGTTCGTCAGCAATCCGTCGTTCAACCCCGTCGCTCCCATCGTTGAGGCAGGAAGCTGCACCGCCGGTGAGGTGGCGAATGCGCCCACCTGCTTCCAGGGTTACACCGTCAACCGCCCGACGCTGCTGCGCGAGAACAACAACACCTACTTCCTGGACAACTATGGTTCGATAACCTCGGGCCTGCCGGGCGTGTGGGTGGCCGATCCGCGCGACTTCGACGATGTCCGCGCCTTCCAGCAGCGGGTCTTCGGCAACGCCTACGAAGTCATCATCCCCGGCAACACCTATGACGTCGATCTGTACGAGGACAGCGCCTACGCCAACTTCGTCCTGGGCTTTGGCGAGCTGACCGGGGATGTCGGCGTCCGCATGGTTCGCACCGAGCTTCGCGCTCGCCAGAACCTGACCGGCGACACCCGCGCTTACGGCGATACCAACAACGACGTCGGCGACACCATCTCCAGCCGCAGCTACACGGACTGGCTGCCGACGGTGAACCTGCAGTACGACTTCAGCGACAGGCTGAAGCTGCGCGCGGCCTACGCCAAGACCATGATCCCGCTGGATCTGGGCAACTACGGCGGCGGCGTGACCATCTCGACCTCCGACTCCCTAGGGCCAACGCCTGAAGATCCGACTGCTCCCCCCGTGGGCATCCGTCGGGTGACCGGCGCCACCTTGGGCGGCACGGTCGAGTTGAATCCCTGGCGATCCGACAACTATGACCTGGCGCTGGAGTATTATTTCGGCCCGGCGACGATGTTCAACGTGGGCGTCTTCCGCCTGAACATCGAGAGCTTCGTCACGCGTGAGACTGTTCCGCTCAGCGGCGAATATCCCGACGGCGACGGCGTGATCCGACGTCTGGTGGACGTGAACCGTCCGGTCCAGGGCGAAGGCGGCGAACTCCAGGGTGTCGAGGTCGGCGCAAAGCTGGGCCTGTCGGATTTCATCGACACGCCCATTTGGCAGGACTTCGGCTTCGACGGCAGCTACACCTATTCCGACAGCTCGCAGAATGCTCAGAACCTGTCGGGCGAGGATCTACCCTTCCCCGACAACTCCGAGCATTCCGTGAACGCCGCGGTCTGGTACCAGGGCGATCGCCTTCAGGCACGGGTGGCCTGGAACTATCGGACGCCGCGTCTGGCCAACACCTTCGGCGCCATTCCGATCTATCAGGACGACGCGCAGTATGTGGACGCGAACATCACCTACGACGTGAACGACTTGGTGACGATCTACGCCAACGGCTCGAACATCTTCGGCGAGATCGAGGAATACTACTTCGAGTTCGAACCGGGGCAGGAGCAGTTCCACAGCCGCAATCAGTTCGAGCCGCGCTACTCCATCGGCGTTCGCGCCCGGTTCTGATCCATCCTGAGCGACTGCCGGCGGCACGACATCGTGTCGCCGGCTTCTTTTTCGCCTATTCCTGATCGGCCATGGACGAGACATCCGACCATCGAATTCGATCCGTCGTCATCGTGGGCGGCGGGACCGCCGGGTGGATGACCGCGGCGGCGCTGGTGCAGCATTTCCGCTCCACCGCCGTGAAGATCACCGTGGTGGAATCCTCGGATATCGGCACGATCGGCGTCGGCGAGGCGACCATTCCCACCATTCGCCGCTTCTACGCCCAGTTGGGCATGCGCGACGAAGACGTCATGCGCGCGACCCAGGCCACGTGCAAACTGGGCATCCGCTTCCAGGACTGGTCCGGCCAAGGGTCGGATTTCATCCATCCGTTCGGCCATTTCGGGCAGGACGTGAACGGCGTCGGCTTTCACAACTATTGGCTCAAACAGCGCCGCGCGGGCGACGACACGCCGCTGGCCGCCTATTCGCTCGGCGCCGCCCTGGCCGCGGCGGGCAAGTTCAACCGCCCCTCTCCCAATCCGCCGACGATGCTGTCGGTGTTCGACTGGGCTCTGCATCTGGACGCCGGCCTGTTCGCCCGTCACCTGCGGGCCTATGCAGAGGCCGGCGGGTGCCGACGCATCGATGCGCGCATCCAATCCGTCTCGTTGCGGCCGGAAGACGGCTTCGTCCGCGCCCTGACGCTGGAGGACGGGCGTGAGATCGAGGGCGATCTGTTCGTCGACTGCTCCGGCTTCCGTGCCCTGGTGATCGGCGAGGCGCTGGGCGTCCCCCTCGAGGACTGGGGCCGCTGGCTGCCCTGCGACGCGGCCTTCGCGGTGCAGAGCGAGAACCGGCCAGACGACGCGCCCGCGCCGTTCACTCGCGTCACGGCCCGGTCGGCGGGCTGGCAGTGGGGCATCCCGTTGCGCCACCGCGCCGGCAACGGGCTGGTCTTCTCCAGCGCCCACATGACCGATGATCAGGCGCTTGACGATCTCATGCCAAACCTCATGGGAAGGGCGCTCACGGAGCCGCGTCGCATTCGTTTCCGGCCGGGACGAAGGGCGCAGGCCTGGGCGAAGAACTGCGTGGCGATCGGCCTCTCAGCCGGTTTCCTCGAGCCGCTGGAGAGCACCAGCATCGCCCTGATCGAGACAGGGATCGAGCGGCTGAAACAGTTGTTTCCCGACCGCCGCTTCGCCACGCCGATCCTTGACGAATACAACGACCAGTCCGCCCGCGAGATGGAGCGCGTCCGCGACTTCATCATCCTGCACTACAAGCTCAATCGGCGCACCGACACGGCGTTCTGGCGCGACTGCCGGGAGATGACGATACCGGATACGCTGGAGCGGAAGCTGGCGCTGTGGAAGGCGCGCGGGCAGTTCGTACGCTATCGTTGGGAAATGTTCCATCCCGCCAGCTGGCTGGCCATCTATGCCGGCTTCGACCTGTTTCCAGACGACCACGACCCGGCGGCCGACACGATGGACCCGACCTATCTGGCGCGCAGCCTGAAGGAGATGCGGGAGAACATCGCCCGGCTGGTCGGCCAGACGCCCGATCACGCCCATTTCCTGGCGGCGCTCGACGCCGCCGTCGCCGCATGAGCCGTTCCATGGACCAGCCCAGACGCCCCCTGAAGAAGATCTGCATCGTCGGCGGCGGAACGGCCGGGTGGATCGCGGCGGCGACCATGGCCGAACACTGCAAGGGCCGGTTGGTCGATATCGAACTGGTGGAGTCCGACGACATCGGCACGATCGGCGTGGGCGAATCGACCGTCCCGCCCTTCCTGCAGATGCTGGCGCGGCTGGGCATCAACGAACAGGAGTTCATCCAGGAGACCCAGGCCAGCTTCAAGCTGGGCATTCGATTCGAGGATTGGACGGAGAAGGGCGAGAGCTACTTCCACCCGTTCGGCGCGATCGGGGCGCGGGTCGATGTCAGCGACTTCTATCAGGTCTGGCTGAAGGCGCGGACGCAGGGATATGGGCGGCCGCTGACCGACTTCGCCCCCGCCGCCGCGATGGCCCGCCACGGCCGCTTCATGCTGCCCTTCAAGGCGCCGAGGACGCCCATTCACGGCGCCGCCTACGCCGTCCACGTCGACGCCAAGCGAGTCGCCGGGTTCCTGCGACGCTTTTCAGAGGCGCGCGGCGTGGCGCGCACCGAAGGCGTCGTCGATGACGTGGCGCTGCGTCCCGACGGCTTCGTCCAGTCGCTTCGCCTCCGGAGCGGCAAGGTGATCGAGGCGGACTTCTTCATCGACTGCTCGGGCTTCCGCGCCCTGCTGATCGGCAAGGCGCTGGGGGTGGGCTACACCGACTGGTCGCAATGGCTGCTCTGCGACCGCGCCATCGCGGTGCAGACCGAGAACGTCGGCCCGCCGGCGCCCTATACCCTGGTCCAGGCGCAGGATTTCGGCTGGCGCTGGCGTATCCCGCTGCAGCATCGCACGGGCAACGGCTACGTCTTCAGCAGCCGTCATCTCAGCGACGACGAGGCGACCGCCACCCTGATGGCCCAGGTCGAAGGCAAGCCTGTCGTCAAGCCCATGACGGTGCCGTTCAAGACGGGTGTCCGGGACCGGATATGGCACAGGAACGTTCTGTCGATCGGTTTGGCCGGCGGCTTCATCGAACCCCTGGAATCGACGGCCATCCACCTGATCCATCGCGGCATGGAGTTCTTTTTCCGGCTGATGCCGGACCTCGACTGCGATCCCGCGCTGGTGAACGAGTACAATCGGCGGATGACGCTGGACTATGAGGAGATCCGCGACTTCGTCATCCTGCACTATGCGCTGACGCGGCGCGGCGACACCGCCTTCTGGAGAGAATGCCGGGACATGGTCCTGCCGGAGGGCCTGCAGCACAAGCTGGAGGTCTTCCGCGCCAACGGAAGCGTGGTGGAGGGACTGGAGCCGCTGTTCCGCGAGGCCAGCTGGTACGCCGTGCTGAACGGCATGGGGGTGCGGCCGCGCAGCTACAATCCGCTGGTGGAACGGATCGACTTCACCGGCATGCCGGCCGAGATGGACCAGGCCGCGACCATCCTGGACCGCTTCGCCGCCGACCTGCCCAGCCACCAGGACTTCATCCGCGACCACTGCGCCGCGCCGGCGCCGCAGGCGATCCCGGCATGAGGCTGGCGTCGTCCTTCCGCCTATTGCATAGCTTGGCGCTCGTCTTTCCGCAGGAACCCGACCCTTGCCTCGCGCCGTGACCATCAGGGATGTGGCCGCCGAGGCCGGCGTGTCGCTGCAGACCGTGTCGCGGGTCATCAACAACGGGCCGAACGTTCGCGACGAGGTGAAGGCGCGGGTCAACGCGGCCATCGCCAAGCTGGGCTATACGCCTAGCCTCGCCGCGCGTCGGATGGGCGGGTCACGATCTTATCTGCTGCTGGCGCTGAACGACCGCGATCGCACGATCGAGGGTTGGGCGTCCGGCCAGGGCACGGACTGGGTCGACCAGATGCTGATGGGCGGCATGCTGGAGTGCGCCAAGCGCGGCTATCGCATGATCTTCGAGCTGGTGGACACCCATTCCAGCCACGTCGAGCGCGAGGTGGCGGGGGCGCTGGACGCGCTGAACCCCGACGGCGTGATCCTGACGCCGCCGCACTCGGACAATCCGCAGATCACCCGGCTGCTGGAGCGACGCGGCCTGCCCTTCGCTCGGATTGGCTCGCAGGCTCAGGCTGCGGGATTCGCCATCGCCATGGACGACTCGGAGGCGGCGCGGGTGGCGACACGCCATCTGGCGGAGCGGGGACACCGCCGGGTCGCCTTCATCACCGGCAGCGACGAATACGCCCTCAGCGCGGCGCGTCTTCAAGGCTACGAGAGCGCTTTGCGAGAGCGCGGGCTGTTCGACGCGGCCCTGGTCCAGCGGGGCGACTTCAGCTTCGAGTCCGGCGTCGCCGCCACGACCGCCCTGCTCGCGCTGGCGGACCGGCCGACCGCCATCGTGGCCAGCAATGACCAGATGGCGCTGGCGGCGCTGAAGGTCGCGACGGATCGGGGCATGGCCGTTCCGGCCGACCTGTCGATCATCAGCTTCGACGACACGCCCATCGTCCGCTTCAGCCATCCGCCGCTGACGGCGATCCGGCAGCCCATCGCGCCGATGACGGCCCGCGCGGCCGAGCTGCTGATGCGCGCCAAGGCGGGCGAGGACGGGCTCCCGCCGGAATCCATCGTACCCTTCGATCTGGTGGAGCGCCTGTCCGTGGCCCCGCCCGCCGCACGGTCCAAGTGAGCGATTGCCAAGCGCGGAAATGAGCGCTGTATAACGACCGTATGTCGGCCCGACGCTCCCTGTCCCCGCTGCTGCTTCAGGGCATGGCGTATGCGGGCATGGTGATCGGCTATGTGCCGCTGCTGACGCTCATCCTGCCGATCCGCCTGACGGAAATGACGCCGCCGGGAGATGAGGTGCGGTGGCTGGCCCTGTGCGCCATGGGCGGGGCCCTGGCGGCCAGCGTCGGCAACATCTTCGGCGGCTGGATCAGCGATCGGACCCGGGAAGGCGGCATGGGACGCCGAAGCTGGGCCGCGATCGGTCTGGCGGGCTTCGTGGCGTCGTTGGTCCTGGTCGAGATCAGCCGACGGCCGGAGGACATGCTGCTCGCCATCGTGGTTTTCCAGTTGGCTCTCAATATGATGCTCAGTCCGATTTCCGCCGCCTTCGCCGAAGAGACGCCCGATGAACGGCGGGGGCTGCTGGGGGGCGTGCTGGGTTTCGTCTATCCCGCCGGTCCGCTGCTCGGCGTGATGGCGACGCTGCCAGCTGTGCGCGCGCTGGGCGTGGAACTGCTCGTCGTCGGGGCGACGACCTGCATCCTGTTATTGCCGTTTTTGATCACCCCCGCCCCCGGCGCGCGGCTTCGCCTTGTTGAGGACGATGACAGCCGCCGAAAGCTGGCGGACTTCGGGCGCGCGGGGGCGGCGCGCCTGCTGCTGCAGATCGCCGGCGGCATCCTCTTCGCCTTTCTCCTCTACTATGCAGCTGGGCTTCCGGACGCGCCGTCCTTCAAGGGGGACCTCGCCTCTTCGACGGCGGGCGTGGTGGCGCTCGTGACCTTGGTCAGCGCGCCGGTCAGTCTGGCGATCGGCTGGGCGACCCAGCGGTTCGGCGGCTGGCGGTTCTGGCTGGCGCTGGCGGCCGGGGCCTGCGCCCTTGGCCTGATCCTCATGGCCTTCGCGCAGGAAACGTCCGTCGCCATGGCGGGCTATGCGATCTTCGGGTGCGCCCTAGCGGTCTTCCTGGCTCTTCACACCGCCTATGCGATGCGATTGCTGCCCTCCAGCCGCCGTTTCGGATTCGATCTGGGGGTGATGAATCTGACCAACACCGTGCCCTCGATCATCGGTCCGGGCCTGACCTGGTTCGTGCTTTCGATCGCCGATTACAAGACGCTTCTGCTTCTGCTCGGCCTGTGCAGCCTCGCCTCGGCCGCGCTGATGATGTCTATCCGCAGGCGGTACGCCAGGGCGATGTAGAGGTCAGTCGATCAGGCCCCGGCGTTGCATGTCCATCACCACCGGGTCGGTGAGGGCCGCGATGACTTCCAGGTCGAAGGCGTCCTCCGCCTGGGCTTGATCCGCGAACGTCTGGGCCGCGTGACGTCTCAGGGTGGACAGGCTAAAGCGTTGCTGCACGACCTTCTGCTGCGCCCCCAGCCTTTCTATGCGCTGCAGCCGGACGCCGGCTTCCGATCGGATCAATGTCTTGCGCGTGGACATGGTCTTCACCTTTCTGGGGAAGGTGGCACGGAAAACAGGGTTCCGGGAGTCCGGCTGCGTCCGACCGGCCCTGCTCCGCTTCAAATGTTTGTAACCCGAAAAAAAAGAGGCCCGGCGAACGGCCGGGCCAGCATGAGGTTCGGTGATGGTGGCCTCCCAAAGAAGCGGAGGCCACCCTCTTCGTTAACCGATTTGGTAAACACTTTCCTAATCAGGCAGCCAGGTCGTCTGACGGCCCGTGGGCGGCGTGGACATAGAGACGCGCCAGCCCGCCCCAACTCTCTCGACTCCGTCCTGCTCAGAAGCTGCGCCTGGATAGGCGTATGACCGCCCGCCGGCTTCGATCCGGCGCGCGCCGGCGCCGATCAGCATGGCTCGCCAGCCGCCGCTGGGCAGAGGCGACGCAGGGCTGGCCTGTCCGTCGACAGTGATCGAGGCAGGCGCATCGCCGCGCCCCACCACCTGGGTTGCGGCCCCATCGGAATCGACCGCCGCCAAGAGGCCGCTTCCGTCGAAGCGGCGCGTCGCCTGGCCCGATGCCATCAAGGCGACAGGCCCGCCGGGGATGATGACCAGGCGGGTGGGCGACTGGGAGGCGACCTCCCCCACCAGCACCTCCGGGGTGAAGACCATGGGGGTGGCCGGCGCCGGAAGCCGCAGTTCGAACCGCCCGGCGGCGTCAGCCGTAACGGCCGCGGCCGCCCCGTCTCCGCCTCTCAAGACGACACGTGCGGCGGGCCCAGCCGCGCCTGTGACGACCAGCGTTCCCCTGTCCACCGCGACGCCGGCTATGTTGGGCGGCTGGACCCACGGCGACGCGGCCATCGGGTCGTCCGTGGGGGTTCGCGGCTCGTTGCCGTTCGAGCAAGCCGCTGCGGCCAGGAACAGCGCCGTCAGGGTGACGATCCGACATTTCATCCCGCGCCTCGACGATATAGGACTGGCGGCCCAGCGTTCGGGATGTGTTAGCTCGACCGCCGCGGGTTTGGCCATGGCCATGCCGAGCAATCCTGTTTCAGAGGCTTCATGTCGCTCCCTTCCGTCTCGATCCAACCCTTCGACGGTCCGTCGGTCTGCCTGTTCTGCGCCTCGTCCGACGGTTCTGATCCCGCCTATCTGCAATCGGCCCGGGACTTCGGCGCGGCGACCGCCGCCAGCGGCTGGCGACTGGTCTATGGCGGCGGCGGAGTGGGCCTGATGGGCGCGGCGGCCCGTGCGGCCCATGAGGCGGGAGGCCGCGTGATCGGCATCATGCCCGCCTTCCTGCGCAGCCGCGAACGGCTGTTCGACGATGTCGAGACGATCGTCGTGACCTCGATGCATGAGCGCAAGCAGCTGATGTACGACCAATCCGACGCCTTCGTCGTGGCCCCCGGCGGCATCGGCACCTTGGAAGAGATCGTTGAACTGCTGTCGTGGAAGCGGCTGGACCTGCACGCCAAGCCCGTCATCTTCCTCAACATCAACGGCTTCTGGAACGGCTTCTTCGAGCTGATGCGGCACAGCGTCGCCGAAGGCATGACGCCGGCCAACTTCCTTCAGGCCTGGAGCGTCGCCGATACGGTGGCGGAAGCCATGAGCCAGCTGGAGAAGGGCGAAGGGACCCACGCCCAAAGATATGACCAGCGATAACTGATCGGTGCTCATATAATTAGCCGCGCGGGATTGACAGTTTTCTAAGAAGACGGACAGTGACGCGGAACGGCTCCTTGCGGCCGTCGTCCACAATGGAGATTCCCATGCGCGCCCTGCTCATTGCCGCGGTCCTGTTCGCCGCGCCGGCCGTCGTCGCCCAAACGCCCGCCGCCACCAGCCTGACCCTCGCCGACGCCGCCAGGGCGCCCAGCCGCTCGCTGATCATCGACGGCGCGCGCTGGTCCTGCGAAGGCGCGGCGTGCACCGCCTCGGGCGGCTCCGAGCAGCCGGCGACGCGGGCCTGCCGCCGGGTGGTTCAGCGCCTCGGGCCAGTGACGTCCTTTTCCTGGAAGGGCGAAGCCCTGACGGACGAACAGATCGCCGCCTGCAACGCCTGAGAACCGGGCGGGCAGCCGTCAGGCCGCTTCGCCCTTCAGACGCCGGGCCAGGGTCTCACGGCCGATCAGCGGGACGATGGCCGCCATGTCCGGACCGTGCGGCTGGCCCGTCAGCGCCAGCCGCAGCGGCATGAACAGGCCCTTGCCCTTGGCCCCGGTCTCGCTCTTCACGGCGTTGGTCCAGACTGACCATGCGTCGGCGCCGATGGTTTCCGGCAGCAGCCGCAACGCGGCTTCGGCGAAGGCGGCGTCCTGGATCACCGGCGTGATCGGCCCCTTTACGATCTTCGCCATTTCAACGACATCGCCGAACTTCTGAAGGTTCGGCCGCACCGCGTCCCAGAAGGCTTCGCCGAGGTCCGCGTCCAACGCCTGGAGGCGCGGCTGGGCCGCCGCATAGTCCATGGCGTGCAGGGCCTGGGCGTTCAGCCGATCCAGGTCCGCCGTGTCGTAGCGGGCGGGCGAGCGGCCCATCTTGGAGAAGGCGAAGCTGCGCCCCAGCGCCTGGACCGACTCGCCGACCTCCAGCGGATCGGAGGTGCCGATGCGACCCAGGTGGCTGGTGATCGCGATGGGCTCATAGCCCTGCTCGCGCATCTCGCTGATGGAGAGGGAGCCCAGCCGCTTCGACAGGGCCGCGCCGTCGGCGCCGACCAGCAGCGGCATGTGGGCGAACCCCGGAACCGTCGCACCCAGCGCCTCGAAGATTTCGATCTGCGCGCCGGTGTTGGTGACGTGATCCTCGCCCCGGATGATGTGGGTGATCGCCATGTCGATGTCGTCCACCACCGACGGCAGGGTGTAGAGGAACAGGCCGTCCTCGCGGATCAGCACGGGATCCGACATCGACGCCGTGTCGACCTCCGCATGCCCGCGCGCCAGGTCCTCCCAGGCGACGCGCCTGCCTTCCAGCCTGAAGCGCCAATGCGGGCGCCGGCCCTCGGCCTCGTAGGCGGCCTTCTGCGCCTCGGTCAGCTCCAGCGCCGCGCGGTCGTAGATGGGAGGCAGGCCGCGCGACAGCTGCACCTTGCGGCGCCGGTCCAGCTCCTCGGCGGTTTCGTAGGCGGGGTACAGCCGGCCGGAGGCCTTCAGCCGCTCGGCGGCGGCTTCATAGCGGTCGAACCGCTTGGACTGGTTGTATCGCTCGTCCCAGGTCAGGCCGAGCCAGTTCAGGTCGTCCTCGATCCCCTGCTCGAACTCGGGCGTCGAGCGCGCGAGATCGGTATCGTCGATGCGCAGCACGAAAGCGCCGCCCTGCCCCTTCGCGAACAGCCAGTTCACTAGGGCGGTGCGGACGTTGCCGACGTGCAGCTTACCCGTCGGCGACGGGGCGAAACGGACCTTGACGGACATGGGGATCAGCACCTCAAACGAGGCGGCTAGGTCGCGCCGCACGCCCTTCAAGTCAAGGCGCGAAGACCGATTCCTCAGTCGTCGCGATGAACGCGTTCGCGGCGCTCGTGCCGTTCCTGCGCCTCGACGGACAAGGTCGCCGTCGGGCGAGCCTCCAACCGGCCCAGGCCGATCGGTTCGCCGGTGTCCTCGCAGTAGCCGTAGGTGCCGTCCTCGATCCGGCGCAGCGCCTCGTCGATCTTGGAGATCAGCTTGCGCTGACGGTCGCGAGTCCGCAGCTCCAGCGCCCGATCAGATTCGGACGACGCCCGATCCACCAGATCCGGATGGTTCTCCGTCTCGGCCTTCAGATTGACGACCGTGCCCTTGGACTCGCGAAGGATGTCGTCCTTCCAGTCCAGCAGCTTCTTCTTGAAATAAGCCAACTGCCGCTCATTCATGAACGGCTCGTCGTCGGACGGTCGATAAGTCACCGGTTCCTCGGACATCACAGACGCCAATGCGTTCATCGCACTCACGCTCTTAAAGCACGCCCCCCTGTGGCGTAGGGGCCGTATAGTCACACTGACGAGTCGCGGCAACGTGGCTCGCGATTCCGTGATCGATCCGCTGAATTTTCCTTGCGCCTGAATGAGCTGGCGCGAACCCGGACTCGCGAGTTCAGCGCCCGCCCCGACGCAGCTCGGCCTTGGCCAGTTCAACCGACGCGCGAAGGTCGATCTGATCCAGCACCGACTTGAGTCCCGCGTCCTCTTCGTCGGCGCGCTCCTCGCGAAGACCCCGCGTCAGGCGATCCAGCGCCGCCTCCCCGCTTTCGCCGGACAGGAGCGCCAGCTTCAGTTCCTCCAGCCTGTCTAGGAGGCCGCCGCCCCGACGGATGGCGCGCCGCCTCCGCTCCAGCGGTCCTTCCACGCCCTGCAGGGCCATCAGGGCGGACACGTCCGCCACGCCGGCCGTCGCCGACGCCGCGTTCGTGGGCGCAGCCGATGGAGCCGCCCCCGCCGGCCCTATCGAGAAGCCGGATGTGGGGCGCGCGGACCGCGATCCGGAAGCGGCGGCGGGACCTGTGGGACCAGTGACCTTCATGGGACGCTCCGGGACATGCTCCTTCCATCGCCCGCTGGAGTGAGCGTTTGGTTAACGGCGCGGCAAAACTTGCCGGGAGCAGCGCCCCCAACGCAATCGCCCCTTTGAATTCGCTGAGGTTTCCTCCCGGCACGATCCTCGCAGGCAATCCGTGGAAATCGCGCACGGACCCCGCACCCATGCAGAAACTGCTTGCCCGACTCATCGCCCCCCTCGCCGCGACCGCCCTGATCGGCGGGCTGGCCGGATCGGCCTCGGCGCAGTCGCGGATCAAGGACATCGCGGCTGTCGAGGGCGTCCGCTCCAACCAGCTGGTCGGCTACGGGTTGGTGGTGGGCCTGAATGGGACGGGCGACTCGCTGCGCAACTGTCCCTTCACGCGGCAGTCGCTGGAGGGGATGACCGAGCGCCTCGGCGTCAACATTCGCGGAACCAACGCCAACTCCAAGAACATGGCCGCCATCATGGTGACGGCCGACCTGCCTGCCTTCGCGACGCCGGGATCGCGCATCGATGTGTCGGTGTCCTCGATGTGCGACGCCAAGAGCCTGCTGGGCGGCACGCTGCTGGTCACCAGCCTTCAAGGCGCGGACGGCCAGGTCTATGCGGTGGCGCAGGGGTCCATCCAGACCGGCGCGGTCTCGGCCTCGGGTGCTTCGGGATCGTCGGTGACGCGCGGCGTGCCCACGGCCGGCCGTATCGCATCAGGGGCCACGGTGGAGCGTGAGACCGGCTTCGAACTGGCGAATATGAACGAGGTGCGGCTGACGCTGCGCAATCCGGACTTCACCACCGCCCAGCGCGTCGCGGGCGTGATCAACGGTGCCTACCCCGGCTCGGCCCTGGCCGAGAACGGCTCGGTGATCGCCCTGCGGTCGCCCGGCCAGATGGGCATGGCCGGCTTCATCAGCCAGATCGAGAACCTGCCGATCACGGTCGATTCCCCGGCCAAGGTCATCATCGACGAGGTCAACGGGGTCATCGTCATGGGCGAGGCGGTTCGCGTCTCCCAGGTCGCCATCGCGCAGGGCAACTTGACCATATCGGTCGACGAACGCCCCTTCGTCAGCCAGCCCGCCCCGTTCAGCGACGGTCAGACGGCGGTCGTCCCCGACTCTCAGGTCAGCATCGAGGAGGACCTGGGCACGCAGATGCGGATGGTCGGCGGGGCCGCCAACCTGTCCACGCTGGTCAACGGCCTGAACGCCCTGGGCGTCAGCCCGCGCGACATGATCAGCATCCTGCAGGCCATCAAGGCCGCCGGCGCCCTGCAGGCCGACATCGAGGTGATGTGAGCATGAGCGACCTGAACCTGCCCGCCAATCTGCTGAAGCCGATCGAAGCCGTCACGGCCGCCTCAGACAAGGTGCGCGAAACGGCCGAGGCCTTCGAGGCCACCTTCCTGGCCCAGATGATGAAACCGATGTTCGAGGGCCTGTCGACCGAAGGGCCGTTTCGCGGCGGCCAGGCCGAGGCGACCTGGCGAAGCTTCCTGGTCCACGAGATGGCCAAGAAGACCGTCAGCGCCGGCGGCATCGGCCTGGCCGACGCGGTGATGACCGAGATGCTGAAGATGCAGGAGCAGACCCAATGAGCGGAGCCGATCTCGCACGCGCGCGCGTGCGCCAGCTGATCGACCTAACCCGCCGGCTTGCCGACAGGTTGTCGGCCGAAACACAAGCCTTCGAGGAGCGTCGCCCGCGCGACATCGCCGACGGCCTGGCCGCGACGCAGGAGTTGGCCAACCTCTATCGGCGGGACTCCAGCCATGTGAAGGCGGACCCGTCGCTGCTGGCCGAAGCGCCCCTGGCCGACCGCAAGGAGCTGATCGACGTCACACGCAACTTCGAGGCCATCCTGGCGCGGCACGCCCGGGCCGTGGAGGCGGCGCGCATCATCTCCGAAAAGCTGGTGCGCACCATCGCCCATGAGATCACCGCCGCCCGCACGCCGGCCTCGGCCTATGCCCCGGACGGCCGCGCGGCTCAGGGCGACGGCCGGGCGGTCGCCTTCAACCGGACGGCCTAGGCGGCCCCTCGCCGTTGCCGATTTTTTAAAGAGCGCCGTGCATCGTGAGGGTCATGCCGATGACCGCTCGCCTGCTGGGTCTTGCCTTCGCGTCCGCCGATGCGCTGGTGGAGCTTGATCCCGGCGGCGGCGTGGCCTTCGCCATCGGCGCGGGACCGGGTTCCGGCCAGGACGCCGGCGCCTGGAACGGACGTCCGCTGCTGGACGTCCTGCACAATGGCGAAGCCGCGCTGGCGGCCCTCGTCGCGACGGCCGCCGGCGTGCGCACCGACCCCTTGAACGTCATACTGAAGGCCGGCCCAGGCCGCCTCAGACGCGCGACCTTGCGATCCTTCGTCCTGCCCCAGCTCGCGCCGGCCATCTCCTGCGCCATCACCTACAGCGGTCCGGCCTTCGCGGCCGAGGACCTGACGGCTGCGCCGCTGACGGACGCCGAGGGCTTCATGCTCACCGCCGGCGCAGCGCTGGAGAAGACGTCCGGGCTCGCGCTCGCCTTCCTGGACGTGCAGGGGCTGGACGACCTGGCGGACGACGCGGCCGAGCGGATGCAGCGGCGCATCGAAGCCACCCTGCAGTCCTCGGCGGCGCAGGGGTCGGTCGCGGCCCAGCTGACGTCCGAGCGCTACACCCTGCTGCGGCCTGCCGCCGACCGGCGCGACCTGGCCGCCGAGATCGAGGAGGCCGCGCGCGCCGAGGGCCTGTCGCTGGCCGCAACCAGCGTGGCGACCGAGGTCCCCCAGGGCGCCGACACCCTGTGCGTCCTGCGCGCCATGCGGTTCGCCATCGAGGGCTGTCTCAAGGACGGCGGCCTGGCCAATCCGCAGACCGCCTTCGCCGACGCGTTGAAACGCACGTTCCGCGACGCCGAGACCTTCCGCAGCGTGGTCCGGACGCGGGAGTTCCACGTCCATTACCAGCCCATCGTGCAGTTGGAATCGCGCGCGGTGCATCACTTCGAGGCCCTGGCGCGGTTCAGCGCCGGCAGCGGTCCGAGCGAGGCCATCCGCATGGCGGAGGAACTGGCCCTGATCGAATCCTTCGACCTGGCGGTCGCGGAGAAGGTGCTGAAGCGTATGCGCCAGCCCGGCGCCGGGCTGCTGAAGATGGCGGTCAACGTGTCGGGCGGGTCCCTGGGCGACGACGCCTATGTCGACAACCTGCTGCGGATGACGGCCGGAGCGCCCGACGACCGCCGTCGCCTAATGGTCGAGGTCACCGAGACCGCGGCCCTGGCCGATCTGGAGGCCGCCGACCGCCGGTTGGGCGCCCTGCGCGAAGCCGGGATCAAGGTCTGCATCGACGACTTTGGCGCGGGGGCGGCCGCCTACGACTATCTCCGGAAGCTGTCGGTGGACGCCGTGAAGATCGACGGCGGTCTGGTGAAGGGGCTGGAGAGCGACGATCGGGCCCGCACCTTCCTGACCAGCATCGTCGAGCTGTGCCAGTCGCTGAATCTGGAGATTATCGCCGAGATGATCGAGACAGAGAGCCTGGCGAAGGCGCTGCAGGGTCTGGGCGTGCAATACGGCCAGGGCTGGCTGTTCGGCCGACCGGAGGCGGAGCCCCGCACGCAGCGGGCGTCGGCGGCGCCGGTGCGTCGTCGCGGCGCCGTTGAGGCCTGGGGCTGACGCTCAAAGGCTGATCCGCCGGTCCACGTCGATCGCCGCCAGAAAGTCCTCGTCGTGGCTGACCACGACCAGCGCGCCGTCGTAGGTCCGAAGCGCGGCCTCAACTGCTTCGACCGAGGCGAGGTCGAGGTGGTTCGACGGCTCGTCCAGAACCAACAGTTGCGGCGGCGCGGAGCCGGTCATCACGCAGGCCAGGGCGCCGCGCAACCGCTCGCCGCCCGACAATGTCGCGACGCGGCGATGGACGGCGACATTCCTGAACAGGAAGCGAGCCAGGGCGGCCTGCGCCTCGTTGGCGGACCCCTCTGGATTGAGCCTGAGCCACGCTTCAATCAGGGTTTCGTTCGGATCGAGAAGCGCGGCGTCCTGGTCCAGCAAGGCGGCGGTCACGCTCCGGTCGACCCGGCCGCCCGTCGGCTCTCGATGCCCCGCCAGCATCTTCAGCAGCGTGGTCTTGCCGGCGCCGTTCGGCCCCGTCACCGCGATCCTCTCTGGACCGACAATCGTCAGATCCAGAGGTCCCACGACGCGCCGCCCCTCGCCGGTGCGCCATTCCGCCTGGTGGAGCGCCAGGACTGTTCGTCCCGGCGGCAGACCTGTCGTGGGCATGGGGATGGACAGGGTCCGCACCTGCTCGACCCTCATCTGGGCCGCCTCCAGCGCCGCCGCCGCGTCCGCGGCCTGGCGTGTGGCCAAAAGTCGGTCGCGGCCCCCGGTGTTCTCGGCCCGTTCGGCGCGCGCCCCAAGCAGGATCTTCGGCATGTCCCCCCGCCCGGCCTTGCGCCGCCCGGCCGCGTCACGCCGGGCCTTGGCCTCGGCTCTGGCCTGGGC
>JAEXZS010000002.1 GCA_023451375.1 Pseudomonadota bacterium
CCGCCATGGTCGAGCAGTCGACCGCCGCCAGCCACTCGCTGGCGCAGGAGGCGGAGGCGCTGCAGGCGTCGGTGGCCCAGTTCCGCGTCGGCGCCCCGAGCGCTCCTGCCGCGCAGGTCCGGACCCATGCCCCCGCCGCCCGTCAGGCCCCCGCCCGTCCGGCCCCGGTCCGCCCGGCCGAGCCGCGCTCCAGCCGCATGGTCCAGGCGCTGAAGACCATCGGCCGCGGCGGCGCCGCCCCCAGGATCGAGGCCGTCGAGGATGGATGGGAGGCGTTCTGAGCGCGCCGCACGAAGAGGGCTGACAAGCGAACGTGAAGGGCCTATATGGCCCCTCACATCGTTAGACCGGCGTCCAACGGCGTCGTTCCAAGCGGCGGCCCGGACGGACCGCCGCTTTTGTTTTGGACCGATCTCTTTGCGCGCAAAGACCGCACAGGACCGTCAGCTGCTCGAGCTGATCGACCCCATCGCCGAAAGCCTCGGCTTGGAGATTGTGCGCGTGCGTCTGATGTCGGGCTCCAAGCGCCAGCGCCTGCAGATCATGGCCGAGCGCCCGTCCGACCACGACATCTCGGTCGAACAGTGCGCCAAGCTGAGCCGCGCGGTGTCCGAGTTGTTCGACGCCGCCGACCCGATCGCCGGCGAATACCTTTTGGAAGTCTCGTCGCCCGGCATCGACCGGCCGCTGACCCGTCCCATCGACTTCGACCTGTTCGAGGGCGAGGAGGCGCGGCTCGAGACCGACCGGATGATCGAGGGGCGCAAGCGCTTCAAAGGCGTGCTGGCCGGCTATGAGGACGGCAACGTCCTGATCGACCTGGATGGCGAGGAAGACACCGCCCTGATCCCTTTCGACTGGCTGGCCGACGCCAAGTTGGTCCTGACCGACGCCCTGATGAAGCGGGGCGCCGCTATCCGCGCCGCGCGCGGCGAACCTGAAGACGACGGCCTGCCCGAAGGGGAAGCCGACACCACAACCGACACCAAGACCCCTTCTGAGGACAACGCCTGATGGCCGTCACCGGTATTTCCGCCAACCGCCAGGAACTTCTGCAGATCGCCGAGGCGGTCGCCCGCGAGAAGAACATCGAGCGCGAGATCGTCATCGAAGCGATCGAGGAAGCGATCCAGAAGGGCGCCAAGTCGCGCTATGGCGCGCACCACGACATCCGCGCCAAGATCGACCACAAGACCGGCGAGCTGTCCCTGACCCGGCACGTGACCATCGTCGAAGACGACTGGCAGCCCGAAGACGAGCTGGAGGAGTTCAACGACAGCGCCATGGTGCGCCTGAAGGACGCCCTGAAGCGCGATCCCGAGGCCGAGGTCGGCAAGGAATACGTCGAGAGCCTGCCGCCGTTCGAGTTCGGCCGTGTCCAGACGCAGATGGCCCGTCAGGTCGTGACCGGGAAGGTCCGCGAGGCCGAGCGCGCCAATCAATATGAAGAGTTCAAGGACCGCGTCGGCGAGATCGTCAACGGCACCGTCAAGCGCGTCGAATACGGCAACACCATCGTCGACCTGGGTCGTGGCGAGGGCGTGATGCGCCGCGACCAGTCCATCCCGCGCGAGGTGTTCAACATCGGCGACCGCGTCCGCACCTACATCTACGACGTCCGTCCGGAAGCCAAGGGCCCGCAGGTCATGCTGAGCCGCGCCCATCCGGGCTTCATGGCCAAGCTGTTCGCCCAGGAAGTGCCGGAAGTCTATGACGGCGTGATCGAGATCCGCGCCGCCGCCCGCGACGCCGGCTCGCGCGCCAAGATGGCGGTGCTGTCGAACGACTCCTCCATCGATCCCGTCGGCGCCTGCGTCGGCATGCGCGGCTCGCGCGTGCAGGCGGTGGTCGCCGAGCTGCAGGGCGAGAAGATCGACATCATCCAGTGGAACAGCGACGAGCCGACCTTCATCGTCAACGCCCTGGCGCCCGCCGAGGTGTCGAAGGTGGTGCTGGACGAGGAAGCCGGCCGCGTCGAGGTGGTGGTGCCGGACGAGCAACTGTCGCTGGCCATCGGCCGGCGCGGCCAGAACGTGCGCCTGGCCTCGCAGCTGACGGGCTGGCAGATCGACATCATCACCGAGAGCCAGGACAGCGAGCGTCGTCAGAAGGAATTCGCCGAGCGCACCTCCCTGTTCCAGGAAGCCCTGGACGTGGACGAGGTCATCGCCCAGCTGCTGGTCACCGAAGGCTTCGCCACCGTCGAGGACCTGGCCTTTGTCGAGGCCTATGAAGTCGCCGAGATCGAGGGCTTCGACGAGGATACCGCCGAGGAGCTGCAGGCCCGCGCCCGCGAATTCCTGGACCGCCAGGCCGCCGAGCAGGACGCCAAGCGCAAGGCGCTGGGCGTCGAGGACGGCGTCCTGGAGGTGCCCGGCGTGACCCTGCCGATGGCCGTCGCCCTGGGGGAGGGCGGCGTCAAGACGGTCGAGGATCTGGCCGACCTTGCCACCGACGAAATTCGCGGCGGCTATGAGGTCCGCGGCGGCGAGCGGGTCAAGGTTCCCGGCGTGCTGGAAAGCTTCAACCTTGCCCAGGAGGACGCCGAGATGCTGATCCTCCAGGCCCGTGTGGCCGCCGGCTGGATCGACGCCTCTGAGCTGCCGCAGCCCGAGCCGGAATACGAGGAAGAGGCCGAATACGCCGATGGCGAATACGACCCCGACCAGGTGTTCGGCGAGGCGCCGGCCGAGGCCGATGACGCGGAGGTTCTCGTCGAGGACCCCGAACAGCCGCGCGACGCGTGATGAGGACCCTGGCCGTACATGAGCTTTCGCGACGCGACGATCGATAGGGAACGCCGGGACCTGGTCAGCCACCTGGTCATGGATGAATCTCGTCTGATCCGTTTCGTCGCCGGGCCCGACGGCCAGGTGGTCCCCGACCTGGGCAGGAAGCTGCCCGGTCGCGGCCTATGGGTCGAAGCCAGCCGCGCCTCGGTCGAGGCGGCGGTGAAGAAGAACGGCTTCACCCGCTCCGCCAAAACGAAACTGACCGCCCCGGCCGACCTGGCCGATGTCGTCGAGCGGCTGCTTGTGCGGCGCTGTCTCGACCAGCTGGGTCTTGCCCGGCGCGAAGGCGTGCTTATCTCCGGCTTCGAGAAATCCGCCGCGGCGATCCGCTCGGGCAAGGCCGCCTGGGTCGTAGAGGCCGCCGACGGCGCCGCCGACGGGCGCGGAAAGATACTCGCCCTGGCCCGCCACCAGACCGTCAGGATCTGCGGCGCGTTCAGCGCGGACGATTTGAGTTTGGCCCTTGGGCTGGAAAATGCGATACACGCCGTCCTGCTTGCGGGCGGACGGGCCGATCGCTGGACCCTCGAGGTCGAACGACTGGCCGGATTTCGGCCGCTTCGCCCTTCTCACTGGGATACGCCCGGTGCTGAGGACGAAACGGCTGGAGCCCGTCAGCCTGGCGCAGACCAGGCAGGGACGAGCTGAGGATTTTGGCGGGCGAGGGCCTGTCTCCCAAGGCGGAGACGGGCTCACGGCCGTTCATGTGCATTGAGACGACGGCGGGCTTCTCCGCCACGAGTAAAGCGACCGGATGAGCGACGAAAACGACAAGACCAACCAGGGCCAGGGCAACACCGGCGGAACGCCGTCCCAATCGGGACCGCGCGCGCCGCTGAGCCTGAAGCCCCGCGCCGCGGGATCGGTCTCGACCGGCACCGTGAAGCAGAGCTTCAGCCACGGCCGATCCAAGACGGTGGTCGTCGAGACCAAGCGCCGGGTCGGCGCGCCGGGCGGCCCGCAGCGGCCGCAGGGCTTCGACGTGGCGCGTCCGCGTGCGGACCAGGGCCAGGCCCCGCGTTCCGGCGCGCCGCGTCAGCAACCCGCCGG
>JAEXZS010000005.1 GCA_023451375.1 Pseudomonadota bacterium
CCGCCATGGTCGAGCAGTCGACCGCCGCCAGCCACTCGCTGGCGCAGGAGGCGGAGGCGCTGCAGGCGTCGGTGGCCCAGTTCCGCGTCGGCGCCCCGAGCGCTCCTGCCGCGCAGGTCCGGACCCACGCCTCCGCCGCCCGTCCGGCCCCGCTCGCGCCGGTCCGCCCGGCCGAGCCGCGCTCCAGCCGCATGGTCCAGGCGCTGAAGACCATCGGCCGCGGCGGCGCCGCCCCCAGGGTCGAGGCCGTCGAGGATGGATGGGAGGAGTTCTGATGACCGTATCGCTGATGCTCGCACCGGTGCTGGACCTGAACGCGGCCGAGCCGCTGAAGGCTGAGCTGCTGGCGCGCCGCGGCGCCGACCTGACGATCGACGGCTCGGCCGTCGATCGCCTCGGCGGCCTGTGTCTGCAGGTGCTTCTGTCCGCGCGCCGGACCTGGCAGGCCGATGGCGTCAACCTGAGGTTAGGTTCTGTGTCGCAAGCTTTCGCCGAGCAATGGG
Organism: Pseudomonadota bacterium; assembly: GCA_023451375.1. GTDB lineage: Bacteria > Pseudomonadota > Alphaproteobacteria > Caulobacterales > Caulobacteraceae > Brevundimonas. The sequence continues at coordinate 504 of JAEXZS010000005.1, forward strand.
CGGCGTTCGGCGCGCCCGATTTCAACACTGAGGGGGCGCTCGCGTGAGCAAGACCGTACTGACCGTCGATGATTCCCGCACCATGCGGGACATGCTGCTGCTGGCGCTGCAGGACGCGGGCTACACCGTGATCCAGGCCGTGGACGGCGTGGACGGGCTGGAGACCCTGGCCGCAAGAGGCGCCGACGTGGTCATCACCGACATCAACATGCCGCGCATGGACGGCTTCGGCTTCATTGAGGGCATGCGCGCCGATCCGAACCACCGCACCACTCCGGTTCTGGTGCTGACGACCGAGAGCGACGCCGAGAAGAAGGCGCGCGCTCGCGCGGCCGGCGCCACGGGCTGGATCGTCAAGCCGTTCGACCCCGCCAAGCTGGTCGACGCCGTCCGCCGCGTGGCGGCCTAACCCCTAGAGATCGGTCGGACCGCGCCGCATGGACGCTTTCGAAGCCATCAAGGCCACCTTCTTCCAGGAATGCGACGAGCTGATCGCCGACCTGGAATCGAAGCTGATGCTGCTGGAGCAGGGTCGGACGGACCTGGAGACCATCAACGCCGTGTTCCGCGCCGTCCATTCGGTGAAGGGCGGGGCGGGGGCGTTCGGGCTGGACGACCTGGTCCGCTTCGCCCACGTCTTCGAGACGCTGATGGACGAACTACGGGCGGGGCGGAAGCCGTGCGATCCGCTCACCATCAAGACGCTGCTGCGCGCCTCCGACGTGCTGGCCGATCATATCCAGGCGGCGCAGGGGCTGACCCCGCCGGTGGACGAGGCCCGGTCCGCCGCCCTGGTCGCCGAGCTGGAGCTGCTGACGCACGGCGGCGAGGCGCCGCCGCCGGTCGACGAAGAGGAAGACGACTTCGGCTTCACGCCGATGGCGTTCGACATGGCGCTGGACGAACCGCTTGCGCCGGCGAACGAACCGGCCGCCGGCTGGCGCGTGGTCTTCAAGCCCCACGGCAAGATGTACGGCAGCGCCAACGAGACCAGCCTGCTGCTGCGGGAATTGGCGCGGCTGGGGCGGACGACGGTGTCGCTGGACGAGACCGACGTGCCGATGCTGGACGTGCTGGCGGTCGAGGAAGGCTGCCTGACCTGGACGGTCGAGCTGCACGCCCCCGTCGCCGAGGCCGCCGTGCGCGAGGTGTTCGACTTTGTAGAGGCCGATTGCGACCTGACCGTCACCCCGCTGGGCGGAGCCGTTGAGGCGGAGGCGTTCGCCTTCGAGGGCGAAGCGCCCGCCGTCGTGCCCGCCAGCGACGAACTGGATATCGCCGCCCTGCTGGCCAAGGCCCAGGGCGAGGCGTCCGTCGCAGTTCCGGAGCCCACGCCGATCGCGGAGCCTGTAATGCCCGCGCCCGCCGTCGTCTCGACGCCGTCGCCTGCACCCGTTCAGGCCGCTCCCGTTCAGGCCGCCGCGCCCGCGCCGGTGACGATCCGCGTCGATCTGGACCGGGTCGATCGACTGATCAACGCCGTGGGCGAACTGGTCATCCAGCAGGCCATGCTGTCCCAGCGCGTGCTGGAGAGCGGCCTGGCCCGCTCGTCCGGCGTGGCCCTGGGCCTGGAAGACCTGGAGCTGCTGACGCGCGAGATCCAGGACAGCGTCATGGCCATTCGCGCCCAGCCGGTGAAGTCGGTGTTCCAGCGCATGCCGCGGCTGGTGCGCGAAGTCGCCGACATGGTTTCCAAACAGGTGCGCCTGGTCACCACTGGCGAGGACACCGAGGTCGACAAGACCGTGGTCGAACGCCTGGCCGAGCCGATCACCCACATGCTGAGGAACGCCATCGACCACGGGCTGGAGACGCCCGAGGAACGGATCGCCGCCGGCAAACCGGCCGAAGGGACGGTGCGCCTGGCCGCCCTTCACCGCTCGGGCCGGATCGTCATCGAGATCGCCGACGACGGCCGGGGCATCAATCGCGAGCGGGTGCGCAAGATCGCCGTCGACAAGGGGCTGATCGCGCCGGACGCGGTGCTTACCGACGACCAGGTCGACAATCTTATCTTCCTGCCCGGCTTCTCCACCGCCGCCGTGGTGTCCGACATTTCCGGTCGGGGCGTGGGCATGGACGTCGTCAAGCGCTCGATCCAGGCGCTGGGCGGCCGTATCTCGATCAGCTCGGTCCCGGGCAAGGGCTCGACCTTCACCCTGAGCCTGCCGCTGACGCTGGCGGTGCTGGACGGGATGGTCACCACGGCCGCCGACCAAACGCTGATCGCGCCGCTGCCGGCCATTGTGGAGAGCCTGACGCCCCAGCCGGCGGACATTCATTATGTCGGCGGTCTGGATCCGGTGATCCGCTTCCGCGAAGCCTTCGTGCCCCTGGTGGACGTGGCCCTGGCCATGGGCTTCAGCGACACGCCGATCGATCCGACCCAGGGCATCGCCGTGATCGTGGAGACCGAGTCCGGCCAGCGCGCCGCCCTGCTGCTGGACGCGATCCAGGGCCAGCGCCAGGTCGTCATCAAGAGCCTGGAATCGAACTATCAGCAGGTGGAGGGCGTCGCCGCCGCCACTATCCTGGGCGACGGCCGGGTCGCCCTGATCCTGGATGTCGACGCCCTCGTCGCCATCCGCCGCACCGGCGCCCGTTCCGACCTGAAGCTCGCGAGCTGACCATGACCGAAACCAACGACACCGCCCAACGCGAACTGATCGCCTTCCGCATCGGAGGCCAGGAATTCTGCGTCGACATCATGTCGGTGCGGGAGATCCGGGGCTGGACCCCCGCGACGCCGCTGCCGCGCTCGCCCGGCTATATGAAGGGCGTTATCAACCTTCGCGGCACGGTGCTGCCGATCATCGACCTGGGCGCCCGCTTCGGCCTGCCCACGACCGAGCCCACCGCGCGCCACGTGATCATGGTGGCCCACATCGGAGGCCGCACCGTCGGCCTGCTGGTCGACGCCGTGTCCGACATCCTGCAGATGACCGACGCCTCGGTTCAGCCGACGCCGGACGTCGCCAGCGACCAGGTGAAGTCCTTCGTCAAGGGCATCTTCTCGATCGACGGGCGCATGATCAGCCTAATCGAACTGGACCACGTCCTGCCGGAACGCGAGGCCGAGGCCGCATGACGCCCGCCGCCGGGCGGGGATCGCTGGTCGAAGGCGAATTCGTCTTCACGGCCGAGGACTTCCGCCAGATCGCCCAGATGCTGCACGCCCATGCAGGCATCGCCCTGAACGAGGGCAAGGCCGCGCTGGTCTATTCACGCCTGGCCAAGCGGCTGCGCGTGCTGGGCCTGCGCAGCTTCCGGGAATACTGCGCCCTGGTCGAGGGCGTGGACGGCGTGGACGAGCGTCAGGCGATGACGGCCGCCCTGACCACCAACGTCACCCGCTTCTATCGTGAGCCGCACCATTTCGACGACCTGCGCGACCGGGTCATGCCGGAACTTGCGGCGCGGGCGCGGGCGGGCGGACGCGTGCGGCTGTGGTCGGCGGCCTGTTCGAACGGGCAGGAGCCCTATTCGATGGCCCTGACGGTGCTGTCGGCCCTCCCCGAGGCGGCCGATCTGGACGTGCGCATCCTGGCGACCGACATCGATCCGAACATGGTCGCCCAAGGACATGCGGGGGTCTATTCCGAGGAGGCGCTTGAGCCGGCGCCGGCCACCCTGTGGCGCAAGTATTTCGATCGCGCCGACCGCGGCCAGTGGGTCGCCGGGGCGCAGCTGAAGCGGCTGGTCGCCTTCCGCGAGCTGAACCTGATCGGCGACTGGCCGATGCGGGGCCGGTTCGACGTGATCTTCTGCCGCAACGTCGTGATCTATTTCGACGACGCGACCCAGGAGCGAGTCTGGAGCCGGTTCACTCCGATCATGACGCCGGGCGCCACGCTTTACATCGGCCATTCCGAGCGGGTGAGCGGCCCGGCGACGACCCAGCTGCAGACGGCCGGTCTGACCACCTACCGCCTGGGGGCTCGCGCATGACCCCTGTCAAGGTGCTGGTCGTGGACGACAGCCTGACGATGCGCAACCTGATCTCGGCCGCGCTGAGGCAGGATCCTGAGATCGACGTGGTCGGCACGGCCGCCGATCCGATCGAGGCGCGCGCCGCGATCAAGGCGCTTAACCCGGACGTCCTGACGCTGGATGTCGAGATGCCCAACATGAACGGGCTGGAATTCCTCGAGAAGATCATGCGGCTGCGGCCCATGCCGGTGGTCATGGTCTCGACCCTGACGGCGGCGGGCACCGACGTGACCCTGGCGGCGCTGGAGATCGGGGCGGTGGACGCCGTGGCCAAGCCCGCGACGGCGACGCCCGAGGCCTTCCATGACCTGATCGTCAAGGTGAAGGCCGCGGCCCGCTCCCGTGTCCGCGCCCGCGGCGATGCGCCGGCCTCGGCGGCCGCGCCGCGCGACTACCGAGCCGATCCGCGCCACGTGCTGGCCATCGGTTCCTCCACCGGCGGTGTCGAGGCCCTGCTGACCGTGCTGGGCGGCTTCCCAGCCGACTGCCCGGCGACGGTCGTCACCCAGCATATGCCGGCGACCTTCACCGCCAGCTTCGCCGCCCGCCTGGACCGGGTATGCGCGCCCAAGGTGTCCGAAGCCGTCGACGGCGCGACGCTGGCGCCGGGCCATGTCTATATTGCGCCGGGCGGGGCCGCCCACCTTGAGGTCGCGCCGGGCATGACGCCGCGCTGCCGCCTTGTCGCCAGCGATCCGGTGAACGGCCACCGTCCATCGGTCGACGTCATGTTCAACGCCGTCGCGGCGCTGGGTCGGCCGATGACCGGCGTCATCCTGACCGGGATGGGCAAGGACGGCGCGCGCGGGCTGATGGCCATGCGCCAGGCCGGCGCCCGCACCCTGGGCCAGGACGAGGCCACCAGCGTCGTCTACGGCATGCCCAAGGCCGCCTTCGAACTGGGCGCCGTGGAGCGGCAGTTGCCGCTGCACCGCCTGTCCTCCGCCATTCTTGAGCTGTGCGCCGACCCGGCCGCACGGTCCGTCGCCTGATTCCGGGAGCGTAATCCATGCCCGCCGCCGCCTCTCTCCACTGCCTGGTCGTCGACGACCAGATGACGATGCGCTCACTGGTGCGCACCAGCCTGCAGCAGCTGGGCGTGCGCGAGATCCGCGAAGCCGCCGACGGCGAGATCGCCCTGCGCGACATCATCTCAAAGCCGGCGCACCTGATCATCTCGGACTACAACATGCCGAACCTGGACGGCCTGGGCCTGTTGCGCGCCGTGCGGACCCACCCGCCGACGGCCAAGACGGCCTTCATCATGCTGACCGGCCGCGCTGATCGCGAGCTGGTGCAGAAGGCGGTGCAGTTCGGCGTCAACAACTACCTGGTCAAGCCGTTCACCGTCGCCCAGCTGAAGGGCAAGCTGGAAGCGGTCTTCGGTCCCCTGACATGAGCTTCGCCGCCCTGAGAGAGAGCGTCGAGAAGCGCGTTCACGTCGGTCAGGGCGAACACCACGTCACGGCCGATCCGAATGTGGTGCTCAGCACCATCTTGGGCTCCTGCGTCGCCATGTGCCTGCGCGACCCGTTCGCCGGCGTGGGCGGCATGAACCACTTCCTCCTGCCGGAGGGAGCCGGCGCCGGCACGGACGCGGGGCGCCGCTACGGCGCCTATGCGATGGAGCTGCTGATCAACGACGTGCTCAAGGCCGGCGGGCGGCGCGACCGGCTGGAGGCCAAGCTGTTCGGCGGCGGGCGCATGTTCGACACGCTGCGCGACGTCGGCCGCGCCAACGCCGACTTCGCCGAGCGCTTCCTGCGGGACGAGAGCATCCGCGTGGTCGGCGGCAGCCTGCGAGGGGAGGGCGGTCGGCGGCTGCACTACTGGCCCGTCAGCGGCCGCGCCCTGCAGCGCGCCGTGACGGACACCGTGGCGCCCAGGCCCATGCCGGTGGCCCCGCCGGCCGAAACCGGCGCCTTGGAGCTGTTCTGATGGGCGCTCCGCCGGAACACGCCGACCTCCTGGCCGCGGTGGCCGACGAGCTGATGAGCGTGCGCGAGGGTGTCGACGAGATCGAGGGCCTGGTCAGCCGCCTGGTTCCCCTGGCCGCGCCGGCAGATCGTCCCGCCGCCCTGACGCAGGCGCAGGCCCTGGACGCCCTGACCCAGCGGTTGGAGGCTCTGTCCGGCGTCCTGCGCAGGCTGAGCGGCGGCGCCAGCCCCGCTGAAGCGGTGACTCGCCTGCCCCTGGCCGACCTTGCGGACCGCCTCCGTCCGGCGGCAGGAGAACCCGCGCCTGCGCCTGCGGCCTCTGGCGACCTGACGCTGTTCTGACGACCGACCCCCGCCGCCGGCGCATCCGGTCCTGCGCCCTCACGAACGCACATCTCCAGCGGCCGGGTGAAGCTGTGCATCCCGCGTCAGGTGTTAACGGTGAAGCTGACGGGAGGGAACAAGCACGAAACGAATCAGGACCGAATCACTGACACCGACCGATTCGCCGTTTGTTCACCGCAGGATATGGTAGGTTAAGCCGGCTTAACCACAAGCCTCTTTTGAGCGCACGGCCCGACGGAACATCTTCCCCTCCGCGTCGCGACGCGTTAGGTCAAGCGCGCTGGCCCCGTAGCTCAGCTGCATAGAGCAAGGCTTTCCTAAAGCCGAGGTCGGAGGTTGGAGTCCTCCCGGGGTCGCCAACCTTTGTGTCGGTGCAACTGGCTTCCGAACGGTCTTCCTACTTCTTCTCGTGGGCGACCTGGATGGAGCCAGGTGTGAGCGCTTAACGGGGATCGCGTGAGGGCGAGTTGTCAGAGCATCGCGTCATCACGTTCGGGGATCTGCCAAACGTCCGGCGATCAGGGTCGGTAAATCGAGCCGGTTCGTGTGAGCTCAATGAGAGAAGGCGGGGCTGCCATCAGATGCGGTGCAAGCGCAGCCCGTTATTGAAGCAGCGGCGGCCAAATGGCCGCCGCTGATGCCGTCATGACTAGCGGTAGAGACCGCGTTCGCGCGTGATCTGCTCGGAGGTGTAGGGCTCCGCGTCGGGGTCGAACCTCGACCACCCGCTCGACCGATACGCCGCCCCACGAGCCTGGGCGTCGAAGCCCCTGCGGTCGTTCAGCAGAGCCTCAATGCGATCGTGATCCGTGTCTGAGGCTTTGACGCTGACCAACGTACCGCCACGGCGGACGCCTTCGGCATAAACATTGGCGTCCTCATCGCTGTGGCCCGCCTCTTTCAGGGCGCCGAGCAGGCCCCCGGTCGCGCCCCCGGCGACAGCGCCGACAGCCGCGCCGACGGCGGTCGAGGCGAGCCAGCCTGCGGCGACCACGGGTCCCAGACCCGGGATGGCGAGCATTCCTAGGCCGGCGAGCACTCCCGCTCCAGCGCCAAGCGCGCCACCGGTAGCCGCGCCCTTGCCCGCTCCGTCGGCGACTTCATTCTCGCCGTCACCGTCACGGTCGCCCAGAGGGCCGACCCTGGCCCTGTCAGGGTGGTGATGACCAGCGTGCCAATTGTCGGCATTGTTCGAAACAATGCTGATCTTGTCATGGTCCACGCCGGCGGCCTCAAGATCGGACACAGCGTCCAAGGCTTCCGTGTGGCTGTCGAATAGTCGAGTGATGGTCGCCATGGGCGGCCTCCTTGCAAGTTGTTTGGATTGGACGCGTTTCGCCTATTCGGCGGTCACGACGCCTTTGTAATCGACCGACACCGTAGCCGAGGCGCCGTTGCGGGTTGCGGAGCCCTTCCAGATGCCTTGCGCGTCCTGGGTGAGGGGACCCACATTGGTGTAACCCTGCTTCTCGATCGCTTCCCGGGCTTGGCCCTCGGTGAAGGAGTTCGCCCCGGGCGTCAGGGTCTCTGTCTGGGACGTTTCATCCATGTCGACGGCAGGGTTGCGCGGGGTTTCCGAGCTTGAAACCGCCGGGCCTTCAACTGACGTGTCCGGTGCATCGCTGTTGCCACAGCCGGCCAGTAGCGCGGCCGTGGCGGCCACCATCAGGATTGGTCTGATCATCTGCAGTCCTTTTCGAAGTTGCCGATCTGGAAGGAGTCTGAGGCCCGATCGTTCCCAATCGGCGGACGTTTTCCAGGGCGCTTTGAAGTTCGGGCAGACTGCCGATGGGTTTCGCCGCTGCACTCCGCGAGCACGACCCAGGGCCAAACCACGACCCACGCTGAGCATCACCGTTCGGACCGATCAAGGCCTGGGCGGGCCGTGCCAGCATGACGGGGCGACCTACCGGACGTGAAGGCCGAGATCCCTCCACGTCTTGGCCAGCGACGTGAAGCGGGTGATGCCGGTGCTGAGGACCAATTCGCCCATTGAAGCGATCCGATCAGAGGCGGCGTGCTTCGCCCATTGAGATGAGCCCCTAGCCCAACACCTCGGCGCGGCTTCACGGACTGGCTAAGATCGTTCTCTCACGGCTGCCACAGGCGGATTCCGCCAAACGGCATTAGAGGTTGTCGCGGAGAAAGCGCACCACCTCTTGATTGAAATACCAGTGAAACGCCTGGCGGTCGAAGCCCGGCTGAGACTGGCACAGCACAGGGATCGCCGCCTTCAGCGCCTCCGCGCAGGGCGGCAGGAAGTCAAAATGGCCAGCCTCGGCGACTAGATGATACTCCGGGGCCTTCCCGAGGCGGTCGCGGATTGGCTCTACGTTGAAAGGCGCAGGCAGCACCTCGTCGCCGTCGGCCTGCCATAGCTGAATCGGGAGGGTCACCTTGGACAGGCTTTCGGAGGTGAAGGCCATGCCCAGGCCGGGCGCGGCGATGACTGCGGCCTTGATGCGAGGATCGTAGCCCACCGGCGCCCAGGTCGAACGATCGATGCCCGATCGCCGGATCAGCCCGCAGGCGAACATTTCCGGCTCCTCCTCGCAATGGCGATGGATCAACTCGGGGTCGCTGACGCCGCCGACCAGAGCGGTGATGGTGAAGCCGCCCGCGGAGAATCCGAAAGCGCCAATGCGCGCCGGATCGACGGCGACCGGTCCCGACCACGCCTGCGTCATGTGATCGATCAACACGCTGACGTGCCGCGGGCGGCCCGACAGCTGGGTCTGTCGGCTGTCGTCGCGCCAATTGTCGCCGGGATGGGTCACAGCGGCGACCACAAACCCGGCCGACGCGAGGGCTTCCGCCGTGTCGTGGTGCCCCTGGGCGTGGCCGCCGTTGCCGTGGGAGATCACGATCAGCGGGCGAGAGCCGGCGAAGGCGGCCGTTTCAGGAAGCCAAACAGCGGCTTCGATCTCGCCTCCTGCGGGGTCGGCGAAGCGGAAAGTCTGTTGGGCCTGCTGGGTCCATCCGGTGGCGGGAGCCGCCGCAAGCACCAGCGCGGCAAGCGGAGCGATGAGAGTGCGGAGAAGGAACATCGGATCGTCCTGAAAAGCGAAGATGTGCTTCCCTCAATCGCGCCATGCGGTCCGCGCCAGCGTGAGTTCGTGAATGGGCGAATGGGTTCGCCGTCAGGCCACTGGTTCAACCAGTCGCCTCGGCTATATCGTTACGCTGGAAGGAGATTCGATGACCGAGACGCCAGGCTGGGCGAGAGTGTGGGTGATCGAGCTGGCGGCCTGCCTTGGCACGGGCGTCTTGCTTGGCGCGATCGGCCCGTTCGGCAGTTTCCTCAACGACGTGCTAATCGTCAGGGTCGCCTATTGGGTGATCGTCTTTCTGTCCTGCGGCTTGGTCCTGGGGCTGACGATCCGACTACTGGCGCCGCGCGCGTCGAGGATCGGGGCGCCGGTCTGGGCCTGGGCGCCGGCCATGGCGCTGGCGATCGCCGTGCCGCTCGCCGCGTTCACCCGGTTGGTCGCCCTCGCCTTCTGGCCGGCGATCGGGGACCGGGTGAGCGTGATCGATTGGTATGGCCAAACGCTGATGATAGGCGTCGTCTATCTCGCGCTTCACGTCGTGCTCGCGCGCAGGATCTGGGGTCACGCATCTGTTCCCGGCAAAGCTTCGCCAGGCGACCCCCGTATTCTGCGCCACCTGCCGCCGCGCCTCGGCAGAGACTTACTGGGTCTGTCGATGGAGGATCACTACGTCCGTGTGCACACGGCCAGGGGCTCAGCGCTGGTGTTGATGTCGCTGGGTCAGGCGGTGGAGCAGCTGGGAGACATCGACGGCCTGCAGGTCCATCGATCCTGGTGGGTGGCGCGCCACGCGGTCGTTGAAGTGATCGAGAACGGACGCAATCTTCGCCTTCGCCTCAAGGGTGGGCTGGAAGCGCCGGTGTCCCGGGCCAGTGTCGCCCGGCTGCGCCAAGCTGGTTGGCTTTAGGGCGGTTGATACAGGCGTTCGCGCAAGCCCGACAGGATCATGGAAGGTCCGTTTCTGGCGTCCCCTCGGCTCGAGCGTTCGCTCGTGAAGAGGATGGACCAGAAAGTCTTAGGAGAGACCCCTACTCGGAGGACGCTCCGGTCATGGGGATGGTTTTCACAGAGCGACCTAGCCCGTGGGCAGGCGCTCAGAACCATAGGTGGCGCACATAAACCGGTCGCTCCGATTTTGCGGGCCGCTCTTTCAGGCGCTCTACCAGAGGGTCTCAGAGGTGTGGAATCCCCTTACCTTCTGCACGATCTCTCATCCACCGGTCTGTAGCTGACGACATCGCACTGAGAGCGAGAACTGGCGCTGCGTAGCTGTACAGCATGGCTCGGGCGGATTTCCTCTGACGTGCCCCCTTCCTGATCCCTCGATTTGAGTGAGAGTCCGTTTCATCAAGGAGACGGACGTGAAGAAGAGCAGGTTCAACGAGGCGCAGATCATCGGCGTGCTGCGCGAGCAGGAGGCCGGGA
>JAEXZS010000030.1 GCA_023451375.1 Pseudomonadota bacterium
GGCCGACAGCCTGACGCGTCAGGCCCGACAGCTGCTGCGTCCCCCCGGCGGTCTGGCCGAGCGCGCGCACAAGCTGACCGCCGCCGCCATCGCCGGCTGCGCCCTGGCGGGCCCGGTCGGCGCCGGCCTGCGCCGCCGCGCCCTGGGAGGGTTGGACGGGGCGCTGAAGGCGACCGTTCTGGACGACGGCGGCCATGCCTCGCGCAGTCCGGAGGCCGGGCTGGAGCTGCTGCTGGACCTGCTGACCCTCGACGACGCCATGGCCCAACTGTCCGAGCCGACGCCAGAGGCCGTGTCCGGCGCGGTCGCTCGTCTGACCGAGGCGCTGCACACGCTCGTCCTGCCCGACGGCCGCCTGGCCGCCTTCCAGGGCGGCGGGCCTTCGACCGCGGCGCGCGTCGCCGCCGCCCGGGCTCATGACGAAACGGCCGATCCGCGCCGCGAGGCCGCGACGACAGGCGCCGTGGGCGGGCTGATCCGCATCGCCAGCCCGCTGCTGACCATACTGGCCGACGCCGCCGGTCCGGCCCGGGGCGCCTGGGGCGCCGCCGCTTGCGCCCAGCCGCTGGCGCTGGAGGTGTGCTGCGGACGCGACCGCCTGTTCACCGGCTCGGGCTGGACGCCCGGCGCCGCCGACCGTCAGGCGCTGCGCCTGACGCCGGGTCACTCGACCCTCACCCTGGGCGAACGGTCGATGAACGATCCGCTGGGCGGCTGGAAGGCCGAACTGCTGGGCCCGCGTCTGGTCGGCCCGACGATCCACGTCACCGCCGACCACCGCCAGGGCGACGGCGCCGTCTGGCTGGACATGGAGCACGACGGCTGGGCCGAAGCCTTCGGCCTGAACCATCAGCGTCGTCTCTACCTGGATCAGAGGCTGGACGAGCTGCGCGCCGAGGAGCGGCTGTTTCCCACGCCCGGCCGCAAGGAGATGGTCCGCCAGATCGCCGCGCCCTACGCCATCCGCTTCCATCTGGAGCCGGGGGTGCAGGCCTCGCTGGCGCGCGACCGCCGCTCGATCCTGGTGCGCGGCGCCTCGGGGCGGGGCTGGTGGTTCCGCACCGACGGTCCGGACGTGGCGATCGAGCCCAGCGTCCACATCGACGGCGGCCTGACGCGCCGTTCGCTGCAGATTGTCGTGCGCGGCTCGGCCCGCACCGACAGCGAAAGCAAGATACGCTGGAAACTCAGCCCCGCAGGGGCCAGCGGCGAACCGAGCTAGACGTCGGCCGGCGTCTCTTCCTGTCGGGCGACGGGCGCGCGGCGCCTACAGCGCAGCCCGGCGCAAGGTGACCAGGGCCTGGTCGATCAGGCGAGCGTCGCCGACCGCCAGAATCTGGCCGCCGTCGTCCGGGGCGGCCCCGCGCCAGTTGACCACCATGCCGCCGGCGGCCTCGATCACCGGCACGAGGGCCGACCAGTCCCAGGGCTTCAGGCTGGTCTCGGCCACCAGGTCGATGCGGCCCGCCGCCAGCATGGCGTAGGCGTAGGCGTCGCAGCCCAGGCGGGCCAGCCGCGCCGCGGCCCGCACCTGGGTCCAGGCCCCCAGTTCCGAGCCGGTGAAGATGTCTGGATCGGTGGTGGAGATGACGGCCTCGGTCAGCGTTTCGCACCGCCGTACGGCCAGCGGCGTCTCGCGCCCGCCCCGCAGCAACCGCGCGCCGGACGGGCCGCCGAGGAAGATCTCGTCCAGATAGGGTTGGGCGATGACGCCGACGACCGGCTTCCCCGCTGTCCTCAGGGCGATCAGCGTGGTCCACAGCGGCAGGCCGGCGATGAAGGCGCGGGTGCCGTCGACGGGATCCAGCACCCAGACGTGCTCGGCGTCGGGCCGATCCTCGCCGTACTCCTCGCCGATCACGCCGTGGTCGGGATAGCGGGCGGCGATCAGCCGGCGGATCGCCGCCTCGGCCTGTTTGTCCGCCTCGGTGACGGGATCGAAGCCGCGGGCCCCGCCCTTGTCCTCGTGCCCGATGTCCGAGCGGAAGAAGGGCAGGGTCACGCGGGCGGCTTCCCGCGCGAGCTCGACGGCGAAGGCTTCGAATTCGGTCATGCGCGGCTCATAGCCCGCTTCGCGCGGCTTGGGCGCCCCGAACCGAGCATCAGGAAGGGACGATCAGGCGGCTCGCTCGGGGGCCGCGTTCAGCGACTTGGCCAGGTCCAGCAGGCGGCGACGCGGGTGCTCCTCCAGCTGGTAGTAGGCCTGGATCAGATCCAGGGTCTCCTTGCGCGAGAAGACCTCGCCTCCGCCGGACGCGGGCGTCGGGTTCTCGAGCGCCTCGGCCAGGCCCTCGTAGAAATAGGCGATCGGCGTCTCAAGCGCCTCGGCCAGCTGCCACAGGCGGGCGGCGGAGATGCGGTTGGCGCCGCATTCGTACTTCTGGACCTGCTGAAAGCGGATGCCCACCTGCAGCGCCAGCTGCTGCTGGGTGAGGCCGAGCAGCCGACGCCGACGGCGCAGGCGGCGGCCGAGATGAAGATCGATGTCGGTGGCCATGGCCCTGTCCTCGTCTGCCGGCCGTCCCGGATCGGGACAGGTCGCCCAGGACGCGGCAAACGACGTGCCGCCTCGCGTAGCAGACGAATGAAGCGCTGCAGGCAACCGCGAGCGGCGATGCGCATTTACGAGGGCAGCTTGGCTTTTCAACGGAAGGAACTACGCAATGGGTATTATCGCCTGGATCATCATCGGCATCATCGCCGGCTGGCTCGCCGAACAGATCATGGGCCGCAACCACGGCCTGTTGACCAACCTGATCGTCGGCGTCGTCGGCGCCCTGATCGGCGGTTTCATCGCCAACGCGCTGGGCTTCGCCTGGGGCGGCTGGATCGGCTCGACCATCGTCGCCACCATCGGCGCCGTCATCCTGCTGTTCCTGCTGGGACTGATCAAGCGTCGCGCCTGATCCCAGCAGCGGCATCCAAGAAGAAGGGGCGGCTCTATGAGCCGCCCCTTCGCATTTCAGGCCTCCAGCCTCAGCCCTGCGGCTGGGTCGAGTCGGTCGGCGGGGCCATCGGGTCGGAGGTCGACGCCGGGTCGGCCGGATCCGTCATGGTTGAGGACGGGTCCGAGGTCGCCGGATCGGTCATGGGATCGCCGGCCGGCGGCGTCGCCGGGGTCGGCGCACCGGCGGGAGCGGCGGCCGGAGCCGGAGCGGTGCCCGGGATCGGAGCGGCGGCGTCATACTCGGCCTTGGTGTAGGCCACGACGACATTCGATCCTTCCTGGCGGATGCCGGCCAGGGGAACGGCGCGAAGTTGGCCGTCGGCGCCGCGGACGGTCAGCTCCTGGTCGCCGGCCGCATTGGCCTGAACGCCTTCCAGCTGGCCGAGCTCGCCGTCGGGGCCGCGCACGGTGGCGCCGGGGGTCAGTTGCAGGCTTTGCTGCGCCGGAGCCGCGGCGGCGGGATCTTGAGCCGGCGGGGCGGCTTCCTGCGCCAGAGCGGGCGCGGCCATCAGAAGAGCGCCGAAAGAACCGGCAAGAAGAGCGTTCTTGAAAGTCATGGGATCATACCCCGGTTGCGCGAGCCCGACGCCCGCAAAGAGGTAATCCGTGGTGTTTCCGATTGTTTCACACGCCCCGAAATGACCTTGGGCTCGCCCCAGTTAGCCGATTCCTGGTCTATGGTGGGGCTGTTGCACGAATCGGAGCCCGGCTTGTCCCGCCGCCCCCAACACGCCCTGCGGCTGACGCGCCGTCTGCTCGGCCTCGGCTATGAGCTGACCCCTCAGCTGTTCGCCGTCCTGGCGTTCGCGGCGGGGGCGCTGATGCTGGCGTCGGCCGTCACGCCCGAGCTGGACGAGCGGCTGCGCCGGTTGACCGGCGTGGTGCCGCCGCTGCTGATCGACCTGTCCCACTTCGCGGCCAGCATCGCCGGCTTCTTGCTGATGCTGCTGTCGGCGGGGCTCTGGCGGCGGCGGCGGGGTGCCTACTGGGCGGCGCTGGCGGTGCTGGCGGTCGGGGCGGTGTTCTCCCTGCTTAAGGGGCTGGACTGGAACGGTTCGCTGGACCTGATCATCGTGGCCGCCCTTCTGGCGCCGTGCCGCACGGCCTTCAACCGGAGGTCGCGACTGAGCGAGCCGCTGAGGCCCAGCTGGCTGCTGCTGCTGATCGCCGTGGTCGGGGCCATGCTGTGGCTGGGCTTCTTCGCCTATCGCGACGTGGCCTATTCGGACGAGCTGTGGTGGCGGTTCATCACGGATCGGCAGGCGTCGGGCTTCCTGCGCGCCGGGCTGGCGCTGGCGGTGCTGACCCTGGTGGTGGCGGGACGATCGCTGCTGAGCTCGCCCGGCGCCCATGAGCACGGCCCGCCGAGCCCGGAGGAGGTCGGGCGCGCCCGCCGGGTGCTGGCCGAGGCGGACCAAGCGACGCCGGAAGCCTGGCTGGCGATGCTGGGCGACAAGGCGCTGCTGTTCAGCCCCTCAGGCCGCAGCTTCCTGGCCTATCGCGTGCGCGGCCGCCGCTGGATCGTCATGGGCGAGCCGGCGGGCGCGCCGGAGGAGCGGCAGGACCTGCTGTGGGCCTTCGGCGAGATGGCCGACAGCTATGGCGGAGCGCCGGTCTTCTATTCGGTCGGGGCCGAGATGCTGGCCGAGCTGGCGACCATGGGCCTGGCCGTGCGCAAGGTCGGCGAGACCGCCGTGGTCCGCACCCTGGATTGGACCACCGAGGGCCGCGCGAAGCGCAATCTGCGCACCGCCGTCAGCCGGGCCGAGCGCGAGGGCGGGTCCTTCGAGGTGCTGCCCCCGGGATCGGCGCGGGCGCTGGAGGCGGAGCTGAAGGCCGTGTCCGACGCCTGGCTGGCCATGCACAACGGCGAGGAGAAGGCCTTCTCCATGGGCCGGTTCGACCTCGACTATCTGGACCTGACGCCGCTGGCGATCATCCGCGAGGCCGGGCGGATCGTGGCCTTCGCCAATCTCTTGGTCACGCGGGGCGAGGCGGCGATCGACCTGATGCGCCACAGCCCGGACGCGCCGCACGGGGTGATGGACTATCTGTTCACCCGCTGCATCCAATGGGCGCGCGAGCAGGGGGTGGCGCAGTTCGACCTGGGGCTCGCGCCGCTGGCGGGGCTGGAGGACCGGCGGCTGGCGCCCGTCTTCGCCCGCGTCGGCGCCCTGGTCTATGAGGAGGGCGGCGCGCTCTACGGCTTCCAGGGCCTGCGCAGCTACAAGGCCAAGTTCGTGCCCGACTGGGCGCCCCGCTTCATCGCCGCGCCGGTGTCGACCCCCTTGCCCCTGGCCCTGCTGGACGTGGCGCTGCTGACCAGCGGCGGCTGGCTGGGGATGCTGGGGCTGCGCAAGGGCTAGGTCAGCAGGGCCTTGAGCACGCCGTCCAGGACGGGACGCCCGCGGGGGGTGGCGACGAGCCGGCCGTTCGAGAGCGCCAGGAAGCCGCCCGCCGTCAGGTCGGCCACGGGCGGCGAGCCCGGCTCCAGGCCCAGGTCCGTCAGCAGGCCGATCGGGACGCCTTCGACGGTGCGCAGGCCCAGCAACAGGCGCTCCTCCGCCGCGTCGGCCGGCGATAGGGCCTCGCGCTCGACCCAAGGAGTTCGGGCGGCGACGCCCGCGACATAGTCGGCGATGCGGCGATGGGCGACCGTGGCGGTGCGGACCCCGTCCAGCGTCAGCCGGCCGTGGGCGCCGGGGCCGAGGCCGAGATAGTCGCCGCCGCGCCAGACATGGAGGTTGTGCGTCGAGCGGGCGGCCCCGTCGCGCGCGTGGTTGGACACCTCATAGGCCTCGAACCCAGCGGTCCCCAGCACGGACTGGGTCGTCTCATACAGCGCGCCGGCCCCGTCCTCGTCGGGCGGGACAAGGGCGCCGCGCCGCAGGGCGCGGCCGAAGGCGGTCTCGGCCTCGATGGTCAGCTGATAGGGCGAGACGTGCTCGAACCCGAACGCCAGGGCGGCCGTCAGCTCCCGCGCCCAGGCGTCGGGCGTCTGGCCGGGGCGGGCGTAGATCAGGTCGATCGACAGGCGCGGGAACAGCCGCCCGGCCAGATCGACCGCGCGCAGGGCCTCCGCCGCCGAATGGTTGCGGCCGAGAAAGGCCAGCGCGGCGTCGTCCAGCGCCTGCACCCCCATCGACAGCCGGTTGACGCCGGCTTCTGCCAAGGCGGCGAACCGGCCCGCCTCGGCGTCGGTCGGATTGGCCTCCAGCGTGATCTCTATGTCGCCGTGCGGCGGGAACAGGGTGCGGGCGCGATCGACGATCGCCGCGACCGCGGCCGGGTCCATCAGCGACGGCGTGCCGCCCCCGAAGAAGATCGAGGCCAGCCGGCGGGGACCCGCCAGCGCCGCCTGCGCCTCCAGGTCGGCGAGGACGGCGTCCGCGAGGGCCGCCTGCTCCTCTGCCCGGCCCCGGTCGCGCACCACGTTGAAGTCGCAGTAGGGACAGATGCGCGAACAGTAGGGCCAGTGGATGTAGAGGCCGACATCCGTCCCCGGATCGAGGGGATCAGTCAATCAGCGCCGCCTTCAGCTTCATGAAGGCGCGTGTGCGGTGGTTGTCCGCCTCCTTCGCGGCGGGCTCCATCTCGCCATAGGTCAGGGTCTGGCCTTCGGGGATGAAGATCGGATCGTAGCCGAAGCCGCGGTCGCCGCGCGGCGGGAAGGTCAGCTCGCCGTGAACCACGCCCTCGACCACCACGCAGGGGCCGTCCGGCCAGGCCACCGCCAGGGCGGAGGTGAACCAGGCGCGCCGGTCGGTCGAGCCGATCTCGTCCAGCCGATCCTCGACCTTCTTCATCGCCAGGGCGAAGTCCTTGGATGGTCCCGCCCAGCGGGCGGAGAAGATGCCCGGCGCGCCCTCCAGCGCCGCGACCGAGAGGCCGGAATCATCGGCCAGCGACACCTCGCCTGATCGCTGCGCCGCATGGCGCGCCTTCAGCATGGCGTTGCCGACGAAGGTGCTCTCGGTCTCGTCCGGTTCGGGCAGGTTCAGGCTGCCGGCGGTGACGATCTCGTAATCTCCGTTCAGCAGCGCCTCGATCTCACGCGCCTTGCCGGGATTGTGGGTGGCGGCGACGATCCGCATCCCCTTGATAAGCTTCAAATTCATCGACGATCACGCCCCTGAAACATTCCATTGCCAAAGTTTAATATCGTTAAACGATATGTAACGTGATTTTCCGTTCGGCACGGCTTATCTTGTGAACATCAGGAACGGGGCCGCGACGTTCCCGACTTTCCGGAAATCCGGAAATATCATGCGGAAAAACAAATCAACGGGGCGAAAATCGTCCCTTCAGGATCAACGGAGAAACACGATGCATACGATGAACACCTCGATGTGGCTGGACAAGGTCGGCGCCGCCTTCGTCAACACGGTCATGATCGCCGCCCTGCCGACCGCCTTCGTCGCCATCCTGGTCCAGGCGCTCTGATCGTTCTTCAGCCAGTCCCCTTGGGCCGCGCCTCAGTTTCGATCAAGAGAGCTTTGACGATCTCGATGAAGACCGCGATGTATAGAGCCGCGTGTGGGTTCGCCGGACCCCGCGCGGCCGTCGCGCCAAACCCTCCGGCCTGAGAGGCCGAGACACGCCATGCGCCTGCCGACGTTGCCAACGACGCCGAAGCCGGGCGGAGCGCATGCCCCGACCTTCCTGAATTCCGTCCGCGGCCTGGGCCCCGGATCCGTGTCCAGCGTGCTGAAGATCGCCTTGGACGTCGGCTATGTCCTCCTGGCCCTGATCACCGGCGTGCTGCTGCTGCTGCTGGTCGCCGCCGTCTTCATTCCGCTGGACAATGTGAACGTGACCGTCAGCGGGGATTCCGGCGGGCGCCAGCTGCCCCTGACGCGGATGCTGCTGCTTTTCGGCCTGGGCGCCGTTACGGCCTATTTCGGCGGCTTCATGCTGATCCTGCGCAGCCTGCGCCGCATTTTCCGCACCCTGACCATCGGCGATCCCTTCCATCCGCAGAACGTCCGTCGCCTGCGGCAGATCGGCCTGACCCTGGCGGTGGTGACCGGCGGCGTCTGGCTGGCCCAGGGCTTCGTCGCTGCCCGCCTGGCCCCCGGGGTGATGGAGCCGCAGGGCGTCGGCGAACTGCTGACGCCGATCTTCTCCGTGCTCATCGTCTTCGTGCTGGCGGAGGTGTTCCGCGAGGGCGCGCGCCTGCGCCGCGAATCCGAACTGACGATCTGAGCCGTTTCGTCTAGGAATCGCCCATGGCCATCCGCGTCCAACTCGATCGCGTCCTCGTCGAACGCCGCATGTCGCTGACCGAACTCGCCGACCGGGTGGGGGTGACGGTGGCGAACCTGTCGATCCTAAAGACGGGCAAGGCGCGCGCGGTGCGGTTCTCGACCCTGGACGCCCTGTGTCGCGAACTGGACTGCCAGCCCGGCGACCTGCTGGCGCACGAGCCCGGCCCGGCGGACTTCGAGGACGACGAGGCGGCATGAAGCGGCCGTCGGGCCAGGAGCCGCGCGACCGAACCGGCCTGACGCCCGAGGACCGCCGCATCTGGGGCCGCGTCACCGGCACCGTCACCCCGCCGCGCAAGCGCAAGGCTGCCCGAGTCCAGACCGACAGCGCCCATGTCGAGGTGATGGCCCAGGTCTTGTCCGCCCTGGAGACCCGTCCGACGCCTCGACCCGCGCCAAAGCGCAAGACCGCGCCCGTGGCGCCGCCGGCCGGCGTCCGCGCCCCCGCCCCGCGTCCGGCCGCGCCGCCCGAGGATGTGGAGCCCAACCGCAAGCGCCGCCTGACGCGCGAACGCGACCCGATCGAGGCGCGGATCGACCTGCATGGCTTCGGCCGGTTCGAGGCGGAGGATCAGCTGAGGGCCTTCCTGACGTCCTGTCAGGCGCGCGGCATGCGGGCCGTGCTGGTCATCACCGGACAGGGGCGGCTGGGCGGCGGGGTGATCCGCGCCGCCTTCGCCGACTGGATGCACGCGCCGGCGCTGCGTTCGGTGGTGTCGGGCTACACCGTCGCCCACCAGAGGCACGGCGGAAACGGCGCCTTCTACGTCACCCTGCGCCGCAAGGGTTAGAGCCTGATCGGCTGAGGTGGAATCGCTTCGCGATTCCGCTGATGCCGTGAATCAGGCTCTAGCGTTATCCTGGAGCGAAATCTGAGCCGAGCTGGACTGCGTCCAGCTCGACCGATTTCGCGCTCTAGGCGGCCAAGGTCCCGACCATGTCCGCGGACTCGCCCCGACCCAGCAGGCCGGTCTCGAAGTCCATGAAGATGTCCATCAGCTCCTCGACGTTCACCGGCGGGGCGCCGGGACCGAAGCGGAAGCGCCAGTAGCTGACGATGTGCTGCACCGCGCCCAGCTGGTCGCCCAGACGCGAGAACATCGACGGCGCGTCCAGCAGGAAGTCGCGGAAGGCGATCGGCCGGCCCTCCTGCGTCAGCTTGGCGTAGGCGTCGTCGTAGACGCGCAGGGTGCGGCTGACCTCGTCGCAGGTCTTGATGATCCGTCCGCGCAGCACGTCGCGCCCCCGCGCGATGTACTCCTTGGCCTGCGGGTCCAGCGTGCCCACCGGGCGGATGGTGCGCACGGCCTCGGCCACCGCCGCCACGTCGGTCAGCAGCGCCGCCAGGGTCCATTTGTAATAGAGGAAGCCATTCCAGCAGAAGACGCCCTCCTCGTACTGCTCGGGCGCCAGGCGTAGGGTCTGGCGCAGGGCGTCCAGCTGGTTCCCCGGGGTGTTGGACAGGATCTTGGACGCCATGCGGGCGGCCGAGTCGTGCGCCACCGCCAGGGTGTCGCCGCCGAGGCTGAGCGTCACCAGCGGCTCAATCTCGCTGCGCACGAAGGCGGTCATCCGCTGCAGATCGCCCTCGCTGATCGAGAAATAGCAAGGGGCGGGGTCCAGCCCGCCGCGCCGCAACTGTTCACGCAGCAGAAACGGATCCAGCGAGGGCAGCCGATCGATCAGCCGAAGGGTCTCGATGTCCGGATGCGTCGACTGAACGCCGAAGGCTTCCGTCATCGATCGCTCGAAGCCGATCTGGTTGACGAAGACGTAGCGGCCACCGGTCTTCAGGTCGTCGTCCTCGATCGGGATGACCACCTTGGTGGCCACCTGGCGCCGGCCGGTGAACAGGTCGAACTCGTTGCGCCGCAAGCGGTGCTTGATGATCAGCGACCGGTTCAGAGCGGGGGTCCGGAAGACCGGGCGCGCGGCCCAGTCCGGATTTCGCACGGCGCCGTCGGCGCGGCTGTCGCCGTTCTCCTCCCACACGCGCAGCAGGTTCAGCACCCGGGCGGTGGAGGCTGAGCCGCGGAGATGTTCGAGATTGCGGACGGCGCGGTCTGTCATGAAGGGCTCCCCGGATGAGGGAAGCTGTCACACAAAGATGACCAACGGCTTAGCTGGCCGAAACCGGACCTTCCCTAAGCGAAGGCTCGTCTCCGATATCAGAACCGGGCGTTCAGGCTGACCCAGAAGCTGCGGCCCTTGTCCTTGTTGTTGTAGTGATCGAAGAACAGGGTCTCGTCGTCACCCAGATAGTCGCCGTTTTCGTCGATGTCGCGGAACTCGGCGTCATAGGTCGAGAAGTCCCGGTCCAGCAGGTTATTGACGCGCGCATTGACGGTCAGCCAGTCCGTCAGCTCGTACGCCCCGCCTAGGTTCAGAACGGTGTAGCTCTTGTAGAACAGCTCCTCGTTCGTGAGCGCGTGCAGGCCGCGATATCGCTTCGAGCGCATCTCGCCCGTCACTAGGAAGCTGAGCCGGGCGGTCGGGCGCCAGTCCAGCGAGGCGTTGGCCATGTGCCGGGCGCTGTTGCCCAAGGGGCGTCCGATCTCGGCGCCGCTCTTCTGCTCGCTGTCGGTGTAGGTGTAGTTGCCGCGCAAGCCCACCGTGTCGAGGATCCGCCAGCGTCCGGCGACCTCCACGCCGCGGATCACCACTTCGTCGATGTTGGTGGCGCGGCTGCTGCCGCCATAGCCCAGCTCGGCGTACTCGCCGCTGTCGGCGCAGGGCAGGACAA
Organism: Pseudomonadota bacterium; assembly: GCA_023451375.1. Lineage (GTDB taxonomy): Bacteria > Pseudomonadota > Alphaproteobacteria > Caulobacterales > Caulobacteraceae > Brevundimonas. Next base: position 10,958 of record JAEXZS010000030.1, read on the forward strand.
GGCCGGCGCCGCAGGGCTGGCTGGCGATCTTGTCCTCGAACGTGTTGTCGAAGGCGGTGACGTTGAAGTCGTGGCCCGCCGGGTGTTCCCAATAGACGGCGACCTCGGCGCTGACACTGGTTTCCGGCTGCAGGTTCGGATTGCCGAACATGGGCGATGTGCCCTGGCCGCCGAAGCCGACGATGCCGTCATAGAGCTGGGTCGTCTTCGGGGTCTTGAAGCCGGTCGAGACGCCGCCCTTGATCGTCCACTGATCGTTCAGGCTGTAGACGCCATACAGGCGCGGGCTGAAGTGGTCGCCGAACACCTCGTGGTCGTCGTATCGGACGCCGGCGGTGATCGCCAGCGGCTCCAGCGCCTGCCAGGTGTCCTCGACGAACAAGGACCACATGTTGTGTTCCTGCTTCCGGCCGCGCGTGCCGCCCTCCAGGCCGAACACGCCGTCGGTCAGCTCGCCGCGAATGACCTGGGCGCCGACGACGGCGACGTGTTCGCCGGCCAGTTGGAACGGCATGTCGACCTGGGCGTCCAGGGTGTACTGGGCGCTTTCAAGCGTCCGCTTCGGCCTCGGCAGGAAGGTGGCCTCGGCCAGGTCCCGGCGCTCATCCACCGTCAGGCCGGCGTAGTCGCCCGTGCCGTCGATCATCGCCAGAAGCAGTTCGCGCTCGGCCACGGTGAAGGGCATGGTGCGGCCTTCGTTGTTGGTGGCGACATGCGAAAGCGACACCCGGCTGTTGCCGAAGCTCCAGTCGCCTTCGTGGGTCAGCGCCCAGGCGTCACGCGTGAACTCCTGCGCGGCGGCGTATCCCACCCGGGGATTGGCCCGGCGCGACCAGGTCCCGCCGTTGCCGGCGCAGGCGGCCGCGTTGTTTCCGGCGGCGCCGAGGCAGAAGTTCCCCGCGCTCCAGATGCTGTCGATGTTGTCGACCGTGCCGACGGGATATTCGGGCTGGCCGGCGTCGTTGACCTGGATGGCGTTGTTATACTCCTGTCTCGACGTGTCGTAGTCGAGCGTCAGGGTCTGGTTGGCCATCGGCGTGAAGGTCAGGGTGAGGCCGCCGGCGATGTTCTCGTTGTCCACCGTCTTGCCGCCGCCGCCGAAGCCCAACGACCGGACATGCTCATACCCGGCCGGGTCGACGACCGTATCGTAGACGGGGTTGGAGGCGTCGCGATTGTACCAGCTGCCGCGCACGCTCAAGTTCAGCAGTCCGCGTACGATCGGGCCGTTGGCGTAGAGATCGACCGTGGTGTCGTCGCCGTACTCGTCGTTCGTCTCGAAGGTCCGACCGACGGTCAGCGAGCCGCTCCAACGGTCCAACGAGCGCTTGGTGATGATGTTGATCACCCCGCCCATGGCGTCGGCGCCGTACAGGGTCGAGGCCGGGCCGCGCACCACCTCGATCCGTTCGATCGAGTCCAGCGGCGGGATATGGTTGAACTGGTTGCCGCCGAAATTATTGGGATAGATGTCGCCGTGGTTGTTCTGGCGACGGCCGTTGATCAGGATCAGGGTATAGTCCGATCCCATGCCCCGGATGGAGATGGAGCCCTGGCCCGTCTTGTCGCGGGTCTCGCCGATGTCGACGCCTTCCAGGTCGCGCACCGCGTCCAGCAGGGTCATGTAGGGACGGCGCTGCAGTTCTTCGGCGGTGATGACGCTGATGCTCGCCGGGGCGTCGACGATCTTCTGCTCGAAGCCGGCGGCGGTCACGACCACGTCGTCGACCTGGGCGACGGCCGGCGCCGGGACCTCTTCGGCCGTCGCCGTGCCCGCGGACAGGACGGACAGGGCCGACACCCCGGCGAAGAGGATCGCCCGACGACGCGAAGTTTGAAGCAGCATTATTATCCTCGAAAGATGCGAGCGCCTCTCAACATCATTCGCAAAGCTTCACCAAGAGGGGTGTGCGCTTCGGTCGCAGGCGCCGCGCCGCCGTGTCAGCGCTGGCGCGGATCGGCCGGCGCGCCTAAGAGTCGGACATGCAGCTGTTCGACATACTGATCCTGGTCGCCGTCGCCGCCGTCAGCGTGACGCTGGGCTTCGGCCTCTATTCGCTGTTCCGGGGCGGGGCCTATGCGCGGTCCAACTCCAACCGGCTGATGCGGCTGCGGGTCGGGCTGCAGGCCGTGGCGGTGCTGATCCTGGTCGCCGGGATGCTGTGGAAGGCGACGAGTCGCGGCTGATGGTTGTCCTGAACAGGATCTATACGAAGACCGGCGACCAGGGCCGCACGCGGCTGGCCTCGGGGGCTCAGGTGTCCAAGACCGACGCGCGGGTCGCGGCCTACGGCACGGTGGACGAGCTGAACGCCGTCATCGGGCTGGCGCGGCTGGCCAGCGGGCAGCATGACCGCATCGACGCCATGCTGGGGCGGATCCAGAACGAGCTGTTCGACCTGGGCGCCGACCTGGCCACCCCGCTGGACCCGCCGCCTGCCTGGGAGGCGCTGCGCATCGTCGAGAGTCAGACCGAGCGGCTGGAAGCCGAGATCGACTGGATGAACGAGAGCCTGAAGCCGCTGGACAGCTTCATCCTGCCGGGCGGCTCGGCCCTGTCGGCGCACCTGCACCTGGCCCGCACCGTCTGCCGCCGCGCCGAACGGCTGGCCGTCGCCCTGATGGAGACCGGCGAGGCGGTGAACCCCGAGGCGGTGAAATACCTCAACCGCCTGTCCGACCACCTGTTCGTCGCCGCCCGCCGCGCCAACGCCAACGGCGCGGCCGACGTGAAGTGGAAGCCGGGAGCGACGCGCTAGGCGCCGCTCCCGCACGGCCGATCAGGCCTTTTCGAACAGCTTCTGCCAGCGGCGCGGCTCGCGGGCCTTCCAGGCGCCGCGGTGGTAAGCGTCCGAGCCGATCAGCGGCACGACCGTGGTGGCTTCGGCGAAGACCATCTGCTCGTGCGTGGTCTGGACCTTGCCCCACGAGGCGGCTTCCTTGAGCGTCGAGGACGAGCAGGCGCCGTCGCGGACGTCGGCGACCGTGATCTGGACCGCGTAGCGGTGCATCTCGGCCTCGACGCCGAGGATCTCGGCGCAGACGACGGTGTCCTGGGCGAAGTTCTTGGGCACGCCGCCGCCCACCATGAACAGGCCGGTGACGCCCGCCGCGATCTTGATGTCGGTCAGTTCGCGGAAGTCGGCGATGGCGTCCAGCATCATGTAGGGCTGGCCCGCGGCGGCCCGCTCCTTCTGGTGCTTGACCAGGCCGAAGCCGGCCGAGGAGTCCACGAAGGCCGGGCAGAAGATCGGCACGCCCATCTCATAGGCGGTCTGGATCAGGCTGCCTTCCTTCTTGGCGTTGCCCTCCGACAGCCACTTGCCCATCTCCCAGATGAACTCGCGCGAGGAATAGCCGCGCGGCTCCAGCCGGTTGGCGATCTCCAGGATGGTGTGGTCGCAGGCCTGGAGCTCTTCCTCGTCGATGTAGGTGTCGTAGATCCGGTCGATGTAGTTGTCGCGCAGGACGTTGTCGTCCACCTCGCCGGCGGCCTGATAGTGCTTGAAGCCCAGGGCCTCGAAGAAATCCATGTCGACGATCGAGGCGCCGGTGGCGACCACGGCGTCGATCATGCCGAACTTCACCATGTCGCGGTACACGTGCATGCAGCCGCCGGCCGAGGTCGAGCCGGCCAGGATCAGCCACGGCGAGCAATCCTTGTCCTCGATGGCCATGTTGAAGATGTCGGCCGCGCGGGCGGTGTCGCGCGAGGAGAACGACATCTTGCGCATCGAGTCGATGATCGGACGGGCGTCGAAGCTGGTGATGTCGACGTGCTCGACGACGTTCTGCAGCAGCTGGGCCTTGGTGTTCGATTGAACGGGAGCGTTCATTTCGGAGGTTTCCCTTTGATTTGAGCGCCCGTCGAGACTGCAGACATGCCGGGACGGAGCGACCGACAAGCCCGATGGAGTTCACCCTGAACCGTCATCCCGGGCCGAGCCCGAGGATGACGGATGAAGGCGGAAGAGCCCTACTTCCGGCGCTTGCGCTGACCGGCCTTACCCTTCGGACGTGACAAGCGCACGACCTTGCGGGCCGCCTCCTCCGCCGTGGTGCGCACGGTGGGGATGGAGCGCGGGGCCAGGCCGTAGAGCGAGGCCATGGGGGCGTCCTCGACGATGGCGATGTCGTGCTCGCCATAGCCGTTGAAGCCGGTGGTCATGGCCACCCCATAGGCGCCCAGCATGCCGATCTCGACGAAGTCGCCCTCGCGAATGTCGGCCGGCAGCCAGAACGGGCCCGGCATGTGGTCGATGGAGTCGCAGGTCGGTCCGTAGAACTGGAACGCCTTCAGCTCCGCCGACGCCTCGCCGTTCCGGACCAGCTTGGTCGGGAAGGGCCAGCGCGAATGGGTCGCGTCGAACAGCGAGCCGTAGGAGCCGTCGTTCAGGTACAGGGCGTCGCCCTTGCGCAGGTCCACGCGCGCCAGGATCGACGAGGACTCGGCGACCAGGGCCCGTCCGGGCTCGCACCACAGTTCGGTGGTGTGGGTGACCGGCATCTCGGCGAAGCCGCGATGGATCGCGTCGGCGTATTCCTGCAGGTCCGGCGGGACCATGCCCGGATAGACCGACGGGAAGCCGCCGCCGACATCGACGATGTCCACGATCACGCCGGCGCGGCTGATCGAACGGCCGACCTGGGCCATGGCGGCCTGGAAGGCGCTGGGCCGCATGCACTGGCTGCCGACGTGGAAGCTGACGCCCATCAGCCCTTCCTTCACCGCCTGGCGCGTGGCCATCAGCAGCGCGGGAGCCTGGTCGGCGGAGACGCCGAACTTGCCCGACAGGGTGTAGGCGGCGCCGTCGGCGGAAACCGCCATGCGCACGATCAGGTTCAGGTCGTCCGCGCCGCCGGTGGCGTCGAGGATCTTGTTCAGCTCCTCCACGCAATCCAGCGAGAAGGTGCGGACGCCGTGATCGAAATAGGCCCTGGTGATGGCCGAACGGCTCTTGACCGGGTGCATGAAGGCCAGGCGCGCGTCGGCGCTGACCGAACGCACCAGTTCGATCTCGGCCAGCGAGGCCACGTCGAAGCCGCGAACCCCGGCCTCGACCAGGGTCTCGACGACCCAGCGCGACGGATTCGCCTTCACGGCATAGAAGACGTCGGCCTTTAGATTATCCTGGAACCAGCGCGCCGCTACGGAAACCGAACGCGGCCGCACGAGTGCGACGGGACGTTCAGGAGGCCGCTCACGGACCAGGTCCAGGGGAAGCTGGTACGTGCGCAATTCACGTAACCCCCTGTTGATTGTTAACCCAGACCGGCGTTAGCAGCGCGTAACGGTTAGACCTACGGGGTCCGCCGGAAGGCGCGATATGGGGGCATCGTGCTGTCATGTAAAGCGGTTTTTTGGTGACGGGGCCTGGCGGGGCGCGGTGGCCGGAGCTGGAACCGGGGCGGTCGATCGATTCAGACGGTCGGACGGGAAAAGACCGTATGAATAGTCTGAATAGTGTGAAATCGGCGGGGTCGGCGGAAAGCGGCGGGCGCCGCACGTTTGCGGCCGTCATCATACCACCGCGCAAGGCGGCGCCATGAAGATCGAGACCTCACCGGGATTTGGCGTTGGTTCGTCAAGGAAAAGGTCGAGGAATTGGGATGGCGAAGCCGCTGATGTCTCCTCCCCCTGGCGGAGCCATGGGAGGTGGATCGGCGCGCAGCGGCGAGGCGGGGGTCTTCAGGCGGTCGGGCCCGCGTGCGCTTCAAGAGCCCCTCCACCACCGGCTTCGCCGGCGGTCCCCCTCCTCGTCGCAGGCGATGGGAGGAGACGGGAGTGAGGAGACGCGGCGTCGTCGCGCACTGGACGAAATCGCCCGGTCCATGCGATTAAGACTTGCCCCGGCGCGCGTCTCGCGTCATGCGGCGCCCCGTTCGCCACAGCCTCTCCAGCGAGTTCATGAGTTCATCCGCAGCCGCCGCCGCTCCCGGGCTCGTCTCGGCGCGCGACGTGTCGAAGACCTTCGGATCGAGAAAGGCGCTGGACGGCGTCTCGATCGAGGTCGCCTCGGGCGAGATGGTCGCCCTGATCGGCCCGTCGGGCTCCGGCAAGTCCACCCTGCTCCGGTCCATCAGCGGCCTGCAGTCCATCGACGGCGGCAAGGGGACCATCACGGTCTTCGGAGAGACCGTGCAGAAGGACGGCCGGGTCACCGGCGCGGTGCGCAAGGCGCGTGGCCGCCTGGGCATGATCTTCCAGCAGTTCAACCTGGTCGGTCGGCTGAGCCTGTTCTCCAACGTCATGCTGGGCGCCCTGGGCCGCCTGCCGACGTGGAAGGGGCTGATCGGCCTGTGGCCCCGGGCCGACAAGGACAAGGCCATGGCGGCCCTGCACCGCGTCGGCGTCAGCGACTACGCCGGCCAGCGCGCCAACACCTTGTCGGGCGGCCAGCAGCAGCGCGGCGCCATCGCCCGCGCCCTGGTGCAGGGCGCCCAGGCCATCCTGGCCGACGAGCCCGTGGCCTCGCTGGATCCGGTGTCCGCGCGCAAGGTGATGGAGTTGCTGGTCGAGCTGAACAAGCGCGACGGCCTGGGGGTTATCGTCACCCTGCACCAGGTCGACTACGCCATCCGCTACTGCGACCGCGTGATCGCGCTGCAGGGCGGCAAGGTCGTCTATGACGGCCCCTCCACGGCGCTGGATCAGAAGCGCCTGATCGACATCTACGGTCCCGAGTTCGAGGACGCCTTCTGGGAGACCAAGGCATGACCGCATCCCCCGTTTCCCTGGCCCGACGTCTTCTCGTCGCCGCCGGCGCCGCCGTCATGATCCTGGGCCTCGCCTCCTGCGGCGGCGGCGAGGAGAAGAAGACCGCCGGCGGACCCGAGCAGATCACCTTCTCCATCCTGTCCGCCGAGGGCCAGGCCTCGTCCGGCCCGCTCTGGCAGCCGCTGCTGGACGACATGTCCAAGGCCGTCGGCGTGCCGGTGAAGCCCTTCTTCGCCGGCAACTACAACGTCTTGATCGAGGCCATGCGCTTCAACCAGACCCAGGTGGCCTGGTTCTCGGCCAAGCCGGCGCTGGAGGCCGTCGATCGCGCCCAGGGCGAGGTGGTGGCCCGCATCGTCGATCCGGAAGGCCGCGACAGCTATGTCTCGACCCTGATCGTGCGCAAGGGCTCGGGCATCACGCTGGACGACGTGCTGGCCTGCGGCAAGCGCTACAGCTTCGGCATCGGCGACGCCCAGTCGACCTCGGGCACGCTGGCGCCGCTGACCTTCCTCTTCAATCCGCGCGGAATCGTCCCGGCCCAGTGCTTCTCGACCGTGCGCTCGGCCAACCACCAGGCCAACGCCTTCGCCGTGGCCACGGGCGTGGTGGACGTGGCGACATCCAACTCCGTCAATCTGATCTTCATGCGCCGCGAGAATGCACGCCTGGCCGAACAGATCGAGGAAATCTGGCAGTCGCCCCCGATCCCGGAATCCGGCATCGTCATCCGCGAGGACCTGGACCCGGCGCTGAAGGAGAAGATCCGCAGCTTCTTCCTGACCTACGGTCAGGGCGAGGGTCCGGAGGCCGAGCGCCAGCGCAAGGTGTTGGCGGGACTGAACTATTCCATGTTCCGCGCCGCCGACGACGCCTATCTGGACCCGGTGCGCGAGATGGTGGCCGACCAGAAGCTGGCCGACGCCCGCGCAAAGAACGACCAGGCCGGCGTCGCCGCCGCCGAACGTGAACTGGCGGCGCTGCGCGCCAAGCGCGAGGTCCAGCCTTGACCGACGCGAGCGTGGACATGGCGGCCCGGGGCGGCGTCGGAGTGGGCGTGAGCCCGACCGCCATCCCGAACCCGCCCAAACGCTCGGCCTCGGCCATGGCGTTCGACCTCCTGCTGTGGGGCGGGCTGGCGCTGGTGCTGGTCGCCAGCTTCGGCAAGGTCGACATGCAGAACTTCGGCCGGCTGTTGTCGGGCTCGGAGAACATCTCGATCTACGGCGCCGAGCTGCTGCGGCCCGACTGGGCGGCCATCTTCCCGCCCGGCGACTTCTGGACCTCGTTCAAGGCCGTCTTCACCCAGCCGACCGCCAGCCTGGCCGGCCAGATGTGGCTGACGGTGCAGATCGCCCTGTGGGGCACCTTCCTGGCCGTGTTCCTGGCCCTGCCGCTGAGCCTGATGGCGTCGCGCAACATCGCGCCGGGCTGGATGGTGTTCATCGTCCGCCGGGTCATGGACCTGCTGCGGTCGATCCCCGACCTGGTCATCGCCACCCTGTTCATCGTCGCCGTGGGCCTGGGGCCGCTGGCCGGCGTGCTGGCGCTGGCGCTGAACACCGGCGGGGTGCTGGCCAAGCTGTTCTCGGAAGCCGTCGAGTCGATCGACAAGGGGCCGGTCGAGGGCGTGCGCGCCACCGGCGCCGGCAAGCTGCACGAGATCGTCTGGGGCGTCTTCCCGCAGGTGGCGCCGCTGTGGACCTCGTTCGCCCTCTATCGCTTCGAATCGAACAGCCGCGCGGCCACGGTGCTGGGCCTGATCGGCGCGGGCGGCATCGGCCAGACCCTGTTCGAGAGCATCCAGGCCTTCGACTACAGCCGCGTGGCCGCCATCGCCATCGTCATCGTCGTGGCCGTGACCCTGATCGACACCCTGTCCCAGGTGATGCGCAAGCGCCTGCTCTGATCGAGGGCGGCATGCGCCGCATACGGACGAAAGAAACCGTCACAAACCCATCGGCGGCGCGTCACAAACCTCTGCTCTAAGCGTCGCGAAATCGATGCTCAGGGAGAGCCCACGGTGACTCATGCGTTGAAACTGGCCGTGTCGGCGGCCGCCCTTCTGACCCTGGCCGCCTGCGGCGACAACGGCGGCGCGGCCGGCTCCGGCGCGCGCGCCGGCATCTGGTCGGCGGGCTCCTCGACCGTCTTCCCGTTCGCCACCCGCGTGGCTGAGACCTTCGCCCGCACCTCGGGCGGGGCGGCGCCGCGCGTCGAGAGCCTGGGCACCGGCGGCGGCATCCAGGCCTTCTGCCAGGGCGTCGGCCCGACCACCCCGGACATCGCCAACGCCTCGCGCCCGATGAAGGCGTCCGAGTTCGACCTGTGCCGGCAGAACGGCGTCACCGAGATCGTCGAGATCCAGATCGGCTTCGACGGCATCGTCATCGCCACGGCGCGCAGCGGCAACAGCTTCAACTTCGAACTGAACGACCTCTATGAGGGTTTGGCCAAGGAAGTCCCGGGCGAGAATGGCCAGTTCGTGACCAACCCCGCCACCACCTGGAACCAGGTCAACAGCGGCCTGCCCAATCAGCGCATCCAGGTCTACGGTCCGCCGCCGACCTCGGGCACGCGCGACGCCTTCCTGGAGCTGGGCATGACGCCGGGCGCCAAGCTGGTTCCGGCCGTCGCCGTCGTCGCGGAGAGCGACGAGGACCGCTTCGAGGCCCTGGCCCACACCCTGCGCGAGGACGGCGCCTGGATCGACTCGGGCGAGAACGACAACGCCATCGTCCAGACCCTGACCCGCACGCCGGGCTCGCTGGGCGTGTTCGGCTATTCCTTCCTGGAGCAGAACCTCGACACGGTGAAGGCCGAGACCATCGACGGCGTCGAGCCGAACGCCGACACCATCGCCGACGGCTCCTATCCGCTGTCGCGCAGCCTCTACATCTATGTGAAGAAGGCCCACGTCGGCGTGACCCCTGGCCTCGCCCAGTTCGTGCAGGAGTTCCTGTCGGAAGGTTCCGCCGGCCGCGGCGGCTATCTGCAGGATCGCGGGCTGATCCCGCTGCCGGCGGATCGCCTGGCGGCCCAGCGCGCCATCGGCCAGGCCATGACGCCGATGCAGCGCCCCGCCAAGTGATCCCGGCGATTTAATCCGGAACCGACGGCCGTCCCGCCTCTTTCTTTCGCCGGTTCGCCCCGGCTAGAAGGGGCGGGACAGCTGTCAGGATCATACATGACCCCCACTCCCGCGCGTCTGCGCAAGGCCGTTCTGCCCGTCGCGGGCCTCGGCACCCGGGTTCTTCCCGGCACCAAGACCACCCCCAAGGAACTGCTCAACGTCGTCGACCGGCCGATCCTCTCCTATATCGTGGAGGAGGCGCGCGAGGCCGGGATCGAGCACATCGTCTTCGTCACCGGCCGCTCCAAGGGCGCCATCGAGGACTATT
>JAEXZS010000046.1 GCA_023451375.1 Pseudomonadota bacterium
TGTCGCACTCGCCACACCGGACCAAGCCAGCAAACAAGTTCGCGACGTTGCCAGTGTGACGCCCGCCCAAGCGCGGCCCGGTCTTCCGGGCATGGACAGCCGAGCGCGCGCGGGCCACCAGATCGGCGTCGACAATGCGCGGGTAGTAGCCGACCAGCTTCTCGGTGAACTTTGTTCGCTTGGATTTCGATGTGTTCGAGAAGCCGGGCTGATAGTCGCCCTCGACCGCCGGCTGGGCGAGCATCAGGCGAACGCTGGCGATCTCCCAGGTGCGCGGCTTGCCGTCCGAGCGAGGCAGACCCCACGCCACCTCGCCGCGTTCGTTCAGTGTCTTGGCGATCCACCGTGCGCCTTTCCCGTCAGCCGCCATCTCGTAGACCTCGCGGACGATGTTGGCGCGATAGTCGTTCACTTCGAAGCCGCTGCGATCCGGCTTAACGTTCAGCCAACCCGGTGCCTTGGCGGTGATGACCGTGCCCTTCGCCTTGGCCTTCGCCATCTTCTTCGTCAGGGCATCCAAGACTCGCTCGGACTTCTGCTGGGACTCTTTGAAGGCGAGGTTCCCGCGAAGCATGGCTTCGATCTCGGGCATCAGATCGCCGGTTAACGAGGCAGCGTCATAAACGCGGCCGCCGTCGACAACAGCGATCCGCAGCCCTAGGCCGCAGAGTTCGCGCATCCACGGCACCATGACGTGGTGGCCTTGCCGCGAGAGGCGATCCAGCTTCTCGACTACCAGGACTGCCGGCATAGCAACCTCGCCGGCGCGGACCCGTTCGGCGAACTTCCCGAGGTTTCCATCTGTGAGGTGGGCGCCGCTCCAGGCCGATTGGCCCAAGTCTTCGATCACCTCGCGGATCGGCCAGCCTTGGCGGAGGCAGAACGCCAAGATGTCTTGGCTCTGGCGCTCCTTACTGTGGCCCTTCTCCTGCTTTGGGTCGCTGAAGCGGATGTAAGGGATAGCGTCCATGTCGGCCCCGAACTCGTCGATCTTGGATGTGTAACAGGCAAACATTGCTGCATCTACTGCTACGCCCGTCCGTCCCATGCCTGGATGGGCCTATCCCCGGGCCTGGATTTCGAGAGCCGGATCTTCTTCAAGCCCGAGTCGGCAGGTCTGCTGGAACAGGCCTTCCTCGCACCCCGATACCGCTGCAAGCGCATCCACATAGGCGGCAACACCGACCCCTATCAGCCGGTCGAGCGGACGCTGAACTCCACCCGCTCGATCCTGGAGGTCATGCGGCGGTTCAACCATCCCTTCAGCATCATCACCAAGTCGGTGTTGATCGGCCGCGACGCCGACATACTGGGGCCCATGGGGAAGGCGGGCTTGGCCTCGGCCTTCGTCTCCATCACCACCCTGGACCGCAAGCTCGCCCGCGCGATGGAGCCGCGCGCGTCAACGCCCGCCAAGCGGCTCGAGGCGATCCGCCGCCTGGCCGACGCCGGCTGTCCTGTCGGCGTCGGCTTCGCTCCGGTCATCCCCGGCCTGAACGACCACGAACTCGAAGCCATCCTGGAGGCCGCCGCCAAGGCGGGCGCGACCACGGCCATGTACGTCACCCTGCGTCTGCCGCTGGAGATCAAGGACCTGTTCCGCGAATGGCTGGCCGACGCCCGCCCCGACCGCGCCGCTCGCGTCATGTCCCTCGTCCGCCAGACGCGCGGCGGCCGCGACTACGACCCGGACTGGTCCCAACGCATGAAGGGGACCGGTCCTGTCGCCGAACTGGTCGCCACACGCTTCAAGGCCGCCGCCAAGCGCTACGGCCTGGATGGCCCGCGCACCCTGCTGGACGAAAGCCAATTCCGCGTCCCGCCCGACGCCCGTCCGCAGATGGACCTGTTCGACCTGCCCCCTGCCCGACCGGACAAGGTCGCCTAATCGTCGGCGGCGCCGGTATCGATCGCATTGGTGACCAGGTCGCGCCACGTCGGATCGCTGGCGTCCACCAGATCCACGTCGTCCATCAGCGCGACCGCCGCCCCGCCGTCCGGCAGAATCAGCCCCAGCACCTCCATCTCTTCGCCCTCGGCGTTCAAATGGGTCTCCGCCTGCACGATCACCGCCGCCTGCTCGCCTTCGTCATCCCACCAGATCACCGGCTGCGGCATATCCATCGCCATCGGCCGTGGATCGTCGGTGTCGCCCAGGGCGAAGACGGCCCGCCGCGCCTGCACGTCGTCCAGCGTGGCCACGGCGCCGGTGAACGGCGTCAGCCGCGTCCAGTCATCGGCGTCGAACCCGCCGCCATCCTGCTCGTCTTCCATGGTCTCGCCTATCGCCTGAAAACACCGACCAGCTCCACATGCGCCGACCACAGGAACTGGTCCACCGGCGTGACCCGTTCCAGACTGAAGCCTGCGTCGATCAGCACCCGAGCGTCCCGGGCGAAGGTCTGCGGATTGCACGACACCCCCACCACGACGCCCGCCTTGGTCCCGGCGATCTGGGCCGTCTGCTCGATCGCTCCGGCGCGCGGCGGATCGAAGACCACGGCGTCGCAGCCCTTGAGGTCGAACGGCGTCATGGGGCGTCTAAACAGGTCCCGCGCCTCGGCCACGATCGCCTTCATGCCCTTGGCCGATCGCACGCCCGCCTTCAGCGCCTCGATCCCGACCTTCGACGCGTCACCCGCGATCACCGGCGCGACCATGGCTAGGGGAAAGGTGAAGGTCCCGGCGCCGCAGAACAGATCGGCGATCTTCTTGGCGCCGCGCACCGCCTCGACGGCTCGCGAGACCATGGCCGCCTCCGCCTCCGGCACGGCCTGCAGGAAGCCGCCCGCCGGCAGCGGCACGGTCGCGGGTCCGAACGCCACCTGCGGCTGGTGCGCCATGACCAGCGTCTCGCCCGCCATGCTCAGCCGCGCCAGATTCGCCCGTCCCGCCGCCGCGATCGCCTTCATCTGCGCGTCTCGCGACAGCCCGCCGGACCGCCGCTCCACCCCCGTCACGTCGACATCCAGCCCGGTCAGCGTCCAGGTGACATGCAGGGTCGGCGCCGACTTCGGATGCTCCAGAAAGGCCTCGGCCAGTTCGGCCAGGGCCGGAATCGCCCGTACGATCCGGGGGTCGGCCACCGGACATTCCCGCACCTCGACCAGCCGCCACGACCGCCGCGCCTTGAAGCCCAGCGTCGCCCGTCCGTTCGGCCCGCGCCGGGCATGCAGCGCCAGCCGCCGCCGCGTCCCCGCGGGCACGGCCACCGTCGCCTCGATCTCGGTCTCGATCCGCTCGCGAGCCAGCGCCAGCCGCACCTGCTCGCGCTTCCATTGCAGATACGGACCGGCGGCCCAGTGCTGCAGCGAACAGCCGCCGCAATCGCCGTATTGCGGCGAAACCGGCGCGATCCGGTCCGGACTGGCGTGGACGATCTCGATCGCCTCCGCCCGCCCCTCCCGCACTTCGGCGCGGACCGTTTCGCCGGGCAGGGTCAGCGGCGCGAAGACGGGTCCCGTCGGCGTCTCGGCGATCCCGTCGCCCTGTCCGCCGATGCGGTCGATCCTCAGGGTCTGCATTCGCGCGCTTCTAGCCGCTGGCACGCCCGCCCCTCAAGGCCGCCGGCCAAGATGAACGAAGATGAACGGTCCGCTCAACCGCCGTTCACCTGTCAGGCGTTATGCCTATGAAACGGACGCGGCACGGTTAACGTTAAGCCGTCGGCAAAATAGAGGTCAGGAGCCCCGCCATGTCCAAGCGTCTTTCCGCCCGCGTCACCCTCGCCGCCTTGGCGGTCGGCGCCGCGGCGCTCATCCCCGCCGCCGGCGCCTCCGCGCAGGGCTATTACTATGATCGGGGCGGCTACGATCCGCGCTGCGAACAGTACCGCGACGGCCGCACCGGGGCCGGCGCCCTGATCGGCGGCACGGTCGGCGCCGTCGCCGGCTCGCAACTCGCCGCGCGCGGCCGCCGCACCGAAGGCAGCATTTTGGGCGGCGTGCTCGGCGCCGTCGTCGGCGGCGCGGCCGGCCGCTCCAGCGGCGACGACTACTGCCGCGACTACGTGCGTCACGACCGCTACGACGACCGGTATTCTGACCGGTATGACGACCGCCGGTACGACGACCGTTACCGCGACGACTATTACGATCGCAACGACCGCTACGACCGTCGCGATGACTACTACCGGGGCGGCTACTACAATCAGGACAGCTATCGCCAGCACGGCTACAGCTACGGCTATACCAGCGGATACGCCTACAGCCAGCCGGTCTACAACTATGGATACAGCTACCGTCCGACCGTCGGCTATTACCCGCCCCGGCAGCATCCCTACTATCCGCCGGTCTACACCTACCGCTATTCCTACGGATACTAGGACAGGGATCGCGGCGCCGATTTAATATCAGCCCCCCTGTCGATCGGCGACGCGACGGGAGCCGCCGAGGGAGCAATCCCCCGGCGGTTTCTCATTTCTGGGCTTGCCGTGCCGAGCCGTTACAGGCGCGGATCATCGGCGTCAGAACCGCTTGGCCCAGAGCAGGAACTCGACATTTCCGTCGCCCCCGGCGATGGGGCTTTCGGTCGTCGCTTGAACCGACCAGCCGACGCCTTCCAGCCAGTCTCGCACCCCTTGGACGGCGGCGGCGTGGGCCCGCGGATCCTTCACCACGCCCTTCTTGCCCACTGCCTTCGGCCCCTCCGCCTCGAACTGCGGCTTGACCAGGGTGATGAGGTCCGCGTCGGCGGTCGCCAGCGTCAGGGCGGCCGGCAGCACCTTCGACAGGCTGATGAAGCTGGCGTCGCACACGATCAGCGACGGCGCCTCCGGGATCAGCGTCGGCGTCAGGGTTCGGGCGTCGGTGCGCTCCAGATTGACCACGCGCGGATCGGCGGCGACGGTCTCGTGCATCTGGCCAAAGCCGACATCGACGGCGAACACGCAGGCCGCGCCGCGATCCAGCAGCACCTCGGTGAAGCCGCCCGTCGACGCCCCGACATCCAGCGCCGCCCTGCCCTCCACCGCCACAGGCCAAAGCGACAGGGCGTGGTCCAGCTTCAACGCCCCGCGGCCGACCCAGCGATGGGCGGGCTTGGCCTCGATAACCGCGTCCTCAAGGACAAGTTCGGACGGCTTCTTCACCACCGCGCCCTCGGCGACGACCAGACCCGCCTCGATCGCTGCGCGCGCCCTCGCGCGGCTGTCGAACAGGCCGCGCGCGACCAGCAACTGGTCCGCTCTCACCCTCATATGAGCGGACCGAGAATCATCCGATTTCGCCCAATCGCGCCAGGGCGGACTGCAGCTTGGCCTTGCCGGCCTCGGCGGCCGCCAGCTTCTCGCGCTGCTCCTCGACCACTTCCGGCGCCGCGCGGGCGACGAAGTTTGGATTGCCCAGCTTCTTGTTCACATGGCCGATGTCGCTGTCGAAGACGGCGATCTCCTTCTCCAGACGCGCCCGTTCGGCGGTCAGGTCGATGATCCCGGCCAGCGACAGGGCCGCCGTCGATCCGCCCGAGACGAAGGTGACCGCCCCCGTCGGCGCGGCATCGGCCGAAGCGACCTCCGACACTCGGCCGAGGGTCAGGATCAGGTCGCGATGGCGTGCGATCCGCTGGGCCGTGACGGCGTCCGGCGCGACGAAGGCCAGCGGCGGCTTGGCCGAGGGAGGCACGTTCATCTCGGCGCGAAGGCCCCGGATTTCACCGACCAGATCGACCAGCCAGCCGATCTCGGCCTCGGCGGCCGTATCGACGAAGCCATCCGGCAGCGACGGCCACTGGGCGCCGATCAGCAGGCTTTCCCGCGCCGGACCTTCCCTGCCCAGTTCGGCCCACAGCTCCTCGGTGATGAAGGGCATGACCGGGTGCAGCAGCTTCAGCGTCTGGTCCAGCGTCCAGGCCGTCATGGCGCGCGTTTCGGCCTTGGCGGCCTCATCCGCTCCCTGGAACACCGGCTTGGCCAGCTCCAGGTACCAGTCGCAGAAGACGTTCCAGACGAAGCGGTAGAGTGCGCTGGCCGCATCGTCGAACCGGCCGCCCTCGATCGCGTCGGACACGGCCCGCTCGGCCTTGGTCAGCTCACCGCGAATCCAGCGGTTGATGGTCTGCTCCACCGTCGCCGGATCGAAGCCTTCGACGCGGCGCGCCTCGTTCATCTGGCTGAAGCGGGCGGCGTTCCACAGCTTGGTGCCGAAGTTGCGATAGCCCTCGATCCGCTGCTTCGACAGCTTGATGTCGCGCGTGCCCGACAGGATGGCCATGGTGAAGCGCAAGGGATCGGCGCCCAACTCGTCGATGATGCCCAGGGGATCGATGACGTTCCCCTTGGACTTGCTCATCTTCTGGCCCTTCTCGTCGCGGACCAGGCCGTTGATGATGACCCGTTTGAACGGGACCTCCCCGTCCATGAAGTGCAGGCCCATCATCATCATCCGGGCGACCCAGAAGAAGATGATGTCCGCCGCCGTGACCAGGTCGCTGGTTGGATAGAAGCGTTCCAGATCCTCGGTCTTCTCGGGCCAGCCCATCGTCGAGAACGGCCATAGGGCGGAACTGAACCAGGTGTCGAGGACATCCTCGTCCTGGGTCAGGGCGACCTCGGAATCATAGTCCGCCATCGCCTGTTCGCGGGCGTCCTCTTCCGTCTCGGCGACGTAGATCTCGCCGCTGGGACCGTACCAGGCCGGGATCCGATGACCCCACCACAGCTGTCGGCTGATGCACCACGGTTCGATGTTGCGCAGCCATTCGAAGTAGATCTTCTCGTACGACTTCGGCTCGAACACCGTTTCGCCCTGCTCCACCGCCTTCAGCGCCGGCTGGGCCAAGGCGTGGGCGTCGACGTACCACTGGTCCGTCAGCCACGGCTCGATGACCACGCCCGAGCGGTCGCCGTGCGGCACCACGTGCCGGGTCTTCTCGATCTCGCGCAGCCAGCCCTCTTCCTCGGCGCGAGCGACGATGGCCTTGCGCGCGGCGAAGCGGTCGAGCCCCTCGTATTCTGCGGGCACGTCGGGCGTGTCGGCGGCGGTGATGCGGCCGTAGGCGTCCATGACGTTCAGCGCCGCCAGGCCGGCCCGCTTGCCGACGCCGAAGTCGTTGAAGTCGTGCGCCGGGGTGATCTTCACCGCGCCCGAACCCTTGGTCGGATCCGCGTAATCGTCGGCGACGATGGGGATGCGCCGGCCGGTGATCGGCAGGGTCACGAACTTGCCGACGAGGCTTGCATACCGCTCGTCCTCAGGGTGAACCGCCACGCCGGTGTCGCCCAGCATGGTCTCCGGCCGGGTCGTGGCGACGACGATGAAGTCGCGCGTCTCCCACTCCGTCTCCTTGCCGTCCTCGTCGAAGGCGATCGGATGCTGATAGGTCACGCCGTCGGCCAGGGGATAGGCAAAATGCCAATAGGCGCCGTCGACCTCGCGCTGCTCGACCTCAAGGTCCGAGATGGCGGTCTGGAAGTGCGGGTCCCAGTTCACCAGCCGCTTGTCGCGATAGATCAGGCCTTCCTTGTGCAGCTGGACGAAGACCTTTCGGACGGCGGCGTTCAGACCCTCGTCCAGGGTGAAGCGTTCGCGGCTCCAGTCGCACGACGCGCCCAGGCGGCGCAACTGGCGCACGATGGTCCCGCCGGATTCGGCCTTCCACTCCCAGACCTTCTCCACGAAAGCGTCGCGGCCCATGTCGCGACGGCCGATGTTTCCGGCGGCCGCCAGCTGGCGCTCGACCACCATCTGGGTGGCGATGCCGGCGTGGTCCGTGCCCGGCAGCCACAGCACCGCCTTGCCCTTCATCCGGTGATAGCGGGCCAGGATGTCCTGCAGCGTGTTGTTCAGCGCGTGGCCGATGTGCAGGCTGCCGGTCACGTTCGGTGGCGGGATGACGATCGAATAGGCGTCCGCCGCCCCGTCCGTGCGGGGCGCGAACAGCCCGCTCTCTTCCCACTGGGCGTAGAGGCGCGGCTCGGCGGCCTGGGGGTCGAAGGTCTTTTCCAACATGGGCGGTCACTTGGTTTGCTACCGCGCCGCGCGCGGCGCGTCGCTACATGAGCAGTAAACGAAAGGGCGGCTCCGCCGGAGCCGCCCTCGGATTAATCTCGGATGAGGCGAAGGGCTAGCCGGCGTTGCGGGCGATGCGTTCGACTTCCTTGCGTACCTGAGCCTCGACGATGCCGGGCAGGTTGGCGTCTAGCCAGTCCTTCAGCATCGGGCGCAGCATCTCGGCGACCATGGCCTCCACCGTTGAGCCGCTGGCGAAGCTCAGGTCCGGGCCGCGCGACGGGGCGGGTGCGGTTTCCGGCTTCTTGAAGCTGGCGTGCAGGCCGGCGAACGCCGAGGCGGCGCTGGCGGCGGCGCTTTCGCCGACCAGGGCGTCGTAGTCGGGCGTGGCGGAAGGCGTCGGCGCGGCGGCGACGGGCGCCTCGACGGCCGGCGACGTATGGGGAGCGGCCGGGAACGGCGCGTCGGCCGGGTCGACCACGTCGAGGTCGCCTACGGTTTCGGCTGGAGCCTCGTAGCGGTCGGTCAGCTCAAGAACGTCGTCCTCGGCCGGGGCGTCGGCGGCGGGCTCCGGCGCAGGCGCCGCGGCGGCGATCGGGGCCTCGGGCTCAGGCGCGGCGGCTTCGCGCTCCGGTTCCGGCGCGGCGGCGGGCGTCGCAGCCGTATCGGCCGGCGCGTCATCTTCGGAAATGATCCGGCGGATCGACGCCAGGATCTCCTCCATCGTCGGTTCCTGGGCGGATTGGTCGGTCATGACGCACCCTTCGGCGAGGCCTGGGAAGACTCGTCACGCCCGGCTCCGGCCGCGCGCGACGAACGAGTCGAGGCCGGACGAATGCTCTTCCGACTCCGTTGGATTGTCGTCGCATCAACGCCCGCCGGAATCAACGGGCGTTTTGGCGAAGCTCCGCCGTGCGGCCTCAGGGCTGGGGCGCGGTCTGGACCGTCGCGCCCTTCAGTTGGGCGTCCACAGGGGCGTCGGGCGCGTCGGCGGCGTCCACGATCGGCGGCGAGGCTACGCGATCCAGCGCCTCGACCACGCCGTCCCACGGCAGCCCGCCGCGATTGCGCACCCGATCGTAGTTGGCGGCCGGATCGTAGACGTCCAGATTAGGATTCAGCGACGGCCCGGCCAGCCGGCCCATCGCGGCCATCAGGGAGGCGGCGGCGACGTATTCGGCGGCGCGAGCGTTGGCCAGCGCCGTCTGGGCCGACCGCAGCGTCACCTCCTGGTTCAGCACGTCCAGCGTGGTGCGCAGGCCGACCTGGGCTTCCTGACGCACGCCCTCGGCGGCGACCGAGGCGGCGCGGACGCCCTCCTCCCCCGCCTGGACGTTGGCCCGGGTCGACAGGACCTGGGCGAAGGCGGCGCTGACGTCCTGCAGCACCGAACGACGCGCGCCCTCGACCTGGATCTGGGCGGCGTTGGCCTGCTCCAGCGCCTGGGCCACGCGCGAGCGATTCAGGCCGCCGGTGAACAGCGGCACCGACAGGGTGGCGCCGGCGTTAAAGCTGCGCCGATCCGCCAGCTCGTCGATGTCGGACAGGCTGTTGGTGCTGCCGCCGTACGACGCCGTCAGACGCGCCGACGGCAGGTATTCGGCGCGCGCGGCGGCCACGGCCGCCTCGGCGCCCTGCTGGTTGTAGATCGCCGCCAGCACGCCGGGGTTCTGGGCCAAGGCGATTTCCATCGCCGCTTCGAAATCGGTCGGGGTCATCGGCAGCGTCGGCGCGGCCTCAAGATCGGCGGGCGCCTGGCCCACCACCGCCGCATAGGCGGCGCGGGAGGTCGACAACTGCGCCTGGGCGTTGGCCAGGTCCGCCTCGGACTGGGCCAGGGACGCCTCGGCCTGCGCCACGTCGGTGCGGGTCACCTCGCCCACTTCGAAACGGGCGCTGGTTTCTTCCAGCTGCCGCTGCAGCACCGTCAGGTTCTCCTGCCGGATCCGCAGGATCTCCATGTCGCGCGTGACGTTCACATAGGCCTGGATCACCGACAGCATCACCTGCTGCTCGATGTCGCGCAGGTTCTCGCGCCCGGCCAGGACGCCGGCCCGGGCCTGGTCGATCGCCCGCGCCGTCCGACCCGCCGTCCACAGGTTCTGCGACAGGCTGATGCCGGCGCTGGCGGTGTCGCTTTCCGACGAGGAGGTCGTCACCTGGGTGTCCGGCACGCCGTCATTGTTCGTGTCGATGAATTGGGTCGTCGCCGGGAAGTCGTTGCGAGAATAGTCAATGGCGGCGGAGGCGCTCAGCGTCGGGCGCAGACCGGCGCGGGCCTGGACCACGGTCTCGTCCAGCGCGCGCTGGTTCGCTCGCTGCGCCAGCAGGCTGGGATTGGTCTGATACGCCAGGGCGATCGCGTCTTGCAGCGTCTCGGCCC
The DNA here is from genome assembly GCA_023451375.1 of Pseudomonadota bacterium. GTDB lineage: Bacteria > Pseudomonadota > Alphaproteobacteria > Caulobacterales > Caulobacteraceae > Brevundimonas. The sequence goes on from JAEXZS010000046.1 coordinate 10,330, forward strand.
AGGCCGGCGCGGCCAGACCGGTCACGATGGCGACCACAGCGGCCGAAGCCAGCGCACGAGAGCGATTCAGCATTGTTGGTCCTTAGACTGGCGCCCCCGGGAGCGCCGCATGTTCTCCAGCGTAACTGGGGCTTGACGAAGCCACACGCCAGTTAAGTTTTTTTCACGCTCGACGGCGGCGGGCCGCCGTCCACTTCAGAGGGCGAAGGTGGGGGCGGGCGCCAGCGCGGTAAGGATCGCCGGCGAGGAATCGAACAGTTCGCGCCGCGACAGCGCGTCCCTTCCCTTGATGAACAGCGACGCCTTGCCCACGGCTCCGGTGCGCTCGACCAGCACCATGCGCCCGCCCGGCCGCAGCGCCGCGCCCCACGCGGGAGGAATGGCGGGAACCCCGCCCTCGCAGACGATCAGGTCCCAGTTCTCGCCGACCGGCTGGTCCAGCGGGGCGAGCGCCGTCTCCACGCCCGCCTTGGCCAGCGCCTCGCCGACAACGTCGAACACTGCCTGGTCCGCCTCCTGGGCGGTGGCCTTCAGCCCCATGGCCGCCAGCACGGCGGCGGCGTACGGCGCGGCGATGGCCAGGACGCGCTCGCCCGCCTTCGCCTCGGCCGCCTGCAGCAGCTTGGCCACGTCACGCGCCGGCATCAGCCGGCGATCGCCGGCGATCTCGACCGAGCCCTCGACATAGGCCGCATAGGCCCGCTCCGGCGGGCAGAACGCTTCGCGCTCGACCCCCAGCATCGCGGTCTGGAGATCACGGTCGGTGACGTCGTTCACGCGGACCTGCGAGTCGACCATGGCCTTGCGCGCGGCGGTGAAATCCATCTTTGGGCAACCTTCAACGATGATCCGGGAGGAATTCTGGCGCGCTTATAGGTCCGTGCGTTGCAGCGGACAATCCGATCTGATAGCGAACGCCCCTCGCGACGACCGCCCCCCGTTTCGGCGGGGTCCCGGCGGCCTGATGGCGGAGTGGTGACGCAGAGGACTGCAAATCCTTGCACCCGGGTTCGATTCCCGGTCAGGCCTCCAATCGCGAAGTTTCGAAAGGGCGCGGCCGGTACGGGCGCGCCCTTTTCGCTTTCAGCGTCCTGTCGACGTGAGATGGTGCAGCGCGATCGCGCTCGCCGCCGCGACGTTCAGCGAATCGAAGCCGCCCGCCATGGGGATGCCGATGGGCCGGCAGCGCTCGATGACGGCGCTCGGCAGTCCTGGTCCCTCCGAGCCCAGCACCATCGCCACCGGTCCATCTCGTCTGTAGGACGCCAGCGTCTCCGTCGCCGACGGGGTTAAGGCCAGCGTCTCAACGCCCGCCGCCCGCAGCTCTGAGATGATGGTCGCGATCGGCGCTCCAGTCCCCATCGGCGTGCGCAGCACCGCCCCGACCGAGACCCGGACGGCCTTGCGATAGAAGGGATCGCAGCAGCGGTCGTCCACCAGAACCGCCCGCGCGCCGAAGGCCGCGGCGTTGCGGAACAGCCCGCCCATGTTGTCGTGATTGCCGATGGCGCTGGCGACCACGAAGACGTCGTTCTCGCGGATGTCGCGGATCACGGCCGCCGGCGCGGTCGCGTCCGGCTTCCGCCCCAGCGCCAGTATGCCGCGATGCAGGGGGAATCCGGCGATCCGATCCAGCACGGCCTGTCCCGCCGCATAGATCGGGGCCGTTTCCGGCCAACGCGCGACCAAGTCCTCCAGCGCGGCGACGCGCTTGTCCGCGATCAGCAGGGCCTGCGGTCGGCAGAGCGACGCCGAGGACGCCAGCACCCGCACCACCACCTCTCCTTCGGCGACGAACAAGCCCTGGCGGCCGGTGAGGTCGCGCTCCTTTATGTCGCGGAAGGCGGCGACGCGTGGGTCGTCAGGATCGGTGATGAGGATCGGTCGCTTTTGCACATTTTCCCCGTTGCACGACTCGAAGGCCCGCTGCTATAGGCCCGCCTCCCGAGCAGCTGTTCCGCGGTAGCTCAGTGGTAGAGCAGCCGACTGTTAATCGGCTGGTCGTAGGTTCGAATCCTACCCGCGGAGCCAGCTTGAGCCTCAGGATGCTGATTTAGAGCATCTTTGCTTCGGCATAAGCCTTACCTTGCAACTCGCCCCTCGTCCGCGGGGCCGGAGGGCCGGATGACAGGCCGTCGCCCTCCTTGCTCGCGCTTGTCGCGTGTCGGCCTTCACGTCGCATCGGGGCGCGGGTGCGACCATTGGCTCGCCACCCCGCGGAACCTGCCCGGCGTCGCCCTGTTCCTTCTGCGTCCCCAACCCCGAGAAGGAAGCAAGATGCAGGTTCGCCAGAAGCCGCTCGATCAGCAGACCCTCGTCATCACCGGAGCCACCTCCGGCATAGGGCTGGCCACGGCCAAGCGCGCGGCCGCCGATGGCGCCGCCGTGGTGCTGGCCGCGCGCAGCCGCGAGGCTCTGGACAAGGTCGTGGACGAGATCACCGCCAAAGGCGGTCGGGCCACGGCGATCGTCGCGGATGTCGGAGACGAGGAGCAGGTCCAGGCCGTGGCGGATCATGCGATCGCCACCTTCGGCGGCTTCGACACCTGGATCAACGACGCCGGCGTGGGCGTGTACAGCGAGCTGATGGACCTCCCATCAGACGAACACCAACGTCTCTTCCAAACCAACTATTGGGGGGTCGTATTCGGCTCCAGGGCGGCCGTGCGCCATCTGGAAACCCGCAAAGGCGGCGGAACCCTGATCAACGTCGGGTCGATCAACTCCGACTTCGCCATTCCCCTGCTGGGCGCCTATGCGGCGAGCAAACATGCGGTGAAAGGGTTCACAGACGCGCTGCGGATGGAGCTGCGGCACGCGCGCAAGCCGGTCCAGGTGACGCTCATCAAGCCCTCCGGGATCGGCACGCCCTTCTCCGAACACGCCCGCAACCACACGCAGAACGAACCCCAGGTCGCGCCGCCGGTTTATGCGCCCGAAGTCGTGGCCCGAGCCATCCTCCACGCGGCGACGCACAAGGTGCGCAGCCTCACCGTCGGCGGCGCGGGCCGTGCCATGGTCGGCAGCGCCCAGTTGGCGCCCTCCATCATGGACCGGGTCTTCGGCTGGGCCATGCCGATGGTGCAGCAGACCGACAAGCCCAAGACCCCCGGCGACAACCTGTTCGAGGGACGATCGGAGGGCCGTCTGCATAGGACGCAAGGCGCGGGCCGGCCCTTCAGCGGCTACACGGAGGCCGTCTCTCGGCCATTGCTGACCGTGGGTCTCCTGGGTCTCGCGGCCGGCGCGGCCGCCCTCATGGTCGCCCGCGACCGAGGCTTTCGCGGGCTGGCCTCGCCTCTCCGCCGATGATCGAAGGCCGGCGGCGATCAGCCGCCGGTTCCTGGCGACCACCTTTTATTTGCGCCGGACGCGCGGCAGGCTCGCCGATCCAACCGGCCTTCGGTCGCACCGATTGACCTCATGATGAGAGCTGCGTGTGGAGCCGTCTTCCGATGAGTCAGGATGCTCTCGAAGCCAGGCGGCGCAGCAGTTCAACCGCGGCCGCAGGACGTTGGTCACAGGTCTCGACGGCCTCTAGCAGCTTTGGCTCTTCCTCCGGCGCGATCCGCGGGGCCGTCATGCTCCAGTCGGCGAATATGCGGCCCTCGACGGGCGCGCGCCACGCGACGTGCAAGTCGTCGTGGCGAGGATCGGCCGCGACCCGCCTGAGCACGCGGTCGAGATCGGTCGGGGCCCCTTCGAGCACCTGTACGAAGCGCCCGCCCGCATAACCGAGCGCGCCCGTGACATGGTCGCGGCGATTGTTGCGTTGTGACACCGCCAGGATGTCGGCGATCACCAGGAGAGAATCCATCGAGATCTTCGCCCTGCTGCAGTAGATCAGCCGTTCGATCACGCCGTCGCTCTCTGCCTCTCGATCGGGGAGCTCCCCCCTAAGCTCCAAACGTCGCCGCCGCTGATCGGTTCAGGCCGCGCACGATCATTCCATCGCTTCCAGGCCGCGGAACGCGCGACATTCCCCTGCAAACGCCTAGTCTGCGGGACCGGTCAGCCCTGGCGGCGGGATGTCACGCCGTTCCGGAGCGTCCGGGTCGCGCCCTCGGGAACGGTCGAGCAGGCGCATCGCCGGCGTCACCGTCAACCCGTGAAGCAGGATCGACAGCAGAACGATCAGGCCGATGATCGCCCACAGCCGATCCGCCTGATCGAACGGCGCCGCGTTCAGCGCATAGGCGAGATAGTAGATGGAGCCGACGCCCCTGATGCCGAAGAAGGCAAGCGTCAGCCGCTCGCTTCGGGTCGTCTTTGATCCGACCAGCGAAAGGAGACCGGCCGCAGGCCGCACCACCAGCAGCACCGCAGCCGCCACGCCCACGTCGATCCAGCGAAGCGGCGCCAACAGTCCGCTCGCCACCGCCCCGCCGAAGAGGATGAGGAGAACCATCATGGCCAGCCGTTCCACCTGTTCGGTCAGGTCGTGCATCTCACGCTGGAACTCGTGGTCGCGATGCGCGTGGCGAAGCGTCAACGCCGTGACGAAGACCGCCAGGAACCCGTAGCAGTGCACCATCTCGGTCAGGCCGTAGGAGACGAAGGTTGCGGACAGGGCGATCAGGCCGTCGCCGGTCTTGGCCAGCTTGGTCTCGGCGGGGATGCGGAAGGTCAGCCAGCCGAACAACCGCCCGACCAGCCAGCCGCCGACGACGCCGGCGCCGATCTCCCATAGGACGTTGAATGCGACCCAGTCCTGGAGCCACGGTTCGCCCGTGACCTGCGACAGGCTCAGGGCGATCGCCAGGTGGACGAAGGGGAAGGCGAGACCGTCGTTCAACCCCGCCTCCGAGGTCAGGCCGAAGCGGACCTCGTCCTCCTCACCCGTGCGCGGCGGCCCCACCTGCACATCGGAGGCCAACACCGGGTCGGTCGGCGCCAAGGCGGCGCCGAGCAGCAGGGCTCCGACAAGCGGCAGGCCCGCCCAGGCGCCCAGCAGGGAGATAGCGGCGATGCTGAGCGGCATCGCGACCGCCAGCAGCCGCCAGGTCACGGACCATGTGCGCACCCTGAAAACACGGTCGATCTTCAACCCGGCCCCCATCAGCGCGATGATGACCACGAACTCTGTGAACCGCTCCGCGATCTCGGGGAAGCGCATCGGCAGCGGCTGGAGCGTCACCTGCGGCAGGGAGAAGAGCCCCGCGCCGAGGACGACGCAGACGATCGGCAGGGACAGCGGAAGCCGGCGAAGCGCGAGCGGAAGCCATGCCACCAGGGCGATCAGCAGGCCCAGGCCGGTAAGGACCACAATATAGGGATCGGGGTGGCCGATGGCGGGCAGGCTCATGGGCACTGAACGGCGCAGGCGTCGGCGAGTTCTTTCTGTGCCTTCGCCGGCCGTCGATTATGCGCGGCGCGGCGCCGGATCGATCGCCCTCGCGGAGACCTTGACGCCATGACCCGTCCGTCGCTCGCGACATTGCTGCTCCTGTTCCTGGGCGTTGGGGCTTGCGAGCCGCGCTCCCTCGCGTCAGGCGAGACGACGGGGGCCGAGCATCCGCCCGCCGTCGCGGCTTCGGCCGCGCCCGGCCATGACGGACGGGTGGACAGCCTTGCCGGCGAATGGCGGGTCGCTGGGATCGATGGCCGTCCGCTGGACGAACCGGTCGCGCTGGCCCTGACGGGGGACGAGCGCCGGCTGTGGTGGGAGCCCCGGTGTGCGGGCATGGCGCGAACCTACCGCCTCGACGGGCATCGCATCACCTTCCACGCAGCGGCGTCCAAGACGCCGGAAGACGGCGCGACCCCTCCGGTCTGCGCCATCGCCCTGCCGCCGCGCCTAGCCGAGGTGATGCGCGCGCTCGACGGCGCCGAGCGCATCGTTCGCACGGAAAGCAACGGCGTCCTCATCTCCGGCCCTGATCACGAGGTGACGCTGTTCTCGCAGTAAAGGCCGGCACTCGGCCGATGCGGACCCGATCACGCGAGGCGCCCGCCAGAAACACAAAGGACATCAAGGTTACGCCGCGCGCCATGCGGCGCTTCGCCTTTCCCGGCACCCGAGGCCGCCCAGCCGGCAATTTGAGCTTTGCTGGCGCACCTTGAGCCGGTAGGCAGGCTCGCCCCCTTCGCCTCGAGAGCGCCCATGTCCCTTCGCAAGTCCCGTGAGCTGTTCGGTCGGTCCAAGGTCGAACTATGGGCCGCTGCGGGTCTGGCGCTCGTCCTCGCCTTCTTCCTGATCAGCGGCGTCATCGCCTACGCCAACATCCAGGGCCTTCGCGCCAACAATCAGCGGGTCGTTCACACCCACTCCGTTCTCGTCGGCGCCGACGACCTCCTGAGCGCGGTGCAGGATGCGGAGACGGGCCAGCGTGGTTACCTGCTCACCGGCAACGTTCGCTATCTCGAGCCCTATGATCGCGCCATGGCCGTCGTGGACGAGCGGTTGGACGCCCTGACGGAACTCACGCGCGCCAATCCCCGGCAGCAGGCCACCTTGGCTCAGTTGCGCCGCAACATCGCCGCCAAGACCGCGGAACTGCGGGAAACCGTCGCCTTGCGCCGAACCGACGGCCTGGCCGCCGCCATGGCGGTGGTGAACACCGACCAGGGCAAGACTGAGATGGAAGCCATCCGCGAGCGGGTCGCCGCCGTTCGCGCCGAGGGACTGCGGCAAAGGCAGGAATGGCTGGCGGAGATGGAGATCGCCTATCGCACGGCCATCATCAGCGGCGTCCTGTCGGCCCTGCTCGGCGCGGTCCTCACCGTAAGCGTCTTCCTGCTGATCCGGCGCAGCGCCCGCGCCCGCGCCCGCCAGGACTGGCTGCAGTCCGGGCAGGTCGGCCTGTCCGAGGCCATGAGCGGCGATCTGACGGTCGAACAGCTGGCGGACAATGTCCTCGCCTTCCTGTCTCGCTACCTCGGCTCCCAAGCGGGCGTGGCCTTCGCCGGCCAGGGGGATCGTTTCCGGCGCGCCGCGGCGTTGGGCGTTCCCGCCGACGCGATCACGCCCGACGGCTTCCGGCTCAAGGAAGGCCTCCTCGGCCAGGTGGCGGCGGACGGACGCGCGGTGCTGCTGACCGACGTGCCCGAGGGCTACCTCACCGTCGGCTCCGCCCTGGGACGCGACAAGCCCCGCCACCTCGTCATCGCCCCGGCGCGGGTGGATGGCTCGGTCAACGGCGTCATTGAACTGGGCTTCCTCCACCCGCCGGGTCCCCTGGTGCTGGCGCTGCTTGAGGACGCCGCCGAGTCGATCGGCGTGGCGCTGCGCTCGGCGCGCTATCGCTCTGACCTGCAGGACGCCCTCGAGGAGACGCAGCGGCAGGCCGAGGAGCTGCAGGTGCAGAGCGAGGAGTTGCGCGTCTCAAACGAAGAGCTGGAGGAACAGGGCCGGGCGCTGAAGGAGTCGCAGGTCCGCCTGGAACAGCAGCAGGTCGAGCTTGAACAGACCAACAGCCAGCTGGAAGAGCAGGCGCAAACGCTGGAAGCGCAGCGTGACGATCTGGAGAAGGTCGGCGCCGACCTCGCGCGCCAGGCTCGCGACCTGGAGCAGGCCAGCCAGTACAAGTCCGATTTCCTGGCCAACATGTCGCACGAGCTGCGCACGCCGCTGAACTCGCTGCTGATCCTGGCCAAGCTGCTGGGCGACAATGCCGACGGCAACCTCAGCGAGGACCAGGTGCGCTACGCCCGCACCATACAGTCCTCGGGCGACGACCTGCTGACGCTGATCAACGACATTCTCGACCTGTCGAAGATCGAGGCCGGCCACGTTCAGGTGCGCGCCGAGGGCGTGTCCGTGCAACGCGTCGCCGCCGACCTGCGCCAGCTGTTTCAGCCGATCGCCGAGGCGCGCGGCCTGGATTTCGATATCGCCGTCGCGGAAGACGCGCCGGAGATCGTGGAGACAGACCGGCAGCGACTGGAGCAGATCCTCAAGAACCTGTTGTCCAACGCGTTCAAGTTTACTGAGAAGGGCGGCGTGCGCCTGTCCGTCACGCCCCGGGGCGAAGGCGTGGCCTTCGCCGTGAAGGACACCGGCATCGGCATCTCACCCGAACACCAGTCCGGCGTATTCGAAGCCTTCCAGCAGGCGGACGGCACCATCAGCCGCCGATACGGCGGCACGGGTCTGGGCCTGTCGATCTCTCGGGAGCTGGCGCGGCTGCTGGGAGGGTCTATCGCGCTCGAGAGCGAACCCGGCCGGGGCAGCACCTTCACCCTCACCACGCCGCGCGTCTATGATGCCGAAGGCGTGGCGGACCGCCCCCGGCCGGTCATGGCGTCCCCGGCGACGGGCGGCGTCCCATCCAGCCGGTCCACCGAGGCGGAGCCGCCGACCCGCACGCCCGTGCCGCGCGCCGTTGAGGACGATCGCGACCGGCTCCTGGGGGCCCGTCGCCTGCTGCTGGTGATCGAGGACGACGACCGCTTCGCCGTCATCGTGCGCGACCTGTCCCGCGAGCTGGGCTTCCAGTGCGTGGTGGCGAGCACCGCCGAGGAGGCGCTGGCGCTGGCGCGGCGATACGGCCCCAGCGCCATCGTCCTCGACATCGGCCTGCCGGACCAGTCGGGCCTGACGGTGCTCGACAGCCTCAAGCGCGACGATCGGACCCGCCACATCCCGATTCACATCGTCTCGGCCGACGATCACAGCCAGACCGCCCTCGCGCTCGGCGCGCTCGGCTATACGATGAAGCCAGTCCGGCGCGAGGACCTCGCCCAGGTCCTGACTGGGCTGGAGGAGACGCTCGCCCGCACGGTGCGACGGGTCCTGGTGGTTGAGGACGATCCGGTCCAGCGCGACGCGGTGGAACGGCTGCTGTCCTCGAGCCAGGTCGAGATCGTCGGCGTCGGCTCGGCGGCGGAATGCCTGGAGGCGCTGGACCGCCAGACCTTCGACTGCATGGTGCTGGACCTGACCCTGCCGGACGCCTCCGGCTTCTCGCTGCTGGAGACCCTGAGCGGCGACGGCGACCGCGCCTTTCCGCCGGTGATCGTCTACACCGGCCAGGACCTGTCTCCTGAGCACGAGCAGCAGCTGCGGCGCTATTCCAGCTCGATCATCATCAAGGGCGCGAAGTCGCCGGAGCGGCTGCTCGACGAAGTCTCGCTGTTCCTCCACCAGGTGGTGTCGGACCTGCCGCCGGAGCAGCAGCGCATGATCCAGAAGGCGCGCAACCGCGACGCGGTGCTGGAAGGTCGCCGCATTCTCATCGTCGAGGACGACGTCCGCAACGTCTACTCCCTTACCCATGTGCTGGAGCCTCGCGGCGCCGTGGTCGAGATCGCCCGCAATGGCCAGGAGGCCATCGACGCCCTGCAGGCGGCGGCGGACGACCCGGCGCGCGCCATCGACCTGGTGCTGATGGACGTGATGATGCCCGTGATGGACGGGCTGACGGCGACCCGGCAGATCCGCGCTGAAGGGCGCTGGTCTAGGCTGCCGATCCTGATGCTGACGGCCAAGGCCATGCCCGACGACCAGGAGCGTTGCCTGGCGGCCGGGGCCAACGACTACATGGCCAAGCCCATCGACGTGGACAAGCTCTTGTCGCTGGTGCGCGTCTGGATGCCCCGGTGATCCCCCTCCCCGCGCCCAACAGCGTCGAGGACCTCGAGATCCAGCTGCTGCTCGAGGCCCTTTATCAGCGGTACCACTACGATTTTAGACGCTACGCCAGGGCTTCGATCAAGCGTCGCCTGGTCCAGGCCCGCGAGCAGATGGGCTACGCCACCTTGTCGGCCCTGCAGGACGCGGTGCTGCACGATCCGGCGATGCTGCCGCGTCTGCTCGGCTATCTGACGGTGCAGGTCAGCGAGATGTTTCGCGATCCGTCCTACTTTCGGGCGCTGCGCGAGAAGGTGCTGCCCCACCTGCGCACCTATCCGTCGCTCAAGGTCTGGATCGCCGGCTGCAGCCACGGCGAGGAGGTCTATTCTCTCGCCATCCTGTTCCGTGAGGAGGGCCTCTACGACCGGACGCTCTTCTATGCGACGGACATCAACCCCGAGGCGCTGCGCGCCGCCGAGGCGGGCGTCTATCCGCTCGATCGCATGCGGACCTTCACCGAGAACCACCAGAAATCCGGCGGGCGCTCGTCGCTGTCGGACTATTACACGGCCGACTACGGCCGGGCCGTGTTCGACAAGAGCCTGCGCGGTCGGATCGTGTTTTCCGACCACAGCCTGGTGACTGACGCCGTATTCGCGGAGATGCAGCTGATCTCGTGCCGCAACGTCATGATCTATTTCGACCGGCCGCTGCAGGATCGGGCGATCGGGCTGTTCCGAGACGCCCTCCCCCGCAACGGCTTCCTCGGCCTCGGCGCCAAGGAGAGCCTGCGCTTCTCCTCCCATGCGGACGCCTTCTCGGAGTTCGTGCGCGAGGAGAAGATCTACAGGAAGCGCGTGGCATGACGCCGACGGCTTCCCGCGCGGTGGTCATCGGCGCATCGGCCGGCGCCGTCCAGGCGCTGCTGACGATCCTTCCGGCCCTGCCAGATGACTATCCGGCCGCGGTTCTGGTCGCCGTTCACGTGCCGCCGGACCGTGACAACCACCTCGTGCCGCTGCTCGATGGGCGCTGCCGCCTGCGGGTCAAGGAGGCCGAGGACAAGGAGGCGGCGGTCGCCGGCACTGTCTATTTCGCGCCCCCGGACTACCATCTTCTGGTCGAGCGCGACGGGACCCTGGCCTTGTCGTCCGACGAGTTGGTGAACTTTTCGCGGCCGTCGATCGATGTCCTGTTCGAAACCGCCGCAGAGGCCTATGGCGAGGCCCTGACCGGGGTGATCCTGACCGGCGCCAACGCCGACGGCGCCGCGGGATTGAAGGCGGTGGCGGCCGCCGGCGGCGATGCGATCGTCGAGGACCCGCTGCGCGCCTACGCATCGGCGATGCCCGCCGCCGCCCTTGCCGCCAGCGCGGCCCGCCCCCTCGGCCTCGACGCCATCGCCGACCACCTTGCACGGATGACCGGATGACAACGACCGACGATCCCATTCGCGTCCTTTTGGTGGACGACCTCGACGAGAATCTCCTCGCCCTCGAGGCCCTGCTGCGCCGTGATGGACTGGCCTTCCTCAAGGCGCGCACGGGCGACGAGGCGCTGGAGCTGCTGCTGACTCACGATGTGGCCTTGGCGCTGCTCGACGTGCAGATGCCGGGCATGGACGGGTTCCAACTGGCCGAATACATGCGCGGCGCCGCCCGCACGCGGCACGTCCCCATCATCTTCGTCACTGCGGGCAGCGCGGACGTGCAGCGGCGCTTCCGCGGCTACGAGGCCGGCGCGGTGGATTTCATCCAGAAGCCGATCGAGGGCGACATCCTGCGCAGCAAGGCGGAGGTGTTCTTCGACCTATACGACCAGCGCCGCCAGGTCCTGCGCCAGCATGACGAGCTCGCGGCCTACGCCGCCAAACTCAGCGCCGCGGACCGCCGTAAGGATGAGTTCCTGGCGGTGCTGGGCCATGAGCTGCGCAACCCGCTGATGGCCCTGCGCGCCGGCCTGCAACTGCTGGAACGGGAGGCTGACGGCGCGAACGCGGGCCTGATCCGGGAGCGGATGGCGACCCAGGTGCTGCACCTGTCGCGCCTGATCGAGGACCTGCTCGACGTCTCGCGGATAGACCAGGGCAAGATCGCGCTGCGGCTCGAGCGGGTTTCGCTGCGGGCCGTGCTCGACTCCGCCATCGACACCAGCCGCCCCAAGATCGACGCCGGCTTCCACAGGCTCGCGGTCGATCTGCCCGAAGAGCCGGCGTGGGTCGCCGGGGATTTCACCCGCCTGTCGCAGGTGGTCAGCAATCTCCTGACCAACGCCGCCAAATATACGCCGCCCCGCGGCGAGATACGGCTGTCGGCCCGTCTGGAGCCGGATATCATCGAGATCGCCGTTGAGGACAACGGCGTCGGCGTGTCCCCCGAGATGCAGGAACGCATCTTCAGCCTCTACACCCAGGTCCCGGGCCCGGACGCGCGATCGGCCGAGGGACTGGGCATCGGCCTTGCCCTGGTCAAGCAGTTGATCGCCCTGCACCGGGGCGACATCGCCGTGTTCAGCGAGGGCGAGAACCAGGGCAGCCGGTTCACCGTGCGGCTCCCACGCTCTGTCTGAGATTGAGCGTGGGAGGAAAGATAATCGGTCATCGCCTCCAGGACCGTTCGTCGGACCCGAGCGTCGCCTCCCTCACCCGGACCGCCCGTCGTCCACGGGCTGGTGGGTGAAGCCCTTGGCGCTGCTGATGGGTCGAGCGTCGCGGCCGATTTCCACGTCGCTCTCGGCGTAGGCGATCAGCAGGCGGCACAGGTCGGCCAGGGCGCTCTCGTGGATACGTTCATAGCCGTGGCTGGCGTCGATGCCGAACGCGACCAGGGCGGTGCGGATGTCGGCGCCCGCTTCCAACGCCGAGGCCGAGTCCGAGCGGTAATAGCGGAACACGTCCTTCTGGTGCGGGATGTCGTGATCGCGCGCCAACTGGACCAGTTTTCGCGACAGGTGCCAGTCGAACGGACCGGTCTGGTCCGCCATGGCGATGGTGACGCCGAACTCGGATGAGTTCTGCCCCAGCGCCGTCGTGCCGTTGTCCACCGTGACCATGGCCGCGACATCGGGGATGAGTACGGACGAGGCGCCGAGCCCCACCTCTTCGGCGATGGTGAACAGCCACCAGGTGTCGACGGTCGGCGTCCGCTCTTCGCGCACCAGGCACTCCAGCGCCGCCAGCATCGTGGCCACGCCCGCCTTGTCATCGAGATGGCGCGAGACGATGAAGCCGGTGTCCATGAACTCGGGCTGCGGGTCGATGGCGACGATGTCGCCGATGTCGATCCCTAGGCCGCGCGTGTCGTCCGGGCCATGGGTGATCGCGTCGATGCGCAGCTCGACCTCTCGCCAGCTGACAGGCTGGGTGTCCACCTCCTCGTTGAAGGTGTGGCCCGAGGCCTTGAGCGGCAGGATGGTGCCGCGCCACGCGCCCCCTTCGGAGAAAACCGTCGCCCGCGCCCCCTCGGCGAAGCGCGACGACCAATGGCCGATGGGGACCAGCTCCAGGCGACCGCAGTCCTTCACCGCCTTGACCTGGGCGCCCAGGGTGTCGACGTGGGCGACGATAGCGCGGGCGGGCTTGGCGGCCTTTCCTGGCAGGCGCGCGCGGATGGCCCCGCGGCGAGTCAGCTCATAGGTCAGCCCCAACCGATCCAGCTCGCGGCAGAGCAGCCACACGGCCTCGTCGGTGTAGCCCGTCGGGCTGGGGGTGTTCAGCAGATCGGCCAGGCGGCCCTTTAGATAATCGAGGTCGATCTCGGGGCGGGGCAAGAGCCCTCCTTCAATGTCAGGGTTCGGCGCGGCCGGCCGTCCGCGCGGCGGCGGGGGCGGACAACGGGAACAGCAGGTCGATGAAACGCTCGGCGGTTGGACGGGGTTCATGGTTGGCCAAGCCCGGCCGCTCATTGGCCTCGATGAAGGCGTAGTCGGGCTCGCGCGGCGACTTCACCATCAGGTCTATACCCGTGACCGGTATGTCGATCGCGCGAGCGGCGGCGATGGCGGCCTGGATCAGGGCCGGGTGCACTTCTTCCGTCACGTCATGGATGGTGCCGCCCAGGTGCAGGTTGGCCGCCTTGCGCACCAGGACCTCCGTCCCATCAGGCGCCACGTCGTCGAGGCGGTAACCGGCCTCGGCCAGCGTCCGCTCGGTCTCGGCATCAACAGGGATCTTCGATTCCCCGCCCGTGGCGGCGCTGCGGCGGCGGCTCTGGTGCTCGATCAGGGCGCGAAGCGTGGAGCGACCATCGCCGATGACGCGGGGCGGACGGCGCAGCGCGCAGGCGACCACCTTGTAGTCGATGATGACCAGCCGCAGGTCTTCGCCCTTGACCTGTTCCTCGATCAGCACCTCCGCGCAGATGCCGCGGGCGCGCTTCAGGGCCGTCTGGACTTCGCCCATGGTCGTCAGGCCGACCGCGACGCCCTGCCCCTGCTCGCCCCGGGCCGGCTTGACCACCAGGCTGCCGTACTTCTCCAGCGCCGCCTCGATGGCCGCCGGGTTGTCCGGCTCGATGCGCTCCGGCACGCGCACGCCGGCGGCCTGGACGATGCGCCGGGTCATGCGCTTGTCGTCGCAGATGCTGAGCGCCACGGCGGAAGTCAGCTCTGACAGGCTCTCGCGGCACTTCACCGATCGGCCGCCCCAACTGAGGCGGAATAGGCCGCCCTCGGCGTCAATGATCTCGGTATGGATGCCGCGTCGGCGCGCCTCGTCCACGATGATCCGCGCATACGGGTTCAGGTCCTGATCGTCCGTTGGACCGACGAACAGGGCCTCGTTGATGGGGTTCTTGCGCTTCACCCCGAAGAAATGGACCCGCCTGAAGCCCAGCTTTTCATAGAGGGCGATGGCCTGGTCGTTGTCGTGCATGACCGACAGGTCCATGTAGGCCAGCCCCTGCGTCTTGAAATGCTCGGCCAGGCGGCGAACCAGCGCCTCGCCGATCCCTGGCTGGGTCGCCTGCGGATCGACCGCCAGGCACCACAAGGACGAGCCGCATTCCGGATCCTCAAAGGCGCGGACATGGTTGACGCCCGTCACCGTGCCGATCACCGCGCCCGTCGCCGTGTCCTCGGCCACGAAATAGGTGATGGTCCGGTCGTCCCGCCGCGACCAGAAGAACTCCGGCGGGACCTGCACCATCTTGCGCTTGGCGTAGATGTCGTTGACGGCCTGGGCGTCTGTTTCCGATGTTAGGCGACGCACGGTGAAGCCGCGCGGCTGGCGGCGGCTGGCGCGATAGGTGGCCAGGTCCAGTCGGTACGTGTGCGATGGGTCCAGGAACACTTCCTGCGGGGCCTGGGCCAGCAGCACATGCGGATTGCGGACGTAGAAGGCGATGTCGCGGCGATCCGGCCCTTCTGCCCGCAGGGCCTCCACCAGCGGCTCGGCCGTTTCAAAGGTCTGGGCAAACAGCAGCCGACCCCAACCGCAGTCGAGCACAGCGTTGGCGACCGGCCCCTGGCCCGTCTGAACCGGGGGCTTCAGGCCTTCGTAACGCAGGCGTTTCAGCCGGTGCGCCTTGGCCCGCGCGGGACGGGCGTCAGACGCCATGCTGCTGCATCCACATCTCGAGGACGGCGACCTGCCACAGCTCCGATCCGCGCAGCGGCGTGATGTGCGCCGTCGGATCGGCGAACAGGGTGTCGAGATAGCCCTTGTCGAACAGGCCGCGGTCGCGCGCCGCCTGGTTGGTCAGCGCCTCGCGCACCATGTCCAGGTAGGGGCCCTGAATGTATTTCAGCGCGGGCACGGGGAAGTAGCCCTTCTTGCGGTCGATCACCTCGGACGGGATGACCAGCCGGGCCGCCTCCTTCAGCACGCCCTTTCCGCCCTGGGCCAACTTGTGCTCCGGCGGAATGCGACCGGCCAGCTCGACCAGTTCGTGGTCCAGGAAGGGCACGCGCGCCTCCAGACCCCAGGCCATGGTCATGTTGTCAACCCGTTTGACCGGGTCGTCGACCAGCATCACCTGGCTGTCGAGACGCAGCGCCTTGTCGACCGGCGTCTCGGCGCCGGCTTGGGCGAAGTGCGCCTCGACCAGCGCGCGGCTGACGTCGGTGTCGGCCATATACGCGCCGTTCAGCTGGGTCTTCAGCGTCTCGTGGCTGCGGTCGAAGAAGGCCTGGGCGTAGGTTTCGACCGGATCGGCCGCCCCCACCATCGGCGGGTACCAGTGATAGCCGCCGAACACCTCGTCGGCGCCCTGGCCCGACTGCACGACCTTTATGTGCTTCGAGACCTCTTGGCTGAGCAGGTAGAAGCCGACGTTGTCGTAGGAGACCATGGGCTCGGACATGGCGCCGATGGTTCCGGGCAGCGCTTCCATCAACCGTTGGTGCGGCACGAAGATCTTGTGGTGCTTCGTGCCGTAGTGCCTCGCGATCAGGTCGGAATAGACGAACTCGTCGCCCTTCTCGCCGTTGGCTTCCTCGAAGCCGACGGAAAAAGTCATCAGGTCCTTCTGCCCCAACTCCGAGAGCAGGCCGACGATCAGGCTGGAGTCCACGCCGCCGGACAGTAGGACGCCGACCGGCACGTCAGCGACCATGCGCCGTTTCACGGCCTCGCGCAGGCTGTCCAGCACGCGGTCGCGCCAGTCTTCGGCGCTCAGAGCCGCATCCTCGGCGTGGCGGGTCATGTCGGGGCGCCAGTAGAGTCGGTCTGTCACCGTCCCGTCCGCCTCGATCACCCGGATCGTCGCCGGAGGGAACTTCTTCACGCCCTTCAGTATGGTGTGCGGCGGCGGAACCACCGCGTGAAACGTCATGTAGTGGTGCAGGCCGACCGGATCGATGGTCTTGTCCACGTCGCCCGCCGCCAGCAGCGCCGGCAGGCTCGAGGCGAAGCGCAGCCGCCTGCCGCTTTCAGCCAGATACAGCGGCTTGATGCCGAAGCGGTCGCGCGCAATCACGGTGCGGCCGGTGTCCCGCTCATGCAGCACAAAGGCGAACATGCCCTTGAACCGCTCGACGCAGCCATCGCCCCAAGCCTTCCAGGCCTTGATGATGACTTCCGTGTCGCCGTGCGAGAAGAAGCGGAAGCCCAGCCCCTGCAGCTCCTCGCGCAGTTCGGGATAGTTGTAGATGCAGCCGTTGAACGCCAGCGTCACGCCCAGGTCGGCGTCGACCATGGGCTGTTGCGCCTTTTCGGAGAGGTCGATGATCTTCAGCCGTCGATGGCCCAGCCCGATGGGGCCCCGCATCACGATGCCGGACCCATCGGGTCCTCGGGGCGAGAGCGCATCCGTCATGCGTTGCACGGCGCCGGCGTCCGCCGGCCTGCCGTCGAAATTGATCTCGCCGCTAAGACCGCACATGGGCCCTCCTTGAATTGTGGAAGCAGCGTGTACAAATGGTTAGTGCACGAATGAGTTCAACCTGATGAGCGACATTTCTCCCGAACCCAACGCGGACCCCACGGCGTCCTTGGTCCGTTCGGTTCGGCGCATCGCCCAAGCCATCGATGTGCGGTCGCGTGAGATCGCGCGTTCGACAGGCCTGACGCTGCCACAGCTGCTGGTGCTTCAGTCGATCCGAACGCTCGGCGAGGTCAGCACTCAGGCCGTGTCGCGCGACACCTTCATGTCGCCGCCGACGGTGGTCGCGATCCTCGATCGCCTGGAAGCCAGGAATCTGGTCGTACGCTATCGATCGCGCAGCGATCGGCGGGTCGTGCACGCCCGTCTCACCGCGGACGGCGAAACGGCGCTGGCGAGCGCGCCCGGCCTTTTGAGGCCCGAAGCCATGCGCGACCTTGCCGGTCTGCCCGCCGCCCAGAGACAGGCGCTCGCCGACGCGCTTCAGACCGTCGCGAACCTCATCGGCGTCGAAGCTCCAACCGAGATCATGGCGGTGGACGCGCCATCGGGGGTTTCGCCCACGAGTGCGGAGGCAAGCAACCGCCACTCTCCTGTAAAGCTTGGCGTATGGCCTTGAAGCATTGATCACGCCTCGCCGCCACTTTGTTTCGCCTAATCAATTGTGGGGTTGCCCGCGTCGAAATATCGGCGTGATGTGATTCGCAGAGGGTTAAGACTCAGGGATCGCGCTGCATGGCGCGTGGGAGGGATGATGGCGGCGACCTATTTTGGCGCTTCGCCGATCGTCGGGTTGCGATCGCCCGTACCGTTCAATCGGCCGCGTCGACCAAGGACCAGCTCTGCGGACGATGACCCGGCCGATAGGGATGACGACAAGCCGGCCTTTCTGGACGTCATCGGAGACTGGTGGTTTCATCAGGACACACGATCCCTGCTCCTGGTCAGCCAGCAGGGCCATCTGATTACCGCCAATGAGGCGGCGGAGGCGGCCATACGCGAAGGCCTGTTGGCGGTGACGCCGACCGGAGCTCTGAAATTCGGTTCGACGGAGCGCGACAACCGGTTCCTCCGGAGCGTGGCCCTGGTCGCGGGAAGCGACAAGAAGGTGCTGGTGATCCTGCGACAAAGACACGGCAGTTGGTTCGCGGCCGATCTCCACGGCGTTCTGGGAAAAAGCTGGGCCGTATTGAGTTTGCGCGAAGAACTGGTCGCCACCGAGCAGTCCATGTCAGCGATCGCCGCGGCCTTTCAGCTGACCCGATCGGAGCTCGATGTTCTGCGGCGCCTGCTGGACGGTCACTGCCCCAAATCCGCGGCGATCGAATTGCACATCTCGGAGCATACGGTCCGCGCCCACCTGAGAAGCATTTACGCCAAGATGGGCACCAAGGGATTGACCAACACCATCCGAATTTCGTGCTCTTTTCTAGGCTAACATTAAAATTCAATCAGCAATAGTAGTTAGCAGTAACGCCAGTCAATGAAAGGAATATGGCTGCCACAAGTCAGGTGATACCAACCCAATGCTTGGCGAAAACGCCAGAACCTTTGGCAATAGAAAAACGCTACTGCCATTCACAACATTGGAGGAAATCATGCGTGCACATATTCTTTCGGCTGCTGCGGCGGCCGCTATGCTGATTGCTCCTGCAGCCGTACAGGCTCAGGACACCGAACTGGTCGTCACGACCAACGTCGAAAACTACTGCTCGATCGGCCTGGCCAACGTGGCCGGCAGCACCGTCGCCGTCGCCAACGGCGTGCGCCAGAAGGTCACCACCCTGCGGATGTCCTGCAATTCGCCCTCGGGCGCCGCCCTGACCTCCGTGGCGGAGAACGGCGACCTTACGTCCGGCTCGGGTGTCCTGATCAACTATGACTGGGAACTGGTGGTGCCCGCCGTCGCCAGCCTGGGTTTTGGCCCTGAGGACACCTTCCCCTCGAACTGGACCCGTATCACCAACTCTGGCGGCTATAGCGAAGCCCTGGCGGACGGCGTCTTCGCCGATCTGTTCCTGAACCTCTGCTACGGCGTTCCCGGCGGCCCGGGCGCGGGCGGCACCCAGGGCGATCCGACCAACCCCGGTTCGAGCGGCTGCGCCAATGCGCCGTCCGGCCCCGGCGCGTCGGAAGCGCCGGCCGGCACCTATTCGGAGACCTTCACCTTCGACCTGAACCCGGCCTGATCACAGACGACCACCCTGCGGGGGCCGCCTTTCGGCGGCCCCCAATGGTTTGAAAAAAACGCGTTACTCGGGGTCCTTTCAATGCTGCTCGTCCAACGTTTCTGCTCCGCGCTCGTCGCCGCCGCCATCGCTCTCTGCGGTTGGCCGCCATCGTCGGCGAACGCGATCGACGTCACGCCCATGGTGACGCAGATCACCCCGACGGGCGCCACCTCCAGCTACCGCCTCGGCATCAAGAACACCGACGATCAGCCGGTTACGGTCGAGATCGAGGTCTATCGCATGGAGGTCGACGAGAACGGCGTCCGCACCCTGACCGAGGAACCCAATGACATCACCGTCTTCCCCCCGCAGTCGGTCATTCCTCCCAATCGCGAGCAGGTGGTCCAGGTCCGCTATGTCGGCGAACCCGATGTCGGCCCACGCATGTATCTGGTGCGCGTCGGCCAGTTGCCGATCGCCTTCAACTCCGGCGATGAGGAGGACCGCGGCGCGGCGGTCCAGGTCGCCTTCAACATCAACACTCACGTCCTGCTTTCTCCGTCGGACGCGGAGGCTTCGATCGAGGTCGTGTCGACCCGCCGCGCCGAAAACGGGGACGTGCTGATCGTCGCCCGCAACCCGGGCACGGGCTTCGCCCTGCTGCGCCAGGCGCGCTACACCCTGACGTCCGACGACGGCCAGACCATCGAGGTGCCTGCCGAGGACGTCGTGGTCGGCCAGGTCAGCACCCTGCCCGCCGGCGCCACCCGCAACATCCGCATACCGGCGGCGCTGGCGCCGAGCCTGGGCCCGAACGTCACGGCCTCGATCGTCCTGAGCTAGCCGATCATGGCGAGCGCCGCTCACCGGTGCGCGGGTCGCCGGCGTCGCGCCGCCGCGATCCTGTGCCTCGGCGGCGGGCTCGCTACAACCGCGCCGGGGGCCGCCTTTTCGCTGCAGGAGCCCATGCGATCCGCCGGTGGTCGCTACGCCTATGTCGCGCCCGTCATGGAGGGCGGCGGCGCCGAAGCGGACGAAGTCCCAGCGCCCGCCCTCCCCCGGATCGAGATAGCCTCGCTGGATGCCGCTCAGGACGTGGAGCCCTCGCCCCGCCCGACGCCGATCCTGGTTCCCATTCAGGGTCCGCTGAACCTCGAGGGCCGCTATCTCGGCGACCTCAGCGGCGCCGTCGATCCGCAGGGGGCGGGGGTGGTCGACACCACCCGCCTGCTCGAACTGCTGAAGCCGGTGATCAACACCGAGCTCTTCGACATCCTGAGCACCCTGTCCGCCGGCCAGGAGCGCATCGCCATGGCCGACCTTCGGTCCGACGACTTCTCCCTGACCTTCGACCCGCTGTCGCTGTCGTTCAACGCCGTCCTGGCCTCGACCGCGCGCATGCGCAGGGAAATCGGCCTGGGCAACCAGGAGGTCGTCGATCCGGCCGCCTTCGACCAGCCCGCCAGGTTCGCCGCCGGCGCCAACATCAGCCTGGCTCAGCTCTACTCGCATCAGTCGGACGCGTTCGCCCCCGCCCTGGCCAGCATCGACGGATTCGCCACCTGGGGCGGCTTCGGCGGCCTCACCCTCACGGCCGGCGCCGACTACGACGGTTCGGGCGGCGACGAGAAGTGGCGGCGTCGCGAAGTCCGCCTGACCAAGGACATCTTCTCATCCGCGATCCGGCTGACGGCCGGAGAGTTCTCGCCGCCCGTGGACGCCTTTCAGGGCTCCCGCCGTTTCCTGGGCGTATCGGCAGCGCGCGCCTATTCGACCATCCGCCCTTTCCAGAACATCCGCCCCTCCGGTCGGCGCGAGTTCATCCTCGATCGCGAGGCCTTGGTCGAGATCGAGGTCAACGGCGTCGTCGTGGAACGCATTCGCCTGGATCCGGGCCCCTATTCATTGAGCGACTTCCCCTTCGTGCAGGGTCCGAACAGCGTGCGTCTGCTGGTCGAGGACGACGCCGGTCGCCGGGAGATCGCAGTCTTCGACCTGTTCGGCGGCGCCGGCCTGCTGGACCGGGGCGTCCTTGACTTCGGGGTTTCAGCCGGCGTGCTCGAAGAGGGCGGCGACCTGGAGTACGGCTCGGACGTTGCGGTGTCAGGTTTCATGCGCAAGGGCCTGACCGACGTCGTGACCGTCGGCGCCAACGCCCAGTACGCCAACGAACGGGCCCAGGTCGGGGCGCTGGCCACCTGGGGCGCGCCCTTCGGCCTGCTGCAGGTCAGCGGCGCCGCCAGCCACAACGGCGAGACCGGCGGAACCGGATTCAGCGGGGCGGTGGACTATCTCAAGGAAACTGTCCTGTTCGATCAGGTCGACGCCCGTTTCATCGCCTCGATGCAGGCGACCAGCCGCCACTTTCAGAACGCCTTCGCCATCACGCCGCTGAACCGCGAGCGGTGGCGGGCTGCCGGCCAGGCGATCCTTCGATACGGCGACTACTCGGCCAACCTGGGCGCCGCGTTCGCCAAGGGCCGCGCGCCCCACCCCGATCAAACCGACTGGACCCTGGCCTTGGGACGGAGCTTCGAGCGCTTCGCTGTCAACCTGACGCTGGGCCGGCGCAGCTTCGGCGACGATCGGCCCGCCGAGGACCGGCTAGGCCTCGCCCTGACCACGCGCTTCGGCGGCCGGTGGAGCGGCGCGGCGCGATATGACAGCATCAACGACCTGCGCGAGGTCAGCCTGTCGCGCTCACCCACCGGGCGACTGGGCGATCTCAGCGGGACCTTACGCGTCGGCGAGGATCGCGATCAGCAGGCCCTCGCCGCGGACCTGCGCTACATCCACAACCGCTTCGACGCCCAACTCGTCTCGAATCGTTTCGTATCCACCGAGCCGGGCGGACGGACGACGCAGGAATCGCTATGGCGGCTCGCCACCTTCGTCGGTTATGCGGAAGGCGCCGTAGGCGTGGGCCGCCAGTCCCGCGAAGGCTTCGTCATCGCCAGCCGTCACCCCACCCTGCGGCGCTCCAGCCTGGCGCTGACCGACGGGGGCGGCCAGCCGATAGCGCGAGCGGGTTGGCTGGGACCGGCTCTCGCCCCCATCAGTCGCGCCTACGGGATCAACCGTTTCGTGGTGGCCGTCGACCCGCTGCCGCCCGGCTACGACATCGGCTCCGGCGTGCTGTCGACCTTCCCCGGCTTCGGCTCGGGCTATCGCATGACGGTCGGAAGCGACGCGTCCCGGACCGTCATCGGCACGCTGAGCGACGCCGAGGGCCCGATGGCCCTGGTCAGCGGCGTGATCGAGCCGGCCGATGGCCGCACCGACGCCGAGCCCAAGCTGTTCTTCACCAATCGCGGCGGGCGCTTCGTCGGCGACGGCCTGGCCCCCGGCCGCTACCGCCTGGTCGTGCGCGGCTCCGCCATCGCGGAGTTCGTCATTCCCGAAGAAGAGGAAGGAGTGGTCAATGTCGGCGATATTCGCGCCAATCCACGCTAGGCGAGCGATCGCGGCGGCTTTGGCGGCTCTCGCCTGGTGCGCCGTCTCGAGCGCCAGGGCCTGCGACCTGACCCTTGAGACGCCCGAGGCGGTTCGGATCGACTACAATCCCTTCGCCATAGGCCCCTCCAGCGGCCCTCTGAACCTCCGGCTGCGGAACGGCTCCGAAGCGCCCTGCGAGCTGCGCCTGCGGCTGGTGGACGATTTCGACGCCCCCCTGGCCGGGGTCCTGTTGGGCGGCGTCGGCGTTGAGTTCCGCCCGCGCGAGGCCTCTGGCCTGCTTCAGCGGGACGCCGAGCCCGGAACCTTTCTCCTCAACGTGCCGGCCGCCGGCGAGGCCTACACCGAGCTGGACGCCGCGGTGATCCGGAACGCCGTGGCCGAGGCCGGGGAGCACACGTCCGACCTGTACCTGCGCATCGAAAACGTCGAGGGCCAGTTGTTGCTGCCCCGGGCGCCGCTGAGGCTTATCCTGACCTCCGCGCCCAGAGCCCAGGTCAACATCGCCGGATCGTCCGGCGCCTTCGGATCGGGCCTCACGGTCGATGTGATCGACTTCGGCGTCGCCGCCACCGGCCTCACACGACGCGCCTTCGTCCAGCTGCGCGCCAATGCGGAATCGACCTTGAGCATCCGCTCGGAGAACCGGGGCGTCATGCGACACGGGGAGTTCGCCGAAACCGGCACGGTCGTGCCCTATTCACTCGAACTGGACGGGGCGCCTGTGGACCTGACCGAACTCTGGACGCGCCGGATCAACCCGCCGCGAACGCTGGAGGGCATATCCCTGCCGATGGACTTCACCTTGGGAGAGATCACCGGCCAGATGTCGGGTCGCTACGAGGATCTGATCACCATCGACGTGACGCCCCGGTGAGTGCTCCGATCGAACTGTGACTGACGCTGCTGCGGCCTCCAGCGTCAGAACCGCGCTAGTGGGCGATTCATGGCCCTCTTCATGCAGCATCATTCCGGAGAGTCGGCCTACGTCGACCATTTCTTGCTTTGCAAATCATATAAAGATATCTTTATATGAACTCATGAGCCTCACCGCCGAACAGACTGTCGAAGCCTTGCGCGCCGCCGGCGAGCCGACGCGCCTGCGCGTCCTCTCATTGCTGGCCGGCGAGGAACTGTCGGTCATGGAGCTGTCGCGCATCCTCGACCAGAGCCAGCCGCGCGTGTCGCGGCATCTGAAGCTGATGACCGACGCCGGCTTGATCGAGCGATTTCCCGACGGCGCGCGCGTCTACTACCGACTGTCGCATGACGCCCAGGCGCGGCTTCTGATCGACACCGTGCTGGACATTCTGTCCGACGACGCGGGCGAGGCGGACCATCGCCGTCTGGACGAGGTGCGCAAGGAGCGCGAGGCCGCCGCCGCCAGCTATTTCGAACAGGTCGCGCCCCAATGGGACAAGCTGCGCTCCCTCTACGTCAGCGAAAGCGCGGTCGAGGCGGCGTTGGAGAAGGCCGCGGGTCCCGGTCCGTTCGAGCGCGTCGTGGACCTGGGCACGGGCTCCGGCCGGATGCTGACCCTGTTCGGCAAGAAGGCGAAGATGGCCGTCGGCCTGGACCTCAGCCAGAACATGCTGAACATCGCCCGCACGAACGTGTCGAAGGCGGGGCTGGACAAGGTCGAATTGCGCCACGGCGACATCTTCGCCACCCGCCTGCCGGCCCAGAGCGCCGATCTGGTGATCGTGCACCAGGTGCTGCACTATCTCGCCGACCCTGCGGCGGCTCTGGCCGAGGCCGCTCGCCTGGTCGCGGCCGGCGGTCGCCTGCTGATCGTCGACTTCGCGCCGCATGACTTCGAGCACATGCGCGAGGCGCACCAACACCGCCGCCTGGGCTTCGCCGACCATGAGATCGCCGGCTGGCTGAAGGAGGCGGGCCTGACGACCTTCGCCCCCATCGCCCTGCCGCCCGACAGGGAAGGATTGACCGTGACCATCTGGACCGGCGAACGCCCCGCCGCCGCAGATCGAAAGACCGCCTGATGGCCAGCGCATCCCTGAACCTGGCCGAAGCCCGCGCGCTGCTGCTGTCGCCGCTGGGGCCGGTCGCGCGCGCGGGATCGAACCGCGCCCCGGTGCGGGTCTCCTTCGAGTTCTTCCCGCCCAAGTCCGACGAAGCCGAGGCGAATCTGTGGAAGGCCATTCGCAGGCTGGAGCCGCTGGCCCCCGCCTTCGTCTCCGTGACCTACGGCGCCGGAGGCTCGACGCGTGAGCGCACCCACCGCACCGTCCAGCGCATCATCGCCGAGACCGACCTGCGCCCAGCCGCCCACCTGACCTGCGTCGAGGCGAGCCGTGACGAGGTCGACGAGGTCATTGAGGGCTACAAGACGATCGGCGTCGACCACATCGTCGCCCTGCGCGGCGATCCGCCGGGCGGGAACGGCATCGGCGGCGCCTATGTTCCGCGCGCCGACGGCTACGCCAACGCCACCGAATTGGCCAAGGCCATCGACCGCGTCGGCGGCTTCGACATCACCGTCGGCGCCTATCCGGAGAAGCATCCGGAAAGCCCGTCCATCGATCACGACATCGAGGTGCTGAAGGCCAAGGTCGACGCGGGGGCTACGCGCGCGGTCAGCCAGTTCTTCTTCGACATCGACGCCTTCCTGCGCTTCCGCGATCGAGTGCGAGCGGCCGGCGTGACCATTCCGCTGATCCCGGGGATCATGCCCGTGTCCAACTTCAATGGTTTGAAGCGGATGAGCGCCGCGTGCGGGGCCAGCGTCCCCGACTGGCTTGAGGCCCACTTCGACGGCCTGGATGACGATACCGACACGCGCCGCCTGCTGGCCGCCTCGGTCGCGGCCGAGACCTGCGCGCGACTGCAGGAAGAGGGCTTCTCCGACTTCCACTTCTACACCCTGAACCGGGCCGACCTGGTCTATGCGATCTGCCGCGTGCTGGGCGTTCGCGAACAGAAGGCGCCCGCGTGATGACCTCTCCCCTCACCCGTCCCCAGCGCATCGGCGCCCTGCATGCCGCGGCCAGGGAACGCATCCTGGTGCTGGACGGCAGCTGGGGCGTGATGATCCAGCGTCGCGGCCTGACCGAGGCCGACTTCCGCGCCGACCGCTTCGTCACGGCCAATGGCTATGACGAAAAGCTGCAGATGAAGGGTAACAACGACCTCCTCTGCATCACCCGCCCCGACATCATCGCCGACCTGCACGACCAGTATTTCGCGGCCGGCGCCGACATCTCGGAGACCAACACCTTCTCGGCCACGGTGATCGCCCAGGAGGATTACGCCCTGGACCGACAGGCGGTGTGGGACATCAATCTGGAAGGCGCCAAGCTGGCCCGCGCCTCGGCCGACCGTTGGACCGAGAAGGAGCCGACGAAGCCGCGCTTCGCCGCCGGCTCCATCGGTCCGCTGAACAAGATGCTCTCGATGTCTTCGGACGTGAACGACCCTGGGGCGCGCAGCGTGACCTTCGACCAGGTCTACGAGGCCTATCGCCACCAGGTGAAGGCGCTGAACGAAGGCGGGGTCGACCTGTATCTGATCGAGACCATCACCGACACGCTGAACTGCAAGGCGGCGATCAAGGCGATCAAGGACCTGGAGGACGAGGGCATGGAAGCCCTGCCCATCTGGATCTCGGGCACGATCACCGACCGGTCCGGCCGCACCCTGTCCGGACAGACGGCCGAGGCCTTCTGGAACAGCGTGCGCCACGCCAGGCCTTTCGCGGTCGGCTTCAACTGCGCGCTCGGCGCCGACCTGATGCGCCCCTTCATAGCGGAGCTGAGCCGCGTGGCCGACACCCTGGTGGCCGCCTATCCCAACGCCGGCCTGCCCAACGCCATGGGCCAGTACGACGAGCAGCCGCATGAGACCGCCCACTTCATCGAGGAATGGGCGCGCTCCGGCCTGGTGAACATCGTCGGCGGCTGCTGCGGCACCACGCCGGACCATATCCGCCATGTCGCCGAGGAAGTCCTGGGCGTGCCCCCTCGCGCGATCCCGGAACGGCCGGTGGCGCTGCGGCTCTCCGGCCTGGAACCATTCGAGCTGGTCGCGTGATGTCTATCGATCCGAGCGGAGCCCCCGCGTGAGGCCCACATTCATCAACGTCGGCGAGCGGACCAACGTCACCGGCTCGGCCAAGTTCCGCAAGCTGGTGGTCGACGGAAACTATTCCGCCGCCCTGGACGTCGCCCGCCAGCAGGTCGAGGCGGGCGCCCAGATCATCGACGTCAACATGGACGAGGGCCTGCTGGACGGCGCCGCCGCCATGCGGACCTTCCTGAACCTAATGGCGGCCGAGCCCGACATCGCGCGTGTGCCGGTGATGATCGACAGCTCCAAGTGGGAGGTGATCGAGGCGGGCCTGAAGTGCGTCCAGGGCAAGCCGATCGTCAATTCGATCAGCATGAAGGAAGGCGAACAGGCCTTCCGCGAGCAGGCGGTCAAATGCCTGCGCTACGGCGCGGCCGTCGTGGTCATGGCCTTCGACGAGCAGGGCCAAGCCGACACCGCCGCCCGCAAGATCGAGATCTGCACCCGCGCCTATCGCATCCTGGTGGACGAGGTCGGCTTCCCGCCCGAGGACATCATCTTCGACCCCAACATCTTCGCCGTGGCGACTGGGATCGAGGAGCACGACAACTACGCCGTCGACTTCATCGAGGCGACACGCGAGATCAAGCGCACTCTGCCCTACGCGCGGGTGTCCGGCGGGGTGTCCAACGTCTCGTTCAGCTTCCGCGGCAATGAGCCGGTGCGCCGGGCGATCCACAGCGTTTTCCTGTACCACGCCATCGCCGCCGGCATGGATATGGGCATCGTGAACGCCGGCGACCTGCCGGTCTATGACGACATCGACCCAGTGCTGCGCGAGGCGGTCGAGGATGTCATCCTGAACCGGCCCCAGCGCACGAACGTGTCCAACACCGAGCGGCTCGTGGACATGGCGCCCAACTACAAGGGTGAGAAGGGCTCCGCGCGCGTCGTCGACCTGAAGTGGCGCGAGCAGCCCGTCGCGGCGCGCATCGCGCATGCCCTGGTCCACGGTATCACGGAATTCATCGAGGCCGACACCGAGGAAGCCCGCCTGCAGTCCGAGCGCCCGCTGCACGTCATCGAAGGTCCGCTGATGGACGGGATGAACGTGGTCGGCGACCTGTTCGGCTCGGGCAAGATGTTCCTGCCGCAGGTCGTGAAGTCGGCGCGCGTGATGAAGCAGGCCGTGGCTTGGCTGGAGCCCTTCATGGAGGCCGAGAAGGCCGGAAAGCCGCGCGAGCAGGCCGGCCGCATCCTGATGGCGACGGTCAAGGGCGACGTCCACGACATCGGCAAGAACATCGTCGGCGTGGTCCTGCAGTGCAACAACTACGAGGTCATAGACCTGGGCGTCATGGTCCCGGCCGATCGCATCCTTGACGCCGCGATCGAGCACAAGGTCGATATCGTCGGCCTCTCCGGCCTGATCACGCCGTCGCTGGACGAGATGGTCTTCGTCGCCGCCGAGATGGAGCGGCGGGGCTTCGACATCCCCCTGCTGATCGGCGGGGCCACCACCAGCCGGACACACACGGCGGTGAAGATCGAACCGGCCTACCGCCGCGGATCGACCACCTATGTCATAGACGCCAGCCGCGCCGTGGGCGTGGTTTCCGGCCTGCTGTCATCCACCGAGAAGGCGAAGAACGAGGCCGCCACCCGCGACGAATACATCCGCATCCGCGAACAGTATGCGCGCGGCCAGGAAGTGAAGGCGCGCGCCACTCTCACGCAGGCGCGCGAGAACCGCTTCGTTCCCGATCCGGCGCAGCCGATGCCGGGCAGACCGTCCTTCATCGGCGTGCGCGCCTTCGACGCCTGGGACCTTCAGGACCTGGCCGACCACATCGACTGGACGCCCTTCTTCGCCAGTTGGGAGCTGATCGGCCGCTATCCGCTGATTCTGGAGGACGAGATCGTCGGCGAGGCCGCCCGCGACCTGTTCGCCGACGCCCAGGCCATGCTGAAGCGGATCATTGACGAAAAGTGGTTCACCGCGCGCGGAGTCGTCGGCTTCTGGCCGGCCAACGCGGTCGGTGACGACATCGCCGTCTATGCGGACGAGATGCGGACCCATGAAATCGCCCGCTTCCACAGCCTGCGCCAGCAGATCAAGAAATCGAACGGCAAGCCGAACCTGGCCCTCTCCGATTTCGTCGCCGAGGCCGGCGCGGACTACATCGGCGCCTTCGCCGTCACCGCCGGTCACGGTGAATTGGAGAAGGCGGCCGAGTTCAAGGCGAAGGGCGACGACTATTCCGCCATCCTCGCCACGGCTCTGGCCGACCGCCTGGCCGAAGCCTTCGCCGAGCGGCTGCACAAGGAAGTTCGCACGCAGCTGTGGGGTTATGCGCCGGACGAGGCGACCGGCGTCGACGACCTGATCGCTGAAAACTACCAGGGCATACGCCCCGCCCCCGGCTATCCGGCGCAACCCGACCACACGGAAAAGGCCACCCTGTTCCGCCTGCTGGACGCGGGGAGCAACGCCGGCATGGCGCTGACCGAAAGCTTCGCCATGACCCCGCCGGCGTCGGTCAGCGGCCTCTACTTCGGCCATCCGGGCAGCCACTATTTCGGCGTCGGCAAGATCGACCGCGATCAGGTCGAGGACTATGCCACCCGCAAGGGTTGGGACCTGGCCGTGGCCGAGCGTTGGCTGGCCCCCATCCTCAACTACGATCCCTACACGGCCAAGCGTGAAACGGCGGCCTGAGCGCGAGCCCAGACCGCCGTTCGGACGCCGCAGCTTCCACGATCAGTCGGTCGCTGCGGGAGCCTCCAGACCCACCTCCGCCGGCGTCGCGGGCGGAGTGGTGATGTTCTCGCGTATACGGCGCGCCGCATGCTCGCAACGGCCGGGCAGGCCGAAGAACAGGCCAAAGGCTTGGCTGCGCACTTCTTCGTTCTCATTGGCCAGAAGCGGCGCCCATTGCGCCTTGGCGGCGGCGGCGGCCTGCTGAGCGGCCGCCTTGGCGGAGGCTGACTGACGCGGCTCGGCGGCAGCCAGGGCGCCGCGGAAGTCCTGCGCCTCCAGACGACCCAGGCGCACCAGCTCGACGTCCTCCGGCGTCCGGTTCGTCAGGGTCTCGCCTAGGTCCGCATGACCCGTCACCAGCGCGTCGCACCAGGCGACCAGCGGATAATCCTGCGTCGGGGCCCCGCGGGGCATCGGATTGGCGTAGGCGACCGCCTCGCGCAGCCGCACCGACGCCTGCGCCTCCCCCTGCGGCGCCGCGGTCGCGATCGGCCCGTCCGTCTGCTGGGCCAGGGCCGGCGCGCCCAGAAAACTGAGGAGAAAAAGGCTGGCTGAAAACAGACGCATGGAAGCTTCCACTATTGATCCTGGGACGCGCTAACGCACAGCCAAGCTCCCCGATCCGTGTGGCCATTGTTCGGCGCAAAGAAAAAGGCGGCGGACCGACGTCCGCCGCCTCAGGCGACCTCTTTAGCCGATCAGAAGGACCAGGAGAGCCCGAACCTGACCGAACGGGGTGCCTGGTACGAGGACACCCGACGATAATCCGGGTTGATATTCGGAGCGCCGAAGGTGCCGCCCGTCAGTTCGCCAGCTTCTACGTAATCCTGCGCGCCGGAGAAGTCGAACACGTTGAACACGTCTGCCCGGAACTGCAACTCGCCCGGCAACTGGAACGCTTCAATGTTCCAGGCGAGGGACAGGTCCACTCGCTTCTGCCACTGACCGGAGAACACGGACCCACGCGGCGTCAGCTCACCGTTGCAATACCAAGCGGACACAGTGCTCGCCACAGCACGACCGTCATCAAACGGATAAGCGCCGATGCATCCGTAATGACGAGGGGACTGAATGATCGCGTTGGCGCCGAGATAGATGTTGTCGTTGATCGCGTAGGTGCCGAACAACTTGAACGTCTGAGCATGGTGGTTGGGGAGGTAGCCGTAGGATCCATCCATCCAGCCCGGTTCGTCGAAGTCCTGCGTCAACCCAGTGTCGTCCTGCCCGTTGTCGGACTTGACGCCACCTTCGATGTTGCCCTTCAGCCGGCTGAGCACGACCGACCCTCGCAGACCCCACTTGCCGTCGAACGGACGCTCAGCGGTCAATTCGAGGGCTTGATAGGTCCGTTCCGCCTCCGGCAGCCCAATGACGTCGGCCGGGAT
Source organism: Pseudomonadota bacterium (assembly GCA_023451375.1). Taxonomy (GTDB): domain Bacteria; phylum Pseudomonadota; class Alphaproteobacteria; order Caulobacterales; family Caulobacteraceae; genus Brevundimonas. The sequence goes on from JAEXZS010000046.1 coordinate 40,959, forward strand.
GGTGATCACGCCGCCGTTCAGCAGCGGGAAGGTTTCAGCATCGGTCTTGATGATCAGATCCTTGCCGGGGTTCAGCAGAACGTACCCACCAGAGTTGATGGCTCCGCAATCATCCTCAGCGATGCCTGCATAATCGCAGTACGCGCCGATGAAGTACCCGCTATCGACGTCCTCCATCGCCGACTTGAGGTCCCGGTAAACAAAGTTCGCACCGAGCCGGATGCCGCTCTCCAGGAGGTGATCGACACCTAGCATGAACTCGTCTTGATACTGCGCTTCAAGGTTCTGCGAAGCCAAGGTTTCCGGGTCGGAAACCAGTCCCGGCGCGTTGATCTGTTGGGCATACTGCGTCCCACCCGAAAACACGCAGGTGTCGGAGTCGTCAGCCGCGCAGGCTGCGATTGCATTAGCGATGCCTCCCGATGCTGCAACAGAGTATCCTCCCACAGCAGCAGTGGGCCCATATCGGTAGAAGGTGTCGATGAACGTTTCGGCTCCTCCCATGCGGAGGTTCGTATTGGTAGCGATCGGCAGATAATAGCGGCCGTAGAACGCGCTTAGCTTCGTCTTGCGGTCACCGAAGAGGTCGTACACAGCACCAAGACGTGGAGCGATCTCATAATCTGTCGCCGCGAAGCTAACGCCATCAACGTTCTTGTTGTCAAACTTCTCAGCACGCAGGCCAATCTGGAGCGTCAGACGATCTGTCACTTCCCAGTTATCTTGTAGGTAGATAGCGGATTGTTCAGTATCAACGCTGGCTGTGAGATTATAGTCTCGATGCAATACGCGATCATTGTAGTAAACATCGATCCCGCCATTGAGATAGCCAGTCATGACGTCGGAGGTGATTTGCTCTCGGTCATACCCTAGGCGCAGGTGGTGTTGCCCCATGAACTGCGCATAGACGTCGATATCTGCTCTGAAAAGCTGCCGCTCGTCGAGGGAGTCCATTTCCGTGAAACCACCCCCACGGAAGATGCCGTAGCGGACACTCTCGCCGGAAGACGTCCGCGCCGAAACATTACTCTGAACAGTCTGGTCCAAGGCAGCAGTGGAGTAGCTATCGCTGCGATAGCTGTTTTCGCCGTACAGAACTGACAGCGTCAACCAGTCCGTGAAATTGCCGGTATACTTATAGATAAACGTTTCGCCACCGGTTTGATTGAACGTCACATCCGCTTCGGCATCATCATCAGACAGATAATCAAGATCGTTGTAGGATTGATCGTCCGTGAAGTAGGTCACCTCGAAGCGATGATCGGGGTTCAAATACAAATCAAGCTTGCCGCCATAGAAGGGGCTGTCGTTCACACGCTCGCTGCGTGCGCCCGACAATGAATATGCGCGCGACTCGCTTTCGCGCCAGTTATAGAAGCCGAAGGCGTAGATGTGGTCTTTCAGAATTGGACCAGACAGCCAAACATTAGCTTCGCGGCTGTCCGAGTAAGCGCGTTCATTATCCGCCACGTAGGTGTTGGGCGCGGACTCCCGAAGTTCATCCGGCGACCAATAGACGTTAGCTCCACCATGGAATTCGTTATTGCCGTAACGACTGGTGGCGATGATCGCGCCCCCTGTCGAGCGGCCAAATTCTGCTTGGTAACCGCCAGCCTTGACATCGATCTGATCGTAGAACTCGAAGGGCACCGTATTTCCACCCAAGAAGTTTCTCGGGTTAGTAATGTTCATGCCGTTAATGTAGTAGGCGTTCTCAGCTACCGACGAACCGCTGATACCCACGATATTACCCCAAGTAGGATCACTCAGAGTAGTTTGGGGAGCGAGCAGCGTAATGCCAGACAAGCTACGAGCTATAGGTAGCCGATCGAAAGTCTCCTGAGCATCAGCAACCAATCCGGTGGTGCTCGACGAGAAGTTGATCACCGGCGTGCGTGTCCCGACGACAACGATGTCGTCCACGGTGCCACCCGCCGCAGCGCCGATGGTGAACTCGTAGTCTGAGACACGGCCGAGGCCGATGCCGATGTTGGTGTCGGAGAAGGGAGCTGCGCCAGGCGCCGAGATGGTCACCGTGTAAGTACCGACCGGCGCACCCGAAACTCGGAACTGCCCCTGCTCATTCGTCGTAACCGTCCGGTTGAACGGTGCGTTATTTTGCGAGACCGTGACGGTCGCGCCAGCGACCGGGGAACCAGCAGTGTCGGTTACGGTACCAGCAATCGACCCCGTCGTATAATCTTGCGCCACTGCCGAAGCTGGCGCGACAAGCACGGACGCCACCGGCAACGCGACCGCCGCGGCCAGCGCGGCGCCGCCGATCATCGTGGAAGCCAGCAGGCGCTCACGAATGGTTTGGATATTCAAAACTGCATCCCTCCTGAGTGGTCGGCGAACGGTCGCCGATGCAGAACCATGCCTCTACGCCCCCAAATGCGCGCAGATTGGACATGACCATAGGATGACAGGCGCTGGCGTCCATGTGGATTACGGCGGAGTAATGATGTGCGCCGGGGTGTGTCGCAGTTACGCCACAGTGGTGACGCGAAACAGTCATGCCGCAGATGTGGCTTATATCGGATCGGATTTCTCGCCCCATCGGCATGATCCACTACGTTTTGCCGCTTATGCAAGATTGGGCGACATTTTGTTGCATGTGTGGCCACCGCTCAGCTGTGGCGAGCTTTGCATCTCGGCCGGCCATCGCGGAGATCGATGAAACCACAGCACCCCAACAGGGGCTTCAAGGCCGCCCGACAGGAGACCGATGTGATTCCCTTTGTCAGAGAGTTCGACTTCGCCTACGGCCGCCTCGATCTTGTCGCACCGTTGATCGCCCGCGTTGTGGCCGAGAACCCGGGTCCGTTCACCTTTACGGGCACCGGAACCTACATCGTCGGCCGTTCCGAGCGAGGCGCTTCGGTGGCGGTGATCGATCCGGGGCCGCTGAACGACGGACATCTGCAGGCGCTGCTCGAGGCCGTCGACGGGCGGACCGTCAGTCATGTGCTGGTGACGCATACGCACCGGGATCATGCGCCGCTGGCGCGGCCGTTCGCCGAGGCGACGGGAGCGAAGGTGCTGGCCATGCGGCCGCCGGCGGTGGAGACGCATGCGTCGGGCGGCGGGGATGAAGGGGACGCCGAGGCCTTTTATCCGGACGAGGTGCTGGGCGGGGGCGAGGTCATCGAGGGGGATGGCTGGACGATCGAGGCGATGGCGACGCCCGGGCATGCGTCCAATCACATGGCGTTCGTGCTGAGGGAG
>JAEXZS010000073.1 GCA_023451375.1 Pseudomonadota bacterium
GGCCAGGACGCGCGCGGCCAGGGCGGCCGAGGGCGCCGGGCGCGGCGAGGCGTCCAGCAGCGCATCCAGCGTCGCCGCCTCCGCCAGCACGGCGCGCGCGGCCGAATCGGTCGAGACCAGGCTCTCGGCGAAGGGCCGCTCCGACGCCGGCCAGCGACGCAGATCGGCGCCGTAGGCCTCCGCCAGCGCCTTCAGCCGTTCGATCGTCATCGTCCGTCTCCTCCGCCTTTCGGCGACAAATCAGCGAGGGCCTGACGCAAAGCGCGCCGTCCCCGCGACAACAAACTTTCCAGCGCCTCGACGCTGATGTCCATCAGGGCGGCCGCCTCGATGTTGGACAGTTCCTGATAGTGGCACAGCACGATGGCCTCGCGCTGGCGATCGGGCAGTCGTTTCAGGGCGGCGTCGACCCGCGCCCCCGTCTCCGCCGCCAGCAGGCCCCGGTCCGGCGCCGGTCCCTCGTCCGGCCGATCCGGCGGCGCAGCGGTCGGAATCTCGCGTCGCCGCCGCAGCCGGTCGTAGCAGAGGTTGAGCGCCACCCGGTGCAGCCAGGTGTCGAAGCGCGCCTTGCCGCCGCGCCATTTCGGCGCCTGGCGCCAGGCCTTCAGCATGGCCTCCTGGGCCACATCCTCGGCCTCGGCCGCGTCGCCGAGCATCCGATGGGCCAGCGCCAGGATGCGCGGCAGCTTGCGCTCGACCAGAACCTGCGACGCCGCGGGGTCGCCCTGACCCACGCGGCGCACAAGTTCCTCGTCGGGGTCGACGATCGCGACCAAGCCCGCCTCTTCCGCTAGCGACGAAAAGGACCGATTCGCACGTCACGGCCGATCCCGACACGGTTCTTACTCCGAAGCCGGGGCCGGGGAAGCCGGTTGATGGATCCGACGGGCCACGCGCCGCTCATGGCGCTGCTCGCGGCGGGCTTCGCGGGCGGCGCGCTGCTCGTCGGCGGCGACGAAGCCGTCGCTGTCGGCGTCCAGCCTGGCGAACCGCTCGCCCAGCTTCGCCCGCCTGTCGGCGATGACGACAGGGCCGCGGTCCGCCCCCGCGCGCCTAAGAAGGCGATCGCGTCGCGGGCCGCGCTCGCCGCGCGCCGCGTCGAACTCGGTCCGGGTGACGGCGCCGTCTCCGTCCGCATCGAGCCGGGCGAAGCGCCGGTCGGCGCGGTCGGCGCGACGCGCCTGCATGGCCGCCCGCATCTCTTCGCGCGTGACCAGGCCGTCGGCGTCGGCGTCGGCGGCGGTCAGGCGGGCCACACGGTGGTCGAAGAACTCGGCCTGGCTGATCCGGCCGTCCTGGTCGGCGTCGCCGCGCAGGAACCGGACGCGTTCGGCGCCGGGCTGCGGCGTCGGGCTCTGGGCCGTGGCGGCGCCGGCGAAGACGGCCCCGGCGGCGGCGGTCAGGGCGGCGGCGACGCCGCCGATGAAGGTCTTTGTCATTCCGATGGTCTCCTGCGGCCGCGGGCGCGGCCCGTGTTCAACCCTGTCGAGCGTTGAACGGAGAAGACCTTCCTATCCGTCGCGAGCGGCCGGAACAGCGCGTTCGAATGCCGCTCGGGCGCGGGCGCGCAGGTCGGTCAGCTCCCGCTTCAGCGTGTCGAAGTCCGCCGCGCCGGCCGCCTCGGCGAGACGGAGCTGGAAGACCGAGGGTTCGGCCTCCGGGTCCACCCGACCTTCGAACGCCGCCGAGAGCAGCTGACTGAGCCGCTGCTGCAGCCGCCAGGCCTCGGCCAGGACGGCGTCGTCGTGCAGCGCCTCCAGGGTCGAGACGGTCAGCGGACCGCCCGCGGCCGCCGCCTGCAGCTGGCGATACTGGGCGGCGAACTCGGCGTCGACCTGCCCCCCCGGCGAGAGTTTCAGGTCCCAGAAGCCGTGCGGGCGTCGCTCGCGATCCATCAGCGCGCGCATCTTGCGCACGTCGGCGGCCACGTCGATGCCCGGCCGGGGACGGCGCAGCACCGCCTCGATCGTCTCGGCGACCCTGTTGGCGAAAGCCGGGTCGCTGGCCCAGACGACGCGGGCGCGGGTCAGGACCATGAACTCCCAGGTCTCGGCCTCTCCGGCGTAATAGTCTTCGAAGGCCGACAGCCGCACCGACACCGGCCCCTTGGAACCGGTGGGGCGCAGCCGCATGTCGACCTCGTACAGTCCGCCCTCGGCCGTGTGCGCCGACAGGGCCGAGATCAGCCGCTGGGTGAAGCGGACGTAGAAGACGTCGGCGCTCCAGCCCTTCACCGCCGACATCGCCCCGTCGGGCGCTTCGTACAGCGTCATCAAGTCCAGGTCGGAACCGGCGGTCATCTCGCGCGATCCCGCCTTGCCCAGGGCGACCACCGCCACCGCCCCCGGGAACGCGCCGCCCAGACGTTCAGTCTCGACCAGGGCGGCCGGCGCCAGGGTGCGCATGGCCGCGTCGGCCAGGGCGGCGTAGCCGCGGCCGGCGGCCTCCGGCCCCGCGCGGCCGGTCATGGCGTGAAGACCTATGCGGAACAGCTGTTCGCGGTGAAGGCGGCGCACGGCGTTCATCGCGCCCTCGAAATCGCCGGCCTCTTCGGCCTCGCGCATCATCTGCTCGGTCAGGCCGGTGTCCTCGGTCAGGTCGGTCAGGAAGCGGGCGTCCAGCACCCCGTCCAGCGCCGCCGGTTGCCGGCCCAGCGTTCGCGCCAGGCGCGGGGCGAAGACCATGACGCCCACCACCATCTCGAACAGTTTCGGCTGGTTCAGGAACAGGGCCTGGACCTGCACCCCCGCCGCCAGACCCGAGAAGAAGGCGGCGAAGCGGGGAAAGGCGGCGTCCGGCGCGCCGGATCGCGCCAGGGCCTCCAGCAGGCGGGGCGCCAGGCGGGTGAACAGTTCGCGGCCGCGCTCCGTCCGGGTCGCGGGGATGCGGCCGTGATGCCAGCTGCGGATCGTGTCGGCGACCGAGGCGGGATCCGCGAAGCCCATCCGCGACAGGGTGGCCAGGGTCTCCGGATCGTTCTCGACCCCCGTGAAGACCAGGCTGCCGTAAACGGAATCGAGCTCCTCGCCCCCCTCGAACAATTCGCCGTAGCGCTGGTTGACGCCCAGCAGCAGGCCTTCGACCGAGGCGTCGAACAGCGCTAGGTCCGCTTCGCCCGCCAGGGCCGCGACAGCGGCGCGGCGTTCAGAGTTCTGGGGCAGTTTATGGGTCTGTTCGTCCTCCAGCATCTGCACGCGATGCTCCAGCCCCCGCAACTCGACGTAGGCCGACGACAGCTCCTCCGTCACGTCCGGGGGGACGTGGCCGGCGGCCGACAGGGCCTTCAACGCGTCCAGGGTGCGGGGCTCGCGCAGCTTCGGATCGCGGCCGCCCAGGATCAGCTGCTGGGTCTGGGCGTAGAATTCGATCTCGCGGATGCCGCCCCGGCCCAGCTTCAGATTGGCCCCGGCCGCGTCCAGCCCCTCGCCGGTCTTATGCACGTGGATCTGGCGCTTGATCGCCTGGATGTCGAGCACGGCGGCGTAGTCGAGGCTGCGCCGCCAGATGAAGGGCGTCAGCGCCTTCAGGAACCGTCCGGCGGCGCGCATGTCGCCCAGAACCGGCCGCGCCTTGATGAAGGCCGCCCGCTCCCAGTTCTGTCCGACGCTCTCGTAATAGGCCAGCGCCGCGGGCGCAGCGATCACCGGGGGGGTGGAGGACGGATCGGGGCGAAGACGCAGGTCTACGCGGAAGACGTAGCCGTCGGCGGTCCGCTCGGTCAGCAGCCCGGCCAGCCCCTTGGCGACGCGATTGGCGAAGTCCTGCATCTCTTCGCCCTCGCGCAGGGCCAGCGTCAGCAGGCGCGGCTCGTAGAAGAGCGAGATGTCGATGTCGGAGGAATAGTTCAGCTCATTGGCGCCGTGCTTGCCCATGGCCAGGCCGAACAGGCCGGGGATCGGCCCGCGCGCGTCGTCGGCGGGCGAGACCAGCCGGCCCCGCGCGCGCTGCTCGGCGCCGACGGCCCGCAGCGCCGCCCGGCAGGCGGCGTCGGCGAAGCGCGACAATGCATCGGTCACCTGATCCAGGCTCCAGACGCCGCCGAGGTCCGCCAGCGCGGTGAGCAGATGCAGGTCGGCCTTCAGCACCCGCAGCGGCTGCCTCATCGTTTCCGGCTCGCCGTCGAGGGCGTCGGTTCGGGAGAGGATGTCCGCCAGCTGTTCGGCCGGGTCGGTCTCGAGTATCCGGCGAAGGTGGGCGGGGCGACGCCGCATCAGCCCGGCCAAATAGGGCGAGGCCCCGGCGACCGGCGCCAGCGCGGGCCACGCGACGGTCAGGCCGTCGGACCATCCGTCGGCCTGGGCGGCTTCCACCAGCGCCTCATGCAGACGGTCGGCGGCGCCGGGATTGGCGACGGGTCCGGCAGGCTTCAGGTCCTGGAACAGGGGCTTGGGGGTCGAAAAAATGTCAGCCATCCGATCATCCGCTCATCCCGGCGAAAGCCGGAGCCCCGTGCTTTCGCCCGGCATGGCCGTTGGACCACGTTCGAACCGCCCGCCACAAGTCCGCTTCCAAAGTGACGGGCGCGCGGCTTTCGCCAGCAGGCGCGGAACGAGAGGATCAGCCGGCCGCCGGCGGCAGCACCAGGGCCACGCGCAGCCCCGGGCCGAAGTCTCCGTAGGCGCCTGGGCCTTCGTCCAGCACCACCCGGCCGCCGTGCGCCTCGGCGACGGCCGTGACCAGCGACAGGCCCAGGCCCGACCCCGGCTCGGTGCGACTGTTGTCCAGGCGGACGAAGCGCTGGACGACCCGCTCGCGGTCTTCCTCCGGCACGCCCGGCCCGGTGTCGGTGACGGAATATTCGATCTCGCCGGACGACCGCCGTCGCGCCCGCAGCTTCACCGCGCCCCCGGCCGGGGTGTACTTGATGGCGTTGTCGATCAGATTGGCCAGGGCCTGGGCCAGGAAGGGCTGGTTGCCTTCGACCATCAGCCCCTTCTCGACCTCGGCGGAGAAGTCGATGTCCTTGTCCTCGGCCGCCGGCTCGTACAGTTCGGCCATGTCGGCGGCCAGGTCCGAGGCGTCGAACACCTTGGGATCGGGCGCGCCTCCCGCCTGCAGCCGGGCGATGGCCAGGACGGTGTTGAAGGTCTTCAGCAGCTGGTCCGCCTCGTCCAGGGCGATGGTCAGCGCCTCGACGCCATCGACCTTGCCCGCCTCGGCGTCGATCAGCGCCACCTCCAGCTTGGCTCGCATGCGGGTCAGGGGCGAGCGCAGGTCGTGGGCGATGGCGTCCCCGGCGTGACGGATCGAGGCCATGGATCCCTCCAGCCGGTCCAGCATGGTGTTCAAGCCCTGGCCCAGCTCGTCCAGTTCGTCGCCCGAATGGCGGATCACGGCGCGCTGCTTGAGGTCGCCTTCCTGAGCCGCCTGGACTACGCGGTTCAGCCCGCCCATGGCCGCCTCGACCCGGCGGCTGATGTAGAGGCCGCCCGCGAGGCCCAGCAGCATGACCAGCGCCATCGCGCCCCACAGGGCCTGGGTCAGGCGCGACAGATATTCCTCGATCCCGCCGATGTCCTCGCCCACGAACAGGGTCTCGCCGCCCGGCAGCGGCATGATCACCCCGATGGAACGACGGTTCTCGACGCGCCCGTCCTCGTCGGTGGTGGTCAGGCGGAACGTGCTCCATTCGCCGCGTCCCGCCCGGCGCGGCTGCTTCAGGTCGAAGGGCATGACCGAGAGATTGCCGGTGACGATCTTCCCGTCCGCGCCGGTGAGCAGATAGAGGTAGGGGCCGCCCCGGATGGTCCGCTCCACCAGCGCCTGGTTCAGCGCATCGACCCCGCGCGTGCGATGGATCGCGGTCAGGGCGTTCAGCTCGCCCTGCACGTCCGCCTGGGCCCGCGCCTGGGCCTCCGACGCCGAGGCGAAATAGACATAGGCCAGGATCGCCCCCGCCGCCGCCACGAACAGCGCCAGGAACAGCAGCGTCAGCCGGAAGGGCGTGCGGCGAAGGAGGGAGGGCAGGCGCATTTGCTTCTATTCTCCCTCCCCTTCATGGGGAGGGACGGCGCCGCGCAGCGACGCCCGGGTGGGGGAGTCTCCGAGCCGGCTCACGATGGAATCGATCACGTCGCCGATATTGTCCCGGATCGACGCATTATCGAACCGCAGGGTGACGAACCCTTCGCGCGCTAGGACAGCGTCCCTGATCCGGTCATGTCTTGCCTGATGGTCCTCGGCGTGTCCCATGCCGTCCACTTCGATCACGAGCCGCTGCTGAAAGCAGACGAAGTCGAGATAATAGCCCTTGAACGGCGCCTGCCGTCGGAAATGAAAACCTTGCGCACGTAGCCGCTTCAGGTTGACCCACATTCGCGCTACCGGCGGCGTCATCGCCTTTCGCATCGTGCGGGCGCGTACTGTCTCTGTCGACATGGACACTTCCCCACCCGGATCGCTTCGCGATCGTCCCTCCCCATGAAGGGGAGGGAGAGTTACGCCTCCAACCGATACCCCGCGCCGCGCACGGTCTGGAGCATGGCCTTGTCGAAGCCCTTGTCGATCTTGGAGCGCAGGCGGCTGATGTGGACGTCGATGACGTTGGTCTGGGGGTCGAAGTGGTATTCCCACACCTTCTCCAGCAGCATGGTGCGGGTCACCGACTGACCGGCGTGGCGCATCAGGAACTCCAGCAGCTGGAACTCGCGCGGCTGCAGGTCGATCTCCCGGCCCTCGCGATGCACGGTGCGGCCGATCAGGTTCATCTCCAGCTCGCCGACCTTGAGCACCGTCTGGACGCCGCCGGTTTCGCGGCGGCGGGCCAGGGCCTCGACCCGGGCGATCAGTTCGGCGAAGGCGTAGGGCTTGACCAGATAGTCGTCGGCCCCGGCCTTCAGACCCGTGACCCGGTCCTCGACCTCGCCCAGCGCCGACAGGAACAACACCGGCGTCTGGTCGCCGCCCTTGCGCACCGTCTCGACCATGCCGACGCCGTCCAGGCGCGGCATCATCCGGTCGACGACATAGACGTCGTAGCCGCCCTTCTGCGCTTCCAGCAGGCCGAAGGCGCCGTCGACGGCGTGGGTCACGTCATGGCCCGCCTCGGTCAGACCCCGCACCATGGCGGTCGCCGCCTCTGCGTCGTCCTCGACCACCAGAATACGCATAGGCCCTCTCCCGGAATCAAAATCGCCGCCGATGGTAGCGCATCGGCGGCGATTGACGAGTTAAGGCTTTTTCAGACTGCCGATCAGTTCTTGTCGCCCAGCGGCAGCACGATCGGGACGTTGCCACGCGGCGTGCGCATCAGCAGCAGGACACCTGGCCGATTGGCGTTCTTCACCGTCTCGACGGCGCCCTTGAGGTCGGCGGCGGATCCAACCCGGCGACCATTGGCCTGGAGGATCACCATACCCGGTTGGAAGCCCAGGCGGCCGGCGCGCGACTGCTGGTCCACCGCCGTGACGACGAGCCCCCCCACATCGGCGGGCAGATCGAACCGGCTGCGAAGCGCCGCGGTGACCGGCGCCACCGTCAGACCTTCGATGACCTCGCCGGCGGCGGCGCCGGGCGCATTGGGCGCATCGGAGCCATCTTGGCCTGCGACGGCGACCTCGAGGTTGGTCGGGCGCGTTCCCGCTCGGATATTGACCGTCTGGCGACCGCCTTCTCGAAGAACTTCCAGCCGCAGGTTGTCGCCCGGCTTCGCGCTGCCGACAGCGCGGGTCAACTCCGTGGAACCCTCTATCGGGCGTCCGTTCAGCGAAACGACCACGTCACCAGGGCGAAGGCCGCCTTGAGCAGCGGGAGCATCCGGCGTCACCTCGGCGACGTAGGCTCCCTTCTGGCTTTCAGGCAGACCGAGACTTTCGCGGTAGTCATCGACGAGGTTGGTGATCTGGACGCCCAGATAGCCGCGCTCGATCGATTCGCCGCGCATGAGACGCTCGGTGATCGACTTGGCGGTCTCCGCCGGGATGGCGAATCCGATGCCGACCGAGCCGCCCGTGGGCGAATAGATTGCCGAGTTCACGCCGATCACGCGGCCGTGGATGTCAAAGGTCGGACCGCCCGAGTTGCCCCGATTGATGGCCGCGTCGATCTGAAGGAAGTCGGTGTAGGGGTTCTCATTCCCGCCGATTTCGCGCGCCTTGGCCGAGACAATGCCGGCGGTGGCCGTGCCGCCCAGACCGAACGGGTTGCCGACGGCGATAACCCAGTCGCCGACGCGGGGGTCGGCCGTCTCTTCGAAACTGACGTACTTGAAGTCGCTCCCCTCAACCTTGATCACCGCAAGGTCGGTCGCGGCGTCACGGCCGATCAGGCGGGCCGGCAGTTCGCGGCCGTCGGACATCTTCACCTTGATCTCGGTGGCGTCGGCGACGACGTGGTTGTTGGTGACGATGTAGCCGTCCTGCGAGATGAAGAAGCCCGATCCGGCGCCTTGCGTCGTCTGCGGTTCGGCGTCCTGGCCCTGCTGTCCCCGGCCGTTCGGCGGTACGAACTGGAAGGGCAGGCCGGGAATCTGGAAAAGGCCCTGCGGCTGCTCCACCGGCACGGTCACGTCGATCTGCACCACGGCGGGCGCGACCTGTTCGAAGATGGTGGCGAAGCTGTTCGGGGCGCCCGGCGGCGGCGAAAAGGTCTCGCCCTGGGCCGGCACGGGGGTGATGCGGTTCACGGCCTGGGGTTCCGCGTGCGCGCCCGGCCAGGTGATGACCCCGCCGGCGGTCGCCGCCGCCGCCAGCGTCAATCCGGCCGCGGCCCCCAGAATGAACTCCTTGCGCTTCAGCATCGTGGTCCTTGCGATCCTCTGTCCAGGGCCGAGCGGGCCCGGTTCGCGTCTGATATAGGCCGATAAGCTCCGACGACCAAAATCGGCCGGCGATCGTTGTTCCCGGCTAACGCCCGTCGTGAGGCGAGGCTGCGTCAGGATCGGGGCGAAGGCTTTCTTTTTGGAGAAGTTCGTCCAGGCGCCCCTGTTCCTCGGCCGACAAGGGGGCGGGCTCCGCCGGGCGGCGGCGGCCGCGCAGCAGCAGGACCAGGCCGGCGAGCAGGACCAGGACGAACGGCCCGAACCACAGCAGCCAGGTGCCCTGCCGCACGGGCGGCCGAAACAGCACATAGTCGCCGAAACGGCGCACCAGGCCCGCGCGCACCTGCTGATCCGTGGCGCCGGCGGCGATCTCCTCGCGGATCAGTCGGCGCATGTCGCCGGCGACGCCCGCCGGGCTGTCGGCGATCGACTCGTGCTGGCAGACGACGCAGCGCACGTCGGCGAACAGGGCGCGGGCGCGGGCCTCCTGGGCGGCGTCGGGCAGCGGCCGGTCCGGCGCGGCGGACGGCTCGGCCGCCGTCAGCATCAGCGCCATGCACGGCGCGGCCAGGAGGACCAGGGCGCGCCTCACGCCGGCTTCCTCCTCCGGGGGCCGACGCCCAGCCTGAGGCGACGGTCCAGAAGCGACAGCAGCCCCCCCAGCGCCATGATGGCGGGTCCGAGGAAGATCAGCCGCGCCCAGGGGTTCCAGTACAGGCGCACGGACCAGGCGGGTCGACCCGCGACCTCCGTCCGCTCGCCCAGCACCACATAGACGTCGTCCAGTCCCCGGAAGTCCAGCCCGACCTCGGTCGTGGTCTGCCCGCCGGCGGGGAAGAAGCGGCGCTCGGGCGTCACCGTCTCGGCCCGGCCGCTTCCGTCGGCGCGACGGACCGTCAGTCGACCCTGCTCGGCCAGATAATTGGGTCCTTCGATCACCTGCACCTGGTTCAGCGTGACCGTCCAGGGGCCGGCCGACAGGCTCTGGCCCAGGGCGAGGGCGCGGGCGCTTTCGGCCTTGAATCCGGTCTCGACCACCGCGCCCAGGATGAAGACGCCCAGCCCCAGGTGCGCCAGCGCCATGCCCCAGGCGCCCAGCGGCAGGGCCTTCAGGCGGCGCAGGCTCTCGGCGGCGGGGGCGCGGAACAGGCGGCCGCGTTCGGCGACCTCGACCAGCGAGCCGGCGATCAGCCAACCGCCCACGCCGATCCCGGCGGCGGCCAGGGCCTTTCTCGGCTCGAACAGGGCGTAGGCGAGCAAGGCGACGGCGACGGCGATGGCGGCGGCGACGGCCAGCCGCTGCAAGGCGCCGGCCAGATCGCCGCGCTTCCACGCCAGCAGCGGCCCGGCGGGCAGGATGACGAAGGCGGCCATCATCAACGGATTGAAGGTGGCGGTGAAATAGGGCGGGCCGACGGAGATGGTCGCGCCGGACGCGGCCTCGAGGATCAGCGGATAGAGGGTGCCCAGCAGCACGGTCGCGGCGGCGGCGGTGAGGAACAGGTTGTTCAGCACCAGCGCCCCTTCGCGGCTGACGGGGGCGAACAGGCCGCCGCCCTTCAGCTGGGGCGCGCGCCAGGCGAACAGGGCGAAGGCGGCGCCCGCGGTGATCCCCAGGATGGCCAGCAGCATCAGGCCGCGTTCAGGATCGACAGCGAAGGCGTGGACGGATGTCAGCACGCCGGATCGCACCAGGAAGGCGCCGAGCATGGAGAAGCTGAAGGCCAGAAGCGCCAGGAAAACGGTCCAGCCGGCCAGCGCCCCGCGCCGCTCCGTGACCACGGCGCTGTGCAGCAGGGCGGCGCCGGCCAGCCACGGCATGAAGCTGGCGTTCTCCACCGGGTCCCAGAACCACCAGCCGCCCCAACCCAGCTCGTAATAGGCCCAGAAGGAGCCGAGCGCGATGCCGATGGTCAGGAAGACCCAGCTGGCCAGCGCCCAGGGCCGCACCCAGCGCCCCCAGGCGGGCCAGAAGGCGGTCTGCGCCCGCCCCTCGACCAGGGCGGCGACCGCCAGCGAGAAGCAGACGGAGAAGCCGACATAGCCGGCGTAGAGCAGCGGCGGATGCACCGCCAGGGCCGGATCCTGCAGCAGCGGGTTCAGCGACGCCCCCTGGAACGGCGCGGGGTCCAGGCGGGTGAACGGGCTGGAGGTGAAGACGGCGAAGGCCAGGAACAGAGAGCCCAGCGCCCCTTGCACGGCGACGGCCGACGCCTTCAGCCCGAACGGCAGGCCGCGCGCCCGCGCCAGCGCCCCGCCGAAGACGGTCAGGACCAGGCACCACAGCAGCAGCGACCCCTCGTGGCTGCCCCAGGCGCCGGCGACCTTGTAGAGCATCGGCTTGTCGGTGTGGCTGTTGGCCGCCACGTTGGAGACCGAGAAATCGGAGGTCACGAAGGCGAAGATCAGCGCGCCGAAAGAGAGGGCGATCGCCCCCGCCGCCGCCAGCGCCGCCCCTTCGCCCGCCCCCGCCAGCATCGGACTGCGCCTCAGCCGCCCGACCGTCGACAGTCCGGTCTGCAGGACCGAGAGCGCCAGGGCGAGGACCAGGACGAAGGTCCCGAACTCGACGATCACAGGCTTGTCTGCGCGCTGTCGGCCACGGGCGTGGCGGAGCGTTGCGCCTCGTCGCCCTCGGGCCGCCACTCGCCCTTTTCCTTCAGGCGATCCGCGACTTCGCGCGGCATGTAGTTCTCGTCGTGCTTGGCCAGGACCTGGCTGGCCTGGAAGACGCGGTCGGGCCCGAAAGAACCCTGCGCCACGATGCCCTGCCCCTCGCGGAACAGGTCCGGCAGGTCGCCGCGATAGACCACCCGCGTCGTCGCGGCGTTGTCGGTGACGACGAAGGCGACGCTGCCGTCGGCCGACTTCTCGACCGTGCCCGCCTCGACCAGGCCGCCCAGACGGATGTTGCGGCCCTCGGGCGCCTTGTCGGCGGTGGCCTCGGACGGGGAATAGAAGAAGGTCACGCTGTCCTGCATGGCCCATAGCGACAGGCCGACGGCCAGGGCCAGGATCGGGGCGGCGGCGGCGACGACCCACAGGCGACGACGCGCCTTCGGCGATTTGGGCAGCCAGCTCATGCGGCGGACGATCCGGGGTCGGAGGACGGAAGGCGCCGATATACGGCCAGAACCCCGTGGAACCAACGCGTCATTGCGCCGTCTCTTGCGGCAGGCGCCGCTCCAGATCCTGGCGGCGCGGATCGGCCGGGTCGAGGGCGGCGATCAGCGGCGACCACTGGACGCGGGCCTCAGTTGCGTCCCCACGCGCCAGGGCCGCTTCGCCCAGGAAGAAGCGGGCGCCCAACTGGTCGGGATCACGTCGCACGGCCTCGCGGAAGGCGGCCTCGGCGTCGGCGCCGACGCGGCCGTCGTTGGCGCGCACCAGGCTTTCGCCCAGCCGCGCCCAGGCCTGGGCGTCGGTCGGCTCCAGTTCGACCAGACGGCGGAAGGCGGAAGCGGCGCCCAGCGGATCGCCCGCCTCGAACCGGGCCACGCCCAGCATGGCCAGGGCGCGGCGGTCGTCCGGCCGTTCATCGACCACGCGCTTGACCACCGCCGCCAGTTGCGGCGCCTCCAGCGTGTCGAGCTCGGTCGCCCACTGGTCGACCCGGCGTTCGTAGCCCTGGTCCGGCAGCCCCGGCGCGCCGATGACGACATAGAGGCCCAGCGCCGCCGCGACCGCCACGCCGATGCCGCCCAGCACCCACAGCC
>JAEXZS010000077.1 GCA_023451375.1 Pseudomonadota bacterium
TGGAAGCGCGCGTGCTGATGATGTCGACCAACAACATCCTGTCGCCCGCCAACGGCAAGCCGATCATCGTGCCGTCGCAGGACATCGTGCTGGGCCTCTACTACCTGTCGCTGGTCAAGGACGGCGAGCCGGGCGAGGGCAAGCTGTTCGCTAACATGGGCGAGATCGACGCCGCGCTGGACGCCAAGGTCGTCACCCTGCACACGCGCATCAAGGCGCGCTGGACCGAGTTGGACGCCGAAGGCAAGGAGGTGACCAAGGTCATCGACACGACGCCGGGCCGGATGAAGCTGGGCGCCCTGCTGCCGCGCAACCCGAATGTCGGCTATCGCCTGCTCGAGAAGAACTTGACCAAGAAGGAGATCGGCAACCTTATCGACGTGGTCTATCGCCACTGCGGTCAGAAGGCGACGGTCATCTTCGCCGACCAGATGATGGGCCTGGGCTTCCGCGAGGCGGCCAAGGCGGGCATCTCGTTCGGCAAGGACGACATCGTCATTCCGGCCAAGAAGGCCGAGCTGGTCGCCGAGACCCGCACCCAGGTCGAGGAGTACGAGCAACAGTACGCCGACGGCCTGATCACGCGCGGCGAGAAGTACAACAAGGTCGTCGACGCCTGGGCCAAGGCCACTGACCGGATCGCCGACGCCATGATGGGCGAGATCGCCCAGCCGCGCGTGCTGATCGAGGGTGAGAACCCCGACATCAACTCGGTCTTCATGATGGCCAACTCGGGCGCCCGTGGTTCGCAGGCGCAGATGAAGCAGCTGGGCGGGATGCGCGGCCTGATGGCCAAGCCCTCCGGCGAGATCATCGAGACGCCGATCACCTCGAACTTCAAGGAAGGCCTGACCGTTCTCGAGTACTTCAACTCGACCCACGGCGCCCGCAAGGGGCTGGCCGACACCGCGCTGAAGACCGCCAACTCGGGTTATCTGACCCGCCGTCTGGTGGACGTGGCGCAGGACTCGATCGTCACCGAGGACGACTGCGGCTCGACGCGCGGCATCACGCTGCGCGCGGTCATGGAAGGCGGCGACGTGCTGGTCTCGCTGGGCCAGCGGGTCCTGGGTCGTTACGCGGCCGAGGATATCAAGGAGCCGGGCACGGACACCGTCCTGTTCCCCGCCGACACCTATCTGGTGGAAGAGGTCGTGGAAGTGATCGAAGCCGCCGGCGTGCAGTCGGTGAAGGTGCGTTCGGCTCTGACCTGCGAGGCCGAAGCCGGCATCTGCGGCCACTGCTACGGTCGTGACCTGGCGCGCGGCACCAACGTCAACATCGGCGAAGCGGTCGGCGTCATCGCCGCCCAGTCGATCGGCGAGCCGGGCACCCAGCTGACGATGCGGACCTTCCACATCGGCGGCACGGCCCAGGTGGCGGAAACCTCCTTCATGGAGGCGACCAACGCCGGCACGGTCAAGGTGACGGGCCCGACCGTCGTCGCGCCGCACGGGGATCTGGTGGCCATGAGCCGCAACGTCGTCGTCACCGTGGTCGTGGACGGCAAGGATCGGGAGACGCACAAGGCTCCATACGGCGCCCGCATCCGGGTCAAGGACGGCGGCGAGGTCAAGAAGGGCCAGAGGCTGGCGGAGTGGGATCCCTACACCACCCCGATCCTGACGGAAGTCGGCGGCCTGGTCCGCTTCGAGGACCTGGTCGACGGCCTGTCGGTCAAGGAAGAGACGGACGAGGCCACCGGCATCGCCCAGCGCGTCGTCACCGACTGGCGCGCCAGCCCGCGCGGCTCGGACCTGCGTCCGGCTCTGGGCGTGACCCAGGGCGAGGCCTACGCCAAGCTGGCCTCGGGCTCCGACGCCCGGTACCTGCTGCCGGTGGGCGCGGTTCTGTCCGTGGCGAACGGCGACGAGGTCAAGCCGGGCGAGATCGTCGCCCGCGTTCCGACCGAAGGCGCCAAGACCCGCGACATCACCGGCGGTCTGCCGCGGGTGGCCGAGCTGTTCGAAGCCCGTCGCCCGAAGGACTGCGCGGTCATCGCCGAGATGGACGGCCGGGTGGAATTCGGTCGCGACTACAAGAACAAGCGCCGCATCAAAATCACGCCGGAGCCGAATGCCGACGGCATCCAGGGTGAACCGGTCGAGTTCCTGATCCCGAAGGGCAAGCATATCTCCGTCCACGATGGCGACCTGATCCAGAAGGGCGACTACATCATCGACGGCAACCCGGATCCGCACGACCTGCTGCGCATCCAGGGCGTCGAGGCGCTGGCCGAGTATCTGGTGAACGAGGTGCAGGAGGTCTATCGCCTGCAGGGCGTGCCGATCAACGACAAGCACATCGAGGTGATCGTCCGTCAGATGCTGCAGAAGGTCGAGGTCATCGATTCCGGCGAGACCACCCTGATCAAGGGCGACACCGTCGAAGTGGCCGAGGCCGTCCTGGAGAACCAGAAGGTCGAGAAGCGCGGCGGTCGTCCGGCCATCACCCAACCGGTCCTGCTGGGCATCACCAAGGCGTCGCTGCAGACCCGCAGCTTCATCTCGGCGGCGTCCTTCCAGGAGACCACCCGCGTCCTCACCGACGCCTCGGTCAACGGCAAGAAGGACACGCTGGAGGGGCTGAAGGAGAACGTCATCGTCGGCCGCCTGATCCCGGCGGGCACGGGCGCCTATCTGCGCAGCCTGCAGAAGATCGCCAACGAGCGTGACGCCGAGCTGACGCAGGCGCGCGAAGACGCGATCGAGCCGCTGCCGGCGGATCTGCAGCTGGAGCTGGAGAGCAGCGAGAGCTGATCCCCGGTCCCAAATGCGAAGACCTGAGGAGGGCGGCGCCGGCGACGGCGCCGCCTTTCCTATATCAGCTTGACTGCATCCGGATTGCGATGTTCCGTGTGGGTTGCACGAGGTCACGAAGATGAAGGCTTCGAAGAGCCGGAACGATCGTATCGCATGGGGCGTCAGCCCGATGTTGTGGGCGGGCGTCGGCTATTGCGGGTTGAGCATCCTCGCCATGGATCTAGGCGCCGCTATGCACGACGCCTATTGCCCGGATCACTAGGTAGGCCGGGCGCGGCGGCCGCTTGGGTACAGAGCAGCTAGTCGACCTTGTTGCTCTTCTGTCGGATGAGGCTGTCTGAGCCTTGCCGCATATCCGTGCCGGGAACCGGCGGCAGATGCGCCCCGGCGCAGCCCGTGCCGAAGTTGGAGCCGATGCAGTCCGCTGGCCCGACCACGCCCACCCCGCCGGAAAGCGGACGGCGTTGCGCCTCCCACTGCGCCAGCCGTCGCGCCCCCTCGCGGGCGAAGGCGGCGTCGCGCTCGGGATTGCCCGAGCCGGTGATGGGCGGCGCGACAGCCGCGCGTTCGCCGAACCGCTCCCGGCAATGGCGGCGTTCCAGCTCGTTCAAGAGTTCAGGCGAGGCGCAGCCGATCGCGCCCTGGCGGAGACCCCGCGCCATGCCCGAGCGCTGATTGTCCGAATCGACCCGCCAGGGATCGGCCGGCGCCGGGACGCCCTGAGGCGCGGGGAGGGTCACGCGCGGGCGGGGCGGGGTGGGGCGTTCCGCGCTGGGACCGGCCGTCGCGGACGTGACCTCGGCCTTTTGTGGCTCACGTGCGGCCTGCGCCTGAGTCGCCCTGCGCGCATCCACCGGCTCCCGGGGGCGCTCGTCCGGCAACAGGGGGCGAGGCTCGATGTCGAGATAGAGGGGCGGCGGGATGGAGGTCCTGTCCCCCTCGTCCACGCCCAGGGCGGTCAGTGACAAGGCGGTGAGCAGGGCCATATTGATGACCACGGACGTGGCGGCCAGCCCGGCCTTGCGCCAGTCGAGCCGATCGAAGCGGGAGAAGGCCGGCGCTGTCGTCATTCTCGGCGCTTTCTCAGATTGGGCAGGAAGCCGTCGCGGCTGGAGAACAAGTCCACCTGGATGTTCACGCCCTCGCACCCTGCCACGGGATGAGGCGTTTCGCAGGGGGGATCGCCCCGTGCGGGCGACGCCCTTTGGGCCTCCCACGCCGCCAGCCGGCGCGCGCCCTTACGATTGAAGGCGGCGTCACGCGCGGCGTCGCCGGTTCCTGCGATCCCGGGGCCGCCCGCCATCCGCCGCGCGAGACGATCCAGGCACGCCGCCCGCTCGATCTCATCCAGGAGCGCGGGGCAATCGGATGCGCCGCGTCGCAGCGATCGGGCGACGGCGCTCCGTCGTGCGGCCGCTTCCAACAGGACTAGATCGTTCGCAGGCGCTAAGTCCGGCTGCACGGAAGACGGCGCGAGAACCGGCGGCGAGGGCGGCGTCGCAGCGGCGGCGGTCGTCCGTTCCCGCACCGTCGCCCGGCCGGGGCGTTGCGCCGCCTGTCTGGACGCCGCAGCCAGCGGGGGATGGGGGAGGATGTCGAGATAGACAAGCGGAACGTGGCGCGCCGGATCGGCTTCGACGCCCATGGAGGCGGCCGCCAGGGCCGCGATCAGGCCGACGCCGATCAGGGTCCCCGCAGCGCCGGAGCCGGCTAAGCGCCAGTCGATCACGCCCTGGTCGCTCGGCAATGACGTCCCCTCCGTTCCTGGCGAAGCTGGGCGGCAAGCATGGCGGCTTTCAGGCGGAGTAGCGGCTTGTTCGCGTCGGGGCTGTGCGGCCGCTATCGAAACGGCCCTCGGCTCGAGCCGCACTTGACCCGCTCGCCCATCACGCGTAGAAGCCGCCCACTTTCGAGGCATGGCCGGTTCGCCGGTCGCTGAGATCGCGACAATCGAACGGACGGCCTGTGCGCCGCCGGAACGCCCGAAGCGCGCGTTCCGGCTTTTCTGTTTGAGAAACGCGGTTTTCGGTCTCGATGACAACCCGGGCGGGGGAATGGTCCTCCGTTCACGAAAAGAAGGCGCGGGGCGCCTCGGTCGAAAGACACACGCCCCCCACAGAAGTCGAGACCTGTCTCAATGCCCACGATCAACCAGCTGATCCGCAAGCCGCGCAAGCCCAAGCCCGCCCGCAACAAGGTGCCGGCCCTGGAAGGCTCGCCCCAGCGCCGCGGCGTCTGCACCCGCGTCTATACGACGACCCCGAAGAAGCCGAACTCGGCCCTGCGTAAGGTCGCCAAGGTCCGCCTGGCCAAGAACGGCTATGAGGCCGTGTGCTACATCCCCGGCGAAGGCCACAACCTGCAAGAACACTCGGTCGTGCTGATCCGCGGCGGCCGCGTGAAGGACTTGCCGGGCGTTCGCTACCACATCCTGCGCGGCGTGCTGGACACGCAAGGCGTCAAGGACCGCAAGCAGCGCCGTTCGCACTACGGCGCCAAGCGTCCGAAGTAAGCCTTCGCGCCCAGTCAGATTTAAGAGGATACATCCATGTCCCGTCGTCACCGCGCCCAGAAGCGTGAAGTCCTGCCGGATCCCAAGTTCGGCGACCTGGTCGTCACCAAGTTCATGAACTACGTGATGTATGAAGGTAAGAAGGCCGTCGCCGAGAACATCGTCTACGGCGCCTTCGACATCCTGGCCGACAAGAAGAAGGAACAGACCGCGGTCGAGACCTTCCATTCCGCGCTGGAAAACGTCGCTCCGGCCGTTGAAGTGCGGTCGCGTCGCGTCGGCGGCGCCACCTACCAGGTGCCGGTCGAGGTCCGTCCGGACCGTCGTCGCGCCCTGGCCATCCGCTGGTTGGTCAACGCCGCCCGGAACCGTGGCGAGAACACCATGACCGAGAAGCTGGCGGCCGAGCTGCTGGACGCCTCGAACAACCGCGGCACCGCGGTCAAGAAGCGTGAAGACACCCACAAGATGGCCGAAGCGAACCGCGCCTTCAGCCATTATCGCTGGTAACGCCTTCAAGGCGTCGCACGCGATCCCTATCTAAGACTATCCGGCGCGGGCGGTTTGAGCTAAATCGCCCGCGCCGTCATATCCGACATTTCAAGGGCGCCCCGGCGTCCGGCAAAGCCCCCAAGGGACGCTCCCATGCCCCGCACGCATAAAATCGAAGACTACCGCAACTTCGGCATCATGGCCCACATCGACGCGGGCAAGACGACCACGACCGAGCGGATCCTGTTCTACACCGGCCGCAACCACAAGATGGGCGAGACGCACGACGGCGCGTCCACCATGGACTGGATGGACCAAGAACAAGAGCGCGGCATCACCATCACCTCCGCCGCGACGACCGCCTTCTGGCGCGAGAAGCGCCTGAACATCATCGACACCCCCGGCCACGTGGACTTCACCATCGAGGTCGAGCGCTCGCTGCGCGTGCTGGACGGCGCCGTGACCGTGCTGGACGGCAACGCCGGCGTCGAGCCGCAGACCGAGACCGTCTGGCGCCAGGCCGACAAGTACCGCGTGCCGCGCATCGTCTTCGTCAACAAGATGGACAAGATCGGCGCCGACTTTAACGCCTCGGTCGAGTCGATCCGCGACCGCCTGGGCGCCAAGGCCGTGCCGATCCAGCTGCCGATCGGTTCGGAAACGAACCTGAAGGGCGTGATCGACCTGGTCGAGATGAAGGCCCTGGTGTGGGAGACCGACGAGGTCGGCGCCGCGCCCGACGTGCGCGACATCCCCGCCGACCTGGCCGACGCCGCGGCCGAGGCGCGCCAGTACCTGGTGGACAACGCCGTCGAGATCGACGACGAGGCCATGGAAGCCTATCTGGAAGGCAACGAGCCGTCGGTTGAGGTGCTGAAGCGCTGCATCCGCAAGGCCGTCATCCAGGGCGCCTTCTACCCAATCCTCTGCGGCTCGGCCTTCAAGAACAAGGGTGTTCAGCCGCTGCTCGACGCCGTGGTCGACTACCTGCCCAGCCCGGTGGACATCCCGCCCACGCCCGGCATCGACTACAAGACCGAAGAGCCGGTCACCCGCGCCGCCTCGGACGAAGATCCCCTGTCGGTCCTGGCGTTCAAGATCATGGATGACCCGTTCGTCGGCTCGATCACCTTCTGCCGCCTGTACTCCGGCAAGATGGAGACGGGGATGGGCCTGCTCAACTCGACCCGCGACAAGAAAGAGCGCGTCGGCCGCATGCTGCTGATGCACTCCAACAACCGCGAGGACATCAAGGAAGCCTACGCCGGCGACATCGTCGCCCTGGCCGGCCTGAAGGACACCCGCACCGGCGACACCCTGTGCGACCCAACGAAGTCGCCGGTCATCCTGGAGCGCATGGAGTTCCCGGCCCCGGTCATCGAGATCGCCGTGGAGCCCAAGTCCAAGGCCGACCAGGAGAAGCTGGGCGTCGCCCTGGCCAAGCTGGCCTCGGAAGACCCCTCCTTCACCGTTTCGACCGACCACGAGTCGGGCCAGACGATCCTGAAGGGCATGGGCGAGCTGCACCTGGACATCAAGATCGATATCCTGAAGCGCACCTACAAGGTCGAGGCCAACATCGGCGCGCCGCAGGTCGCCTATCGTGAGACCATCAGCCGCAAGGCTGAAATCGACTACACCCACAAGAAGCAGACCGGTGGCACGGGCCAGTTCGCCCGCGTCAAGCTGGTGTTCGAGCCGGGCGAACCGGGTTCGGACTTCGTCTTCGAGTCGGCCATCGTCGGCGGCGCGGTGCCCAAGGAGTATGTCCCGGGCGTCGAGAAGGGCCTGAAGTCGGCCAAGGACAACGGCCTGCTGGCCGGCTTCCCGGTCATCGACGTGAAGGCCACCCTGGTGGACGGCGCCTTCCACGACGTCGACTCCTCGGTGCTGGCGTTCGAGATCGCGGCCCGCGCCGCCTTCAAGGAACTGCGCGAGAAGGGCGGGCCGAAGCTGCTCGAGCCGATCATGGCCGTCGAGGTCGTGACCCCGGAAGAGTATCTGGGCTCGGTCATCGGCGACCTGAACGGCCGTCGCGGCATGATCCAGGGACAGGACATGCGCGGCAACGCCACCGTCGTGAACGCCTTCGTGCCGCTGGCCAACATGTTCGGCTATGTGAACACGCTGCGCGGCATGTCGCAGGGCCGCGCCCAGTTCACCATGCAGTACGACCACTATGAGCCGGTGCCGCAGCACGTCGCCGACGAAGTGATCA
>JAEXZS010000015.1 GCA_023451375.1 Pseudomonadota bacterium
CCGCGGACTTCATCAGGGCCAGCAGCGCACACAGCTGCATCAACAGGCCGAACACATGACTGCACTCGACCGAGCGCCAACGTCGTTTCCACTCTTGCGTCTTGGAGGTCGTCCACACATGACCCCCGTTTCTCATCCAGCCATAACGAGAGTCCTAGGTTGATCTGAACTGGGGTTGTCGGGGTTGGCAAGAGGCCGGTCAGCGCAGCCCCCAACCAGCGCAGCGGACCGGCCGATCTGTCCGCTGAGCGCTTCTGCATAAGCCTGTGGCGTCAGCCACCCGAGCTTCGAGTGCGGACGCCGTTCGTTGTAATCGCGTCGCCACGCCTCCAGCACCGCGCGGGCGTGCGGCAGGGATCGGAACAGCGTCTCGTTCAGCAGCTCGTCACGCAGGCGCCCGTTGAAGCTTTCGTTGAAGCCGTTCTGCTGGGGCTTGCCCGGCGCGATGTAGTGCCAGCCGACGCCAGTGCCGTCGGCCCAGGCCAGGACCGCGTTCGAGGTGTATTCCGTGCCGTTGTCGCTGACGATGGTGTCGGGCCGGCCCCGCTGCCGGATGACGGCGTCCAACTCCCGCGCGACCCGCGCACCCGACAGCGAGGTGTCGGCCACCAGCGCCAGGCATTCGCGGGTGCAGTTATCGATCACCGTCAGGATGCGGAAGCGCCGTCCGTCCGTCATCTGGTCTGCGACGAAGTCCAGCGACCAGCGCTGGTTGGCCGCCAGCGGCACGTCCAGTGGTCGCCGCGTGCCCATTGCTCGCTTCCGACCGCCCCGCCGGCGCACCGTCAGTCGCTCCTCGCGATAGATCCGCTGGACCCGCTTCTTGTTGACCGCATGACCCTCGCGCCGCAGCAGGACGTGCAGGCGGCGATAGCCGAACCGGCGACGCTCCTGAGCCAGGGCCTTCAGCCGGTCGCGCAGGGCGCCGTCGTCCGGGCGCGTCGTCTGGTAGCGCACGCTCGTCCGATCCACGCCCAGCACACGGCACGCCCGCCTTTCGCTCATCTCGTAGGCGGCCTGCAGATGACCAGCCGCCTCGCGGTAGCCGGCGGGCGTCACCACTTTTTTCCCAGCAGGTCCTTCAGGGCCACGTTGTCCAGCATCGCGTCCGCCAGCATCCGCTTGAGCCGAGCATTCTCGTCCTCGAGCGCCTTCAGCCGCCGAGCCTCCGACACGTCGAGCCCGCCGAACTTGGCCTTCCATTTGTAGAAGGTCGCCGAGCTCACCCCGTGGCGTCGGCAAACCTCCGCCGTCGCCACACCGGTCTCCTGCTCCCGCAGGATCCCAATGATCTGCTCTTCCGTGAACCTTGATCGCTTCATTCTGTCCGTCCTTCGTTAGGGCGGACTCTAGCTATTCCTGGAGGAGTTTCAGGGGGTCACGTCACGAGCCAAGCCCAAGCGGACCTTAGCGACTCAAACCCTGACCCTATCGTAAGTTATTAGGGAAGATTCTGCGCCCAGGCTTTGGCCGACGGGGAGCTGTTTCAGCGCGTGCGCATCTCCGGCATCGCCTACGCGGCTGTGCTCCAGAGTCGGAGGGAAATAAACGAAGGCATGCCCCTAGCTGGCGCGCTGGACATGCAATCGCCCGCGCCCGGTCGTGCAAACCGGATTGGGATGTCATCGGCTGCTTCCGATAACCGAGTGGCGCTCGGGCTGAGCTACACGCGTCGCCAGGACGAGCTAGATCTTGGTGCTGCGGTGAGTTTTACAGACGAGCGTGTGATAGGGAAGATCAGCGCCGGTTGGTCTTGGTAACCCTTCAGCGGCCCTGGTGAGATTCAAGCGGAGGCGGCTGGCCTTTTGATACGCCCCTAGCGAGAGGCACACGTGGACCAGCCGCGTTGCCTCGCTGAGCGCGTAACCGCGAGACGATGTTGATGTTCGAGACACGATAGACCAAACCCTGGAGCGTGCCGTCTCCTGAAACGAAAATTCCGGTCCTGATCCGCCCCCGTCGCTTCCACGACGCCCGGGGCTGGTTCATGGAGACCTATTCAAAGGCCTCGGCCGAAGCAGCCGGGGTGGCTGTCGATTTCGTGCAGGACAACCATTCGTTCTCCTTCGCCGAGGGGACGGTTCGGGCGCTGCATTTCCAGCGCCCTCCACGCGCTCAGGCCAAGCTGGTGCGGTGTCTTAGGGGCTCGATCATGGATTATGCGGTCGATCTCAGGCGCGGCTCGCCGACCTATGGCGACCATGTCTCCGCGAAGCTGACCGCCTCGGGCGGCGAGCAGATGTTCGTGCCGATCGGCTATGCCCACGGCTTCGTCACCTTGGAGCCTGGGGTCGAGGTGGCCTACAAGGTCTCGGACACCTATGCTCCGGATTGCGAAGGTGGAATCGCCTGGAACGATCCGACGATCAACATCGACTGGCCGCTTCCGCCCTCCGGCGCAATCCTGTCGGAGAAAGACGGGGCCTTGCCGCCTCTCGGCGACATCGACAGCCCTTTCGACTATGACGGCGACCCGCTGCGGCCGCTGTCGGACGCCATGGGCGCCGGCTGATGCGCATCCTCGTCACCGGCGGCGCCGGTTTCATCGGCTCCGCCCTGGTCCGCAACCTGATCAACGGCTCGGATCACGAGGTCCTGGTCTTCGACAAGCTGACCTATGCGGGAAGCCTGAGCTCGCTCGCTGCCGTCGCCGGTAGCGAGCGTTACCGGTTCGTCCAGGCCGACATCTGCGATGCGCGCGCTGTGTCCGACGCGCTCACCGCCTTTCGGCCCCAGGTCGTTGCCCACCTCGCCGCCGAAAGCCACGTGGATCGGTCCATCGATGGGCCCGCCGCCTTCATCCAGACCAATGTGGTGGGGACCTTCACCCTGCTGGACCAGGCGCTGCAGTACTGGCGCGGCCTGCCGGATGAGGAGCAGGCCCGCTTCCGCTTCCATCACGTCTCCACCGACGAGGTGTTCGGCTCGCTGGGTGATGAAGGCGCCTTCAGCGAGACCACGCCCTATGACCCCCGCTCACCCTATTCGGCGTCGAAGGCGGGGTCCGATCATCTGGTGCGCGCCTGGGGGCACACCTATAGCCTGCCTATCCTCGTCACCAACTGCGCGAATAACTACGGCCCCTACCACTTCCCAGAGAAGCTGATCCCGCTGACCATCCTTCGGGCGCTCGCCGGGCAGACCCTGCCCGTCTATGGGGACGGGTTGAATGTGCGGGACTGGTTGTTTGTCGACGACCACGCGCGCGCTCTGCAGATCGTGTTCGAAAGAGGAAGGCCGGGCGAGACCTACGCCATCGGCGGGGGCGCCGAGCGCAGAAACATCGAAGTGGTGACGGCGATCTGCGCCACCCTGGACCGGGTACGCCCCCGGTCTGACGGACGTTCCTACGCCGAACAGATCGTCCATGTCGCTGATCGCCCCGGTCATGACCGACGCTATGCAATGGACGCCTCGAAGATCGAGGCTGAACTGGGCTGGCGCCCCGCCGTGACCTTCGAGGCAGGCATCGAGATGACAGTGTCCTGGTATCTCGAGAATGGCGACTGGTGGCGGTCCATCCTCGATCGCGATGACGCTACCGAGCGGCGAGGCGTCGCTCATGGCTGAGCCCTTGGGCATCCTGATCACCGGCGGCGGGGGGCAGCTAGGTCTGGAGCTGCAGGCCCTTCCGTGGCCCCAGCCTGTCAGGCTGCATGCGCCTTCACGAGCGGAGCTCGAGCTGGGTTCCGTCGCCTCGGTTCGTTCCTACTTTGAGCGGAAGTCGTTCGCCGCCGTGATCAACGCCGGCGCCTATACCGGGGTGGACGCGGCTGAGGACGAGGCAGCCTCCGCGTTTGCTGCAAACGCCCTGGGTCCGGCTGTGCTCGCCGAGGTGACCCGGCAGACGGGTGCGCCGCTGGTGCAGGTCTCGACGGACTACGTCTTCGACGGCTCAAAGCCAGACTTCTACGTGGAGGACGATCCTGTCGCGCCCCTCGGCGTCTATGGCGCGTCCAAGGTCGCCGGAGAACTGGCGGTCAGGAGCGGCAATCCGCGCTCGGTGGTGCTTCGGACCGCCTGGATCGTAAGCCGCCGTCGGTCCAACTTTCTGACAACCATGCTTCGGCTCGCCGTCGAGCGGCCTGTAGTCCGCGTGGTCAACGATCAGCGCGGGTGTCCCACGTCGGCGCGCGATGTGGCCGAGGCGCTGCAGACCATCACTCTGGCGATGATCGCCGACCGCGATGCTCCAACCGGCGTCTATCATTTCGTCAACGCCGGCGAGGCGACCTGGGCCGATCTCGCCAGAGAAATCTTCAGCCAGAGCGCGCAAAGCGGCGGTCCCGCCGCTGAGGTGCAGGACATCTCCTCTTCGGAGTACCCGAGCAGGGCGCGTCGACCGATGAACTCGCGCCTCGCAACAGGCAAGCTGACGCGCGACTATGGCGTGATCCCTCGAGATTGGCGGGCGGCGGTGGCCGAGATCGTGTCCGAACTGCAGGCGGAAGGAATAGGGGAATGAAGGGCCTCATCCTGGCGGGGGGATCCGGCACGCGCCTTCACCCCATGACCCTGGTTACGTCCAAGCAGCTGATGCCGGTCTACGACAAGCCGATGATCTATTACCCGCTGTCGACCCTGATGCTGGCCGGCATCCGCGAGGTCCTGATCATCTCCACCCCGCGCGATCTGCCGAGCTTTCAGGCGCTGCTCGGGGACGGCGCGCAGTGGGGCATGGAGATACAGTACGCGGTGCAAGCCGAGCCTCGCGGCTTGGCGGAAGCCTACATCATCGGGGCTGATTTCGTCGCGGGCGAGGCCTCGGCGCTGATCCTCGGCGACAATATCTTCTACGGCCACGGCATCACCGATCTGTTCACCCAGGCGATGCGACGGACGGACGGCGCCACCGTCTTCGCCTACCATGTGAACGATCCGGAGCGTTACGGCGTCGTCGCCTTCGACGGTCGGATGCGGGCAACCTCTATCGAAGAGAAGCCAACGGCGCCGGCTTCGAGCTGGGCGGTGACAGGCCTCTACTTCTACGATGCCGATGTCGTGGAGATCGCCCGCCAGCTGAAACCCTCCGCGCGAGGAGAGCTGGAGATCACGGATGTGAACCGCGCCTATCTCGAAGCCGGCAAGCTATCAGTCGAAGTCATGGGCCGAGGGTACGCCTGGCTCGACACAGGCACGCCTGAAAGCCTGATGGAAGCGGCCGAGTTCGTGCGTATCCTCGAGCAACGTCAGGGGTTCAAGATCGCTTGCATAGAAGAGATCGCCTTCAAAAAGGGCTTCATTGATGAGGCTGAACTCGACAGGCTCGCCGCGCAGCTCGGAAACTCATCCTACGGCCAGTACGTCGCCTCGCTCGTGCGCTCGACGGAATAACGCTCAGCACCCGCTGACCAGCACTGCCGCAGCTTGCGAAAAAGGACGAAATATCTAGGCTGGCCCAACAGCCAAGTGGGAGCAGGACAAAAGCGTCCATTCCTAGTGCGCATCATTAAGAAAACCGTCGATCGCCTCCTGGGGGCATGGCGGTGCAAGTGACGAGAACATCCTATGAATGCCGAATCCGAGACTGGGTTGATCAAAAGCGATGACTTAAAGCGTTCGCTCTTTGAAAAAATGGGCAGCTTGGAGCGCGACACTGCTACGATTGAGGATGTCGGGTACTGCTTCAGGCTGATTCTCGGCCGGCCTCCGCATCCGGAGGAATGGGATGGGCATACATCTCTCGCCGGGACCAGCTTAAGTTCAGTCGTTCGCAGCTATCTCGCATCGGCTGAGTTCGCGAATCGAAACCTCATGACCTCAGAAGATGTCGGCAAGCTGGTCGAGACGACGTATCCAGAATTTACAATATTTAGCCTCGACGATGACGTTTCGGTTGGAGCAAGCGTGGCGTCGGGCAGCTATGAGACCCATGTCCAGGACGTGTTCCGTCGCTACATAAGGCCGGGAGCTACCATTATCGATGTCGGCGCAAACATCGGCTTTTTCACCATGTTGTCGGCTTCGCTCGTCGGGAGTGAGGGAAGGGTAATCGCAATAGAACCCAATCGGCGCAATGTGCGTCTCCTTGAAGCAAGCCGCCGGGCAAATAGGTTCGAACAAGTCGAAGTGCACAATGTCGCCGCGCACAGCGAACCAGCAACTTTGGTTCTTAACGCCTCGTATTCGAATGGTACCGTCAGCGCATTGAGCGATGATATCCATGCGCTGATGCTCAGCGAGGTTGTGCCTGCGCAAAAGATCGACACAATCGTTGACGGCCGGGTAGTTGATTTTATCAAAATTGATGTTGAAGGCGCGGAGCTCAAGGCTCTCAAAGGCGGCGAGCGAACCATAGTATCGCACCGCCCCATCATCGTAAGCGAATTTTCGCACACGGGGATCCACGAAGGCGGCGAAGCCTACCTTTTATGGTTGATGAACCTCGGCTATGACCTTGCGGTGATCGACGGCACGGACCGACCCCCCGAATTCACAAGCGACAAGCAAATCGTTATCGATGCCTTCGAGAGGTCGGGGGTGCACCACATCGACATCATTGCGGCCCCTCACAAGGGTTGAGTGCGAGCCGAGATCCTCAAAAGGCCGCTCTGTTCCTGATGCGCGCGATTCGGCGCAGGCGTCGCCAGAATCGGCCGCGTTCTGGTTCCGGGTAAGGCTGGAGATTCTCGACGAACTGCTCCGTCGACGCGCGCCAGCTGAACTTCTCTGCGTAGGCGCGCACCGTCTCGCGATCGAGCTCGAGGCATTTCAAACAGGCGGTCCGGAGATCCTTGTCGATCGCGCCGGCGTTGGAGCCGGGAATGATGTCGATCGGACCATGCGCTGGATAAGCGGCGACCGGCGTTCCGGCGGCCATGGCCTCGAGGATCACCAGGCCGAAGGTATCGGTCCAGCTGGGGAAGACAAAGACGTCCGCGTCGCTAAAGCAGCGCGCCAGTTCGTCGCCGAACCGGGTGCCCAGGAACTTGGCCTCGGGATACTTCTCCTGCAGCTCGGCGCGCGCCGGGCCGTCGCCGACGACGATCTTGGTGCCGGGTAGGTCCAGCTCGAGGAACGCCTCAATGTTCTTCTCGACAGCGACGCGACCGACATTAAGGAAGAAGGGCCGCGGCCAGTCCTTTCCTGGGTCATCCGGGCCACCCAGCTCCTCATAGATCCGCGGCAGGTCCGGGTGAAACACCTCCGTATCGACGCCGCGCGACCAGGGAGAGACGTTTTTGAAGCCGTGCTCGACCAGCTCGTCGCGCAGGGTCGGGGTGGCGACCATCAGCCGCCCGGACGGCTTGTGGAACCATTTCATGTAGGCGTAGCCGACCTGGACGGGGATCGGAAACCGCGCCGAGACGTACTCCGGGAACTTGGTGTGGTAGCTGGTGGTGAATGGCAGCTTCCATTCCACGCAGATGCGGCGCGTGGCGATGCCGATCGGGCCTTCGGTGGCGATGTGCACGGCCTCCGGTTCGAAGGCGCGCAGCATCTCCCTGATCTCTTCCTCCGCCCCCAGCGCCAGCCGGATCTCCGGATAGGTGGGGCAGGGAATGGTCTTGAACAGGCTGGGTTCGATAACCTCGACCTCGTGCCCCATGGCGCGGCATTCGGCGACCGTACGGGTCAGGGTGCGGACGACGCCGTTGACCTGAGGCTCCCAGGCGTCGGTGGCCAGAACGATGCGCATGTAGGCGGGCGGACCCTGAGCCGTGAACGAAGGGCGGAACTTCTAGACCGTTCGGGTGAGGATGGCGAGACGTCGCCGTCGTCCTCTCAGCCGAGCTCCAGGGCGGGCTTCACAGACGGGTCAAGCGATCCCAAGGACGTCTGAACCTGCGAGAAGGCCGCCATGACGTGATAGAAGGAGCTCGCCGGCGCGGGCTCATCGATGAACTTGCCGTTCTCGAGCATCTTGTCGCGCCACAGGCCGGACGGCGTCAGGTAGCGCCACAGCGCGCGTTGGGCGCGGGCGGCCTGGGTCAGGCAGATTTCTCTTCGGTCATCGTCGGTCGTGGTCGCCAGGATCAGGGCGGCCTTCAGCCATTCCGTCTGGGGCCACAGCCGGGCCCTGGCGCTGCGCACGCCCCCGCCGATGTCGCACGCGTCCACGGCCACCCCGCGTTTGGGATCGACCCCCTTCAGTCCGCCTTCGAACAACCGCCAAGCCGCCTCCAGGCTCCTGGCGTCGGAACGGCCCCGGCCATATCGGGTCAGAAGCCATGACCATTCGAACTGGTGCCCCGGCTCGACCAGGCTTCCGTCCAATCCGGGCGCCGGCGACCAGTCTTCCGAGAAGAACTCGCGCAACAGGCCGGTGTCGGGATCGATGAACCGGGCAAGGGCCAGCTCCACGATGCGGTCCGCCAGGTCGGTCCAACCCTTGTCGCCGCCTGCCTCCTCCCAGGCCAGCGCCGCTTCGAGCAGGTGCATGTGGGCGTTGGACTGGTAGGGGTGCGAGCCGGCCTCGACCAGGCCGCCTCCCGCCGGGGCTCCCTCAAGCAGCCGGTCGCGCACGGCGCGGGCCCTGTCTTCGTTCGCGAGGTCCGGCGCGACGCGAGACGCGGCGGCGAGGGCGAACATGTAGAAGGCCTGGTCGTAGAGGGTGACGGTTTCATCAAGGGGCGCGCCCTCGGACGACAAGCGCGTTCGGACAAGCCCGTCCGGGTTCAGGAACCTCGCGTCCAGCCATTCGAGACCCGAGCGGACGGCGGCCCTCCATGGACCCGGCCAATCCAGCCGCCCCGCTTCGGCGTAGACCTGGATCTGGCGGGCCTGCACGCGCGCACGTCGCGCCGCGTCCAACCGACGGCCGTCCTGTCCGAGCAGTTCCTCGAACCCGCCCGCCGCATTCTGGCCGAGCGTGCACCAGGTGGGCAAGGCCGACTGGCGCATCCAGGATGCGAAGCGTGCGGCGCCGTCTGTCAGAGCCTCTTCCTGCGGCTGCTGGAAATCGAGGTGGCGCGGCGACAACTGCTTCAAGCGCTCGACGACCTTCTTCACGTCCTGGCTGCGCTTGAGGTCCGTCACCAGGACCGCGTCCTGCTCGACGATGATGCCGATGTTGGACACCCCGATCGCCGCGACCATCACGCCGTCGCAGGCGCGAACGAGACAGTTCTCGGTATCCTCGAAAATGTGCAGCCCCACATCGCCCTCGCCGGAAGCGTGCACGGCGTCCCATGCGCCGAGATCGGACCATTCAAAGTCCACGGGCAGAACTGAAGCGCGCTGCGTGCGCTCCATGACGGCGTAGTCGATCGAGATCTTCGGCGCCGCCGCGAAGCGCTTGCCTAGGAAAATCGACGCTCCATCGACGGTCGCTTCCGTGAAAGAGGCCGCGACGGCGTCGCTTAGACCCGCTGTCGCCACCTCGATTTCGTCGTGCAGCACGTCGGCGCGAACGATGAAGTTTCCGCTGTTCCAGAGGTAGCCGTTGGCGATGTACTGCGCCGCCGTGGCGGCGTCGGGTTTCTCGACAAACGCCCGCACCTCGGCCAGTCCAGCTGAAGCTGGCTCTATGTACCCGTAGGCTGAGGAGGCTTCTGTAGGGACAACCCCCAGGGTGACGATCCGGCCTTCAGAGGCGGCGACGCTCGCCAGCTTCGCCGCCCGGCGGAACGCCTCCTGATCCGGGATATGATGATCGGATGCGACGAAAAGATTCACCGCATCGGGATGGCGCTGCTTGGTCCAAAACGCGGCCGCCGCCATGGCGGCCGCCGAGTCTCGGCCCTCAGGCTCGAGCAGCACGACAGCTGTTTGCCCGATCTCCGCCAGTTGTTCGAGGATGGTCCGGTGATGAGCGGCGCCGCCGACCACCACCAGCGTCCCCTCCGTTCCCGCCAGAGGCGCGACCCGATCCGCCGTTTCCTGGAACAGCGAGCGATTGCCCGCGAGAGGGATGAACTGCTTGGGTCTGGAAGGACGAGAGGCGGGCCACAGACGCGTCCCTGCGCCGCCGCACATAATGACGGGGAAAATCACTGGCATGAACGTGTCGCTCGCGGCTGGCTAGGCGGTGAGGCCGGTCATAAGCAAGAGCGTGGCCGTCGTCACCCCTGTAGCTTGCAACTACGATGTGTGTCTTTCCAACGTGACGGATGTCACAGCGGCAACACCGTCGTTGATTTCACCTCTTCCAGCACCGCGTAGGTCCTGGTCTCGCGCACGCCCGGCATCTTCACCAGCACGTCGCCGAGGAAGGCGCGGTAGGCGTCCATGTCGCCGACGCGCGCCTTGATCAGATAGTCGAAGCCGCCCGCGACCATGTGGCACTCCAGCACCTCGGGCTGGCGGCGGACCGCCTCGGCGAAGGCTTCGAAGACGTCCCCGGTGGTGCGGTCCAGCAGCACCTCGACGAAGATCAGAAGGTCGCGGCCGACCTGGGACGGGTCGATCAGGGCGGCGTAGCCGGTGATGACCTTCTTCTCGCGCAGGCGCCGGACACGTTCGAAACAGGCGGCGGGGGACAGGTTGCAGCGCCGCGCCAGCTCGGCGTTCGACAGGCGACCGTCGGTCTGGAGCACGCGGAGGATGCGGCGGTCCACGGCGTCAATGTCGATCATCGGGAAACGGACGGCTGAACCGAACGATCTTCGGCGTCGCATCGTATCATACGAAGCACCTTCAATGAACTCCGGCATATACGGCTGAAATCCACAGGATTTGCCCGCCAATGACGCCGCCCGCCTTCAATCCGTCGAGCCTGGCCGTTTGGGACGGCCTTGACCATCACAAGTTCCGCGACGAGCGCGAGGCGGTCGCCGCCAACCTGGCGCGCGTTCCGCTGGGGGCGGCCGAGCGGGCGGCCGTGGTCGCCGAAGCCGTCGATCTGGTCGAGCACGCCCGCCGCAGCCAGAAGAAGCAGGGGGTCGTCGAGAGCTTCCTGCAGCAGTTCAGCCTCGGCACCCGCGAGGGCCTGGCGCTGATGTGTCTCGCCGAGGCCCTGCTGCGCGTGCCGGACGAGGACACCCGCGACCGGCTGATCGCCGAGAAGATCGGCTCGGCCGACTGGGCGTCGCACCTCGGCCAGTCTGACAGCCTGTTCGTCAACGCCTCGACCTGGGGGCTGATGCTGACGGGCAAGCTGGTCGATGTCGACGATGAGGCCAGGAGCGACCTGCCCGGTTTCCTTAAGCGCATCGCCGGCCGCCTGGGCGAGCCGGTGATCCGCCAGGCGGTGGCGACCGCGGTGAAGATCATGGGCGAACAGTTCGTGGTCGGCCGCACCATCCAGGCGGCGCTGAAACGGTCCGACCGCGAGGGTTGGCTGTGCAGCTTCGACATGCTGGGCGAAGGCGCCCGGACCGTGGCCGACGCCGACCGCTACGAGCGCATCTACGCCGACGCCATCGAGGCCGTGGGCCGGACGTCCAAGGGGCAGGGACCCGAGCATGGCCACGGCGTGTCGGTGAAACTGTCGGCCCTGTCGCCCCGCTATGAGGCGACGCACGAGGACGAGGTGTGGGAGACGCTCTATCCCCGCATCCTGCGCCTGGCCCAAATCGCGGCCAAGTATGACATCAACTACACCATGGACGCCGAGGAGGCGGACCGACTGGTCCTGTCGCTGAAGTTGCTGGACCGGCTGGCCCATGAGCCTTCGCTCGGCGCCTGGACCGGCCTGGGCCTGGCGGTGCAGGCCTACCAGAAGCGCGGGTTGGAGACGATCCAGAGGGTCGCCGACCTGGCCCGCCGCTCAGGGCGGCGGCTGATGGTGCGGCTGGTCAAGGGCGCCTATTGGGACACCGAGATCAAGCGCGCCCAGGTGTTCGGCCGCACCGACTATCCTGTGTTCACGACCAAGGCGGCGACAGACCTGAACTATCTGGTCTGCGCCCGCGCCATGATCGAGGCGTCGCCGGTCCTCTATTCCCAGTTCGCCAGTCACAACGCCCATACCCTGGCCGCCATACGCCGCATGGCGCGGGACCGGGGCGTTATGGTCGAGCATCAGCGCCTGCACGGCATGGGCGAGGCCCTCTATGACGCCGCCGTGGCGCGCTGGTCTGACGATAGGGTCATCGTCCGCGCCTATGCGCCCGTCGGCGGGCATGAGGAGCTGCTGCCCTATCTGGTGCGGCGCCTGCTGGAGAACGGCGCCAACTCCTCCTTCGTCCACGCCCTGCTCGACGAGCGCGTGCCCGCCTCGGCCGTCGCGGCCGATCCCATCTCCCTGGTCGAGCAGGCGCCCGACCGTCACCCCAAGATTCCGGTACCGAAAGACATGTACGGCGATCGTCAGAACTCCCTCGGCCGCGATTACTCACAGGCGGCGGACCGTGAGCGGCATGCGAAGGCGCTGGAGCTGGTGGACCGCGAGAAGCTGACCTCCGGCCCGATCATCGGCGGAAGGCTGAAGGCCGGGATCAACGCCCAGGACGTGACCAATCCCTACGACCGCTCGCAGGTTCTGGGCCACGTTTCGGAAGCGGAGGCGGCCGACATCGACGCGGCCGTCGACGCCGCCGCCAGAGCCCAGGCAGCCTGGGATCGCCAAGGCGGGGCCAAGCGCGCGGTCGTGCTGCGCGCCATGGCCGACGCCCTGGAGGCCGACCTCGACCGGCTGGTCGCCCTGCTCAGCCGCGAGGCGGGCAAGACGCTCAACGACGGCGTCGCCGAGGTGCGCGAGGCTGCGGACTTCTGCCGCTACTACGCCCTGATAGCCGAGCGGGACTTCTCCGCGCCGGAGACCCTGAAGGGACCCACGGGCGAGACGAACCAATTGGTGCTTCACGGCCGGGGTGTGTTCGCCTGCATCTCGCCATGGAACTTCCCGCTGGCGATCTTCACCGGCCAGATCGCCGCTGCGCTTGCCGCCGGCAATGCGGTCCTGGCCAAGCCAGCCGAACAGACGCCGCTCATCGCCGCCGAGGCCGTGCGCCTGTATCACAAAGCCGGCCTGAACCCCGACCTGCTGGCTCTGGTCCCCGGCCGCGGCGAGACCGTGGGCACCGCCCTGGTCACGCACCCCGGCATCGACGGGGTCGCCTTTACCGGCGGCACCGACACGGCCGCCGCCATCAACCGCGCTATCGCCGCACGGCCGGGCGCCATCATCCCCTTCATCGCTGAAACCGGCGGCCTGAACGGCATGTTCATCGACACCACGGCGCTGAAGGAACAGGTCATCGACGATGTCATCCTTTCGGCCTTCGGCTCGGCCGGCCAGCGCTGCTCGGCCCTGCGCGTCCTCTATGTGCCGAGAGATTCCGCCGACGCCCTGATCGAGGGGCTGAAAGGCGCGCTCGCCGTCCAGACCGTCGGCGACCCCGCCGATCCGATGACCGACATCGGTCCAGTCATCGATCCGGAATCCCGCCGCGCTCTGGAGGCCCACGTCGAACGCCTGACGAAGGAAGCCAAGATCGTCGCTCGCGCCGACCTGGCGCTGGGTTCGGAAAAGGGCGACCTGTTCGCCCCGACCATCGCCGAGATCCCCACACCCGACTTTCTGGAGCGCGAGGTGTTCGGCCCCATCCTGCATGTCTATCGCTATGCCCCGTCCGACCTGAAGACCGTCGCCGGCAAGCTGGCCGCGCGCGGCTACGGCCTGACCCTGGGCGTACACAGCCGCATCGAGGCCTTCGCCGACGAAGTCGTGTCGCTGGTCCCTGCCGGAAACGTCTACGTCAACCGCTCGATCACCGGCGCGGTGGTCGGCGTCCAGCCGTTCGGGGGTGAGGGTTTGTCGGGCACCGGTCCTAAGGCGGGTGGTCCGAACAGCCTGATCCGCTACGCGGCCGAGAAGGCGATCAGCGTGAACATTGCGGCCCAGGGCGGGGACCCGACGCTGCTGAATCTCTAATCGTTCAGCGCGCGCTTCAACGTTTCGGCGACGCGCCGGATATCGTCGGAAGACAGCAATTCGTGGGTGGGCAGGTTGATGCCCTGGGCGGCGCAGAGGCGCGCGTTCGGGACGTCCAAGGCCGCATCGTAATAGGGCGGCATGTCGTTCACCGGGTAGAAGACCGGACGCGTCTCGATCCCTTCCGCATCCAGTCGGGCCATCACCTCGTCGCGCGAGACGTTGCCGTTCGGCTTCAGCTGGATCGTGTACATCCAGAAGGAATGCACGCAGTCGTCCGCCGTAAACGGCAGATCGATCTGGCCGGTCAATCCGCTCAGTGCGTCATCATAGGCTGCGGCGATCTCGGCACGGCGTGTCAGGGCGTCGTCGATCCGCTCCATCTGCGCCACCCCGATGGCGGCCGTCAGGTTGGTCATGCGGTAGTTGAAGCCGACCATTGGGTGCCAGTAGCGGCGCTCGGCGCTCATGCCCTGGCTGCGCAGAAGGCGCATGCGGGCGGCTAGCCCGTCGTCATTGGTCGTGACGGCGCCGCCTTCGCCCGTGGTGATGATCTTATTGCCGAAGAAGCTGAAGCTGCCGCATTGACCGATGCCGCCGACCGGCCGGCCGCGATACTTTGCGCCGTGCGCCTCGGCGGCGTCCTCAATCACCCACAGGCCGCGGCGGTTGGCGATCTCCATGATCGGTCCCATGTCGGCTGACTGTCCATAGAGGTGGACCACGACAATGCCCTTCGTTCGTGGCGTAATCGCCTCTTCGATCCGGGCAGGATCGATGTTGAAGGTACGGGGGTCATTGTCGACGAAGACAGGCGTAGCGTTGCAGTAATGGACGCAGTTGGCGGTGGCTATATAGGTCAGCGAAGGCATGATGACCTCGTCGTCCGCTTTCAGCCCCAGCCCCACCATAGCGAGATGCAGCGATGTCGTGCCGTTGTTGCAGGCAATGGCGTGTTTCGTCCCGGCCATTTCGGCGACCTGGGCCTCGAAACGCTCGATGAAGGGTCCCCGCGACGAGATCCAGGTGCTGTCCAGCGCCTCGTTGACGTAGGCCTTCTCGCGGTCCGACAGGCGAGGAACGGCGACGGCGATGCGGTCCATGGGATTACCTTATTGCTCTTGCACGCGCGGGAGTTCCGACGGCGATGGTATTGGACGGAATGTCGTGAACGGCGGTGGCGCCTGCGCCCAGCGTGGCGTCGGCTCCGATGGAAACCCCCGGCGCGACGGCTGAACCCACGCCGATCATGGCGCGGTCTCCGACAATGACGGAGCCGGCGAGGCGGCTGCCCGGCGCGACATGGACCGCAGTCGCGAGGCGGCAGTCGTGATCGATGGACGCGCTCGTATTGACGATGCCGAACGGCCCGATCCGGCATTCGGCGTTGAGGACGGCTCCGGGCATGACGATGGTTCCGTGCTCTACTAGGGCAGACGGCGAGACCACGGCACGAGGACTGATCAAGGCGGGCAGAGCGAAGCCTAGGGCGTCCATCTCGGCGCCGATGCGTTCCCGCACGCGATTGTTCCCGATGCCCAAGGCGGCGCAGCTTACGCCGCCCGAAAGCAAATGCGCCGCCATGTCATCCTTGCCGATCACGGGCGCGCCGACCACAAGACGAGGCGTGGCGTCGGCGTCCAAGCAGCCCACGACCTCGAAACCGCAGGACCTCGCCAGTTCGACGACGACCTTGGCGTGTCCGCCCGCGCCGATGACCACCAAGCGAGGAATAGGCGGCTCCTAACGGTGCTTCTGGGTCAACCGTGCGAGGTCGGCGTCCACCATCTCGCAGATCATGTCTTCCAGTGTGATCGTCGGCGTCCAGCCCAGCTGGCGCTCGGCTTTGGCGGGGTCACCCAGCAGAATGTCGACCTCGGCCGGACGGAACAGGGCCTGATCGATGACCAGATGGTCCTCCACGGACAGACTTGCGTGTTTGAAGGCGATGTCCACCATATGTTTGACGGTCCACGTCTGGCCGGTCGCGACGACATAGTCGTCGGCGGTTTCCTGCTGCAGCATCATCCACATGGCGCGGACGTAGTCGCGCGCATGGCCCCAGTCACGCTGGGCCTCGATGTTGCCGAGACGCAGTTCCTTCGTCAGGCCCAGTTTGATCCGGGCGACACCATCGGTGACCTTGCGGGTGACGAACTCTTGCCCGCGCAGCGGGGATTCATGGTTGAACAGAATGCCCGAGCTGGCGTGCATGCCGAAGCTCTCGCGGTAATTCACGGTGATCCAGTGGCCGTAAAGCTTGGCGACGGCATAGGGCGAGCGCGGATAGAAGGGCGTGGTCTCGCTTTGCTTCTCGTGCTGGATCAGCCCGAACATTTCTGACGAGGACGCCTGATAGAAGCGCGCTTCGCTCTTGAGCAGACGCAGCGCCTCCAGCACGTTCAAAACGCCGACGCCGGTGACGTTGGCGGTCAGGTGCGGCTGTTGCCAGGATGTGGCGACAAAGGACTGGGCCGCCAGATTGTAGACCTCGTCCGGATCGACGTCGGCGATGATGCGCATCAGGCTGGACAGGTCGCCCAGATCGCCTTCCACCAGATTGATCCGGTCGAGGACGCCGAGCCACTCAAGACGATCAAGGTGCAGCCCCCCAGAACTGGAACGCCGCGCCAGACCCCAGACCTGATAGCCCTTATCCAGGAGGAACTCGGCCAGATAGGCTCCGTCCTGACCCGTGATCCCGGTGATGAACGCTCTTGGCACGCAAGCCCTCCATGAAAGCGAGGACTTACTAGACGTTGACGAGGCCTACGCCAAGCGCGGGGTCGTCGAGATCGGCATTTGGCGTTGCTTTGACGGGGAGGGAAACGTATTCCGGGGCTCTCATTGCACGAGGTTCAACCCTTGAAAATCGCGATACTTCTCCCCGAACGTCCTGATCTGGGGTGGCGCTGGCGCGCAAAGGAGTTGGCCCGGTCGCTACGCCAAACCGGCGCGCCGGATGGCGGCGAGATCACGGTCGCCATCGGCCTGCCTCGTGAGGCCGAGGCGGATTGGCGCAGGAAGGAAGCCGAAATGCTGACGGAAGACGACGGCGTCGTCGTTCGTCACCTCGGCTGGGAACGAGTCGAACCCGCGATGGCGGAGCGAATGTTCTCCGATCTGAAGGCCAGCCTGGATGACATTCCCGACATCGCGCTGCCCCGTGACTGGGGCTGGAACTTCGTCGATTGCGATGCCTGGATCGTCTGCGCGGACGCCGCCCAGGGTGCGGTCGCCCCTCTGAAGCCGATCGCCTACTACGTCCGCGATCTGGCGCAGCGCTATGTGCCGACCGCATTCGCGTCGGGCCTCGACCACATCTTCTGGCGGCGCCAGGATCATGCCTTCCGCCTATGGCGTCAGGCCGAGTGCGTCTTCTCCACCCAGGCGGCCACGAACGACGACATCTCGGGCTACGCCGGAGTGCGCCGAGATCGTATCGTCATCGCGCCTCAGCTGAAACCGGCCTTGGATGATGCCTCCAGGCGCTCCGCGGGCGCCCCGATCGATCTGTTGTGGCTGGCCGAACCCTATGCGGGACACGATCCTGCCGTCGCGCTGGAAGCCGTTCGCATCCTGAGATCGGAAGGCGAGGACGCCCAGATCACGGTTTGCGGCGAACAGGCCTACGGTTTCGATCCCGAGGACGGACAGCTGACCTTGTCGGCTGCGCCGGCGCGCACCCGTCGGGCGGCCGAGACGATCTCGTGCGAGACCGTCGTCGACGAACGGGAACTGGCCCGCGCCCTGTCGCGCGCGAAACTGGTCTGGTCCAGCGCCCTGGCGGATGGAGAGGCCGAAGGCGTACTTCGGTCGGCGCAGACTGGCGTCCCCTATGTCGGCCTGCGCTATCCGCAGGCGGAGCGGCTGGTCCAGGAGCTTGGCGTCAAGGCCTTTTTCTACGACCGTTCAGAAGCCGGGCTGATCGCCGACGCCTTGAAGCAGGCCTTGTCGAGCGCAGCATCGGCTCCCGCTTCGGGTCCAGCGCCGCAAGACGACACGCGCGACTGGTCTTCCGTGGTCGAACGTCTCTGGAGGCGTCCCGGTGCGTGATGGAAATCGAACCGCGATCGGCGTCTGGAGCGAACTGCCTCCCGGCGCCCGGTGGGCCAACGAGGGCATTTCGCGCATCGTCGGCTTCCTCATCGAGGGCGGAGCGGAGACGGGCGATTACACCTTCCGGGTTCTGGTGCCGCGAGGCATGGCGGAGACCGTGCGCGACGACCTGCGCACCCTGATCGCCAAGGAGGGCGTGGACTGGATCGTCGACGAACCGACCGCAGCCTTCGAGGCTGATTGGGTCAAGCAGAACGGTCCGATTTCCGGCAAATCCGCCGTCGCTGCCTCGATGGCGGCTTATGCCAATACTCAGATAGACGTCGCCGGCTGGATCAACACCTTCCCTCATTTCACGGGCTCGCGCCTGCTGAACGGCCGCAAGGCGGTACTTCTGCCGGACGCCATTCCGTACGATTTCCCCATCGGCTGGGACTACAACCACTACTGGAGCCCTCAAGGCGAGTGGGTCCAGTGGAAGCAGATCGCCCGCGAAACGCTGTTGGACGGTCAGGCCGTAATCGCCCACTCCAAACATGTCGCGCGTCGCCACGGCGTAAAACTGTTGGGGCTGGACGAAAGCGTGATCCGCGTCGTGCCACACGCGCCGCCGGACCTCGCGCCGATCCTTCCCTTCATCAAGGACCGGAAGAAGACGCCCGAGACCCTGCGTCTGGCAGCCAACATCCTGCGCGACTATGCGGCGACCAAGGGGCTGGATTATCTGCGCGCCTTCCCATTCGAGGAGATCCCTTTCGTTATGGTGGCGACCCAGGATCGGGTCACGAAGAATGTCGGGCGCGCGGCCGAGGTCGTACGACGCCTCGTGCGCGACGAACGCATAAACCTGAAGCTGTTCACGACGGCGCCCCTGCATCACGGCGCGAACTGGACCCTCTTCCCCGGCCTGGTCGCGGATCATCAGATGCAGCACGACATCGTCTCGATGCCCGATGTGCCGCGCGACGTCCATGCGGCGCTCTTCCACTGCGCCGCCCTCACCATCCACCCGACCTTCTACGAGGGCATCGTCGGCACCCTGACCTTCTACGAGGCGGTTAGCGTCGGCACACCCTGCATCATGGGTGTAGGACCCCACGTCCGTGAACTGATGGAGACGGCGCCCGAGCTGGAACCCCTGACCTTCGATCCCTACGACATCTCGGCGATGCGCAAGCTCGTGCTGGAGGTGCTGAAGGATCCGGAGGCGGCGGTGAATCTCCAGCGCCCCGCCTATGAACGCCGCCGCAAGCGCGGCTGGCCGGCGGTGGCTCAGGCCTATGCCGACGCCGCCGCCGGCTTCGACGGGCCGGCCGCCGCATGAGCGCGCCCTCGAAACCGGACAAGGCCGTCGCCCGCATTCCGGTCGGCGTCTGGACGGAATGGCCGGTCGGCGCACGGTGGGCCAACGAGGGGATGACCCGGCTTCTCGGCTTCATGATTGAGGGGGTGGCCAGCGGGAGGACTTATGTCTTCCACATTGTGCTGCCCGACGGCGTCCGCGCCGAAGCCCGCAAAGATCTGGCCGCGCTACAGGCCGTTGAGGGCGTGGACTATGTACTGCATTCTCCCCCGCCAGAGATGAAGCTCGCTGCGGACGATTTCGAGGGTCAGGCCAAGTTCGCCAATGCGGTCGTGAAGGTGAACGGCTGGATCGTGCTATTCCCCTATTTCCGGCACGCCCTGCTTCTTGACGCGCCGGTCGCTACCATCTTTCCAGACGGCATACCGGTGGCCTTCCCTGTTCCTGATCCCGGGGCATGGGGCCCCAACGGCTATCACCTGAGGTGGCGTCAACAGGTCCAAGCCCTACTCGACGGCTCGGATCGGGTCGTGACCTTCTCGAACCACGTCGCGGACGATCAGGCCGGGCTTCTGTTTGGCGTGCCAAGAGATAAAATTCACGTCGTGCCGCACGCGCCGCCCAATCTGTCGCATCTGGCGCCCTATGCCAAAAAGGGCGCGACGGAGAAGAGCC
Organism: Pseudomonadota bacterium; assembly: GCA_023451375.1. Classification (GTDB taxonomy): domain Bacteria; phylum Pseudomonadota; class Alphaproteobacteria; order Caulobacterales; family Caulobacteraceae; genus Brevundimonas. Next base: position 19,797 of record JAEXZS010000015.1, read on the forward strand.
GATCGACCGCCGCCGATCTTCTGAGGAGTCACGCCCGCGAGCGCGGCTGGTCTCAGCTGGCGGACTTTCCTTTCGAGGAAGTCGATTATGTCGCCGTCTCAACCCAGGACCGCGTGACCAAGAATATCCGGCTTGTAGCGGAAGCGGTACGGGCGCTCGTGCGTGACGAGCGGCGCAGCCTGAAGCTGTTTATGACGGCCCCACTGCATTTCGGCGCCACCTGGACACCGCTGCCCAACCAACTGGAATACGACCAGATGGCGGGCGACGTCGTATCCATGACCGACCTGCCTCGCGACGTTCACGCCGCCTTCTACCACTGCGCGGCGGTTACGGTGCACCCGTCCATCTTCGAAGGCGGACTGGGGCCTTTCCCCTTTTATGAGGCCGTGAGCGTAGAAACGCCATGTCTCATGGCGGACGGACCGCACCTGCGCGAACTCGTCGTCGAGGAGCCGAGTTTGGCAGCGTTCGTCTTCGATCCGAACGACAGTCGCAAACTGCGCGATCTGATTCTTTCGACTCTGCAAGATCGCGATACAGTGCTCGACGTCCAGAAGGCCTGTCTGGACCGCATCGCGGCCTACGGATGGAATCAGGTGGCGGCGGCATATTCCGAAGCAGCGATTTCAGGGAAGATCGCGACATGACGACAGACGGCGCGTCCTTGGAAGCTCGGCTTGTTCTGATCGAAGGCCGTCTAGCCAATCTGCAGGATATGGTGTTGGCGGGCCTTCAGCGCCAGATCGTGCCGTTGGACGACGATTTCGTCGCAATCCGTCGTTCGAACGGGTGGGCCGTGGCAGGCGCCGAGGAGTTCCGCTCCATTCTACACTTGGCGGATGGCGTCAGCGGCCACGAACCCGGCGTTCAGACGCTTTTGAAGCGCGCAGTGAAGCCAGGCGATGTGGTAGTCGATGTGGGGGCTCATATCGGCCTGATCGGCGTGGAGCTGGCCCGCCATGTCGGTGCGATGGGCCATGTCATTCTTGTCGAGCCCAACCCCCGGTCGGCGGAGGCTGCACGCCGGACGCTGCTGACGAACGGTTTCAGCGATCGCTTCAGCCTTCATGTAGTAGCGGGAGGCGCAAAAGCGGGGCGCGCCCATTATTTCTTCGGCTCCAACAGCATGCTCGGCAGCTTGGCCGCACAGGAGGGCCCTCAACTTGGCAAGATGGATGTTCCTGTTTCGTCTCTAGACGACATCGTCACGCCGGGGCAGCTCGTGTCCTTGGTTAAGATCGACGCCGAAGGCTGGGAAAACGAGGTCGCCAAGGGGATGGCGCGAGTTTGCGGCGAGTCTCCCGACATCTTGGTGGTCGCCGAGTTCGCCGCGTGCCATCTGGCGCGAACCGGCGTGTCATCGCAGGACTGGTTCGGAGATTTCGCTCTTCACGGGCTGTCGGACATCGCCTTGATCGACGAGCGCACGGGCGCCTTGTCGGGATGCGACATCGACACTCTGTTGGAGATGGAAACGGCGAACATTCTTCTCGCTCGGCCCGGAAGTCTTGCAAAAGCAGAGCTTTCCAAGGCACCCGGTGAAGCGTAATAGCCGCCTTTAAGTCTGCGGGATGGATATGGTCGATACAAACTCTGCCGCTGGCGTAAACCCTGTGGATACGATGCGTCGCGTGGCGGGGTCTCGAGCCGGGTCATCCCTCGCCCTGGGTGAGATCGGCCAGCGCGTGACGCTTCTTGAACAACGTCTGCATACGCTTGAGGAGTTGGCGGTCAAAGCCGAGACCCGTCAGGCCGAAACACATGAGCATCTTGAAGCTTTGACCGCTGCTGTAAGCGATAATGCCGATGTATCCAGAGAAGCTCTGGTGCGCCTAGCGACCAAGAGCGCCCATGATATTGGGACGTTAAGCAAGGCCATCGAGGCATTGGGGAGGCGGCAAGATAAGGCCCATACCGGCCTGATACAAGCTCTTGATGCGGTCGCGGTTGAAATGACCGAACTGCGCCGAGTGCGAAGCGCCCTTCATGACGAACAGCGAAAAACACGAACCGCGCAACGGCGACGTCTTGAGGATATCGCTCGCATTCAAGCCCTCAGCGCGGAACGCGACGCGCTGGAAGTCGAACTTCAAGCGGCAGCCGCGCGTCACAGGCGGGCGCTGAGGGGCGTTCCGTCTGAAGCGAGATCATCTCCCCCCGCCCAGATTACTGCCCTCACTGCTCCGGTCGGGACGAGCGTTGAATCGGCAAACGCCCCCCCTGCGGCAGTTGCCATAGCAAGCGTGTCGCAGTCCAAGTCGGACGCTTCCGCTCTGCTGGCCGCGGCGCGAAAGGCGAAATCGGCCCGCGACTGGTCGCGCGCGCGCGACGCCTACGCAGCCTATGTCGCCGTAAAGCCGCGCAAGGCTTCGGCTTGGAAGCAATACGGCCATATGCTCAAGGAGAACGGCGAGTTCGAGGAGGCCAAAGCCGCCTATTTCAAGTCCCTCTCCCTGACGCCGTCGGATGTCGATACCTGCCTGCATCTCGGTCATCTTTTAAAGAATACAGGCGACCGCGATCTTGCCGCCGAGATTTTCGGCGCCGCATTGACGATGGATCCCACTTTTGGCCCGGCCGAGGACGGTCTCGGCGATCTCGGCCTTGCAATACCGGAAGCGCGTCCGGAGCGCCCGAAGCCGGGCAAGGCGGGTACGAAATTGGCGCGCTGGTTCTACGGTAAACGGCTGCGTTCGGCGCAGTCCGCCTTCTCTGCGCATAAATGGCGCGTGGCCGAAGGGCGCTATCGGGCTCTGCTTCAGGAGCGTCCTTGCGATACGCGTTTGATGATCCAGATCGGCCATACCCTGAAGGAGCAAGGCAAGATCGATGCGGCTTCGCAGATGTATCGGCGGGCTGCAGATCAGGAACCGTTGAACAGCGACGCCTATCTGCACCTCGGTCACGCCACCAAGCTTGCGGGCGACCTCAGCGGCGCTCGTGCCTACTACCAGCAAGCACTACGCTACTGGCCCCAGAACCCTGACGCCCTGTTTGAGTTGCGAGACGCCTCTTGATCGCAACGGATAACTCCTTCGAGTCGCACATCCGCATCATCGGCGCCTTGATGATGCGCGAGACCGTCACACGTTACGGTCGTCAGGGGTTGGGAGCATTGTGGTTGATAGGCGAACCGCTGCTGTTCTGCTTTGGCGTGATCATCATGTGGTCACTGATCAAGCCTGCCTACGAGCACGGCGTGCGGATCGCTCCATTCATCATGACCGGTTACATGTGTCTGCTGCTACTGCGGCATCTGGTGGGCGCAAACATGAATGCGCTTCAGGCGAACGGCGGTCTGCTCTATCACCGCCCAGTCAAGGTGATGCATCTGTATCTGTCTAGGTGTGGGCTGGAGATCGCCGGCAACACCATGGCATTCTTTGTTGTCTACCTCGCGATGCTAGCGATCCGGCAGGTCAATCTCCCACACGACTTGCTTCTCTTCTATTGCGGCTGGTTCCTGCTAGCCTTCATGGGGTGCGGGATCAGTTTTGTCTTTGCCGGCTTAGCGCTGCGTTACGAGTTGTTCGAGCGTGTCTCGCCGGTGCTTCAATATGCGATGATCCCGCTTTCGGGCGTTTTCACCATGATGGCCTGGCTACCCCAGAATTATCGCGACCTCTTGTTGAAGGTGCCGATCCCACACACGGTAGAGATGGTCCGTGCCGGTATGTTCGGAGAGTTCACGCCGACCTATTACGACGCGGGCTACGCCTTCGCCTGGGCGGTCGGCCTGAATTTTGTCGGTCTGGTGCTTTTGGCGCGCGCCAAACATCATCTGGAAATGGAATAAGGCGGCGCGACTGTTTCTGGAAATCGAGATGAACAAGCCAATCCTGAACTACCGTGGCGTCGGCGACTATGCCGAGAAGGCCGACACGACGCCGGCCTGGCGGCGCTATATGAAGAAGATTCCAATTTCCTTCCTTGTCGTGGTGGTCGCCCCCACGGTGTTGGTGGCTATCTACTATCTGCTAATCGCCTCGCCCCAGTACACGTCGGAAGCGCGTTTCGTGGTGCGGTCTAAGGCGCAGGAGCAGCCGTCCAGCCTGGGCGTGGCTCTCCAGGGCGTGGGCTTGTCCACGAACCAGACGGACGCCTATGCGGTCCACGAATACATCCGCTCGCGCAATGCGCTGGAAGATCTTCGCAGCAAGCTGGACGTGCGCGCGATTCTAGGGCGCCCTGGCGTCGATGCTTTGTCGCGTTATCCGCGCCCTTGGGAAGGTCAGTCGTTCGATAGTCTCCATGAGGGATTGGGGCGTTTCGTGACGGTAGGATATGATTCTTCCACCGGCCTTAGCACCCTGCGGGTCAGGGCCTTCCGGCCGCAGGATGCCCAAGCCTTGGCAAGCGCCCTGCTCGACGGCGGCGAGCGTCTGGTCAACCAGTTGAACGCCAGGGCCGACGAGGGCGCGATACGCGATGCTCGTCGCGACGTCGCCGATGCGGAAGCCCGCCTGACCGCCGCCCAAGTGCGTCTGACGACCTTCCGAAACCGCGAAGGCCTGCTCGATCCGGCCAAGGCGGCGGTCGAGAACATGGAGCTGATCGGCAATCTACGCGGCACGGTCGCCAATCTGCTTGCGGAACGGTCACAACTATCGTCCGAAGCGCCTCAAAGTCCGAGGCTGGCGGCGCTAGACAGCCGTATCGCTGCATTTGAACGTCAGATCGCCGCCGAACAAGCCAAGATGGCGGGCGCTGCCGACTCGCTCGCGCCGAAGCTCGAAACCTACGAGGCCCTCGCTCTGGACCGAGAGTATGCCGACAAGGCGCTAGGTTCTGCCAGAGCGATGCTTGATCGTTCCGAATCCGATGCCCGCAGCCAACGCCTGTTTCTAGAACGTGTCGTGCGTCCTAACCTGCCGACCGATTCCTCTCAGCCAAAGCGGCTGCTGGCGATCCTGACGGTCTTCGCCAGCCTTCTGATCCTTTACGGCATGGGCGTTCTCGTGGTCGCCGGTCTCAGAGAACATAGCCAAGGATGACGGTGGTTGCCGTGCCAGAACCAGTGGCGACGCCCCAACAGGCGGCGCTCAGCGTGCGCGGTCTTGGCAAGGCCTTTCCAGCAAGCCGTGGCGCCGGAGAACGCTGGTTGTTTCGCGATCTCGACTTCGAACTGAAACAGGGCGACCGTCTGGCGGTTCTGGGCCGCAACGGCCAAGGCAAGTCGACCTTCATCAAGATTCTGGGCGGCGTGCTGCCATTGTCGGAAGGGCAGCTGAGGTGGAACGTGCGGCCTTCATGGCCGATCGGATTTGGTGGAGGGTTTCAGGGCAGTCTCAGCGGTTTGGACAATATTCGCTTCCTCTCGCGTGTTTACGACAGCGACTATTCTGCTGTTCTGGAGCGGGTTGAAAGCTTCGCGGAATTAGGTCTGGAGCTAAAGCAGCCGGTGAAACACTATTCATCGGGCATGCGGGCGCGTCTCGCGTTCGGCCTTTCGTTGGCGATCGACTTCGACTGTTATCTGATCGACGAGCTCATCGCGGTCGGCGATGCGCGCTTCGCCGCCAAATGCGCCGACGAGCTGTTCACCCGCCGTGCCGACCGAGCTTTCATCATGGCGTCCCATGACATGAATTCCGTCGCCAGCGTCTGCTCCAGTGCGCTGATCATCGAAAGCGGTCAGGTGAAGTTCTTCGCCGACGTCACCGAAGCGATTGATGTTTACAGTTGGTTGAGAGCTGCTTGAGCGTCTGAAGTCGGCGTTCGGCCGATTGCGACCGAAATCAGCCGTATCCTGCCGGCGAAAACAGCGTGAGCCGCAGACACGCGAAACTCGGCGACGGCGGGAGAGGTCCAAACCCTGTCCACGGCGAAGTCATAACGTCCCGCGCGACCAAGCGACACTTCGTGCCGTTCATGCCCCTCCAGATCGCCCCATTCGAACGCCAGACTTTGAGCCGCTGCGACCCGATCCACTTCGAAACCGATGGACAGCCGCCATCGGCCAGAAGGCAGCATCATATGCGGCCCCCAGGCCAGAACGTCTGGTCGGCCCGAGAGGTCGAAGGCGGGAAAGACGTGATCGACGAGCAGCCTTTTCTCATTTAACCGCAGCAGACCGAAGGGGATAAGCGTCAAAGGCTTGGAGACGTCGAATAGTGCAAGCGCTTGAACCGCCTCGCTCACCGGCCGACGCGTCGTTCTGACGCCCTGAAGAAGCGCGTCCGTGGCGGCTTTCACCGCGCCCGAAGTTTGGCCCTCGCCCAGAATATGGCAGACGCCGCCCCTCTCCGCGGATCGCGAGAACAGTCTCGATAAATCCCGCGTTTGGTTCGCACGGAACTCCGGCCGGGCTTCTGAGGTGTCGGTCAGCACAACAAGCCAGTCATCTACGTCCATCATCAGAGCGTCATCGACTGACAGGCTGATCTGAACCGTACTTTCAGCCTTCTCCTGATAGGCGCGTGCCTTGGAAAGCCATGAGCCGGTGTCGGCACCGGGCGTGACGAGGATACCCACGCCGCGCGACGCGTCGGTCGGGAGGTAGAGAGCCGTCATGAAAGTCCAAGCGTCTTGTAGGCCTGTCGCAGCCGGTCTTGATAGGCGTCCAGAGAAAAAGCGTCGGCGCGCAGACGCCCTGCGGCTTCCAGCGCGGCGCGTCTGTCGTCGTCGCTGTCTAATTCGACGATGGCTGTCCGGATGGACTCGATGCTTCGAGGATCCACAGTGAGCGCCGCCTCGCCCGCCATCTCCGCCGTCGCCGAGACATTGGCGGTCATGACCGCTGTTCCGGCCATCATGGATTCAAGGATCGGCAGACCGAATCCTTCATAGAGGGATGGAAACAACGTTGCCTTCGCGCCGCGGATAAGATTTTGCAAAAGCGCGGCCGGCAAATAGTCGATGCGGCGGATGCCGCTGCTGCTTTCGGAGGCATGTAACAGTAGTGCGAGATCTTCCTGAGCCAGCCAGTCTCGGCCCGTCACGATAACCAGGGGAGTGGTTGTACGGCTATCAAGATAGGCCTGTATCAGTCGCGACACGTTTTTCTTAGGCTCCACCGCACCAAAAAAGAGGAAGTACCCCTTGAATTCGAGGCCATGAAGCGTGGCCAACTCATTCGCCAAGTCATCCGTCGACTTTTGTTCGCCCTTGGGCACCGCGACTGCCTGATAAGTAGTGATCACCTTGCGTTCGTCCGCACCGATCATGGTGACTAAGTCATTCCGCGTGGTCTCCGAGACAGTCAGCAACAGATCGGCACTTCGTACTATACGACTCATCAAGCCGTGATAGCGTTTCTTGTCGTCCAGCGTCGTGTGCGGCAGTTTCAGCGGGATTAGGTCGTGAATCGTGTAAATATTAGCCGAACTTCGGGCATACAGGGGCAGCGGCGTGGTCCAATGCATGACGTCCGGGGCGCCATAAACGCTATCCAATCTCTTGAAGCTTAAAGGCGTAAAAGTGCCATAGACATTGTGCGCGCGGTTGGCGGTCGAGAACAGATCGTGCGCCGCCCAATGGCGGTGGATTGGCAGGGCGTCGTCGCGGCCGATCACCAAACCACTCTGACGCACAGGCCCGACGACGCGGCCGAAGCGGGACAGGGCCGTCGATAGCGCTCTGGACAAGCTGGCTTTTCGGCTGGACCGACGTGCGTCCGTCAGTGCGATCTCGTTCAACAACGAATTCCCCGTGGGAGCCATTGTTGGGCCATGCAGAAGTTCAACGTCCGCGCCAATGCCAGCAAGGGCGAGAACGAGATTTCTACCGTAAGTCGCGATGCCGGATCCCTTCGCGAGCGAAAGGTTCCAGCCATCGATACAGGCTCGAGCCATGCAAAATCTCCGCTGCCTCGCTGCGAAATGCCAGCGGAACGGCCCTTACATCATCCAGTCGTGATCAGCGACAGGCATCCACAAATGAGGCCCGAACGCGAGCGAGGATTGTCATACGTTGGAGAGGGGGCATCTGAGGGCGCCCCCTTCCTGATCCCCCATTTTGAGTGAAAGTCCGTTTCATCAAGGAGACGGACGTGAAGAAGGGCAAGATCAACGAGGCGCAGATCATTGGCGTGCTGCGCGAGCAGGAGGCCGGAACCCCCACGGCGGAGGTATGTCGGCGGCATGGGACCAGCGAGCAGACCTTCTATCGGTGGAAAGCGAAGTACAGCGGCATGTCGGTGTCGGACGCCCAGAAGCTAAAGGCGCTGGAAGACGAGAACCGGCGGTGGAAGAAGCTGTTGGCGGAGTCGATGCTGGACGTTTCGGCGCTGCGAGCGGTTGACGAGGAGGTCTTCGCCATCTGGCCGAGGCCCACGCCGTCATTGAGCCCTGGCGCATCGACTATAACCACGTCAGGCCGCACTCGGCGCACGGGGATTGACCCCAGGGGCGGGTGCGCCTGAACCCCGCAGCCGTTCGGCTGTGCAACTTGATCAGCTCCGCCGCTCGGCTGCTCCCGCCGGCGACGCAAATCGGCTATCACCCCCTGGGCTCTCACAATGATCGAGGAACCAGAGGGGGCGCCTCACCGCCCACCAGGACCCAGCCTAGACCTAAGTACGCGCGTCCTCTCGAAGCACAGCGGTCCTTCCTGCGTGACACCGCGCCTGTCCCCCGCTATCTCGCGCCGGTGATGAAGGAAACCGAACGCCAGTCCGAGGAACGCAGCTGGGAGACGGCGAAGACGCTCGCCGAGGCGCTGCCCTATATCCAGGTCTATGATCGCGAGACCGTGGTCATCAAATACGGCGGCCACGCCATGGGCGAAAGCGCGGTGGCCAAGCAGTTCGCCGCCGACGTGGTGCTGCTGAAGCTGATGGGAGTGAACCCGGTCGTGGTGCACGGCGGCGGGCCGCAGATCAGCGCCATGCTGGAGAAGGCCGGCGTGAAGTCCAGCTTCGTTGACGGCCTGCGCGTCACCGACGCGGACACCATGGGCGTCGCCGAGATGGTGCTGTCCGGCGCGGTCAACAAGGAGATCGCCCACTGGATCACCATGGCGGGCAAGGAGGCCGACGTGCGCGGCGTCGGTCTGTCGGGCAAGGACGCCGGCCTGCTGACGGTCGAGAAGACGCGTCGGACCAAGCGTGATCCGGACAGCATGATCGAGCACGAAGTCGACCTGGGCTTCGTCGGCGAACCGACCAAGGTCGATCCCAAGCTGATCGCCGGGCTGCTGGCCTCTGAGACCGAGGACTGGGTGCCGGTCATCGCCCCCATCGGCGTGGCCGAGGACGGCCAGACCTACAACGTCAACGCCGACACCGTGGCTGGCGCGGTGGCGGGCGCGCTGAACGCCAAGCGGATGCTGCTGCTGACCGACGTGGCGGGGGTGAAGGACGCGAACGGCGAGCTGATCCGGCAGATGTCCCTGGAAGAAGCCCAGACGCTGATCGACGACGGCGTCGCCACCGGCGGCATGATCCCCAAGCTGGAGACCGCCATGGCCGCCGTGCGCGCCGGGGTCGAGGCCGTGGTCATCCTGGACGGCCGTCGGCCGCACGCCATGCTGGTCGAACTGTTCACCGAGTTCGGCTGCGGCACCCTGGTGAAGGCGTCTTGATCGACCTGTCCCATGTGCGGACCTGGGTGTTCGACATGGACGACACCCTCTATCCGCGCGAGCAGGGGCTGATGACGCTCGTCCAGGCGCGCATCAACGCCTATGTCGTCGAGGCGGTCGGGCTGGAGCCGGAAGAGGCTCGGGTGCTGCAACGTCAGTTTCTGGACGAGCACGGCACGACCCTGGCCGGGCTGATGGCCAACTACACCATCGAGCCGGAGCATTTCCTGCAGGTCGTGCACGACGTGCCGCTGGACGGGCTGGAGCCCAATCCGCGTCTGGCCGAACAGCTGAAGCGGCTGCCGGGCCGCCGCATCGTCTTCACCAACGGCGCGCGCGACTATGCGCGCCGCGTGCTGGACCGGGTCGGGATCGCCGACTGCTTCGAGGCCGTCTTCGCCATCGAGGACGGCGACCTGACGCCCAAGCCCGCGCCGTCCACCTTCCGCCGTGTGATCGAGCGGTTCGGCTTCGAGCCGCGCACCGCCGCCTTCTTCGAAGACACCCCCAGGAACCTGGAGCCGGCCAAGGCGATGGGCATGGCCACCATCCTGATCGGCGACGGGCACGGCAAAGCGATCGGCGATCACATCGACCATGTCGCCCCCGATCTTCTCGACTTTCTTTCCTCCGTGACCTTCAAGGACGCCGCATGACCGACCTGTCGCATCTGGAATCCGTCATCGAGGCGGCCTGGGAAGAGCGCGTCGGCGTCTCGGCCGCCACCCACGGCGAGGTCCGCGACGGGGTGGAGACCGCCCTGACCCTGCTCGATTCCGGCCAGGCGCGCGTCGCCTCGCGCGGGGCCGACGGCGTCTGGACGACGCATCAATGGCTGAAGAAGGCCGTGCTGCTGTCCTTCCGCCTGAATGACAACCAGATCATGCGCGCCGGCGATCGGGGGCCGACCAGCCACGCCCCGGGGATCGGGCCTTACTGGGACAAGGTGCCGAACAAGTTCGGCGACTGGGCCGCCGCGGACTACCAAGCCGCCGGCTTCCGTTCCGTGCCCGGGGCCATCGTCCGCCAGGGCGCCTACATCGCGAAGAACGTGGTGCTGATGCCGTCCTTTGTGAACATCGGCGCCTATGTCGACGAGGGGTCGATGGTCGACGCCTGGGCCACCGTCGGCTCCTGCGCCCAGATCGGCAAGAACGTCCACCTGTCGGGCGGCGCGGGCATCGGCGGCGTGCTGGAGCCGCTGCAGGCCAACCCCACCATCATCGAAGACGGCTGCTTCATCGGCGCGCGCGCCGAGGTGGCCGAGGGCGTCATCGTGCGCGAGGGCGCGGTCCTGGCCATGGGCGTCTATCTGTCCGCCTCGACCAAGATCGTCGATCGCGCGACGGGCGAGGTCTTCCGGGGCGAGGTGCCGGCCTATTCGGTCGTCGTGCCGGGATCGCTGCCGGACGCGAACGGCGGGCCGTCGCTATACTGCGCCGTCATCGTCAAGCGGGTGGACGCCCAGACCCGCGCCAAGACCGGGGTCAACGAACTGTTGCGGGATTGATAAGCGCCGGCATCGCGCGGAACCGGGCAGGGGATCGCGAGCGCGCCAGGATGAGTATGATTTCTGAGCCGCGCTCATAGTATCCATCGTTTGCGTCCGACCAGGCTTTGCGGTGACTAGGCCGCCTTTGAACGAGCGAACGCCTTGCCTTCCATGTTTGACGCCTCCTTGGAACCGGCCGCCCTGTCGGGCGAGCGCCTGACCCATCTCCAGCGCCTGGAGGCCGAGAGCATCCACATCATGCGCGAGGTGGCGGCCGAGGCCGAGCGGCCGGTGATGCTGTATTCGATCGGCAAGGATTCCGCCGTGATGCTGCATCTGGCGCGAAAGGCCTTCTATCCGTCCCGCCCGCCGTTTCCGCTGCTGCACGTCGATACGACGTGGAAGTTCCGGGCCATGTACGAGATGCGCGAACGGATGGCCGCCGAACTGGGCTTCGACCTCTTGGTGCACAAGAACCCCGACGCCGTGGCGCGCGGGATCAATCCGTTCGAGCACGGCTCGGCGCTGCACACCGACCTGTGGAAGACCGAGGGGCTGAAGCAGGCGCTGAACCTGCACGGCTTCGATGCGGCCTTCGGCGGCGCCCGGCGCGACGAGGAGAAGTCGCGGGCCAAGGAGCGCATCTTCTCCTTCCGCACCGCGGAGCACCGCTGGGATCCCAAGAACCAGCGACCCGAGCTCTGGCGGCTGTACAACACTCGCAAGCGGCCGGGCGAGAGCATCCGCGTCTTCCCCATCTCCAACTGGACCGAGCTGGACGTCTGGCAATACATCCACCTGGAGAACATCCCCATCGTGCCGCTGTACCTGGCTGAGCCAAGGCCGGTGGTGGAGCGCGACGGGGCCCTGATCATGGTCGACGACGAGCGGTTCCCGCTGCGCCCAGGCGAGACGCCCAAAGTGCGCTCGGTCAGGTTTCGCACCCTGGGCTGCTATCCGCTGACGGGGGCGGTGGAGAGCACCGCCGCGACCCTGACCGAGATCATCCAGGAGATGCTGCTGACCACGACGTCCGAGCGCCAGGGGCGGGTCATCGACCACGACCAGTCCGCTTCGATGGAGAAGAAGAAGCAGGAGGGCTATTTCTGATGGCCGCCAAGATCTACGAAGCGTCCGACCTGATCGCGACCGACATCGGCGCCTATCTGGACGCCCACCAGCACAAGAGCCTGCTGCGCTTCATCACCTGCGGCAGCGTGGACGACGGCAAGTCCACCCTGATCGGCCGGCTGCTCTACGATTCCAAGATGATCTTCGAGGATCAGATGGCGGCGCTGGAGGCGGACAGCCGCCGTGTCGGCACGCAAGGCGGGGACATCGACTTCGCCCTTCTGGTCGACGGCCTGGCCGCCGAGCGCGAGCAGGGCATCACCATCGACGTGGCCTATCGCTTCTTCTCGACCGAGACGCGCAAGTTCATCGTGGCCGACACGCCGGGCCACGAGCAATACACCCGCAACATGGTCACCGGCGCCTCGACGGCCGACGCAGCCGTGATCCTGATCGACGCGCGCCGGGGCGTGCTGACCCAGACCCGGCGGCACGCCTATCTGGTCAGTCTCTTGGGCATCCGCCACGTGATCCTGGCGGTCAACAAGATGGACCTGACGGGCTGGTCGCAAGCGGTGTTCGACGAGATCGTCGCCGACTTCCGCGCCTTCGCCGACCGCATCGGGCTTGAGCGCTTCCATGCCGTGCCGATCTCGGCCTTGCGCGGGGACAACATCACCGAGCCGGGGACCCGCGCGCCCTGGTACGCCGGGCCGCCGCTGATGGCGCTGCTGGAAAGCCTGCCGGTCGACGACGACCTGCGCGCCGATCCCTTCCGCATGCCGGTGCAGTGGGTCAACCGGCCGAACCTGGACTTCCGCGGCTTCTCCGGCCTGATCGCGGCGGGAACCGTCCGCCCCGGCGACCCGGTCCGCGTCCTGCCGTCGGGCAAGACCTCCAGCGTCGGCCGCATCGTCACCGCCGACGGCGACCTGGCCCAGGCTGTCGCCGGCCAGTCCGTGACCCTGACCTTGGCGGACGAGATCGACGTCTCTCGCGGCGACTTGCTGGCCGCCGGCGACGCGCCGCCCGAGGCCGCCGACCAGTTCGAGGCGACCCTGGTCTGGATGGACGAGGACGCCATGCTGCCGGGCCGGCCCTATCTGCTCAAGATCGGCGCCCGGCTGGTGGGGGCGACCATCACCGAGCCCAAGCACAAGGTCGACGTGAACACGCTCGAGCAGCGCCCCGCCAAGCGGCTGGAGCTGAACGAGATCGGCGTCTGCAACCTGTCGCTGGACGCCCCCGTCGCCTTCGAGCCCTATGCGGCCAACCGCGACCTGGGCGGCTTCATCCTGATCGACCGCATCTCCAACCGCACGGTCGGCGCCGGGATGCTGCACTTCGCGCTGCGCCGGGCGCACAACATCCACTGGCAGGACCTGTCGGTGGACAAGGCCGCCCGCGCCGCGATCAAGAACCAGAAGGGGCGGGTCATCTGGCTGACCGGCCTGTCCGGCGCCGGCAAGTCGACCATCGCCGACCTGGTGGAGAAGCGGCTGCACGCCGACGGCCGCCACACCTATCTGCTGGACGGCGACAACGTGCGGCACGGCCTGAACCGCGACCTGGGCTTCACCGAAGAAGATCGGGTCGAGAACATCCGCCGCGTCGCTGAGGTGGCGCGCCTGATGGCCGACGCCGGCCTGATCGTCATCACCGCCTTCATCTCCCCCTTCCGGGCCGAGCGCCGCATGGCGCGCGAGCTGATGGCCAAGGGCGAGTTCGTCGAGGTCCACGTCGACACCCCGCTCGCCGTCGCGGAGGCCCGAGACGTCAAGGGCCTCTACCGCAAGGCCCGTTCGGGCGAGCTGAAGAACTTCACCGGCATCGACAGCCCCTACGAGGCGCCGGAAGCCCCCGAGATCCGCGTCGACACTTCGGTCATGTCGGCCGAGCAGGCGGCCGAGCGGATCGTGGAATGGCTGGACCGCGCCGATCCGGCCGACGAGTTCAGCATCTAGAGCGACCGCGCTTGATCCCCTATCGGCTTGCCGTCGCTTCGGCCTAACGCAGGCCGGCCGTACATCCCATCCTGCCCGACGGCTTGGCGCGCCCTTCGAGGTGGGTCATAGATGGGGAAAAGTCAGACAAAAAGGTCGGAGATGGCGGGTCAGGCAGGGCGGGACGCTGGCATCAGGGATGTGGTCATCGTCGGCGGCGGAACCGCCGGCTGGATGAGCGCGGCGGCCCTGGCGGTGATGATCGCCCCCGCCGGGGTGCGCGTCACCCTGATTGAGTCCAGCGAGATCGGGACGGTCGGCGTGGGCGAATCCACCCTGCCGCACATCCGCGACTTCAACCGGCGCCTGGCCGTGGACGAGGCCGAGTTCATGCGGGCGACCCGCGCCACCTTCAAATTGGCCATCCGTTTCGACGACTGGGCGCGGATCGGCGACAGCTATTTCCATCCCTTCGGCGACTACGGCGCGCCCGGCGGCGCGGTTCCCTTCCATCACTACTGGCTGCGCGGTCGGCAGGCCGGCGACGTAGGATCGCTGGACGACTACGCCCTGCCGATCGTCGCGGCGCGCGCCGGGCGCTTCGGGCCGCCGGCCGAGGATGCGCGCTCGATCCTGTCGACCTTCGACTACGCCTATCACCTGGACGCCACCCTCTATGCGGGCTTTCTGCGGCGCTTCGCCGAGGCGCGGGGCGTGACGCGGATCGACGGCCGGATCACCGCGGTGGCGCAGGACGGCGAGGCGGGGACCCTCCGATCGGTGACGCTGGAGGACGGGCGCGAGGTCGCGGGCGACCTCTTCATCGACTGTTCGGGCTTCCGCGGGCTGCTGATCGAACAGACGCTGAAGGGCGGCTACACCGACTGGTCGCACTGGCTGCCGTGCGATCGGGCCGTGGCCATCCCGTGCGTCGCCGGCGAGGGCCCCACCGCGCCCTTCACCCGCGCGCAGGCGCTGGAGGCGGGGTGGCGCTTCCGCATTCCGCTGCAGCACCGGGTCGGCAACGGCTATGTCTATTCCAGCGCCTTTCTGGAGGCCGAGGCGGCGGAGGCGCGGCTGAGGGGCCTGTTGGAAGGCGAGGCGCTGCGGCCGGCCAACCACCTGCGTTTCCAGGCGGGCCAGAGGACGCGGAACTGGATCGCCAACTGCGTCTCTGTCGGGCTCGCCTCGGGCTTCATCGAGCCGCTGGAATCGACCAGCATCTATCTGATCCAGGCCTCGATCTCGAAGCTGGTCGAGCTGTGGCCGTCCGGGCCGCGCGACACGGCGGCGGCGCGGGAGTTCAACCGCCAGATGGATGCCCAATACGCGCGCATCCGCGACTTCATCATCCTGCACTATGCGGCGACCGAGCGGGAAGACGCGCCCTTCTGGCGCGCGGTGCGCGAGACGCCGCCGCCGGACAGCCTGGCCGAGAAGGTCGAACTGTTCCGCGAGAAGGGGGTGGTTCAGACCTATGACGAGGGCCTGTTCCGGTATCCCTCCTGGGCGGCGGTCTATCTGGGCCAGCGGGTCGAGCCGCGCCACATCCACGCCCTGGCCGCGGCCGAGGACGCCGGCCGCGTCGCCGCCGGCCTGCAGCGGCTGCGCGGCGCAGTCCGACAGGCGGCGGAGAGCCTGCCGACGCAGGACGCCTATATCGCCGGCTACTGCGCCTGAGGATCGATGAAGGCGGCGACCCAGACCAGGGGCGCGTTCCAGTTGATGGCCACCTCGTTCAGCGCGTAGGAGTCGATGTGGTCGGCCCAGCAGGCGAGGGGCGCGCAGCGCCCCTGCATCGACTTGGCTACCTCGTCGGCCATGTTGGTGTTGTTCGGCCCGCCCGACAGGGCTCCGGCCGGCGGTTCGGGCCAGTCCGGGCCCGCGCCCGCCGCCCAGAAGCGATGGTGCGGATGGCGCATCGCCCGTTCGCCCCAGCCGGAGATGAACGACTGGTCCAGCGGATTGCGGCCCAGCAGATAGTCCAGGCTGGCGACGACGCCCTGTCGGAAGGCGGCCTCGCCGGTGAAATCGTGGGCCAGGCCCAGGATCATTGCGCGGTTCATCAGCACGCTGTTCGAGCCCCATTCGAAGCGATCGCCCCCCCGCGGGAAGGCGTAGCCCTGGGTCTTCGCCTCGGCGAGATACTGGCGGGCGGCGGCGACTAGGTTGTCGCGAGCGGTCCGGCGTTCCGCTTCGGACAAGCGCGGCGCCGACGCCAGGGTGACGGTCCCAAGCGCGGCCGTCTGGGCGAAAGCGGGATCGCCCGTGGCGGAGGCGCCCGAGCGCGGCCCGCCTAGCCAATAGGTCGAGGCGCGGGCGTCGGCTTCATAGGCCGCCTCGCCCGTCGTGGCCCAAAGCTCCGCCGCCGCCCAGTAGAATTCGTCCGCCGGCCCTCTGTCGCCATAGGGGCCTCCGCCGTCGAAGCGGCCGTCGGCGAATAGGTCTGGATGAGCCTTGGCGGCGGCATAGGCTGTCCGCGCGGCGGCCAGGCATCGGTCGGCGAAGGCGGCGTCGATGTCGCGCCAGACGCGGGCGCACTGGGCCCCGACGGCGGCCAGGTTCAGCGTCGCCGCCGTGCTGGGCGGATAGAGGAAGCGTGGCTGCGGATCGTCGGCGGGCGCCATCGGCAGGGCCGTCCAGGCGCGGTCGTGCACCTTGTGATGAACCAGACCGCCCGCGTCGACCATGCGCGGAACCTCATCCACCAGCACGGCCGCGCGGGCGCCCTCGGGGACCTGCATGCGCAGCAGGAACTCCAACTGGAAGCGCGCTTCGTTCAGCAGATCGTCGACGTCGTCGCCGGCCTCGGGGATGTCGGCGGTCCCGTCTGCGAATGGCGACAGCCCGAGCCGCTGGGCGCGCTCGTGGGCGTGGACCAGGGTCCAGACGGCGATGCCGCCGTTGACGACATACTTGCCGTGGTCGCCCGCGTCATACCAGCCGCCCGTCACGTCCAGCCGATAGTCGCAGCCCGGCCAGTCGACGCCGCGCTGATCCCGGCCGGAGAAGCAGGTGACGACCTCCTGCGGATGACCGGCGGGGCGGGCAAGGTCGGGGCGGGCGACATGCGCCGCCAGGATCGGGACGCCGGCGCGGTTCTGATAGAAATAGGCCAGCGCGTCGCGCTTCAGGTCGGCGAACGGGCGCTGGGCGACGCGAAAGGCGCGGCGCCGGTCGCCGACGATCAGGCTGTAGTCGCCCTCGGGCAGGGGAGCGACCTCGATCTGGTGCACGCGTTCGCCGGACGCGGCGTCAAGGCCGAAGGGATGGGTGCGGCCCTCGGCCCGCGTGGCCCCGGCGGCGTCGAGAACGCGCCATGCCAGCGGCCCTTCATCTTCGGCGGCCAGCGTCATGCCGATGGGACCGCCCGCCTCATAACCCGACTGGTTCAGGCGAAGGGCGGGCAGGTCAGCCGCCTGTGCGGGCGCGGCGAGGATCAGGGCCGTGGTCGCGGCGCAGGCGAAAAGGACGGCCTTCATTGAGCGTTCCGGGGCAGTTTGGCGGGATCGTAGTTCTGGCCGAAGTTCAGCAGCAGGGCCGGACCCAGCTCGACCGTCTGGTCGGCGCCGGCAAGGTGGACGGACAGGTTGGTGGAGCCGGCCGCATGGTCTTTCGCAGCCACGCCCGAGGCGTAGATCATGCCCCAGGCGGGGCCGATGGATCCGGCGTCCTCCGCCAGAGCCGCATAGGGCGGCGTGTTTTCCTGGACCCGCAGCGGGATGCGGCTGGACGACGCGCCTTCCGGAGCGACGGCCAGGCGAGCCCAGACCGCGAGCAGGATGGTGTCGCCCTGCTTAATCGCGCCGCTTATCGGCATCTGGGCCGCGACATCCCACGGCTGGTTCGAGCGGCGGGCGACGACGCGGACGGCGCGGTCGCCGAGCACCCCTTCGGCGCGCTGCGGTCGCGGCGCCCGGGCGACGCCCAGCACCTGCCAGCTGTCCACGCTGGGGTTGTTGACGAGGTACTGCAGGATATCGTCATCCTGCGCCCGAGCGGACGCAGACGGCGCGATCGCGATGAGAACGGCCGCGGCCGCGCCTAGGATTCTGTTGAGCATGGTCGCCTCCCCGCAGGATCTGCGCCCTGCCGCTCAATACTCAGACAAATATTGAGGCGCTTGGCAAGTCTCAGCCTCGGCTGAGGGCGGCGACGATGAAACGCCGGATGCGATCCAGGGTCGCGGGCGTGAGCGGGCCGAGGACGCCGCGTCGGGTCACCGGCAGGTGGGCGTGCGTCTCCTCGTCGGCCTCGAACACATAGTGGTCGTAGAAGGCGCGCCACGCCCGGCGACGCTCCGCCGGAAGGCCGCGCAGGGCCGCGAGGCTGAGCACCATGGCGTCAAACGGCGAAGGCGATCCCGGCGGGCCGACGTCCCACCAGTAGTTGACCAGCATGCTCAGCGACGCCGTCGCCCGCACGTGGTGCCACCACAGCGACGGTATGAACAGGGCGTCGCCCGGCTCCAGCACGGCATGACGCGCCGCTTCGGCGGCGGCCTCGAACCGGGGATAGGCCGCGCGCCCGTCGCCCCGATCGAACTGGACGAGGCTGATCGGCTGTCCCGCCGGGGTGAAGTCCAAAGGGCCGACATAGAGATTGGCGACCTGCTCGGGCGGAAACAGGGTGAAGACCCGCCGCCCGCCCACGGCGCAGGCCAGGTTGTCGGACAGGTCGTAGTGGGTCTGGACTGTGGTGGCGTTGCCGATCCAAAGGCGCGGCTCGACGCCGCCCGGAACGCCGGGAGCGGGATTGGCGGCGGCGAAGTCCGGCAGCAGGGCCGAGGCCGGGACCGAACCCATGTAGTACATCGGCGGGCGCGCCTGCCGCGCCGCTTCGTCCAGGGCGGACAGCAGGTCGGTCAGCGACCGGCGCGTCCGCTCGAAATTGAAGCCGCTGAGATCGGCGTTGTAGAAGGGGCGGCCCTCGATCTCCGGCGGCCCGACGAACATGTCGCCCTCGCCGCCGCGATCCAGCGCGCGCAGACAGTCCGCCAGACGATCCTCCCTCGCCGCCCGCACGACGGGCCAGGCGTCCACCAGGCCCCGCAACACCACGGGACGCCCTTCGGCGGCGCAGGCGGCGACATCGGCCGGCGTGGCCGCCGTGATCTCCGGCAGGGGACGGCCCAGAAGGGCGGGAAGGGTCACGCCGCGCAGTTCCGGCGGATGAACTCGGCGTGCATCGGCATCTGGTCGGCGCAGGTGCGCATCACGCGGCGGATCTCGGCCAAACGGCGCTGGGTCTCCTCCAGCGACAGCACCTCGGCGACGGGATCGAAACGCTTGGGCTTCAGCCCCTGGCCGATCATGACGGCGAACCAGCTGGTGTCGTTGAACAGCTCGTCGTTCTCGCGAAAGATCCGGCCTGTCGCCTCGAACAGCCGGTACTTCTCCTTCAGGCTGTCCGGCACGTCCATGTCGCGGCAAGACCGCCAGAACGCCGTGTCGTCCCGTTCTGTCAGGTGATAGTGCATGATGATGAAGTCGCGGACCTGCTCCATCTCGAGCCGGCTCATCCGGTTGAACCGGTCGATGTCCGCCTGCGGGAAGGTGCGGTCGGGGAACATCTGAAGCAGCTTGGCGATGCCGCTCTGGATCAGGTGGATGCTGGTTGATTCCAGCGGCTCGATGAAGCCGGACGCCAGCCCCAGGGCGACGCAGTTCTTGACCCAGGCCTGTTTGCGCCGGCCGGTGACGAAACGCAGGAAGCGCGGATCGGCCAAGGGCGCGCCGTCCAGATTGGCCAGCAGCGTCCCGGCCGCCTCATCATCCGAGATGTGGCCGCTGGAATAGACATAGCCGTTGCCGGTGCGATGCTGCAGGGGAATGCGCCACTGCCAGCCCGCGTCGCGGGCGGTGGAACGAGTATAGGGGGTGAAGATCGGCGCGCTCTCGCACGGCACGGCCGCCGCCCGATCGCAGGGCAGCCACTGGGTCCAGTCCTCGTAGCCGGCCTTCAGCGTCTGTTCGATCAGCAGGCCCCGGAAGCCGGAGCAGTCGATGAACAACTCGCCCTCCATCCGTTCGCCGCTTTCCAGCACCACGGCCTCGATGAAGCCGTCGGCGGGGCGCTGCTCGACGCGGACGATCTTGCCCTCCTGCCGGCGCACGCCGCGCGCCTCGGCGAAGCCGCGCAGGAAGCGGGCGTAGAGGCCGGCGTCGAAATGGAAGGCGTAGGCGATCTTCGACAGGGGCGACTTGGGGCCGGCGTCGACGGCGCGCATGAAGCGGTTCTGTTCGGCTGCGACCGCCTGCAGCGAATAGTCGGCTATGGCATGCCGATCGCCCGCCTGCGCCAGCCTGAGCCAGAAGGCGTGAAAGGAGACGCCCTCCATATCCACGCCATAGGGGCCGAACGGGTGGAAGTAGGTGTGGCCCTTGCGGCCCCAGTCGACGAACTCGATGCCCAGCTTGAAACTGCCCTGGGTCTTCCTGACGAAGTCATCCTCATCCAGGCCGAGCATGCGGTTGAAGACGCCGATCTGGGGGATGGTCGCCTCGCCGACCCCGACGATGCCGATCTCGTCGGATTCGATCAGCACGATCTCGGCGTAGCCGGGCCCCAGCAGCTTGCCCAGCGCGGCGGCGGTCATCCACCCGGCGGTCCCGCCGCCGACGATGACGATCTTGCGGATGCGCAGGTCGTCCATCATGCGGCCTCCGGCGCGGCGCAGAAACGGGCGATGACCTCCGCCTGTCGCGGCATGGCGTCGACGACCGCGCGGATGCGAGCGTGGATGTCGACCGCTGCGCGTTCGATCAGGTGAAGGGGCAGGGCGTCGGCCAGAGGGTCATGGCCTGCAGGGGTAACGTCCTGGCCCAGCAGCACGGCCAGCCAACTGGCCTCGGCGAACAGCTCGTCCTCGTGGCGGAACAGGCGGCCCTTGTGGCGGAACAGTTCCATGCGGCGCTCCAGGCTGTCGGGGATCGGCATGGCGCGGCAGTAGTCCCACAACGGCTCGCCGACCCGGCCGTTGGCCTTGTAGTGCAGGATGATGAAGTCCCGGACCTGCTCGATCTGCAGATTGGTCAGCCGGTTGTACTCGGCGATGTCGCGCGGATCGAAGCCCTGGTCGGGGAACAGGGCCAGCAGCTTGGTGATCCCGGCCTGGATCATGTGGATGCTGGTCGATTCCAGCGGCTCCAGGAAGCCGGACGCCAGACCTAGGGCGACGCAGTTCTTGATCCAGGCCTGTCTGCGGCGACCGGCGGTGAAGGCGAGACGGCGCGGCTCGGCCAGGGGCGGACCCTCCAGGTTCGCCAGCAGGGCGTCGCGGGCGTCGTCGTCGGAGATATGGGCGCTGGAGTAGACATAGCCGTTGCCCACCCGGTGCTGCAGCGGGATGCGCCAGCGCCATCCCGCGCGCGCCGCCGTGACCCGGGTTGCGGGCGTCAGGTCGTCCGGGTCGCGGTGGGCGCAGGGCGCAGCCACGGCGCGATCGCACAGCAGCCAATGGCTCCAGTCGTCATAGCCGGCCTGCAGCGTCTGCTCGATCAGCAGCCCCCGAAAGCCCGAGCAGTCGATGAACAGGTCGCCGGCGAGGCGCCGTCCGTTTTCCAGCACGACGGCGGCGATGAAGCCGTCCTGCGGCCGCTGCTCGACCGAGACCACCTTGCCCTCGTGCCGGGTCACGCCGCGCTGCTCGCTGTAGCGGCGCAGATAGGCGGCGTAGAAGCCGGCGTCGAAGTGATAGGCCCAGGCGGTCTGGGTCATCGGCGTACGCGGGTCGCCCGGGCCGAAGCGGCCCTCGCGCGCCGCCGTCTCGCACACGCTGTACTCGGCCAGCGGCGCCGCCCGGCCCAGGTCGTGCAACCGTCTCCAGACCTGATGGAACTTCACCCCGTCGATGTCGGCTCCGAAGGTTCCAAACGGATGCATGTAGGCGTGGCCGGGCCGCATCCAATCGATGAACTCGATGCCCAGCTTGAAGGTGCCCCGCGTCGAGCGAACGAAGTCGGCCTCGTCCAGCCCGAGCATGGCGTTGAAGGTGCGCAGCGGCGGGATCGTGGCCTCGCCGACGCCCACCGTGCCGATCACCTCCGATTCCACCAGGGTGATGCGCGTCACCCCGTTCCCAGACAGCCGCGACAGAGCCGCCGCCGCCATCCATCCTGCGGTCCCGCCGCCGACGATGACCACGTCTCGAATCGGCGCGTTCGCCATCTGATTCCCTCCCCGACAAGCTCTCTTTCGGAGCGTTTCGCCCTCGACCATCCGCTCGCCGATCGATGAAATCAACGGGCTTGCGTGATCGCAAATAGTGGGATACGCAGATTACTCAGACATTTCATCGCTGCCAGATGGTAGTGCTAACAAAAGAAGTGCTGACTTGGGGAGGGTAAATCATGCGTGTCATCACGCCCGCAATTCGTCCTGCGTCCACGAGGGGAAATCTCCTCAGAACCAGCGTGTCCCTGATCGCCGTGGCGGCGGTCGGCGTCATCGCCGCGCCGGCTCTGGCCCAGGACCAGACCGGTGATCAGGCCGCCGAGGTGGAGGAGGTCGTCGTCACCGGCATCCGCTCCAGCCTGCGCAGCAGCCAGGCCATCAAGCACGACTCCGACGTGGTCGTCGATTCGATCACCTCGGAAGACATCGGAGCCCTTCCGGACCGCTCGGTCACCGAGGCGCTCCAGCGCGTGCCCGGCGTGTCGATCGACCGCTTCGCCGCCGGGGTCGATCCCGACCACTTCTCGGTTGAAGGCTCCGGCGTCGTGGTGCGCGGCCTGACCTATGTCCGCTCTGAACTGAACGGCCGTGACTCCTTCACCGCCAACAACGGACGCGGCCTCAGCTTCGCGGACGTGCCGTCCGAACTGATGGGCGGCGTCGATGTGTTCAAGAGCCAGTCGGCGGACATGATCGAAGGCGGTATCGCCGGCTCGGTCAACCTGCGCACCCGCGTGCCGTTCGACTCGCCGGGCCGCGTGATCGCCTTCTCCGCGGAGTCCAGCTACGGCGACTTCGTCGAGGAATGGACCCCGACCTTCTCCGGCCTGATCAGCGACCGCTGGGAAACCAACGCCGGCGACTTCGGCCTGCTGCTCAACTATGTGAACTCGCAGCTGAAGACCCGCAGCGACGGCCAGCAGATCTCGAACTTCGGCGAGCGCACGCTGTATTCGAACGGCGACGTGGTGCCGTCGGCCGGCGCGACCGAGGTGGGCGACGTGTGGTTCCCGCGCGGCGCCGCCTTCCGATCTCAGACCTTTGATCGGGTGCGCGAAGGCTATGCGGCCGCGGGCCAATGGCGCAGCCCTGACCGGACCATGGTGGCCACCGCCCAGTTCCTGCGCTCGGATTCGACCCAGGCCTGGACCGAGCACGCGATGGAGATCGCGACCGACAACGTCTACAACGCCGGCGAAGGCCGCGACTCTCAGGCTCAGCAAGGAACGACGCTGGACTTCGGCGAGGACGGCGTCTTCACCAACGGCATCATCACCGGCACCCAAGGCTGGCGCGCCGACCAGAACAGCGAGCCCCGCACGCCGACCAACGGGCTGCAATCCAACAACGTCCGCCGCGATGTCGATCAGCGCTTCGTCACCACCGACTACGGGCTGAACTTCAAGTGGACGCCGGTCGACAATCTGCAGCTGAACTTCGACTATCAGCACGTCGATTCGACCGTCGACAACCTGGACGCCGGCCTGTGGAACTCCAGCTTCCAGAACGCGGCGATCCAGCTGCGCGGCGACGATATTCCAATCGTCACCTTCCTGCCGCCGTTCCTGAACGGTCAGCCTTGCGAGGGTCCCGCGACCGCCAGCTGCCCGGGCTACATGCGCGGCGACAACGCCAACTTCTCGCTGCCGTACAACAGCTTCCCGCGCGCGGCGATGGACCACAAGGAACAGAGCGAGGGCAAGCTGGACGCCTTCCGGGTGGACGCGGACTATTCGTTCAACCAGGACTGGATCAAATCGATCCGGGTCGGCGCCCGCTACGCCGAGCGAGACCAGACGACGCGCTTCACCAGCTACAACTGGGGCCGGCTGTCCGAGATCTGGGGTTCCGGCGGACCAGTTTGGCTGGATGACCAGGTCAACGGCGACCCGACGACGCCGGGCGGTTTCCAGCCCGCCGAGTTCAACGAGACCTTCTCGTTCGAGAACTTCATGCGCGGCGAAGTGCCGATCCCGACAGGGGACCAGCCGCGGCAGTTCTACGCTTCCAACATCGTGGAGAACTATCAGGACTACGTCGATTACGCCCTGGCGATCGGCGACGAATGGACCGATCGCCTCGACGCGACGGGATGTCCGCAGAACTGGGTGCCCCTGCAGCTCCGTTGCGGCGCCAACGAGGACGGCTTCCGTCTGAATGAGATCAACCCGGTCAAGGAAGAGACCACCGCCCTCTACGCCATGCTGCGTTTCGGGCATCAGTTCGCCAACGGCTGGAACCTGAGCGGCAACTACGGCATCCGCTACACCAAGACCGACCGGATCGCCTCGGGTTATCAGTCCTTCGAGCAGAACAGCTTCATCAGCGAGGAGGAATGCGCCGCGCCGCTGGAGCCCGGCGCGGAACTGCCCGACTTCTGCCAGTTGGCGCCGGAGGTGCGCGCCGATGCGCGAGCCTTCGCCAACGGCGCCCTGACGCCGATCAGCGCGGACGTCTCCTACGACTACTTCCTGCCCAGCTTCAACGCCAAGCTGGAAACGGGGAATGGTCTGCAGTTTCGCTTCGGCTTCTCGCAGGCCATCTCGCCGCCCTCGGTGGGCCTGACGCGGGCCTACTACAACATCCCGCTTTCGGACGCGCCGACGGACATCGTCGACGGCCAGCCGACGGCGCGGACCACGGTGGGCAATCCGTACCTGAAGCCGGTCTTCGCGACGAACTACGACCTGTCGGCGGAATGGTACTTCGCCGACGTCGGCCAGCTGACCTTCTCGCTCTTCTACAAGGAGCTGGAGGATGTGGTGACCAACGGCACCCAGCGGATGGCCTTCACCAACAACGGCGCGACCTTCGACGCGATCGTGACGACGCCGATCAACTCTGACGCTACGGGCAAGATCAAGGGCTTCGAGGTCGCCTACCAGCAAACCTATGACTTCCTGCCCTCGCCGTTCGATGGCCTGGGGATGAACGCCAACTATACCTACATCGACTCGTCCGGCATCCCGCAGAACACCTTGTCGGCGACCGACCCGGACGTGGCGGCGGGCAATACGGCGAACATCGACACCAGCCTGCTGCCGCAGCAGAACCTGTCGGAGCACACCGCCAACCTGGCCGTGTTCTACGAGAAGGGACCGCTGTCCGCCCGCCTGGCCTACGCCTGGCGCTCGGAGTTCCTGATCACGCCGCGGGACGTCATCGTGCCCTATGCGCCGATCATGAACGAAGCCACCGGCCAGCTGGACGGCTCGATCTTCTACAGCGTCAACGACAACTGGAAGGTCGGGGTCCAGGCCGTGAACCTGCTGAACGAGGTCACGCGCACCAGCCAGGTGCTCAACAACGACCTGCTCACGGCGCCGCGCTCGTGGTTCATGAACGACCGCCGCTTCACCCTGATCGCCCGCGCCACCTTCTAGGCCCGGGCCAAGGCTCTCTCCTCCAGGGACGCGTCTGTGACGCGTCCCTTTTTTTTGGGGCGATCAGGTCTGCGACAGGGTCCGCGCCAGCATGTCCCGCAGGCGGCGGCGCCCCGCCTCGTCGAGCGCGCCCTGCACGCCCCGGCGTTCCGGCGGCAGGTGGCGGCCCGGCGGCGTCTCCGCGTCGAACACCAGGGCGTCGAACAGGCCCGCCCACGCCTGCCGCTGACCGGGCGGCAGGTCGCGGATGGCGGCGACGGCATGGATCAGGGCGGCCATGGCCCCATGGTCGGGCGTCGAATTCCACCAGAAGTTGGCCAGCACGCTGAAGCGGTCCAGCGACTGGACGTGGTGCCACCACATGAACGGGATGAACAGGGCGTCGCCTGGCTCCAGGTCCGCGACCTCGGCCGCCGCCCAGGCGTCTGGAAAACGCGGATGGCGCTCCAGATCGGGCGCCTCCAGCCGGACCATGCTGACCGGGGCGCCGGCCGGCGTGTGCTCCAGCGGGCCGACATAGAGGTTCCGCGCCTGGTCCGGCGGGAACAGGATGAAGCGGCGACGACCGGCCACCGCGCAGGCGATGTTGTCGTTCAGGTCATAGTGGGTCTGAACCACGGCGGCGCTGCTGATCCACAGCCGCGCGGGCACGTCGTCGCCGACCAGCGGCGACGGATTGGCCTGGCTGAAGCCGGGCAGGACGTCGGGCGCGGTCACGGCCTGGGCCGCCACGGCCGATCCGTCAGAGGGTTGCAGCAGGATGTCCAGCACCTCGGACACGGCGCCGCCGCGCTGGCTGAAGTTCAGGCCCGTCAGGGTCTCGTTGTAGAAGAAGCGTCCGCTCTCGCTCGGCGCGGCGGAGATGATCCGCACCTGTCGGCCGATGTCGAACCCGCGAAGATGGTCCGCGGCGGCCTGGGGCGAACGGCGCGCGGCCGCGATCACCGGCCAGTCCTCGACCAGGCCCTTCAGAACCACGGGCCGCGCCGCGGGGACGATCTCGTGAAAGAAGCGCTCGCGGGTCACGCCGGAGATTTGCGGCGTGGTTCGTTCAGGGCGGGGAATGTCAGGGAGCACGACGGCCTCGAACGCGGCGGCAGGATCGAGGAGTTGATCACGCGGGCAGGCGCTTGGCCAGAAAGTCGGACAAATTAACGGGTCGACGGGCGCGGCTTGGCGGGGGGCGGTTCGTCCATCCCTGCCGGCGGATGGCCGTCGGACTGGCGCCGGATCAGGGCGAAGTCCATCAGCTCGCGCGCGGGCGTGCTCGGCTGGCCTTCCTGCTTGCCCCGGATCGCCTCGACCAGGACGCTGACGGCCTCGCGCGACATCTCCGCAACGGGCTGGCGGATGGTGGTCAGGGGCGGCCAGACGGTGCTGGCCAGAGCCGTATCGTCGAAGCCGACGATGGTCAGGTCACGCGGCACGTCCAGCCCCTGGCGGTGCGCGACGGCGATGGCGGCGGCGGCCATGTCGTCATTGCTGGCGAAGATGGCGGTGGGCCGATGGCGCAGGGTCAGCAGCTGGTCGGCGGCGTCCAGGCCCGAGTGATAGGTGAAATAGCCCTGCGCCACGAGCCGATCGTCGATCTCCAGGCCATGGGCTTTCAGCGCCCTGGCGTAGCCCTTGAAGCGCAGGGCGCTGGCGGTCTGGTTCGGATGGCCGCGCACGAAGGCGATGCGGCGGTGCCCCAGACCGATCAGGTGGCGGGTCATGGCTTCCGCCGCGGCCTGGTCATCGATGCGGATGGCCGAGACGCTGGGCATGGGCTGGCCCGAGGCGACGGCGACGGCGGGCAGGCCGGCCGCCTCCAGCCGATCGACCACGAAGGCGGAATCACACAGGGGCGGGGGCAGCAGCACGCCGTCGACGCCGGCGGCCAGCATCCGCTCGATGGCGACGGTCTCGCCGACCTCGGGCTCGCACTTCTCAACCACCAGCTGGGCCCCGGCGCGGCTGCACTGGTCCAGGCCGCCCAGCAGGAACTCGCTCAGATAGGCCGCCGACGGATTGCTGTAGAGCAGGCCGATCTTCAGCGTCTGGGCGCTGGCCAGGCTGCGCGCGGCCTGGTTCGGCGCATAGCCCAGCTCGCGGATCGCCTCGGTGACGCGCAGGCGCGTGGCCTCGCGGACGTTGCGCTCGCCGTTGATGACGCGCGACACCGTCATCGGCGAGACGCCCGCGTGACGCGCGACATCGTCGATCGTCCGGCCGCCGCCCTTACGCCTGGTCGACTTGCGTTGCACCCTCGTCCTCCAGCGGCGCAAGACCGGCGCCCCCGGCCGCCTGCGTAACCGCAGCCGGGCGCCAGGGGAAGAGGCGACGCCCCGGTCGAGCCGTCAGGCGGCGGGCAGGGCGACCGGCGCCAGGCGCGGCGTCAGCAGGTGGATCACGCCCAGGGCGACCAGATAGGCGACGCTGGCGAAGGCCAGCAGCGGCAGGTAGCTGCCGGTCGCCTCCAGCGTCCAGCCCGCGAACTTGGCGATGAACATGCCGCCGATCGCCCCGCCGGCGGCGCCGAAGCCGACGACGGTGGCCACCGCCCGACGCGGGAAAACGTCCGACACCAGGGTGAAGAGATTGGCCGACCATCCCTGGTGCGCCGCCGCCGCCAGGCCGATGACCCCTACGGCGACCAGCAGATCCTGGGCGTAGATCGCCACCGAGATCGGCGTCACGCACAGGGCGCAGATCAGCATCGTGGTCTTGCGTCCGCGATTGACCGACCAGCCGCCGCTGATCAGCCGCGACGAAAGCCAGCCGCCGCCCACCGACCCGACGTCGGCCAGCAGATAGACCGCCACCAGCGGCGGCCCGAAGCTGAGGATGTCCAGATCGTAGGTCTTGGCGAAGAAGTCCGGCAGCCAGAACAGGAATAGCCACCACACCGGGTCGGTGATGAACTTGCCCAGCAGAAAAGCCCAGGTCTCGCGCCGCGTCGCCACGAAGCGCCAGCTGATCTTGCCGGGCGGATCGACGGGGTCGCTCTCGATATGGGCTAGCTCGGCGGCGCCGACGCGGGGGTGCTCGCGAGGCCGACGATAGAGGGCCAGCCAGGCGACCAGCCACAGGAAGCCGACCGCGCCGGTCAGGATGAAGGCCCACTCCCAGCCCAGGCTGACCACGATCAGCGGGATCAGGATCGGCGTGATCAGTGCGCCGACGTTGGATCCGGCGTTGAAGATGCCCGTGGCGAGCGCCCGCTCCCGCTTCGGGAACCACTCCGACACGGCCTTGACCGACGCAGGAAAGCCGCCGGCCTCGCCCAGCCCCAGGGCGAAACGGACCAGGGCGAACTGCACGACCGAGCGGGCTCCTGCGTGGGCCATGGCGGCCACGCTCCACACGCTGACGGCGATGGCCAGGCCCCAACGCGTCCCGACCAGGTCCATGAAGCGGCCAAAGCCCAACAGGCCGATGGCGTAGGCCGCCTGGAAGGCGACGACGATGTTGGCGTAGTCGTTTTCCGACCAGCCCAGCTCGGTCTCCAGAACCGGCTTGAGCACGCCCAGCACCTGGCGGTCGACGTAGTTGATGGTGATGGCGAAGAACAGCAGGGCGCAGATCGCCCAGCGATAGCGCCCGATCCGGCCGGGAAGCGGGTCGTCGGGGCGGATGGCTTCGGTCATGGCACGCCCTTTCCGGGTTCCTGGGGTCGTTTCCTCGAGCGTCTAGGCGCCCCTCACCAGCTGTGCAGGGTTCCGTCCTCAAGCCGGTTCACCGGCAGGTAGGCGCGGCTGTAGGGATGCTGAGCGGCCAGGGTCTCGTCGATGTCGACGCCCAGGCCCGGTTGTTCGCCCGGATGCAGCGTGCCGCCGGCAAAGCTGTAGCCGTGCGGGAAGACCGTATCGGTCTCGGCGGTGTGGCGCATGTATTCCTGGATGCCGAAGTTCGGGACCGACAGGCCGAAGTGCAGCGCCGCCGCCATGGAGACCGGCGACAGGTCGGTGGCCCCGTGGCATCCGGTGCGCACGCCGTAGAGGTCCGCCAGGGTCGCGATGCGGCGCAGGTGGGTGATGCCCCCGGCGTGCACCACGGTGGCGCGGATATAGTCGATCAGCCGCTCCTCGATCAGCTGCTTGCAGTCCCAGATCGAGTTGAAGATCTCGCCCACCGCCAGCGGGCTGGTGGTGTGCTGGCGGATCAGGCGGAAGGCGGCCTGGTCCTCCGCCGGGGTGGCGTCCTCCAGCCAGAAGGGGCGGAACGGCTCCAGGTCCTTGCCCAGCCGTCCGGCCTCGATCGGCGTCAGCCGATGATGGATGTCGTGCAGCAGGTGCACGTCCCAGCCCAGCGCCTCGCGCGCCGCCTCGAACAGCGGCGGGACCGAGCGCAGGTATTTCTCCGTCGACCAGGCGTTCTCGGTCGGCAGGTCGGCGTCGGCGGGCTCGTAATAGCCGAAGGTCTTGGACACGCCGTAGGTCGACTTCAGCCCCGGCACACCCGACTGCAGGCGGATGGCCTTGTAGCCCAGGTCGACGTACTTCCGGGCCTCGGCGATGGTGTCCTCGATGGTCTCGCCGTTGGCGTGGCCGTAGACCGTCACGCCCTCGCGGCAGGCCCCGCCCAACAGCTGGTAAAGCGGCAGGCCCGCGGCCTTGGCCTTCAGGTCCCACAGCGCCATGTCCACGGCGGCGATGGCCGACATGGTCACCGGACCGCGCCGCCAGTAGGCGCCCTTGTAGAGGTACTGCCAAGTGTCCTCGATCCGGTGGCCGTCGCGACCGACCAGGCAAGGGATGACGTGATCGGTTAGATAGCTGGCGACCGACAGTTCACGCCCGTTCAGGGTGGCGTCGCCCACGCCGGTCAGACCGCCCCTGGTCTCGATCTTCAGCGTCACGAAGTTGCGGCCGGGGCAGGTCACGATCACCCGCGCGCCCGTGATGGTCAGGTCCGACACGTCTGTTCCTCCCTGCGGCGTTTTCCCGCCGTCGTCGCCCTTGCCGTGCAGGCCGGGCGTGTCATGATAGCGCTACCAGAATACGCCTGGGCGGTCTTGTCAACGGCCGGACACGGGCGGGCTGGACCGTGGAGGAAGATCGATGCGCCCCGTCGCCTGGCTGTCGCTGCTGCTCGTCTGGTTGTCGCTTGTCGCGCCCGCGCGGGCGGAGGATGGGTACGAGCTGTGGCTGCGCTATCGGCCGGTGGAGGCGCAGGCGGCGGACGCCTATCGCGCGGCGACAACAGCCCTGCTGCCGGGCGGGGACAGCGCCACCATCCGCGCCGCGACGGCGGAGCTGGAACGCGGCCTAGGCGGTCTGACGGGTCGGACGCCCGAGGTGGTTTCGACGCTCCAGCCAGGCGTCGTCCTCTATGGCACGCCGGCCGCCTCGCCGTTGATTTCGGCGCTGGACCTGCCGCTGTCGGACCTGGGCGACGAGGGTTATCTGATCCGCAGCGTGCGCCTGGACGGCCGCCCGGCGACGGTGATCGCCGCAAACGCCGACATCGGCGTGCTGTACGGCGCCTTCGACCTGCTGCGCCGCATCCAGACACGCCAGCCGCTGGCGGGGCTGAATGTGCGCTCTGCCCCGACGGTGAAGCTCAGGCTGCTGAACCACTGGGACAATCTGGATCGGACAGTGGAGCGAGGCTATGCGGGACAGTCGATCTGGGACTGGCACAAGCTGCCCGACTATAGGCCGGGTCTTTACACGGACTATGCGCGCGCCAACGCCTCGATCGGGATCAACGGCGCGGTGCTGAACAACGTCAACAGCAACGCCCTGTCGCTGACCGCGCCCTACATCGCCAAGACGGCCGCGCTGGCCGAAGTGTTCCGGCCCTATGGCGTCCGCGTCTATCTGTCGGCCCGGTTCAGCGCGCCCATGGAGATCGGCGGTTTGGACACCGCCGATCCGCTGGACCCGCGCGTGCGCGCCTGGTGGAAGGCCAAGGCCGACGAGATCTACGCCGCCGTTCCCGACTTCGGCGGCTTCCTGGTGAAGGCCAATTCGGAAGGCCAGCCGGGGCCGCAGGACTATGGCCGCACCCACGCCGACGGCGCCAACATGCTGGCCGAGGCGCTGGCCCCGCACGGCGGGGTCGTGATGTGGCGCGCCTTCGTCTATTCGCACGACAACCCCGACGACCGGCACAAGCAGGCCAGCGCCGAGTTCGAGCCGCTGGACGGCCGGTTTCTTTCGAACGTCATCGTCCAGGTGAAGAACGGCGCCATAGACTTCCAGCCCCGCGAACCCTTCCATCCGCTGTTCGGCGCCATGCCGCGGACGCCGCTGATGATGGAGTTCCAGATCACCAAGGAATACCTCGGCTTCGCCACTCACCTGGCCTATCTCGGCCCCCTCTACGAGGAGGTGCTGCGGTCGGACACGTGCCGGCCGGCGTGCGGCTCGACGGTGGCGGAAATCGTCGACGGGGGCGCCTTCGGCCATACGCTGACCGGCATGGCGGGGGTCGCCAACATCGGTTCGGACCGCAACTGGTCGGGCAGCCACTTCGACCAGGCCAACTGGTACGCCTTCGGCCGCATGGCATGGAACACGGAGACCGCCCGCGCCGAGCCGATCGCCCAGGAATGGGCGCGCATGACCTTCTCCAACGATCCCGGCTTCGTGGCGCCGGCGGTCGAAATGATGATGGGGTCTCGCGAGGCTGTGGTCGACTACATGACGCCGCTGGGCCTGGGGCACCTGATGGCGACCGACCACCACTACGGGCCGGCGCCGTGGGTCGACGACCTGGCCCGGCCGGAATGGAACCCGGTCTACTATCACCGGGCGGACGGGGAGGGGATCGGCTTCGACCGCACCGCCACGGGATCGAACGCCGTCGCCCAGTACGCGCCAGAGATCGCGGCCCGCTTCTCAGACCTTTCCCGGATCGACGAGCGGCATCTGCTGTGGTTCCACCACCTGCCCTGGGACCATAGGATGCGCTCCGGCCGGACGCTTTGGGACGAACTGGTGCTGCGCTACGACCGGGGTGTGGCGGATGTCGGCGAGATGCGTCGGACCTGGGCGTCGCTTCGGCCCTATGTGGACGACCAGCGGTTCGAGGACACCGCCACCTTCCTGGGCATCCAGGAGAAGGAGGCGCGCTGGTGGCGCGACGCCTCGGTGGCCTATTTCCAGAGTCTGTCAAAGCGGCCGCTGCCGGAGGGCTCGCCGTCGCCAGAGCATTCGTTGAAATATTATAAGTCCCTGAGCTTCCCCGAGGCGCCGGGGATTTAGCGCCAGCCTGAACCGATGCGCCGCCAAGAGCGTCGGCGGAAGAAGACGACTGACGCACGCCAGCGCCTGCGGCACTGCATATCTTCCGCAGCACCTTCCATCGCCTCGCCCTGCGCTTGCGGCTCTGGAACAGCAAAGCGTGACGTGACCCAAGACTGCCGCCTGGCCTGGTTCGATTTTGCACACGGGCGGCGGCCGGCTGCGTGACGCGGCCGCCTCAGTCGGCCGCTCAGGAACTCCGTAGAGCCGAGATGGATTAACCTGCTCTGGAGGGCCGGCCGTGCGATATCTATTCACGACGTTCGAGGGCGGGGGGCATGTCCCGCCAGCGATCCTCATGGCGTCAGCGCTGAAGGCGCGCGGTCATGAGATCCTCTTCGTTTCTGACGAAGTCAATCGTCGGGCTGTTGAGGCGACCGGGCTTGAGTTCGAGCCGTGGCGCACCGCGCCAAATCGCCTCGCGGCGGCCCAGATCGACGACCCGCTTCAAGACTGGCGCAGGGCTTGGCCGCCCGCGATTGTCAAATCCGTGTGCGACGCGGTCAGCACGGGGCCCGCGGCACGATACGCCGGCGACACTTTGCGCCTCATCTCATCATTCAATCCCGATCTCGTCGTATCCAACGAACTGCTCCTGGGCTGCTTAGTCGCCTGTGAGGCCACGGGAACGTCCGCCGCTCTTCTGACTGGGAACCTGTGGCCCTATCCCACTCGAATGGATCAACCGCCGTTTGGACCGGGGTGGGCTCCGCCCACCGGCCCGTCAGCGGATCGCGCCCATCGGCACACCCGCGCCATGATCCGCTCATGGTTCAACGCAGGTCGCGAGCAGCTGAACGCAGTCCGCGCCGACCATGGGCTGCGTCCGCTGAATCACACGCTTGATCAGCTGGACAGCGCGCGTTTGATCGTGCTGGGGGCAAGTCGCGCCTTCGACTACGATGCCCGGCCAGTCGCCCCTTACGTCTATGCCGGGCCTCTCGTCGACCTCCCGGCGCCGTCGGAGGTGCTCGCTAGAGAGCGTCTTCGCGTGCTGATCTCATTCAGCACCACCTATCAGGCCCAAACCGCTGTAATGGCGCGTTGTATGAAGGCGCTCGCGCCATTACCCATCGACGTGGTTGTAACGACTGGGCCCGCTTTAAGCCCAGCCGATCTCCCGGAATCGCCTAACGCCAAGGTCGTCGCCTGGGCTGACCACGATCAACTCGTGCCGAACTGCGATCTCATGATCTGCCATGGGGGACACGGGACGCTGGTGCGCGCGCTGCGCCACGGCGTGCCGGTCTTGTGTCTTCCGATGGGGCGCGATCACCCTGAGAACGGGCGTCGCCTCACCCACCTCGGTGCGGGTCTGATGATCTCGCGCCACGCATCCGTTCACCGCATCCGTCGCCAAGCCGAGAGAATCCTCCTCGACGGCGCATTCAAGCAAGCTGCGCGAAAGATCGGCATCCGCATCATCCGCGAACAGCCAATCGAGCGAAGCAACGCACTGGCTGCTCTGGAATCCGTCGCTGGCGCTCAGCTGGCGGCTGCGGCCTAATCCCGACTAAGCCGGCGCCGCGGACGACGAGAAATTCTGCGCAGGTCGCGCGGTCTGCTGTTCCGGGTCGTCGGCGATCTCCGCGCTATTAGCGGCGCCCTAAGGTCAAGGCAGAGCGGATGTCCTAAACGGCCGGATCGCGCGCCGGCGTCCGCAGATTCGGGCGACGCGAAGCGCCCGCACGAGATCGCTGCGACGGGCAGGCGCCATAAGACAAAGCCTCACCCCCGAGACGGCCTCGCTGACGGCGGTCGCGTCTCGAAGGATAAGGCGAACCCCGGCCTCCGCCGCCCGTCGAACCAGCCGTTCTGCAAGGCCCAAGCGCATCGGAAGCTAGATGGGGGGGCGCTCCTCAGGCGCTGACGGCGTGAACTGCAGCATGTCTGCAGCCAAGCGAACCCGCTCAGCCTTCTACAGCAGATCGACTGGCTCGATGACCGCCGTTCATACCCTGAAGGCGTGGGCCACCGACCTGTGCGC
This sequence comes from Pseudomonadota bacterium, assembly GCA_023451375.1. Taxonomy (GTDB): domain Bacteria; phylum Pseudomonadota; class Alphaproteobacteria; order Caulobacterales; family Caulobacteraceae; genus Brevundimonas. The sequence continues at coordinate 54,605 of JAEXZS010000015.1, forward strand.
CGCTGCGATCTCGACCAGTGACGCCCGACTTACGCCGTTTGTGTCGGCGAAGCGCGGCCAGTCCGCTACGGCCGCGCGGACCTCATCGATGATCGCGTCGATCAGGCGGTCCGGCAGGCTGTGGCCGTGTCCCAGAGCGCGGACGTGCTCGCGAGTGGGGTTCTTCCCTTCGCCCTGGACGTCGAGATAGTGCTCTCCGCCGGGACCGGTCGAATAGGTCAGGTCATAGGCGGGGGCGAGACGCCACTGGCCGGTCGCATCCATCAGGTAGCTGTGCTGCCTCGTGTGGTCGTCACGATTGCTGGCGAGCAAATTGAAGACCATGCGCCGGAAGGCGGCGTGGAGGTCGTCAGCGTGGCGGGTGATTGCCCGCGTCGCGCGCAAGAAGAGGTCATAGCTTGCAGGCGTCCGCCACGGCGCCTCGACGGCGCCGCTTAGGGAGACCATGTGCAAGCGCCGGCCAGGCTCTGGCCGATCGAAGCGGCGGGTGGCGAAATAGCCTGGACCGACGTTGGACGGCAGCAAACGATAGGGGGCGATGTCCAAGCCGGCGGCCTTGGCCATGGCCGCGTAAGCCGCCTCGATGGGGCCGATGTCCGGCGGATCATTGATCGCGGCGAACTTGACGATCCAGGCCTCTTGGCCGGCGGCGGTCTCGCCTTCGGAGACCGAGACCCGCCCATCGGCGTCGAACCCGACGTGGATCTTGGGCCTAGCGCCGCCCGAGCCTCCAGCCAGGGCGGCCAAGGTGTCAGCAAACTCGCCCTCATGGCCGGCCAGGATCTCGGTCGAGGCGAAGGCCAAGGCGTCAAGATCGAGGCTCTCCACCTCCGGCGGCGGCGCGGTCGCCGGCCTGTAGGTGAGGGCGCCCCGACCGTGGTCGCCCACTAAGGCCAGCCGATCCAAAGGGCTCAACGTCTCGATGGCGACGCCGAGCTTGCCTAGGCGCCGCCGCATGACCAGGAAGCCCCACCCCTCGGGCAGGCTGTCTGACAGAAAGCCGTGCAGACCTTCAAACTCGCGGCTGCGGGCGGAATGAAGGCCAGCTTCCGGCGGGTAGAGCAGAGCGGAGACGGGGAGCGGCGCCGCGATCAGCTCCGGCGACCATTCCAGCTGCGCCAAGCCTCCGGCCATGGCCAGGCGGCCGACGGGCAAGCGGGGCTGGTCCTCGCCAAAGGTCAGGCTGGCGGCCAGCGGGGTTCCGGGCGCAAGCTTCATGGGGGCCACGCCTTAGCAGGTCGTGACCGGGGTGCTCGCACACGAGCCCGTCGCGGAGAGGCGCTGGCGGTTTGCTGGGCAAGGAGCGCATCGAGGCTGGTTGCCGCGGGGAGGGGAAACAGGGCGCCCACCGCGTCTTCGCAGCGCAGGGCGACAGCGGCCTTGACCATGTCCTCCAGCGACGCTCGACCTTCTGTCTCCAGACGCCGCCAGGTGCGGTAGGCGACCCCAGCCCTCTGAGCGGCCTCCCGCTGGGGCCAGCCCAAGGCCACGCGACGCGCTTTTATACGTCCAGCGAGGTCTCGCAAAAGTTCAGCGGGCGTCTCTAGCACTGTCCGTATATGGCCGTTTTCCAGTGCCGTAGCAACATAATTGTCCAAATGAGGCCGCTTGGGGTGAGGCGCTTCCGGGAGCCTCAGAATTCGGGCGGTGTCGCAGGCCGACCTCTACGATGACAAGATCGTGGCTGCGTCAGATCGCAAACACCCGCCCGACCCAGACGATGCGAAGGCGCCTCGTTGAGAACGATGGGGGCGGCGACGACCTTCGGTGCGCTTTCATGCCGAGTGGCTCGCGGTCAAACGCGGCGAGCCGCCTTGGAAGATCAACAGCCCGTCAGCGTCTCCTTTGTCGTATCCATCCGTTGCGGATCGACGGTCAGGCGACGAAGTCAGCCGTAGACTCAACTCCCGCCCTAGCGGCCGCAACGGCTTGGAGGTCTGGCTAACGTCAGTTCCCTGAGGCGAATTCGCCGCCGATCGTCATCGACAGCGACAGGGTCTCGCCCGGCTGCAGGATGGCCAGGCCCGACGCCTCGTCGGCGCGGGCGTTCAGCGCATCGGGGCGATGGCTGACCGGTTCGATGCAGATGAAATCGGCAGCCTGCGGCGCATAGACGTGGACGCGGCTCACGCCCGGCGCCGACAGCATCGCGACGCCGTCCGGCGACGTCAGCCGCGCCTCTCCGGTCCAGCCCTCATAGGCGTTGTCGACGAAGGGGGCATTGGCGACGAGGGGACCGCCGCTCCAGTCGAACAGCGCCTGAGCTCCCGCCAGCTCGCGCGGGATCAGGGTGTCGTCGGACAGCCAGACCTGGGGCGCGGCGATCATCAGGCGGGCGTCGGCGGGGCGGTGGAAATAGGGATGCAGGCCGACCCCCGCCGGGGCGGCGCGCACGTCGCGGTTGGTCAGGGCCAGGTCGACGCGGAGCCCCTGATCGGACAGGGCGAAGCGCTGCTCGGCTGCGAACGCCCAGGGCCAGCTCGGACCGGCCGGCTGCTCGAAGGTAAGGACGGCGGCGTCGGCCTCTGCCCGCTTGACGGACCATGGCGCCAGCCAGCCGAGACCATGGAGCGCGTGCGGCTCGAAGCCGGGCGTGGCGCCGACGTCGAACGCCTGACCTTCGAAACGAAAGCGACCGTGATCGATGCGGTTGGCGTAGGGGACCAGCGGGAAACAGGCGGCCTGCAGCGGATCGGTCGCTCCCGGGGGCGTCGGCCGCAAAATCGGCCGGTCGCCCAGGAACAGGCTCAGGATCGAGCCGCCCAGCGCAGGGTCGATCTCGGCGCGCCAGTCGCCGGCGGCGAGGACGATCACAGCCGGATCAGGTTCTGCGGCAGGCCGGGCGTCTCGACCCGAACGCGGTACAGGCCGCCCAGTGTCGGCTGGTCGCCGCGCTTGTCGGAATTGCCCAGCCACGCCGTGGTGCAATAGAGGTCGCGCAGGTCGTCGCCGCCGAAGGCCGCCTTGGTCACCGTCTGGACCGGCAGGCGGATCGTACCGACCCGCTCGCCTTCGGGGGAAAACCGCGCCACGCCCCAGCCGTTGAACAGCCCCACATGCAGCACGCCGTCGGCGTCCATGCTGGGGCCGTCGGCGAAGCCGTCCTCGGTCACGGCGAACACCCGCCGGTTCGACAGCACGCCGTCGGCGTGGTCGAAGGCCAGCACCGTCTTGGCCAGGGTGTCGTGGTGATAGAGGGTCCGCCCGTCAGGGCTGAGGCACGGACCGTTGGTGACGCCATAGCCGTCGTCGTGGCGGGTCAGTTCGCCGTCGGCCCAGCGATAGAGGGCGCCGGTCTTGACCGCCTCCTGGTCGTCCATGGAACCAAACCACAGCGACCCGTCCGGCGCGACGAAACCGTCGTTCAGACGGTTCTGCGGCCGGTCCGGCTCGACCGGCAGGATCAAGGTGAAGACGCCGGTCCCGGGATCGAACCGGTGCAAGCCGCCGCGCACGCCGCAAATCAGCGATCCGTCCTGGGCGGGCAGGGCGAAGCCGATCTGGTCCGGCGCGTCCCACGACCTCTTCTCGCCGGTCGCGGGGGTGTAGCGATGCAGCCGTCGACCCTTGATGTCGACGAACCACACCGCCTTGCGCGCGGCGTCCCAGACCGGGCCTTCGCCCAGCTCCGCCTGGACGTCCCAGACCAGTTCGGCCTCGCTCATGCTCATCCCGCGGAGTAGCTGGTCTTGATCTGGGTGTAGAACTCCGCCGCCGCGAAGCCCTGCTCACGCGCGCCGTAGCTGGACTTCTTCGAGCCGCCGAAGGGCACATGGTAGTCGACGCCGGCGGTCGGCAGGTTGACCATGGTCATGCCCGCCTTGGCGCGGCGCTGGAAGTCGCGCGCATGCTTCAGCGACGAGGTGACGATGCCGGCGGACAGGCCGAACTCCACGCCGTTGGCGACGGCCAGCGCCTCTTCGTAGGACTTGACCCGAATGGTCGAGGCGACAGGGCCAAACACCTCCTCGGTGTTGATGCGCATGTCCGGCACGGTGTCGGCGATCAGGGTCGGCTGGACATACCAGCCGGGCTTGTCCAGCGTCAGCCGCTCGCCGCCGGTCACCACGCGACCGCCGCTTTCCTTGGCGATGTCGATGTACTTGTAGGAGGTGTCGCGCTGAGCCTCGGTCACCGCCGGGCCCATCTGGGTGTTGGGATCCAGCGCATCGCCGACGCGGAGCGCCGCGACCTTCTCGGCCAGGGCGGCGACGAACCTGTCGTGAATGCCGTCCTGCACGATCAGGCGGCTGGACGCCGTGCAGCGCTGGCCGGTGGCGAAGAAGGAGCCGTCCAGCGCGATGTTCACCGCCCGGTCCAGGTCCGCGTCGTCCAGAACGATCAGCGGGTTCTTGCCGCCCATCTCCAGCTGCACACGGGCCTGGCGCTTCACCGCGCCTTCGGCCACGCCCGCGCCCACGCCCTGCGAGCCGGTGAAGCTGATGCCGGAAACGCCCTCATGGGCGACGATGGCGCGGCCGACGTCGCCGTCGCCGATGATCATGTTGACCACGCCCTTGGGCAGGCCGGCCTCGTGCAGCACGGCGACCAGAGCCTCGGCCGTGGCCGGGGTCGGGCCGGCCGGCTTGATCACCACCGTATTGCCGAAGGCGATGGCCGGGGCGATCTTCCAGGCCGGGATAGCGATGGGGAAGTTCCACGGCGTGATCAGGCCGAAAACCCCGACGGCCTGGCGATAGGTCTGCACCTCCACGCCCGGGCGGGTGGAGGCCAGGTTCTGGCCGTGCAGGCGCAGGGCTTCGCCGGCGAAATACTTCAGGATGCGCGCGGCGCGCACGGTCTCGCCGATGCCTTCGGGCACGGTCTTGCCCTCTTCGCGCGACAGCAGGCGGCCGATCTGTTCGCGCCGCTCCATGATCAGCGACCCGGCCTTGTCCAGAACGTCGAAACGGACTTCGGGCGAGGCCTCGGACCAACCCTCGAAGGCGTCGGTCGCGGCGGCGACGGCCTGGTCGACCTCGGCGGCGCCGCCCTTCGGCGTGCGGGCCACGATGTCGCGCGTGTCCGACGGGTTGTGGCTCTCGCCGGGACGGTCGCCGGCCACCTTCTCGCCGCCGATCCAGTGGGAGAGTTCAAGCGTGTCGGTCATGGCGCGTCCTTTCGGTGTGGAAACGGGCGGCGAGGGAGCGCCGCCCGTCAGGGATAACTCAGACTATTATCTAGGGTCAGCCGGTCATTTCTTCCAGTTCCTTGCCCTTGGTCTCCTTGATGAAGGAGCGGACCAGGAAGATGCTGACCACGGCGGCGACCGTGTAGAGGGCGTAGGTGCCGGCCAGGCCCAGGCCGTCGGCCATGGCCGGGAAGCTCTGCACCACCAGATAGTTGGCGCCCCACTGGGCCAGCCCCGCCACCGCCAGCGCCGAACCGCGCATCTGGTTGGGGAACATCTCGCCCAGCATGACCCACATCACCGGACCCCAGCTGAAGTTAAAGAAGATGACGTAGAGATTGGCGGCGACCAGGGCGACCATGCCGGCGCTGGGGCTCAACATCAGGTTGCCCGCCGCGTCGGCGCCGGCGCCGCTGAAGGCCCAGGCCATGGCGCCCAGCGTCACCGCCATGCCGACCGAGCCGATCAGCAGCAGCGGCTTGCGGCCCACCTTGTCGATCACCGCCAGCGCGGCCAGCACCGCCGCGATCGAGACGGCCCCCGAAAGGATGTTCCGCTCCAGGGCCGCGGCCTCGGACACGCCCGCCAGGCGCCATAGGGTCTCGCCGTAGTAGAAGATGATGTTGATGCCGACGAACTGCTGGAAGGTCGCCAGCATGATGCCGGCCCAGACGATGGGTCGGAACACCGTGCCCTTGGCGGTCACGTCGGCGAAGCTGGGGCGGTGATCCTTGGAGAAGCTGGCGCGTATCTCGCCGAGCTTGCGTTCGGCCGTCTCGGCCCCGAACAGCTTGGCCAGCACCGAGCGGGCGGCGTCCTCGCGACCCCGGCTGACGAGATAGCGCGGGCTTTCCGGGATGAAGAACAGAGCGACGAGGAAGACCACCGCCGGGGCGGCCTGGGCCAGGTACATCCAGCGCCACGCCTCGGCGCCGGCGATCTCGCCCAGCGAGTTGCCGGCCTGCCGGGCCAGGAAGTAGTTGACCACGAAGGCGGCGGTCAGGCCGGTGATGATCATCACCTGCTGCACCGTGCTCATCCGGCCGCGAATCCGGGCCGGCGCAACTTCGGAGATGTACAGCGGCGACATGACGCTGGCCGCGCCCACGGCCATGCCGCCGGCGAACCGGGCGGCGACGAACAGGGCGTGCACATCGGTCAGGCCCTGGATCAGGGCGCCGACGACGAACAGGATCGCCGCCAGGATCATGACCGTGCGGCGGCCGATCGCATCGGCCAGACGACCCGCGAAGAAGGCGCCGACGGCGCAGCCGATCAGCAGCGATCCGACCGTGAAGCCCAGGCCGGTCGAGTCCAGGTCGAAGGCCTCGGTCAGGCCCTGCTGCGTGCCGTTCACCGCGCCGCTGTCATAGCCGAACAGCAGGCCGCCGATCGTCGCCACCGCGACGATGGCGGCGATGAAGCCCATGTTGACGCGGTCATTGCCCGCGATGTCGGGGCCGGAGCCCCCCGTCGTTCCCGCCATTGCTGATACCCTCCCGAAGCCCGTCTGACGCGGGCGTGAAAACCTAGGAAACCCTATCGCCAGCCGGCGTCCACGAAATATTCGTGGCCTGTAATCAAACGTGCGTCGTCCGAGGCCAGGAACAGGCCAAGCGCCGCGACGTCGGCGGGCTGCAGCCGGCCCTTCAGGCACTGGGCGGCGACGATCTCGGCCTCGCCCTCGGGCGTGTACCATTTCATCTGGCGCGGGGTCTGGACGTTGCCCGGCACGATACAGACGACGCGGACGCCGTCGACGCCGAGCTCGCGCGCCAGGGCGCGGGTCATGCCCTCGATGCCGGCCTTGGCCGTCTCGTAGAGCGACAGGTCCGGCAGCCCCAGATGCCAGCTGATGGAGCCCAGGTTGATGATCACGCCCGACCCCCGCGCACGCATCTTCGGCGCGACGGCCTGGGCGGCGAAGTAGAGGTGGCGCAGGTTCACCGCGACCCGGTCGTCCCAATAGGCGGGCGTGACCTCCGCCAGGCCGTGACGGTCGTCGTTGGCGGCGTTGTTGATCAGCACGTCCACGTCGCCGTGCTCGGCCGCGATCTCGGCGAAACAGGCCTGAAGCGCGGCGATGTCGGTCAGGTCGCAGCGCTTGAACACCGGCGCCGGCGTCAGGCCGGACAGCGAAGCGGCCAGGGCCTGCGAATCCTCGACGGCGACATCCAGGAAGACAACCCGCGCGCCTTGACGGGCGAAGCCTTCGGTGAAGCCCGCGCCGATGCCGGAGCCGCCTCCCGTCACGACGACCAGCTTGTCCTTGAGGGAGGGGTAGACGGCGGCGCTCAATACGGTCGCTCCTGCAAGAGGCCGCGACCGGCCAGATTGTACATGAGATCCGCCAGACCGACGGTCCACGGCGGGGCCTTGTCGGTGGTGGTCACTCGGTTGCGCAAGGTTCCCAGACGCTCTGACGAGACGGTGACCAGGTCGCCCGGCTTATGGGTGAAGCCCTGGCCCGGGGCGTCGCGATCCTTGATCGGCGCGAACATGGTGCCGAGGTACAGGATGAAGCCGTCCGGATACTGATGGTTCTCGTTCAGCGTCTGGCCGATCAGGTCCAGCGGATCGCGACTGATCAGCCGCATGGAGGACGAGCCCTCCAGTACGAAACCGTCGTCGCCCCGCACCTCCAGCGACACCGTCGCGTCGCGCACGTCATCCATGCCGAAACCGTCGTCGAAAAGCCGAACGAAGGGTCCCAGCGCCGCCGAGGCGTTGTTGTCCTTGGCCTTGCCCAGCAGCAGGGCCGAGCGGCCCTCGATGTCGCGCAGATTTACGTCGTTGCCGAGCGTCGCGCCGACCGGGCGGCCTTCCCGATCGCACAGGATGGCGACCTCGGGCTCGGGATTGTTCCAGGCGCTGTCCGGCCGCACTCCTACCAGGTCGCCCCAACCGACCGACGCCAGGACCGGCGCCTTGGTGAAGATCTCGGCGTCCTTGCCGATGGCCACTTCCAGATACTGCGACCACAGGCCGTCGGCGATCAGGGCGTCCTTCAGGGCGAACGCCTGGTCGGATCCCGGCTTCACCGCCGAAAGGTCGGCGCCGACGCGGTCGGCCAGGGCCTCGCGGATGGCCAGCGCCTTGTCGGCGTCGCCGCGCGCCCGCTCCTCGATGACCCGCTCCACGGCCGAGACCGCGAAGGTCACGCCCGAGGCCTTGATGCACTGAAGATCGACCGGCGACAGCAGGCGCGGCGACGCCTCCGCATCGTCCCACGCGGGGGGCAGGTCCAGCGCTTCCAGGTCGCCGAGGTCCCTCCCCGGCGCCGTGTGCAGATCGGGGCGCGCGGCGGCCTGGGCCGTGGTCGGCGCCCAGGCGGAGATGTCGTGAATCCGGCCCTGTCGGACCAGAACCGGCGTCGGCCCTTCGGCCAGCCGCAGACGGCCGAGGAAAAGCCCCTCGCGCCAGTCGGCGGGCAGATCTTGGATAAGCGTCGTCATTCCCCCCGCCGACTTCGTCAATGCAAAGTGGTTCTGAGTGTTAGCGCTATCATCATCGCCCGGCGAGCGACCGTCAAGGGCCTGACGCTCAGGCTTGACGTTCAAGCCGGACGGGGCGGCGCGGCGCGGAAGGCGTCGGCGATCGCCTGGCGCAACGGCTTGGCGCGTCCGCGTGCGTCATACGGCGTCGGACGCTTGGGCAGGCCGTCGGCGCGCGGCCAGTTGCTCTGGAGCCAGGAGTGGGAATCCATCATGCCCCAGGCGACCACGCCCGTCGTCTGCGGATAGGACAGCATCAGGTCCAGATAGCGGCGGGCGAGATCGGCGACGGCGGCGTCGCGGGTGGGAATGTCGGCCGGAAGGTTCTTGTCGTGCACGTCGAACTCGGTGATCACGATCTCCAGCCCTATAGCGGTCACCTCGTCCATGAAGGCGCGCCATTCCCGCTCCTGGGCGGTGTCGAAGCCGACGGAATCGTCGCTGTTGCCGGAGCCGATGTGGCTCTGCACCCCCAGGGCGTCGATGGGCACGCCGCGCGCCTTGAAGCCCTCCAGCAGGCGCAGCACGCCCGCTCGGTGCTTCTCATGCCCCGCCTCCCAGCTCATGTAGTCGTTGTAGACGAGTTGAGCCTGGGGCGCCGCTTCGCGGGCGGCGTGGAAGGCCACGTCCAGCACCGACTGACCCATGGCGCGCGACAGCGGCGTTTCGCGCAGTTCGCCGGTTTCGGCGTCCACGGTCTCGTTGACCACGTCCCAGGACAGGATCTGCGGGTATCGCGCGGCCAGCCGCTGGATGTGATCGACCACCATCGCCTCCGCCGCGGTGGCGGGCTGGGGCCCGAAATCGTGCGTCTCGACCCAGGCCGGGAACCACTGCGGGTGGTGCCACAGCAGGGTGTGGCCGCGCAGCTCCAGGCCGTTGTCCCGCGCGAAGTCGGCGATGCGGTCGGCGCGGGTGAAGTCGAAGGTCGTCGGATCGGGCCTGAGGACGTACCACTTCATCTCGTTCTCGCAGACCAGCATGCCGCATTCGCGCTTCAGCAGGTCGCGGTAGGTCGCGTCTCCGAGCGAGGCCGTGACGCCGCTGTCGCCCGCCCCGACCGCGCTGCCGAAGAACCGGCCGCCGGCGCGCGCCAGATCGGCCAGGCTGGGTTCGGCCCTGGAGGCGGAAGAGGCCTGCGACGGACCGGCGAGCGCCGCGGCGCCCGCCGCCAGCATCAGGCCGCGTCGGGTCTGGCTCTGGATCATAATCGTCCTCCCTATGGTTGCGCTACCATGACCTGAATGCAAAAACTCAGACAAGTGAAAAGAAGAGGGGACGAGGGATGGGTAGATGGGCATGGGCCGCCTGGACAGCGGCGACGGCGATGGCGATGGGGGCGCCGCTGGGAGGCGCGGCCATCGCGCAGGAGGCGGTGTTCGACCAGTTCGTCTATCGCGGCTCTGACCCGGCGCACCAAGGCCTGAGCCCCGCGGCCGACCAGTACCTGAATCCAATCCTGCAGGGCTTCTATCCCGACCCGTCGGTCACCCGTGTCGGGAACGACTACTATCTGGTCAACTCCACCTTCGCCTACTTCCCGGGCATTCCGGTCTTTCACAGCCGCGACCTGGTCAATTGGACCCAGATCGGCAATGCGATCGATCGGCCGGACCAGCTGGACTTCGGGACCCTGGGCCTGTCGCGCGGCGTCTTCGCCCCGACGATCGAGCATCGGGACGGAACTTTCTACATCCTGAACACCTGCGTCGATTGCGGCGGCAACTTCCTGATCACCGCCACGGATCCGGCGGGGCCGTGGTCCGACCCGGTCTGGCTGCCGGACCTTGAAGGCGGCATCGATCCCGGCCTGTTTTTCGACAAGGACGGTTCGGGTTGGATCGTCAACAACGGCCCGCCGGAAGGGACGCCGCGCTACGAAGGCCATCGCGCCATCTGGATCCAGCGCTTCGATCCGGAGACGCAGAAAACCTTCGGCCCCCGCACGGTGCTGGTCGACGGCGGCGTCGATCCCGCGACCAATCCCATCTGGATCGAGGGGCCGCACATCATCCGGCGCGACGGCTGGTACTACCTAATCTGCGCCGAGGGCGGGACGGCGGAGGGCCACTCCCAGGTGGTGCTGCGGTCGCGCCGGCCCGACGGACCCTATGAACCCTGGTCCGGCAATCCGATCCTGACCCAGCGCGGCCTGCCGGGTGACCGGCCCCATCCGATCACCTCCGCCGGTCACGCCGACCTGGTCCAGCTTCCGGACGGATCCTGGGCCGCGACTTTCCTGGCGGTGCGGCCGTACGAAGGGGACTTCTACAACACCGGGCGCGAGACCTTCTTGCTGCCGGTCGACTGGTCGGGCGACTGGCCGGTGATCCTGCCGGAAGGCGAGCTCATCCCCTATGTGGAGAAGCGACCCGCCCTGCCGGCGCAGCCCGCGTCGCCCGTGCCGACCAGCGGCGATTTCACCGTGGTCGACAGCTTCGACACGTCGGCCCTGCCGCCGTACTGGATGATGATGCGCAATCCGCGCGAGCCGTGGTTCGACCTGACCCGGCATCCCGGCGCGCTGACGCTGACGGCCCGGCCGATAGGCCTTGGCGACTACGCCAATCCCTCCTTCCTCGCGCGGCGCCAACAGCATCAGAACGCCGAGGCGGAGACGACGCTGCGCGCGCCGCCGACGCGCGAAGGCGATCGCGCCGGTCTCGCCGTCCTGCAGAGCGACGACCACTGGTACGCTCTTTCGGCGGTGCGTCGCCATGGCGAGAGCGTCGTCGAACTGCGGGCGCGCGCCGGCGCCGACCAGGATCGACAGGGGCGGCTGCTGGCCAGCCGTCCGCTGGACGGCGACCGGCCGGTGCGGTTCCGCATCGCGGCGCGCGGCGGCCTCTACGATTTCGCCGTCGCGCAGGGCGAGGCGGGCGACTGGCGCACGCTCGCGGAAGGGGTCGATGGAAAGCTGCTCAGCACGCGCGTCGCCGGCGGTTTCGTCGGCGCCGTGTTCGGCCCCTTCGCCCAGTCGGAAGCCGCCGCCACGCCCTAGGGCGCCCGGGGGCTTTCAGGCGGGCCCAGATAGCTGTCGGGCAGCGGCTTGGTCGAGACGATCAGGCGCTGGAAGCTGAGGCCGGAATCGACCAGCCAGACCCTTACGGTGTGCGCGCCCGACTGGTCGATCCGGTGGCGAGAAACGGTGCGCGCGATGTTGTCGGCCACCGCCTGATCCCAGGCGACGTTCGACCCATTGTCGGCGGCGTGAAGGTCCAGCGTCACGATCTGCGGCGGTCCGTCGTCGATGGCCACGGCGTAGCGCAGCCCGTCCCGACCGCGGAAATCCAGGCTGGGCGACAGCCACAGATGCACCTCCGCCTCACCCGCGCTCCAGGTGTGGATGTCGTATTCGAGGCGGGGGCCGTCGCCTCCCGGCGTCAGGCCGACGGCCTGCGAGGTGGCGACGCCCACCGCCGAGCCTTCACGCCCCAGGCCCAGCACGACCCGCCATGCCGCGTCGGGCGCCGATATGGCGCGCGTGAAATGCGCCGCCTCGATCACGACCTGACCGTCGATCTCGACGAAACGGCCCCGCTCGGGCACGACGGCGGGATTGTCGATGAGGGCAGACACCGTCACCGCGCCGTCCGGCCCTTCGATGATGATGGGGACCTCGGCCCGGCCCTTGGGCGCTGCGTCCCAGTCCGCCGCGACCGTGATCCGCGTTGTGTCACCGGCGGTGCCGCGGGTTTCTGAAAGCGTCAGCCAGGGTTCCGAGGCGCGGACGCGGAAGCGGGCGGGTCGGTCGCCCCGGTCGAAGACCTCGATCCAGCGGGCGGGGCCATGCGGCGCGAGGAGCGGCAGTCGCGCCGCATCCCCCGCCCGCAGAGGCTCCGCCTGTCCCTCGACGGCGACGCCGAGATGCGCGCCGGGGAGGGGCGACGCGCTCGCCAGCTCCGGCAGGACATCGACCTCCGGCTGCTGCCAGCCGGTGTAGCTGATGTGGGTCTGGGACATCATCCCGTTCCACTTGCCGTCCCCCAAGCCGTGGTAAAGGGCGGTCAGTTCCCGGTCCCGGGCGAAGCGCCGCCGCACCTCCCGCGCCGCCGCCTCCGCCGCCTTCCAGCGGCCCTGAGCGGCGTAAAGGCGGTTGCGGCCGGTCTCGATGTGCAGGGCGGTCAGATTGCCGCTCGCCTGGATGGGAAACCACGCCATCTGCACAAAGGCGTCGTCGTACTCGCCAGGCAGGGCGGCGCGGACCCTGTCGGCGCGCGCGGCCAGGTCGGCCCACTCGGCCTTGATCCGCTCCGCTTCGCCGAAATGGATCAGGCTGAAGGTCTCGGGACCGATCAGCTCGGGTTTCCGCCGACTGTTGTAGCGGGTGTAGAGGTCGATAAGGGCGGCTATTTCGTCGGCGTGCGCCTCGCCGAATTGGTCCCGCGCCCAGTCCCTCGTCCAGCCGGCCATCCGCTCGACGGTCATCTCCGCCGGGTCCCAGGCCTGGTCCAGGAAGAAGTCGATCGGGACTTCCATCGGCTTCAGGTCGCCGACATTCACCACCCACAGCCGGTCCGCGCCGGCCTGCCGCGCCAGGTCCATCTGCTCCCATGTCCGGCCGATCTGGACCGTGTTCAGCCACTTGTAGTTCCGGGGTCCGCCGACATAGTCGAAGTGGAAATAGACGCCCGATCCGCCGGATCGTTCATCGCCGGGGCTCGGCAGCCGGCGCAGGTTGCCCCAGTTGTCGTCGGCGAACAGCAGGGTCACGTCGTCCGGGACCCGCATGCCCTGGTCGAAATAGTCCTGAACCTCCTTGTAGAGGGCCCAGACCTGGGGCGTCTGGGCGGCCGGGCGTCCGGTCGTCTGGGCGATGATGTCGCGCTGGGCGCTGACGATCTCCTCCAACAGGGGAATGGCCGTGCCCTCGGTCATGGCCTCGTCGCCGTCGCCGCGCATGCCGATGGTGACCAGGCTCTCGCTGTCGCCCCGCCGCACCATGCCGTCACGCCAGAAGCGGCTCAGGTTCGCGGCGTTGGTGCGCCAGTCCCAGGCGCCCTCGCCATAGCGCTCCCATTCGACATGGGCGCGCGCCATCGGCTCGTGATGCGACGTGCCGATGACCACGCCGTACTCATCGGCCAGCACGGTGTTCAGCGGGTCGTCGTCGTGGAACGCCTTGCCCCACATGGCGGGCCACAGGAAGTTTCCCTTCAGCCGCAGGATCAGCTCGAAGACCTTCTCGTAGAAGGCGTGGTTGAAGCCGCCGAAGGTCTCGCGCGTCCAGCCGCCCAGCGCCGGCTCTTCATCGTTCAGGAAGAGTCCGCGGTAGCGCACCTTCGGCGCGTCGGCCCGATGCCCGACCGTCAGCGACAGGTCGCGCTGGATCCGAACGGGCACGTCCGCCCACCAGGCCCAGGGCGAGACGCCAGCCCGCTCGGAAATGTCATAGGCGCCGTAGATGGTCCCGCGCTTGTCCGCCCCGGCGATCACCAAGGCGCGGGCGACGCCTTCGGTCGGGCGATCGACGACGGCCTGGACGTAGCCGTCGAAACCGCTCGGCGCGGGCAGGCGGCCCTCGGCGATCAGGCGGTCGATGACGGCGTTGCGTCCCGCCGTCCCGATCAGCACCACGGGGCCGTCATCAACGGGCGCGCCCCCGCCGGAGACCCGCGCCAGATCGGCCTGGAGGTCGCGCGCCGCCCGGATCGCGCCGGGCCAGTCGGTCGGATCGGTGATCACCCGCGCCGGACGCCCCGCGAGGATCAGCGGCGCGCCGCCCGCCGACATGCGCTCGCAGACCGCGACCGGCCCCTCGCAGGCGACGGCCGGCGCTCCGGCCCCCACGACCAGCGCGGCGACGGCGACCGCCAGGCCCATCCGCCGCATCACCGGACCTCCAGGCGGAAGGGGCCGGCGGGCAGGCCCGCCCCGTCGAACAGATTGACCACGGGGTTGTCGGCCCAGGCGTAGCGCACCTGGTCCGCCGCCGCGCCCGGCGGGACGACCAGCCGGATCGCGTCGCCGTCGGGGCGCGCCTCGGCGTAGCGGCAGGCGCCGCCCTCCGCCGCACACAGCTCGAAGCCCAGAGCCGCGCCGCCGCTGTGGGTGCGCAGGCCGTCCTCGACATTGCGGAAGGTCACGACCACCTCGGTCCCCTCTCGTCGAGCCTCGACGACCTCGGGTCCCGAAGGCGCGATCGCCTGACCATAGACGACAGCCCGGCCGGCGCGCGCCAGGCGGCGGCCCAGCTCCAGCTTCTGCGCGGGATGGATGTCCCAACGGTCGCCGAGGTCCACCGCGATCGCCAGGGCCGCGTGGTCGTCCTCCGCCACGGCCGTGCGGACGCGGTCGCGCAGCTCGGCCCAGCCGGACGGCCCGGGCGCTGACGACGGCTCGCCATAGTTGGCCAGCGACACGATCAGGAAGGGCAGTTCGGGATTGTCGAACTGACGCCTCCAGTCGGCCATCAGACCCGTCAGCAGCCGGTCGTACCGCTCCGGGTTTCGTCCCGCGTTGGATTCGCCCTGGTACCAGAGCACGCCCCTCAGTCCGTAGTCCCGCATCGGCGCGATCATGGCGTTGTGGATGGTGGTCAGCCCGGCCAGGGCTTCCCACGGCGCGCGGGGCTGGGGGCCGAGATCGCCCGCTGCCTGTCGATAGCGCCAACCGCCGGCGTCCAACGGAACGACGCCGCCATCGGCAAGCCTCAGGGCGCGCTTCTCGGACGGGCCGTACAGGCCGCCGACGCCATAGGTGTCGAGCACATTGACCGTGACGGTGTTGATTCCCGGCTTCAGCAGGCCGTCGGCCAGGGGATAGGTCCGCTCTCCCGAACCCGAGGCGCCGACGGGGACGCCGTTGACCCAGGTCTGGTCCGCCTCGTCGATGCCGCCCAGCGACAGAAGGGCCGGCTGGCGCGCCTGTTCCGCCGACAGGGTGATTTCCGTGCGGTACCAGACCATGCCGTTGAACTCGGCCAGGTTCGGCGCGCCCCACTGCTCCCAGGGCGTCATGGCGGGGACGGCGGTCCAGCCCGAGGCCGAGACCGGTTCGCGCCAGGGCTCGCTCTCGCCATGCTCACGCCACCAGGCCTCCCACCGCGCGCCCCAGGCCGTCTGGGCCTCAGGGCGGCCGGCGGCGTACAGGGCCAGGATCGACAGCGCGGCGTCATGGCCGCCGACGGCCTCTAGAGCGGGCGCGCTCATCCAGGCCTGGATGGTCGACCCGCCCCAGGCGTCGGCGATCAGCCCCATCGGCACGTCGTGATCGCGCCGCAGGTCGCGGGCGAAGAAGTAGCAGGCGGCCGAGAAGTCGGCGACGGTCTCGGGCGACGCCGGCGCCCAGGACAGCGGCGTCGCGAACTCGGCCTGGGGCGTCGGCAGGTTCCTCAGCGGGACGGTCAGCAGGCGGATCTCGTCGTCGGCGGACCCGGCGATCTCGCCCGGCGCGTTCAGCGCGCGGCTGACCGGCAGGGCCATGTTCGACTGGCCCGAGCACAGGAAGACATCTCCGACCAGGATGTCGCGTCGGACCGTCGTCCGGCCGCCTGACTCCAGCGTCAGGTCATAAGGGCCGCCGGCGGGCAGGGCGGGCAGCGTCGCCTCCCAGCCTCCCTCTGCGTCGGCGGTGGTCCGCGCCGTCCGATCCGCCAGCGACACCGCGACCTTCGCGCCCGGATCGGCCCGGCCCCAGATGGAGATCGGCCGGTCCCGCTGCAGCACCGCGTGGTCCGCGAACAGGGCCGCGGGCGTCGGCGCGGCCGTTGTCTGCGTGGTTTGGCGCGCAAGGGCGGGCGCGCCGCCGACCATCAGGCCGGCGGCGACGAAGGCTCCGAGGATCGGCCGCATGGTTCAGCCCCGGACCGTCAAGGTCGCTGTCTTGACATCGACCGAGTTCGGCCCGGCCATCAGGGTGAAGGTCCCCGGCTCGACCACCCGCGCCATGTCGATGTTCCAGAACCACAGGTCCGACGGCTTGATTTCGAAGGTGACGGTGGTGCGGGCGCCCGGCTCCAGCGTCACGCGGCGGAAGTGCTTTAGCTCCTTCACCGGACGCGTCACCGAGGCCTGGTCGTCATGGATATAGAGCTGAACCACCTCGTCGCCCTTCATGCGGCCGGTGTTCACGACATCGACCGAGACCTGGACGCTCTCGCCCATGCCGATGCTGGCGCGCGCCAGGCGAGGCTCCGACATCTCGAAGCTCGTGTAGCTGAGGCCGTAGCCGAACGGATAGAGCGGCTCGGTCGTGTCGAACAGATAGCCGCGCCGCGATGTCGGCTTGTGGTTGTAGAACATCGGCAGCTGGCCCACCGAGCGAGCGATGGTGACGGGCAGCTTCCCACCGGGGCTGACGCGGCCGAACAGCACGTCGGCGACGGCGTGGCCCGTCTCCTGGCCCAGGTACCAGCCCTCGATCAGGGCCGGCGCGTTCTCGGCCAGATAGTTCACCGACAGCGGGCGGCCGTTCAGCAGCAGGACGACGGTCGGCTTGTTCAGGGCGAAGATGGCGCGAGCCAGGTCGTTCTGCTGGCCCAGCAGGTCGATGGACGCACGATCGCCCAGGTGGTTGTCGGCCCAGGCCTCCCGGCTGGTCTGCTCGTTGTCGCCCAGCACCATGACGATCACGTCGGCGTCGCGCGCGTCGGCCACGGCCTGTTCGATCAGGCGGGCGTTGACGGCCGGATCCACCAGCTTGACCTCGTCGGCGGCCCAGATGCGCGCCTCGGTGACGCGGACGGCCTCGGAGTAGACCACCTCGAACTTGCCGCGCCCCTCCGCCTCCAGGCCCTCCAGCACGCTGACGACGTGGCGCGGGACTTCGGAATAGCCGCCGATCGGCGTGTCACGCGCGTGGGTTCCCAGCACCGCCAGCTTGCGGATGCGGTCGGCCCGCAGCGGCAGGACGCCCTGGTCGTTCTTCAGCAGCACCATCGACCGCTGCGCGGCCTCGCGGGCCAGGGCGATGGCGTCGGGCGTGGCTTCTTTTTCCGCCGCCGCGGCCGCGTCGACGTACGGAGCCTCGAACACGCCCGACAGGAATTTCATCGTCAGCAGGCGACGAACCGCCTCGTCGATCTGCGCCTCGGTGATCGTCCCGGCCCGCACCAGATCGGGCAGGTGATTGTAGCCCTCGCCGTCAGGCAGTTCGATATCGACGCCGGCGTCCAGGGCCCGCACCGCCGCCTCCTGGATCGAGCCGAACATCTTGTGGCGGGTGTTCAGCTCGCGAATGGCGAAATAGTCCGAGACGACCGCGCCCTTGTAGTTCCACTCGTCGCGCAGAACGTCGTGCAGCAGCCAGCGGTTGGCGTGGGACGGCAGGCCGTCGATCTCGTTGTAAGACGCCATCACCGCCATCACCGGCAGTTCGCTCACCGCCCGTTCGAACGGCGGGAAGAAGTTCTCGCGCAGGGTCCTTTCGGAGATGTTCGCCGGGCCGACGTTGGTCCCGTTCTCGGGCTGGCCGTGGCCGGTCATGTGCTTCAGCGTCACCAGCACCTTGTCCGGCGCCAGCGGCAGGGTCTCGCCCTGGAAGCCGCGGATCGCCGCTAGCCCCATCTCCGACACCAGATGCGGGTCCTCGCCGTAGGTTTCCTCGATGCGGCCCCAGCGCGGGTCGCGGGCCACGTCCACGACCGGCGCCAGCGCCAGTTGGGCGCCCCGCGCGCGCATCTCGCGCGCCGCCACCGAGAAGACGCGCGTGACCAGCGCCGGGTCCCAGGTCGAGGCCAGGGCGATCGACTGCGGGAAGCTGGTCGCGCCGCGCGCGGTGTAACCGTGCAGGGCCTCCTCGTGCATGATGATCGGGATACCCAGGCGGGTCTCCTCGACCGCCCAGCGCTGGGCCGCGTTGATGTAGTCGGCCGTCTGGCGGGCGTCGCGGTTGACCGCCTCGCCCGAGGCGCCGGCGGCGCCGTTCTGACTGGGATCGACGCCCCGGAAATCCGAAGGTCTCGAGATCTGGCCAAGCCCGTGCGGGAAGACGCGCGACGCCTTGTCCGCCGCGAAGTCGCCGCTGGCGGTCTGGATGTCGCCCTTCTTCTCCCAGATGCCGACCATCTGGGCCGTCTTCTCCTCCAGCGTCATGCGGCGCAGCAGGTCCTCGACCCGCGCGGCGACCGGCTGGCTCGGATCCCTGTAGAGGGCGCCGGCTTCGGGCCGCGCTGCGGCCTGGGCGCGGGCGGGGCCCGCCAGCGGCGCGGCGGCGACGGCCCCGAGCAGGCCGGTGACGAAGGTGCGGCGCGCGAGCGTGATGGTCCGGCCGTCGGCTGCGGTGGTCATGGTAGTCCTCCCTTGAGCTCCCGCCGGTTCGGAAAGTCCGTCCAGCGATGATAGCGCTACCATTCACGATAGGTCGGTTATCGTCTAGCCGTCAATCGGCGCCTTGTGTCGCACCGTGTTAGGTGTGGCCGACTCGACGGAAGGATTCGATGCCCGCCTCCACAGATCAGAAGCAAACCGGCCGGCGGAAGGCTGGGAAGGAGCGGCTGCATGGCTCGATCGCGCACCAGTTGGGGGTGGAGATCGTCTCCGGCCGGCACCAGCCGGGCGACATCCTCAGCAACGAGATCGAGTTCAGCGAGCGGCTGCAGGTGTCGCGCAGCGCCTATCGCGAAGCGGTGCGCATCCTGGCGGCGAAGGGGCTGGTCGAGAGCCGCCCCCGGGTCGGCACCCGTGTCACCGAGATGGCGCGCTGGAACCTGCTGGACCCCGACGTGCTCGCCTGGTTCTTCGAGGCCGAACCGGCCCGGGCCCTGGTCGAGGGGCTGTTCGAGCTGCGCATGATCGTCGAGCCGGCCGCCGCCGCCTTCGCCGCGGAACGCCGCACGGACGCGCAGGTCGCGGCCATGCGCGCGGCGCTGGAGCTCATGGAGAGCGAGGGCCTGAAGACCGAGGCGGGGCAGGCCGCGGACCGCGACTTCCACCAGCTGGTGCTGGACGCCACCGGCAATCCGCCGCTGGCCAGCCTGGCCTCGACCATCGGCGCGGGCGTGCGCTGGACCACCTTCTACAAGGGCCGCAAGCACAAGCTGCCGCCTGACCCCATGCCGGAGCACTGGGCGGTGTTCGACGCGATCGAGGCGCGGGACGCTGCGGGGGCCCGCGAGGCGATGAACGTGCTGGTGGCCAACTCCATGGCCCAGGCGGCCGACGCGCTGGGGGATCGCTGACGCCTCGGGGGCATTGCCAAGGCCGTGCATCTGCGGCTATTTGTCTGAGTAATCCCCCGTTTCGAGTGAATCATGACAAAGCCCCTGCGTTCGCGTCTGTGGTTTGACAATCCGTCGAACCCGGACATGACGGCGCTGTATCTGGAGCGTTACCTGAACTACGGGCTGACGCTTGAGGAGTTGCGGTCGGGCAAGCCGATCATCG
>JAEXZS010000028.1 GCA_023451375.1 Pseudomonadota bacterium
CCGCCAGCCAGGCCTCGGCGCGGTCGGCGGCGGTCGCCGCCGCCGCGTGCGTCCGCCCGCGCCCGACGACGCGCACCCGTCTTTCCTGATGGTCGAAACTCAGCATCGCGGGATAGCGAGCCAGCAACAGGTCCGGCCAGACCTCCTCTCGCGGGCCCGTCGCGGGCCGCGCCCCCGCGTCATAGGCGGCCAGCCCCGCCGTGCCGGGCCCGAACCTCTCGTCGCGCAGCGCCTCGAACGTCCCGTTCGGCGGGGCGCCGACCTGGACCTGGTCCGGCCCCGCCGCCACATGCGACCAGCGCCCGCCCGGCCCGCCGTCCGACAGCAGGACCAGCGCGCCGTCGCCGCCGCCCAGGCCGGCGGCGACCTCCAGCGGCTCGCTCCACGGCCGTTCGCGGACCACGACCCGGTCCAGGACCCCGCTCACGCCGACAGGCGCTCGACGATCCCGTCACGCAGGGCCGGGTCCACGCCGACCGCCTGCTCCAGATAGGCCTCGACCGATCCATGCCGCGCCTCGATCTCGGCCAGCGCGGCCTCCAGATAGGCGGCCTCGACGCCGAGGAAGGCGGTGACCGCCTCGTCCGACGCCGTCCGGCCGGTGAACCGCCGCAGCTGTTCGGCGATCGCCGGCGCGCGCCCGGCCAGGTCGACGGCCTGGTTGGTCAACAGATAATCCTCGATCATGTCGTCCCGTGCGACGCCCAGCAGCGCATGGGTCAGGGCCGCCAGGAGCCCCGTCCGGTCCTTGCCCGCCGCGCAATGGATCAGCACGGGCCGGTCGACCTCGCCGAGCGCCTGGAAGTAGCGCGCGAACACCTCTAGGTGCGGCGGATCGAACGGCAGGGCGCGATAGGTTTGCTCCATGAAGCGGCGCCCGGACGCGGCCGTCAGGTCCTCCGTCTTCAGGAAGGTGATGTGCGGCGCCTCGACGCCGTCGTCCGTCCCGCCCTCGATCACCACCGCGTCGAAGGCGTCCGGCCGGCGCGACGGCTGCTCCCGGCGCTCGCTGGGCCGCCTGAGATCCACCACCGCGCCGATGCCCAGGGCCTTCAGCCGCGCCAGGTCCGCGTCGCTGGCCCGGGCGTGGTGCGCCGAACGCAGCAGGCGGCCGGGACGCACGCGTCGCCCGGCCGCCGTGGCGTAGTCGCCGTAGTCACGGAAGTTGTCGATCGCCTCGAAGGCGTGCAGTCGCGAGCTCATGCCCGGCTTCTAGCGCGCCGGAAGCAGGCCCGCCATGGCGTCGAGATAGGCCACGAAGGCGGTCCGACCTTCCTCGGTCAGGCTGGCCTCGGTCAGCGGCTTGCGGCCGTTGAAGCTCTTGGCCACGGACACGAACCCCGCCTCCTCCAGCTTGCGCAGATGGACCGACAGATTCCCGTCCGTGGTCTGAAGCCGCGCCTTCAGCGTGTTGAAGTCCGCCGTCTCCGCTCCCGACAGATAGGCCATGATGCCCAGCCGGATTCTTCCATGAATGATCTCGTCGATCCGGGCGATGTCGAAATCGTCCGCCATCAGACGATCTCCGAGGGTTCCTGCCGCATCAGGATCAGGCCGGGAACCAGGGCGACGGCGATCAGCACGGCGGTGAAGACAAGGTACATGGCCATATCGCCCGCGAACCATCCCGAAACGATCGCGCCGGCATAGGACAGCAATCCGGTCACCGTCATCCAGCGCACGCGCGTCATGGCGCCGGCGATCATCCAGGCCGAGCCGTAGGCCACGAAGACGATGGTCGGCATGGCCATCATCACCGACCAGTCGCCGGACTTCAGCCCCATGGCCATCAGACCCAGCCAGGTGACGAAGATGCCGTAGCCGACCGCCGACCAGGCCGCGCCGACGGCGCGATTGCCGGATGAGTTGAAGCCCGGCTTGCTCTTCATCCGATTGATCAGCAGCGACAGCGCCACCCCGAAGACCACGCCGGCCCCGATCCACAGCCAGACGGGCGCCCATGGGTCGGCGTCGATCACCCCGGTGAGCAGGGCCCACTGCCCCAGGTTGGCCCCGCCGAAGATGACGGCCGCGGTCACCAGCACCGGCCCGGCCAGCAGCGGCGCGTGTCGTCCCTCCTGGGCCAGGGCCCGCATATAGGCGATGTCGTCCTGAACCGTGTGTGCGTCGCGCGTCATGGCGCCCTCCTTCTCAAACATGAAAAGACAATATATGAAGTACTTTGCATTGTAAAGTGCGTCGTTCGCAGAGCTCCGCGCCTATGATATGGACGGGGGATGCGCTTCAACTTCCAGCGCGTCGCCTACGCGACGCTCCCCGTCTGCAACGCCCTCGAGATGGAGGACGTCGACGCCGCCCTGACCCGAGCCGCGCTTCCGGCGGGCGCCCGCGCGCTCGACCTGGGGTGCGCCCACGCCGGCGTCGCCATCCGCCTGGCCGCGCGGTTCGGCCTGATGGTCGACGCGGTCGACGCCGACGGGGCGATGATCGATCTCGCGTCCGAACGGATCGTTCAGGCCGGCGTCGAAGGCCGCGTGACCCCGCACCACGCCTGGTCCGATTCGTTCCTGGCGGATCGCCCGCCCTACGATCTCATCGTGGCCATCGGGACGATCGAACCGGTCGGCGCCGGCGTTCGAGAGCCGGCGGAGATGCTGCGCGGCCTGTCCCGCCACCTGGTCGCCGGCGGCTGGCTGTTGTGGGGCGATCTGGTGTGGAAGGCCGAACCGCCCGAGCCGCTGCGCATGGTGATAGAGGCCAACAACATCTACGCCGACCACGCCGGGTGGCAGGCCGCGGCGCGAGCGGCCGGCTTCGAAATCGTCTCCGCCGGCCTGTCCAGCGACGAGACCTGGTCCCGCTACATGGCCCAGATGGACGCGGCCGTGCGGGACTGGGCGGCGGCCAATCCGGACCGACCCGAAACCCCGGCAATCGCCGCCCGCGGCGACCAGGTCCGAAGCCTGTTCACGTTCGGCCGCGACTATCTCGACTTCGGCCTCTACCTGCTGCGCAAGCCGGCCTGACCCGGCCCGTCAGCGGAACGGCGGCTCGTCGAAGGCCCTCAGCTTGCGCGAGTGCAGGCGCGGGCCCTCCTTGCGCATCAGGTCCACGGCCTGGATGCCGATCTGAAGGTGCTCCGAGATGGAGCCCTCGTAGAAGCGGTTGGCCTGGCCCGGCAGCTTGATCTCGCCGTGCAGCGGCTTGTCCGACACGCACAACAGCGTGCCGTAGGGCACCCGGAAGCGGTACCCCTGCGCGGCGATGGTCGCGCTCTCCATGTCGATCGCCACCGCGCGGCTCTGGTTGAAGCGCAGCGCCGACTTGGAATAGCGCAGCTCCCAGTTCCGGTCGTCGGTCGTCACCACCGTGCCGGTGCGCAGGCGCAGCTTGACCTCGTCGCCCGGCATGCCGCTGACCGCCTTGGTCGCGTCGTAGAGCGCGCGCTGCACCTCGGCGATGGACGGGATCGGAATGTCCGGCGGCAGCACCGCGTCCAGCACATGGTCGTCGCGCAGATAGGCGTGGGCCAGGACGTAGTCGCCGATCGACTGGCTGGCGCGCAGGCCGCCGCAGTGCCCGATCATCAGCCAGACGTGCGGACGGGTGACCGCCAGGTGGTCGGTGATCGTCTTGGCGTTCGACGGCCCCACCCCGATGTTGACCAGGGTCACGCCCTTATGTCCCGGCGCGGTCAGGTGATAGGCCGGCATCTGGTGCTTCTTCCAGGCCGTGTCGCTGATCGCCTCGTCCGGGTTCGGCGTGTCCTTGGTGATCACCACCCCCCCGGCGCAGGACAGGGTCTCGTAAGGGCTGTCGGGCCGCTTCAGCTGCTCAACCGCCCAGCGCACGAACTCGTCGACATAGCGGTTGTAGTTGGTGAACAGGATGTAGGACTGGACGTCGTCGACCGGCGTGCCTGTGTAGTGCTTCAGCCGCGCCAGCGAGAAGTCGGCCCTCAGCCCGTCGAAGTGCGACAGCGGGAAATCGCCCGCCGGGTCGAACAGGCCGTCGGAGATCTCGTCGCCGATATGGGCCAGGTCCGTGGTCGGGAACCACCGCGCCAGCGCCGCCGTCATCGACCGGTCCAGCGCCACGTCCGCGCCGTCCAGCACATAGGGGAAGGGGATCTCCTGCTTGGAGACGCCGACCTCGAAGTCGGCGTCGTATTCGTCAGCCAGCAGGGTCAG
This sequence comes from Pseudomonadota bacterium, assembly GCA_023451375.1. Taxonomy (GTDB): domain Bacteria; phylum Pseudomonadota; class Alphaproteobacteria; order Caulobacterales; family Caulobacteraceae; genus Brevundimonas. Next base: position 4,152 of record JAEXZS010000028.1, read on the forward strand.
CTGTTCGATCAGATACGGGCGGAACAGGTCCGGCCGGGTGACTGTCGTCGCATAGGTCCCCTGTTTGGACAGTCGGGCGTAGGCGCGCGGCTCCAGGTCCTGGGGACGGTCGCCGTACCAGCGGATGCGCAGCTCGGGATAGGCGAAGAGGCCGTCGGCGCGGGCGGTCGGATCGGGCCGGGCGCCGCTGTCGACGAAGGCGCGCACCGCGTCGCGCAGATTGGTCACCGAACGGCTGTAGAGGGTTTCGAGGCGGTCCAGCGCCGCCTGGGGAGTCATCTTGTCTGTCATGGCCTCCTCTAGCGGAATGCGGCCGCGATGGCGAGATGGGCGGGGTTCAAGCCGCATTTCGCTGCATTGCAGCAATTTATCATGACGGCCATTGCGGATTGCGACAGGGCGCCGCATCTGGCCGCCATGCCCGCTTCCCTCGCGTCATCCGCCCCGAAGAAGGATCTCGGCTTTCCCGAGTTCGTCTGCCTCATCGCCCTGATGATGGCGCTGAACGCCCTGGCGATCGACTCCATGCTGCCCGCCCTGCCGCACATCGGCGACGACCTGGGCGTGGTGAACGAGAACAGCCGCCAGTGGGTGGTCACCGCCTATCTGCTGGGCTTCGGCGGGGCGCAGCTGATCTACGGTCCGCTGGCCGACCGCTTCGGCCGCAAGCCGGTGCTGCTGACCGGCGTCGGCATCTATGTGCTGTTCAGCCTGCTGGCGACGCTGGCGCCGACGTTCGATGCGCTGATCATGGCCCGCATCGGCCAGGGCCTGGGCAGCGCCTGCACCCGCGTGCTGGCCGTCTCCATCGTGCGCGACCGCTACGAGGGCCGGACCATGGCGCGCGTCATGTCCTTCAGCTTCCTGGTCTTCCTCGGCGTGCCGATCCTCGCCCCGTCGATCGGCCAGATGATCATGCTGGTCGGCCCGTGGCGCTGGATCTTCGCCGCCCTCGGCCTGGTCGGCGTGTCGCTGATCGTCTGGGCGTCGCTGCGCCTGCCCGAGACGCTTAAGCCGGAGGATCGCCTACCGATCCAGGTCCGCCGCCTGGCCGGCGCCTACAAGACCGCCCTGACCGACCGAACCGCCGTCGGCTACATGCTGGCCATGACCGCCATCACCGGCGCCCTGTTCGGCTTCATCAACTCCTCGCAGCAGATCTTCGCCGACGTGTTCGATGCGGAGGCGGCCTTCCCCGCCATCTTCGCCCTGATCGCCGGCGGCATCGCCGTGGCCTCGATCGTCAACGCCCGGCTGGTGGTGCGGCTGGGCTCGCGCCGCATCTCCCACACCGCCCTGATCGGCTTCACCGCGGTCTCGGCCCTTCACGCCCTGGTGGCGCTGAGCGGGCATGAGACGCTGTGGACCTTCGCCGTCCTGCAGACCCTGACCATGTTCTGCTTCGGCCTGCTCGCCGGCAACTTCGGGGCCATGGCCATGGAGACGATGGGCCACATCGCCGGCACCGCCGCCTCGATCCAGGGCTTCATCTCGACCATCCTCGGCTCCCTGCTGGGCTTCGCCGTGGGCCAGCAGTTCAACGGCACCACCGTGCCCATGACCCTGGGCTTCACCGTCTTCGGCCTGATCGCCCTGGCCTGCGTGCTGTTCGCCGAACGGGGCAAGCTGTTCCGCGCGCACCACCTGCCGCCACCAGCGAAGACGCCTGTCGAGGCTTGATCTTTTCGCGCTTTCCGCGCGTTCTCCGGCCAACCGCTCAGGTCAGCCCAGGAATGTCTCGATGAAGCGCAAAGCTCTCGGCCTCGTCTCCGCCCTCGCCCTCGCCGCCGCGCTTGGAGCGTGCACCACCCCGACCGGAGGCTTCCAGGGAGGCGCTTCCATGACGCCGCCCGCCATCGCGCCCGCGCCCGGTCCCGAGGCCGTGGACGTCCACACCCACGCCCGGCCCGAGATCGCCCGCGTCGTCGACGTGGCCCTGGACCTGACGGCGGACTTCCAAGCCAAGACCCTGTCGGGCACGGCGACGCTGGACATCCTGGCGGTCCCCGGCGCCAACGAGATCGTGCTGGACGTGAAGAACCTGGACATCCAGGACGTTCGCGACGCGGCCGGCCGGCCCCTGCGCTTCGTCGTCGGCGATCTGGACGCCATCAAGGGCCGGCCCCTGACGGTCTATTTCCCGGCCTTCGCCCCGGACGAGCGCCGCAAGATCGTCATCCGCTACTCGACCCGGCCCGACGCCTCGGCGCTTCAGTGGCTCAGCCCGGCCCAGACCGCCGGCGGCGAGAAGCCGTATCTGTTCAGCCAGGGCCAGGCCATCCTGACCCGCACCTGGGTGCCGACCCAGGACAGCCCCGGCATCCGCCAGACCTACTCCGCCCGCATCGTCGCGCCCGAGGACCTGACCGTGGTCATGAGCGCCGATCACCTGACGCCGCAGGGCGAGCCCGCCGGTCCCGGAATGAAGGCCTGGCGCTTCCGGATGAACAATCCGATCCCGCCCTATCTGATGGCGATCGGCATCGGCGACATCGCCTTCGCCCCGTTCGACGAACGCACCGGCGTCTGGACCGAGCCCAGCCGCCTTCAGGCCTCCGCGTGGGAGCTCCAGCCCACCGCCCAGATGGTCGACGAGGCCGAGAAGCTCTACGGCCCCTACCGCTGGGGCCGCTACGACCTGCTGGTCCTGCCGCCCAGCTTCCCGTTCGGCGGCATGGAGAACCCCAAGCTGACGTTCGCCACCCCGACCATCATCGCCGGCGACCGCTCGCTGGTGTCGCTGGTGGCGCATGAGCTGGCGCACTCCTGGTCGGGCAATCTGGTGACCAACGCCACCTGGGCCGACTTCTGGCTGAACGAGGGCTTCACCACCTATTTCGAGAACCGCATCATGGAGGCGGTCTACGGCCGCGAACAGGCGCTGCAGGAACAGGTTCTCAGCTGGGACGGCCTGCAGGACGAGCTGCGCACCCTGCCCGCCGACGACACCCGGCTGCACCTGAACCTGGAAGGTCGCGATCCGGACGACGGCATGACCACCATCGCCTACGACAAGGGCTCGGCCTTCCTGCGCACGGTCGAGCGGATCGTCGGGCGCGAGCGGTTCGACGCCTGGCTGCGCGGCTACTTCGATCGCAACGCCTACCGGCCGATGACCACCGCCATGTTCCTTCAGGACATCCGCACGCACCTGGTGCGCGGCGACGCGGCGCTGGAGGCCGAACTGCAGCTGGAGGCCTGGGTCTATCAGCCCGGGCTGCCGTCCAACGCCATGGCCCCGGTGTCCAGCGCCTTCGCGCCGGTGGACGCCGCCGCCCTGGCCTTCTTCCGCGACAAGGGTCCCGCCTCGGCCATTCCGTGGCCGGAGTGGAACACCCAGCAGCGCCAGCGCTTCCTCGGCTGGCGGCCGCAAGGCCTGCGCGCGGGCGCCGACTGGCTGACCCGGGCCCAGCTGGCCGATCTGGAATCCGGCCTGAACCTGGCGAACGAGGGGAACAGCGAACTGACCTTCGCCTGGCTGCAGATCGCCCTGGCCCACCGCTATCAGCCCTCGGTCGCCACGGCGGAGAAGTTCCTGACCAGCCAGGGCCGGCGCAAGTTCGTCTATCCGCTGTTCCAGACCCTGTGGGGCGAAGGCGACTGGGGCCGGCCCATCGCGCGGCGCATCTACGCCGAGGCGCGGCCGCTGTACCACCCGGTCACCTCGGGCTCGGTCGACGAACTGGTCGGCCGGCCGTAACCACCGCTCCTCTCCCGTCGGGAGAGGGCTTGAGCGCACGAGGGCGAAGCGATCGTTCTTGCGTGAAAGGGTGAGGGTGCGACGGCGCCGCCGTGGCTCCTCACCCTCCCGCTTTCCTATTTCAGCAGCCAAAGCGCTGGTACATCAGCGCCCTAGCCGGCCTGCCCGGCCTTCTTCCCAGCACACTCCAAAACCGTGCGATCCTTTCCCCGGCCGCACCCCCGTCATCCTCGGGTCAGCCAGGGATGACGGTAGAGAAGAAGGGAGCCCGCCGCCGATTCAGACATTTCACACTATTCAGACTCTCTTTTTTCACCCCGGAGTCTGAACTCACAGATTGACGATCCGCGCCCCGTCCTCCCGCGCCAGCCGCTCGGCCAGCACCGCCCGGTGGCACCCGGCGGGGTCGGCCTCGAAGCACAGAAGAGCGACGCGCCTCTCCTGCGCCAGCGCCTTCAGCCGGGCGTACTCCAGCTGGGCCTGCGGTTCCGCCATGTGGTCGGCGAAGATGGCGCGCATCTCCACGATGCGGCCCTTACGCGCCGCGTCGCGCCCGGCCTTGGGCGTGCCCAGGCCGCGCAGGTGGAGGTAGTCGACGCCCTCGGCCTTCAGGTTCTCGCCGAGGATGGTCTTGGAGAAGCCCGCGCGGCGCGAGGCGGCGACGGCGCGCACGTCGACCAGCAGATCGACCCCGGCGGCCTTCAGCCGTTCGATGACCTGCGCCTGGGGCGCGCCTTCGTAGCCGATGGTGAAGATGTCCATGGGCCGGAGATGGGCGTCGGACATCCCGATCGCCAGCTTGGCCGGCAACGCCCGCGTTGCGGCGCGGCGCCCTATCGTCTATCCCGCCGACACCGAATTCGACTGGAGCTTTCTCATGGCTGACCTCGCCCCCGGCGTCGTGACCCTCTTCGGAGGATCGGGCTTCATCGGGTCGCAGGCGGTGCGCGCCCTGGCCCGTCGCGGCTGGCGCATCCGCGTCGCCGTGCGCAACCCGGTCCTGGCCATCGAGGTTCAGCCGCTGGGCGATCCCGGCCAGATCCAGTTCATGCGTTGCGACGTGACCAACCCGGACGACGTGGCCCGCGCGCTGAGGGGCTCCGACGCCCTGGTCAACCTGGTCGGCGTGCTGCACGACGCCGGCGGTCGGCGCGGCTTCGCGACGGCCCACGTCGAGGCGGCCCGCATCATCGGCGCCGCGGCGACCGCCGCGGGGGTCGAGCGCGTGGTGCAGATATCCGCTCTCGGCGCCGACCTGGACAGCCCCTCCGCCTACGGCCGCTCCAAGGCCCAGGCCGAGGCCGTGCTGCGAGAGGCCCGCCCCGACGCGGTCATCCTGCGGCCGTCGCTGGTGTTCGGAAAGGGCGACAGCTTCCTGAACCGCTTCGCCGCCATGGCGTCGACGGCGCCGGTCCTGCCGCTGATCGGCGGCGGCGAGACCCGGTTCCAGCCCGTCTACGTCGGCGACGTGGCCGAGGCGATCGCCCGCGCCGTCTCCCATGGAGACGCGGCCGGCCGCACCTTCGAACTGGGCGGCCCCGCCGTCTGGACCTTCCGCGAGGTGCTGGAGCTGATCAACCGCGAGACCGGCCGCGATCGCCTGCTGGTCCCCGTGCCCTTCGTCGTCGCTCGCGCTCTGGGCTCGATGCTGGAGATGGTCCGTCTTCTCGGGATCACCCCGCCGCTGACCCGCGACCAGGTGCTGATGCTGCAGGTCGACAACGTCGTCTCGGAAGACGCCGAGACCCTGTCGGACCTCGGCGTGGTCCAGCCCACGGGCATGGAGGCCATCGCCCCTTCCTACCTGTGGCGCTACCGCGTCGGCGGCCAGTTCGCCGAGGCCGCCGGGCCGCTGGCCATCACCTGACCACGGCGCCCGCCCTTGCGACGGGCCGCCTTGCCAGCCGGAACAAATCGTGCACAACTCAAGGATGATCGCCGCGCAGTCCCGACCGACTTTGAAGGAGACGCCCGGCCTCGACGAGGCCCGCGCCCTTCTGTCCCGCGTCTGGGGCCACGCCGGTTTCCGCGGCCTGCAAGGCGACATCGTCGGAGAGGTCCTGTCGGGCGGGGACGTCCTGGCCGTCCTGCCGACCGGCGGCGGCAAGAGCGTCTGCTACCAGATCCCGGCCATCCTGCGCCCCGGCCTCGGCCTGGTGATCTCGCCGCTGATCGCCCTGATGACTGACCAGGTCGAGGCGCTGAAGCAGCAGGGCGTCGCCGCCGCCCGCCTCGATTCCGGCGTCTCTCTGGACGATCGCTCGGCCATCTGGCGCGCGGCGCGGGCGGGCGAGCTGGACCTGCTCTACGTCTCGCCCGAAGGCCTGGCGGCGGGCGCCATGTTGGACCGGCTTTCCGAACTGCCCCTCAGCCTCATCGCCATCGACGAGGCCCACTGCGTCAGCCAGTGGGGCCACGACTTTCGCCCCGACTATCGCAGCCTGGGTCTTCTGGCCGAGCGCTTCCCCGGCGTGCCCCGCATCGCCGTCACCGCCACCGCCGACGCCCGCACCCGCGACGACATCCTGCGCTCGCTGCGGCTGGAGGACGCCCGGGTCTTCGTCGACAGCTTCGCCCGCCCGAACCTGCAGCTGGCGGCCGAGCGCAAGGAGACCGCCTCACGCGCCCGCACCGACGCCCGCGTCATCGAGCTGGTTCGCGAACGGCGAGACAAGTCGGGGGTGGTCTATTGCGGCAGCCGCGACGGCTGCGACCGCGTCGCCCAGGCCCTGCGCGACGCCGGGACCAACGCCATCGCCTATCACGCGGGCATGGACACGAAGGAGCGCGACCGCCGGCTGGAGCGCTTCCTGGCCGAGGACGGCGCCGTGATGGTCGCCACCATCGCCTTCGGCATGGGGGTCGACAAGGCCGACGTCCGCTTCGTCATCCACGCCGATCCGCCGGGGTCGCTGGAGGCCTATTGGCAGGAGATCGGCCGCGCCGGGCGCGACGGCGAAGCGGCCGAAGGGATCACACTCTACGGCCCGTCCGACATCGCCTGGTCGCTGCGCCGCCTCGACGGCCGACCGATGGCCGAGGAGGTCAAGCAGGTCCAGGTCCGCAAGGTGCGCCAGCTGTTCGCCATGCTGGACGGCGCCGTCTGCCGCCCCCAGGCCGTGCGCCGCTACTTCGGCGAGCAGGCCGCCCAGCCCTGCGGGGTCTGCGATATCTGCTCCGACCCGCCCCAGCTCTATGACGCCACCGTCCCGGCCCAGAAGGCGCTGGCGGCGGTGCAGCGGCTGGGCGGTCGCTTCGGGCGGGGCCGGATCGTCGATCACCTGACCGGCCGCACCAAGGACGTCCAGCCGTGGGAACAGCAGCTGTCCACCTGGGGCATCGGTTCGGACCTCTCGCCCAACGGCTGGCGCGAGATCGTCGACCACCTGCTGTTCGAGGGCCTGCTGGTCGAGGACCCGAACGACGGCAAGCCCTTGGTCGGCCTGGGCGACGCCGAGGCCGTCCGCGCCGTCTACAAGGCGGAACGCACGATCGAGGTCCGCCGCGCCCCGCCGCGCTTCGACTCCAGCACCCGCTCGGGCAACCCGCGCAACCGCCGCGACCGCTCCGGCGAGGGCCGCAATGCGGCGCTGGAGACCATGGACGCCGATGTCCGCGCCCGCTTCGAGGCCCTGCGCGCCTGGCGCCGCGATCGCGCCTCCGAACAACACGTGCCGCCCTATGTCATTTTCCAGGACAAGACCCTGCTGGAAATCGCCCACGCCGAACCCGGCGACCTGGCGAACCTCGGCGCGATCTCCGGGGTTGGTCAGTCCAAGCTGGACCGCTACGGCAAGGGCGTGCTCGAGACCCTGGCGGCGCTGGCTTGAGAATCCCGCCGCGACTTGCCCGCCGTCGCGTCGCCGCGTAAGCGCTGGGGCGATGTTCGGCCTGTCCAATCCGCAGCGCTTCATGGCCTTCACCGGCCCCCTGACGCCCGTGCTGTGGGCGGGGGCGGCGGTTCTGCTGGCGGTCGGAACCTGGCTCAGCTTCTCCGTCCCCGCCGACTACCAGCAGGGCGATACGGTGCGGATCATGTTCGTTCACGTCCCCGCCGCCTCGCTGGGGCTGGGCGCCTACGCCGCGCTGGGGGTCTCCAGCTTCTTCGCCCTGGTGTTCCGCCACCCCCTGGCCGACGCCGCCGCCCGCGCCGCCGCCCTGCCCGGAGCGGCATTCACCGCCCTGGCCCTAGTCACCGGCTCGCTGTGGGGCCAGCCGATGTGGGGGACCTGGTGGGTGTGGGACGCGCGCCTGACCAGCGTCCTGGTGCTGTTCCTGTTCTATCTCGGATACATGGCGCTCAGGGCCTCGATCGACGACGAGCAGAAGGCCGCGCGCGCGGCCGCCGTGCTGGGGCTGGTCGGCCTGGTCAACCTGCCGATCGTCAAGTTCTCGGTCGATTGGTGGAACACCCTGCACCAGCCCGCCAGCTTCCTGACGCCCGGCTCGTCCGGTCTCGACCCGGCCTATGTGCCGGCCTTCCTGGCCATGCTGGCGGCCTATGGCGTGCTGTTCCTGGCCCTGTGGCTGACCGCGATCCGCACCGAGGTTCGCCGCCGCCGAGTCATGTCCCTGCGCGCGCGCAGGGCGCAGGAGGCCTGATGCCCGATCTCGACATGAGCCCCTACGCCGCCTTCGTCTGGCCCGCCTGGGGCGTCAGCGCCCTGGTTCTCGCCGCCCTGGCGGTCCGCGCCCTCGTCCAGGCGCACCGATGGAAGCGGGAACTGGCCCGCCTGGAACCGGTCGCCTATGAGGCGACCCGCCCTCAAGCAGCGCGAAGCGCGGTAGGGCCCCAAGAATGAACCGCTGGTTGGCGCTGCTGCCGCTGGTCGCCATCGCGGCACTGGCGGTGCTGTTCGTGGGCTGGTCGCTGAAGCGCGATCCGGCCTTCAAGCCCAACGCCATGGTCGGCCAGCCGATCCCCGAGACGGTCCTGCCGATGCTGACCGGCGACCAGGCCGGGCCCGGGCAGGTGGACCTGAAGACCGCCGGCGTCGGCCGGCCGATGATCGTCAACGTCTTCGCCTCCTGGTGCGCGCCGTGCCGCATCGAGCACCCCAAGCTGCTGCAGCTGAAGCAGCGCGGCATCGCCGTGGTCGGCGTCGCCTACAAGGACGAACCGGTCGCCACGCGCGCCTTCCTTGACGAGCTGGGCGACCCCTTCGCCATGGTGCTGGTCGACCGCGAGGGCCGCGCCGGTCTGGACCTGGGCATCTCGGGCGTGCCGGAGACCTTCGCCGTGGACGCCATGGGCCGGATCACCGCCAAACAGTCCGGCCCGCTGCTGGACGACGCCGACATCGAGCGGCTGGTGGCCTCCATGCAGGCGCCGTCTCGGCCCCCGCCGACGCCGAGGCCTCGTTAACCGTTTCTCGACTCTATGCGTTAACCATCCCGTCATGAGCGCGATTCGCCCCGGCCTGCCCCTTCCGACCCCGCCGTCCGGCGAGACCGGCCGCGCGCGCCAGGCCCAGTCCGCCTTCTTCCGCGCCGCCCTGGATCAGGTCGCGGCGGCCGCCCAGGCCCGCCCCACGACCCCGCCAGCGCCGACCCCAAGCGTGCGTACGGTCACGGCCGCCCTGACCGCGCCGGAACCCGCCCGCATGCTGCGACCAGGCTCCCTGCTCGACATCCGGATCTGATCAGTTCCAGCCGCGGCTGGCGATATACTGCTGCAGCATGTCGATGCGCGTGTCGTCCGACGGGTGGGTCGAGGCGAACTGCGGAACCCCGCCCTGCCGCTGCGCCGCCATCAGCCGCCACAGCGCCACCGCTTCAGAGGGCTTGAAGCCCGCCGCCGCCATATAGTCGACCCCGAGCCGGTCGGCCTCCAGCTCGTCCCGACGCGAATAGGGCAGCAGGACCCCGTACTGCGCCGCCAGGCCGCCATAGGCGCCGACCGCCTGGCCGTAGTCGCCCGCCGCGCGGGTTCCGATCTGCAGCGCCAGGCTGGACAGGGCGCTGGTCGACGATCGTTCCGCCGCGTGGTGGGCGACGACATGGCCGATCTCATGACCGATCACGCTGGCGAGCTGGTCGTCGTTGCGGACCAGGGCCAGCAGGCCGGAGGTGACGCCGATCTGCCCCGACGGCAGGACGAAGGCGTTGGGGCTGTCGTCACTGAAGACCGCATAGTCCCACGAGCGATCGGCCAGGCCCGCAGCCTGCACCAGCCTGCCGCCGACGCGACGGATACGGTCCACCTGCGCGCCGGTGGTCGCCGCCTTCTGGGTGCGCAGCGCCTCCTGCCAGGCGGCGTTCGACTGCTGGGTCAGCGAGGCGCTGTCGACCAGCAGCAGCTGGCTTCGGCCCAGCGCCTCATTGTAGGCGCAGGCCCCCAGGGCGGAAACGGCGGCGAGGGCGCATAGGACGGGAACCAGACGGCGCGAGCGGAGCATGGCGATCCTCTTGAAGCTGTAGCGTAAGGACCAGAATGGCGCGGCCGTCGAGCGGTTCCCACCCTGTTGTCGTCGACGGTTTCTAGGGCGCCACGAATAAGGGCGGCGGACTCGCGTCCGCCGCCCTCATCTCGTCATCGCTGACAGCCGTCCTTAGAAGGACTTCGTCAGGTTCACGAAGGCCGTCCGGCCCAGGTAGTCATAGCCCGAGTACAGCGGGGCGTTGCCGACCCGGTTGTACACGCCGGCCGAGATGACGGGCGGGTCTTCGTTGAAGAGGTTCCGCACGCCGACCGTGGCCGTCCAGCCGTTGGTGGAGTACTGCGCCGAAGCCGTGTGCAGCCAGTAGTCGCCGACTTCAAGATCGTAGTCCGAGGTAGCCGGATCTTCGCCGTAGTAGTCGTAGCTGTCCATGCCCTGGATCCACTCGACGCCATAACGAACGCGCCAGTCGCTCCACGCATAGCTCAGGTCGGCCGTCCCGGTGAACTCGGGATTGTCAATCATGCCGACGTAGTCCTCCAGCGGATCCTCGGCGAACAGCTTGGACGAGTTCTCCGTGTACTGGGTGACCGCTAGGTTGAACAGCACCGAACCCGGGCCGACGTCGTTGCGGTACCGCAGGGTGTAGTCCAAGCCCTTGACGATGTCCGTCGCCAGATTGACGTAGCCGTCGGTGACCGTCAGAGCGCCGTCGGAGTCACGCGTGACCAGGGCGCAGAAGCCCGTGTCAGCGGCGAAATCACCCGGGTTGGAGTCATAGCAACGATCCAAGATCGCCGAAGCGCCGTACTGGGCGACGCCGTTCTCCACTTCGATCTCATAGTAGTCGACGGCGAAATCCAGGTCGCCCCAGCCCGACGGCAAGGTCGGTTGAAGGACCAGACCGATCGTGAGGTTCGTGGAAGTTTCGGCTTCCAGGCCCGCGGCGGCGCCGCCTTCGCTGACGACAGCGACGCTGGTGGTGGCATAGAATTCCGGATCCAGCCCTTCGGCGGCGCAGTTGGCGACCCGGTTCGGGTTCACGCCGTCGGAGCCGTATTCGTTACAGGCGTCAGCTCCGGAGGACAGGAAGCCGGTGGTGGCGCCGACGAACTGCTCGAACAAGGCCGGGGCTCGGAACGAGGTGCCGTAGGTGGCCCGCAGCGACAGCCAGTCGATCGGGCGGTAAACCGCACCGACCTTGTAGGTCGTGTCGTCGCCGTAGGAATCATAATCCGTGTAGCGGAACGAAGCGTTGAGCGTCAGGTCTTGGGCGAACGGCATGTCGCGCAGCACCGGCACCTCGACCTCGCCGAAGGCTTCCCACACCGAGTCCGACCCGCGGGTGATCGCCGAAGTGGAGTAGTTGTAGGTGTTGCCCAACTGGCTATCCAGGCCCGGGGTGTCGTCGATCGACGAGTCCCGCCATTCGGCGCCAAAGAAGGCGCTGACTTCACCCGCCGGCAGTTGGAACAGCGGCCCGTCAACGCCGACAGAGACGATGGTCTCCTCAAATTCGGTGACGCCGGTCACCGGCCGGAAGACATAGTCGACCCAATCTTGAGGCAGCTGCCCCCCGATGGTGCGGCTGTTGAGGGCCGGAGCCGCCACGCAGCCCGGGTTGGAGGCGAGTTCAGCGCACTGGAAACCGCCGGCCCCGTCGGCCTCGACGTCCAGCGTTTCGATCAGCCGGTCCGTCAAGAACTGCTGGCTGGTGTAAGTCGACTTGGACCGAGAGTGGCTGACGTAGGCGTCATAGCGCCAGCCCGGAACCACGAAGTCCCCGCGCAGACCGCCGGTCAGTTTGCTGAAGTCGACCTCTTGCTCGGAACGGTCGTTGCCGAAGCCGATGAAGGCGCGGACGCCGACGTTCTGGCCCTTGTTCAGCCCCTGGTCGGGCGCAAAGGTCGAGAAATCCAGGCTGTCAGGGATCAGCGGGCTGCCTTCGGCATAGTCCAGAGACAGCTGGCGATACCCAGTCTGCGACGACTTGCGCTTGTTATACAGGATTTCCCCATACAGTTCCGCGTTGCCTAGCGCCTGCAGGTCATAGCCGCCTTCGCCATAGATGGTCGTGATCTCGACCGGCGAGATCAGCGACTCGTTCAACATGCGGTCTTCGAAGGTGTCGCGCACGTTCAGGTCGTTGCCGCCGCCGCCGACGCCTTCAAACCCAGCCACACCCGTGGTGACGGCCGAGTTGGGGCGCCAACGGTTGAAGGTCCCGCCGATCGAACCCGGAGCGCCGACACCGGTCGCGGCCGAGGTGCCAATGGTATTGATGCTCACGCCGTTCGAACCGGTCGTGGTGATCGGATAGCATTTCGACTGGCCAGTCAGCGGGTCGATATAGTCCTGACCATTGCGGAAGCCGTCGGTCTGGCAGCGCGTGAACTCACGATCACGCAGGGTCAGTTCGTCACGCTCGTAGCGTTCGATCGACCCGGCCGCGCGCCAGCGGTCGCCCTTAGTGCCGGCGACCAGCGACAGGCGGCTAGAGCCTCCGTTGCCGTTCGCCTCAGTCGGCGCATTGAGCTGGCCCTCAAGGGTCAGCCCTTCGAAACCTCGGCGCGTCTGGATGTTCACCACGCCGGCGACGGCGTCGGAGCCGTAGACCGAAGAGGCGCCGTCGCGCAGGACTTCGACGCGGTCGATCATGGCCGTCGGCAGCACGTTCAGGTCGGCCGAGCCGACCGAGCCGCGCGAACCGGCCGGGGACACGCGGCGGCCGTTCAGCAGCACCAGGGTGCGGCTCGGGCCCATGCCGCGCAGGCCGATGGTGTTGGCGCCCGGACCGCCGTCAGTGACGTAGCCGCCGTAGGAGTTGTTGATCTGCGAGGTGCCGCCGGTGACGGCCGTGCTCTGCAGCGCTTCGGTCGTAGAGGCGAAACCCTGGAGGGTCGCCTCTTCGCGCGTCACCACCTGGGTGGGCGACGGAGCGTTATAGTTATCACGACGGATCCGAGAGCCGACCACCACGATCTCTTCGACCTGGGCCGCTTCTTGATCTTGGGTTTGGATTGTCGCCTGCGCCGAAGCGACGCCGGGAAGGAATACGGCCATAGAAACGGCAGCGAAACCGCCGGCCATGGTCGAAGCCAAGAGCTGGTTCTTACGAGTACGCATACGCCTCTTCACAAAAGTATTACTGGTGAATACTCACGACCCGCTCGCATAACGCGGGAATATATCATCGTTATGCTCTATTGGCCCTGATTGAGACCGCCGTAAGGCACGGATTGGTCCTTTGCAATCTTCAATTCGGCAAAACGTCATAACTCTGGGACGAAATCCCAAAAATGGCGACTTTGTGCCCGGTATTGGGGCGAGATTCTGGCGCGCCCTTACGCCTGTTCCGCGCGCTCTCGACAGATCAGGTGCGGTCACACCTTGTCGGCGCCGCTGTCGCGAGAGGCCAAAAAGCAAAAAGGGCCCGGCGAAGGCCGGACCCTTTTGAGCTGCATCTCGACTGGAGCGGGCGAGGCGATTCGAACGCCCGACCCTCACCTTGGCAAGGTGATGCTCTACCCCTGAGCTACGCCCGCACTCCGTTGAGAGCGATGTGCGCTCCCCGTCGAGGAGGGGGCGTATAGCGGAGGGTAACGCGGTCCTGCAAGAGCAAATTCACAAACACCGCGCCTGAATGAGCGCGAGGCCTCGCCGCCCCTTCCACGTCTCAGCGCGGCGCCAACCTGATGGCTCCGTCCAGGCGGATGCATTCGCCGTTGATGTAGACGTTGCGGGCCAACTCCAGCACCAGCGAGGCATAGTCGGCCGGCGTGCCCAGGCGGCTGGGGAAGGGAATGGCGGCGGCCAGGGCGTCCTGGATCTTCTGGTCCATGCCCGCCATCATCGGCGTCCACATGATGCCCGGCAGGATGGTGTTGCAGCGTATGCCTTCCTGCGCCAGGTCGCGGGCGACCGGCAGGGTCAGGGCGTAGACGCCGCCCTTGGACGCCGAATAGGCCGCCTGGCCGATCTGGCCGTCCTGTGCCGCGACCGAGGCGGTGTTGACGATCAGGCCGCGCTCGCCGTCGGCCATCGGCTCCAGCGTGACCATGCCCGCCGCCGACTGAGACAGGACGCGGAAGGTGCCGAACAGGTTGACCCGCACGGTGCGTTCGAAGGTCGCCATGTCGTGGGCGCGTATCTCGCCGGTGTCCTTCTTGCGCGAGACGGTCTTCTGGCCCGTGGCGATCCCGGCGCAGTTGACGGTCAGCCGCTCCTGACCGTGGGCGGCGCGGGCCTTTTCAAAGGCGGCGGCGACCGAGGCGTCATCCGTCACGTCCACCTGGCAGAAGACGCCGCCGAGCTCGGCGGCGATCGCCTCGCCCTTCTCGGCGTTGAGGTCGAACAAGGCGACCTTGGCGCCGGTGGCGGCGATGGCGCGGGCCGTGCCTTCCCCGAGACCCGAGGCGCCGCCGGTGACCACCGCGGCGATGCTGCTGTCGAGTTTCATCCCTGTCGTTCCTATGTTTCAGTGAACCTGAGTTTCGATTGAGGATTTAGCGGCCATGACCGGCAAAGCCAAACCCATCACCCCCGACGACGCCCTGGACCCGAAGAAGGCGTTGGTTCCGGCGGTGGTGCGCGTCAACGAAACGCGGGTGAAGCGCGGCTTCTGGCCCAAGATCACGCGCACGGCCGCCCGTATCCCCTTCGCCGACCAGGCGCTGGCGGCCTGGTTCGCCGCTAGGGATCCCCAGACGCCGATGGCGGCCAAGGGCATGATCTTCGCCGGCCTGGCCTATTTCGTCATGCCCATCGACGCCATTCCGGACATCTTCGCCGGCATCGGCTTCACCGACGACGCGGCGGTGATCACCGCCTTGCTGGCCACCCTGGGCGCCAACATCAAGCGCCGCCACCGCGACCAGGCCGAGGAGGCGGTGAAGCGTCTGAAGACGAAGTAGCGTCGGTCCACGACGCGCGATCCGCCGTGCCGACCCAGGAGAGGACGCCGTCGGCCGCGACCACGCCCGAGGCGAAGCCGGCCTGCAGCAGATAGCCGCCGGTGGGGGCCTCCCAGTCCAGCATTTCTCCGGCTACGAACACGCCCGGCATGGCCTTGAGCATCAGCCGGTCGTCCACGGCGTCCAGCGCGACCCCGCCGGCGGATGAGATGGCGCGCTCCAGCCCCTGAACCGCTTTCACAGTCAGCGGCAGGGCCTTGATGAGGGCCGCGAGGGCGTCGGGCTTTTCCGGCAAGTGGCCGGCTTCGCGCAGCAGGCCGAGAGCGGCGGGATCGAGGCCGGCGGCCTTGCGAAGACGGTTCGACAGGCTGGCCTTCGCCGGCTGGGCCGCCAAACGCGCCGCGAGGCGATCGAGAGACACATCCGGCTTCAAGTCGAGACACACCGTCGTTTGGCCGTCACGAGCCACGGTCTCGCGGATGGCGGCCGACAGGGTGTAAACCGCGCCGCCCTCCAGCCCGTAGTCCGCGATCACCGCCTCTCCGCGCACGGTGACGTCGCCGTGGGTCAGGGCGATTCCCTTCAGCGGCGCGCCGGGGAAACGCTCGCGCAGCACCGACGACCAGGCGATGGTCACGCCGACATTGGTCGGACGGAAAGGCGCCACCGACACGCCCGCGGCTTCGAGCCACGGCGTCCAGGCGGCGTCGGAGCCCAGTCGTGGCCAGCTCGCGCCGCCCAGCGCCAGCAGCACCGCGTCGGGTCGCTCCCGCCGCTCGCCCTCGGGCGTGTCAAAGACCAGGGCGCCATCGCGCCAGCCCTTCCATGTCGAACGCGTCCGGATCGTCACGCCCAGTTCGTCCAGCCGCGCCAGCCAGGCGCGCAGCAGGGGCGAGGCCTTCAGCGCGCGTGGGAAGACGCGGCCGCTGGTGCCGACGAAGGTCGGCTGCCCCAGCGCCTCGGCCCAGTCGGTCAGGTCAGCGGGGGAGAAGGCGGCGAGCCAAGGCGCGACGACATCGCGCGCCCCGCCATAGCGAGGCAGAAAGGCGTCCAACGGCTCCGAATGGGTCAGATTCAGTCCGCCCCGCCCCGCCATGAGGAATTTGCGCGCGACCGAAGGCATCCGGTCATGGACGACCACCGCCGCGCCGGCGCGGGCGAGGCGCTCGGCGGCGATCAGGCCGGCGGGGCCCGCGCCGATGACGGAGACGGCGGCTTTGCTCATGCCCCGCCTTTGCCTGTTCACGGCGGCGCTGGCCATAGGCTTCGCGGTCGCTATGTTGCCGGTCATGAGCGTAGCTTTCACCCGCGAAGAAGACCTGGAGGCGACAGCGGCCGACCTGGCCGATCGCCCGATCTCGACCCATGCCAATCTGGTCACGCCCGAGGGCCTGGCCCTGATCGAGGCGGAGTTGGCCTCGGCGCGCGCCGCCTACACCGCCGCTCAGGTGCAGGGCTCGATCGAGAGCGACCGCACGGCCATGGCCCGGGCCACACGCGACCTGCGCTACTGGTCGGCGCGGCGGGCCTCGGCGCAGCTGGTCGAACCTGGGCCCGCGGACGGCGCGGTGCGCTTCGGCGGTTCCGTGGTGGTGGAGCGAGACGACGGGCGGGTCCAGACCTGGCGGATCGTCGGCGAGGACCAGGCCGATCCGGCGCGCGGGCTGATCAGCTATGTCTCACCCCTGGCCCAGGCCCTGCTGGGACGTCGGGTGGACGACGAGGCCGTGGTGGCCGGGCGAACGGTGACGATCACGGCCGTGGACGCCTGAGGCGCTTTTCCCTGTCGGGCGCGGCGCCTATGTTCGCGCCATGCAGACACCGACGGATTCGCCTCAGCCGCCCGACGCCCAGCCGGTGGGCCGTATCATCGCCATGCCGGCCGACACCAATCCCGAGGGCGACATCTTCGGCGGCTGGCTGCTGGCGCAGATGGACGTGGCCGGGGCCACGCCCGCCTTCGAGACAGCGCGCGGCCGCTGCGCCACCGTGGCGCTGGACGGCATGGTCTTCCACCAGCCCGTTTCGGTCGGCGACGAGGTCAGCATCTACGCCGAGGTGATCGGCACCGGCCGCACCTCGATCCGCGTCCATGTCGAGGCCTGGAAGCGGTCGCGCAACCAGCCCCACATCGGCGCCGTGCGCGTGACCCAGGGCGTTTTCACCTATGTGGCCATCGACGAGAACCGCAAGCCGCGCCCCCTGCCCGGCAAGGCATAGGCCCGCGTGATAACCCACCGCGACAGTGGGAAATCTTGACCCGGATCGCGCGCGGGCCTACCTCCCGGCCATGGCCATCCGTCGCATCCTCACCATCGACAACGCCGCCGACCTGGCGGTCCTAAAACAGGTCTCCAAGCCCGTCGCGGCCGTGGACGAGGGCGTCCGCGCCCTGATGGACGACATGCTGGAGACCATGTACGCCGCGCCCGGCATCGGCCTGGCCGCCGTGCAGATCGGGGCGCTGGACCGCGTCATCGTCATGGACCTGGGCGATCGCGACGGGACGGTCTGCGAGACCGAGGAAGAGGACACGCCCGAGGCCGCCGAGGCGCGCAAGAACCCCCGCTTTTTCGCCAATCCGGATATCCTGTGGGCGTCCGACGAGCTCTACACCTACGAAGAAGGCTGCCTGTCGATCCCGGAGTATTTCGACAAGGTGGAACGCCCCGCCCGCGTCCGCATTCGCTACCTGAACCGCGACGGGGAGCAGGTGGAGGAGGAGGCGACCGGCCTCTACGCCGTCTGTATCCAGCACGAGATGGACCATTTGAACGGCGTCCTCTTCATCGACCATCTGTCGCGGCTGAAGCGGGAACGCGCCGTGACCAAGGTCAAGAAGGCCGCCAAGGACAGGATCGCCGCCTGATGAAAGTCACCGACCGCCTCGAACGACCAGCCCGTCGCCTGCGCTCCGCCGCGCCGCGCATCGCCCGTCGTGGCAGCTCGCTGGTGATCGATCCGTCGGGCCGTCGCCGCCTGACGCGAAGCCAGAAGGTCGGCGTGGCCGGCGTCGCCACCCTGGCCGGCGTGGCCCTGCTGGGCGTGGTCGCGGGCCTGCTGCTGGACCGGCTGCTGGATTTCGACGACGCCCTCGACGCCGGCGGCGAGTGGGACGAGGGCGGCGGCGTCTTCACCCGCTGGCAGTAAGGGCTCCGACCCTCTAAAGGCGTGCCCATGCGCCTCGCCTTCATGGGTACCCCCGAATTCGCCGTTCCGTCGCTGGCCGAGCTGATCGCCTCGGGCCACGAGATCGTCGCCGTCTATTCCCAGCCGCCGCGGCCGAAGGGCCGGGGCCAGAAACTGACGCCGTCGCCGGTCCACGCCTTCGCCGAGAGCATGGGCCTGCCGGTGTTCACGCCGGAGTCGATGAAGACGGCCGAGGCCATCGAGGTCTTCCAGAGCCTCGATCTGGACGCCGCCTGCGTCGTCGCCTACGGCCAGATCCTGAAGCCGGCGGTTCTGGACGCGCCGCGCCTGGGCTGTTTCAACCTGCATGGGTCGCTGCTGCCGCGCTGGCGGGGCGCCGCACCGATTCACCGCGCCATCATGGCCGGCGACAATCAGACCGGCGTCCAGATCATGCGCATGAGCGAAGGTCTGGACGAAGGCCCGATCCTGCTCGGCGAGGTGATGGACATACGCCCAGACGACACCGCCGCCAGCCTGTCCGAGCGCATGGCGCATGTGGGGGCCGGCCTGTGGTCGCGGGCTCTGGCCGCCATCGAGCGCGGCGGCGCCACCGAGACGCCGCAGGCGGGCGAGCCGACCTACGCCCGCAAGATCACGCCCGCCGAGGCCCGCATCGACTGGACACGTCCGGCCGCCGAGGTGGACGCCCGCATCCGCGGCCTGTCGCCCTTTCCCGGCGCCTGGTTCGAGGCGCCGTCCGAGATGGGTCCCGTTCGGATCAAGGCCCTGCTGTCGACGCGGGCCCAGGAGACCGGCGCGCCGGGCCAGGTGCTGGACGACGTCCTGACCATCGCCTGCGGCGCGGGCGCCGTGCGGCTGATCCGCGTTCAGCGGGAGGGCAAGGCGGCCCAATCGGCCGAGGAGATGCTGCGCGGCTTTCCCCTGCCCGCCGGGACCGTGCTCGGCTGATGCCGCGCTACAAGCTGATCATCGAGTACGACGGCACGGCCTACAACGGCTTTCAGGCCCAGGACGGCCAGCCGACGGTGCAGGGGGCGCTGGAGACGGCCATCGCCGCCTTCTCCGGCGAGACGATCCGCATCGCGGCGGCCGGCCGCACCGACACCGGCGTCCACGCCTTGGAACAGGTGATCCACGCCGACCTGCAGCGCGCCTGGCCTGAAACCACCATCCTAAACGCCATGAACGCCCACCTGGTGAAGGAGGACGTCTGCGTCCTATCGGTCGAGCCCGCGCCCGATCCGGACTGGCACGCACGGTTCTCCGCTACCGGCCGGGGCTATCTCTACCGCATCCTGAACCGGCGGCCGCAGCCGGTGCTGGAGCGCGACCGGGTCTGGCACGTCAAGAAGCCGCTGGACGCCGAGGCCATGCATCAGGCCGCCCAGATCCTGGTCGGCCACCACGACTTCACCACCTTCCGCGACGTGGGCTGCCAGTCGAAGTCCGCGGTCAAGACGCTGGACGTCGCCCGCGTCACCCGCTTCGGCCAGGAGGTGCATCTGGTCTTTCAGGCGCGCAGCTTCCTGCACCGGCAGGTGCGGTCGATGGCGGGCACGCTGGTGGAGGTCGGCCTGGGCCGCTGGACCGCGCACGATGTCAGGCGGGCGCTGGAGGCGAAGGACCGCGCCGAGTGCGGACCGGTAGCGCCGTCGACCGGCCTCTATCTGTCGGGTGTTCGATACGACTGAAGCGATCAGACCTTCGACAGGATCAGCGTGCCGTTGGTGCCGCCGAAGCCGAAGCTGTTGGACATGACCGTGGTCAGTTCGCCGTCGTGGCGTTGGCGCAGGATCGGCATGCCTTCGAAGGCCGGGTCCAGGTTCTCGATGTGCGCGCTCTCGGCCGCGAAGCCGTTCTGCATCATCAGCAGGCAGTAGATCGCCTCCTGCGCCCCCGCCGCGCCCAGGCTATGGCCCGTCAGCGACTTGGTCGAGGAGATCATCGGCATGTCATCGCCGAACACCGCGCGCACCGCCTCCATCTCCTTGGCGTCGCCGACCGGGGTGGAGGTGCCGTGCGGGTTCAGATAGTCGATCTTGCGGCCGCCGGCCTGGTCCAGCGCGATCTTCATGCAGCGCTGGGCGCCCTCGCCCGAGGGGGCGACCATGTCGTAGCCGTCGGCGTTGGCGCCGTAGCCGACGATCTCGGCGATGATGTTCGCGCCGCGCGCCTTGGCCCGCTCGTATTCCTCCAGCACCACCATGCCGGCGCCGCCGGCGATGACGAAGCCGTCGCGATCCTTGTCATAGGCGCGGCTGGCGACCGAGGGCGTGTCGTTGAAGTCGGACGACATGGCGCCCATGGCGTCGAACATGTTGGACATCGACCAGTCGATATCCTCGCACCCGCCGGCGAAGACCACGTCCTGCTTGCCCCACTGGATCTGTTCGGCCGCCGCGCCGATGCAGTGTGCGCTGGTCGCGCACGCGGAGCTGATCGAATAGTTGATCCCGCGCATCTGGAACCAGGTCGACAGCACCGCCGAGGGGCCGCTGGCCATCGCCTTGGGGACGGCGAAGGGACCGACCCGCTTGGGCGAGCCCTTCTCCATCGTCGTCTGCGCCGCCTGCAGGATGACCTGGGTCGAGGGTCCGCCCTCGCCCACGATCAACCCGATGCGATCGTCCCTGATCTCCTCGGCCGTCAGGCCGGACGACTTCAGCGCCTCCTCGAAGGCGATGTGCGCCCAGGCCGTGCCGTTGGCCAGGAAGCGCGCGGCGCGACGATCGACCAGATCTTCCCACGGGCCGATCTTCGGCGGCGCCCAGACCTGGCTGCGGAAGCCGTACTTGGCGTGATCGGGTGCGTGCACGACGCCCGAACGGGCCTCGCGCAGCGACTGGGTCACTTCCTCGGCGCCGTGGCCGATGGAGGAAACGATGCCAAGGCCGGTGACGACGACGCGACGCATGGGGAACAATCCTTCTTTGCTGTGCGGCTCCTCCCGGAGCCGGCCGCTGGACTACGGCTCTATATGGGGCTTCAGCCGCCGGCCGCCTGATCCTGAGCGCCAAACAACCCCACGCGCATATCGTTGCAGGTGTAGATCACCTGGCCGTCGGCCTCCAGAACACCGTCGGCGATGCCCATGACCAGCTTGCGGTTGATGACGCGCTTCAGGTCGATCTTGTAGACCACCTTCTTGATATCCGGCGTGACCTGGCCGGTGAACTTGACGTCGCCCACGCCCAGGGCGCGGCCGCGGCCCGGGCCGCCGATCCAACCCAGGTAGAAGCCGACCAGCTGCCACATGGCGTCGAGGCCCAGACAGCCGGGCATCACCGGGTCGCCGATGAAGTGGCACTGGAAGAACCAGAGGTCCGGGTGGATATCCAGCTCGGCCTCGACATAGCCCTTGCCGTGGGCGCCGCCGTCCGCGTTGATCCGGGTGATCCGGTCGAACATCAGCATCGGCGGGGCCGGCAGCTGGGCGTTGCCGGGACCGAACAGTTCGCCGCGCCCGGAGGCCAGCAGGGCCTCGTGATCGAAGGACGAGGGGTATTTCGATTGGGTCAAGGCGGTTCCGTTCCGTCAGCTGTTGCGGGCGGGTTACACGAGCCCGCCGCTTCGCTCAACAGAGAGGCTTATTCGGCCCGTCCGGTTCCCGCCGGCCGATTGGCGTTGCACAGAGCCCGTTCCTGCGCGCCGAACACGGCGCGCTGGCTAACCCAGCCGTTCAGGCGACGCGCCCGCACGCGGCACCAGCCGTCCTCGCATTCGTCCAGGGCCAGGATCGAGCGGGGCTGCAGGCGGGCCCGCACCGGCGAGGCGTCGGATTTACCGGCATGGACGGCGATCTCCTCGCCCGAGGCGTTGAAGACGTAGCGACGGCCGGACGACACCGTGCGATGGATCCAGGCGACGGCCCCCTCGGGATCGCACACCTTGCGCCATTCGGTCGTCTCGGCGACGACCTGCACCGGCAGGCCGGCGGCGCGGTATTCCCACAGGATCGGATAGTCGAGCCCCGGCCCCTGGCGCGCGCGCACGTGCGACGACTTCAGCGAGATCCAGCGCGGCACTTCCAGGCCCGTCGGCGTCGGCCGCCCGTCGGGCATGGTCGAGCCGGCGCCGACCGCGACGGCCAGGCCGAGGACCGCGAGGATCGGCGGGGTGCGGCGACCCAGGCTTTTGAAGATGACGGCGGCTTTGCTAGACACTGGATGGAACGACCCGTCGCTCGCGGGCTTCGATCCCTCGTATCGCCGCCCGCAGACCAAGGCCCGCAATGTCCTCACGCAAGCTTAAGGTCGTATTAACCAGGCGCCTTCCCGACGCCGTGGAGACGCGGATGCGGGAGCTGTTCGACGCCGAGCTGAACCTCAAGGACCTTGCGATGGATCGGGCGGCGCTGCAGGCGGCCGTCCAGCGCGCCGATGTCCTGGTGCCGACGATCACCGACGTCATCGACGCCGATCTGATCAACGGCGCGGGCGAACAGCTGAAAATGATCGCCAACTTCGGCGCAGGGGTCGATCACATCGACATCGAGGCGGCGGTGGCGCGTGGCGTAATCGTCACCAACACGCCCGGCGTCCTGACCGAGGACACCGCCGACATGGCCATGGCCCTGATCCTGGCGGTCAGCCGCCGGATGGTCGAGGGCGCCCAGATCGTCGCCGAGGGCCGTTTCGAGGGCTGGACCCCCACCTGGATGTGCGGGCGCAAGCTGTGGGGCAAGCGGCTGGGAATCGTCGGCATGGGCCGCATCGGCCAGGCCCTGGCGCGCCGCGCGCGCGCCTTCGGCCTGCAGGTGCACTATCACAACCGCAAGCCCGTCCCCGCCATGATCGAAGAAGAGCTGGGCGCCACCTACTGGGACGACCTGGACCAGATGCTGGCGCGAATGGATATCGTCTCCCTGAACTGTCCGGCGACGAAGGACACCCATCACCTGCTGTCGGCCGAGCGACTGGCGCGCCTCCAGCCGCACGCCATTCTCGTCAACACCGCGCGCGGCGAGCTGATCGACGAGGAGGCGCTCGCCAGGGCCGTGGCCGACCGCGCCATCGCCGGCGTGGGGCTGGACGTGTTCGAGAAGGAGCCGGCCATCCACCCCGGCCTCCTCAGCCACCCCAACGTCGTTCTCCTGCCCCATCTGGGCTCGGCCACCATCGAGGCCAGGCAGGACATGGGCGACCGCGTCATCGCCAACATCATGACCTACCAGAACGGCCACCGACCGCCGGACCGGGTGATCCCGGCGATGCTTTAGGGGATGGCGCTCAGTCCTTCACCGCCGCGCCGATGATGCGCCGGTCGGCCTTGCCCTGGACCAGGACGGCGACCGCGTCGCCGGAACGCGACGGCGGCAGGGCGTAGAGCACCGGGCGACCACGCCATTCGCCGAGGCGGGTCACGTCGCGCACGACGTTGACGTGGCGAACCGCCCGGCCGCGGTTTTCGCCATCGCGAACCTCGACGGTCTGGACGCCGGGGGTATAGGTCACGGCCACGACCTCGGCGCCCCCGGCGGGCGGACGGCCAGAGCCGACGCCGACGCGGTCGCCGGTCTCGCGGAATTCGATATCGGGCGGCCAGGCCTGGCGGGCGGCCTCCTGGACGATGGCGGCCTCCAGCTCCAGGCCGCGCGCGCCGGACACTTGGCGGCGACCGTCGATGACCACCTGGGGCGTGGACACCCCGCGCTGGCGCAGGGCGGCGCCATAAGCCCTCTGGCGCTCGCCGAACTCGGGCTGGGCGAAGGTGTCCGGCCAGCCCAGATAGTCCCAGTAGTCCACGCCGTAGGTCAGGGCGATGACGCCCGGCTCGGACGCCGCCCGCTCGAGCGCCGCATTGGCGTCGACACAGCCCGAGCAGCCCTGGGCGGTGAACAGCTCCACCACCACCGGCGCGGCGTCGCGCAGCGTCACGCGCGGACGCTCGGCGCGCGCGCCGGCCGGCTGAGCCGCCGATCCGATGGACAGCAGCGCGCCGGCCGCGACCGTCGCGGCTATGACCCCAGCTCCAAACCTCATGACGACGTTCTAGACCCCGACCGCCCTCGCGACCGCTCATTTTCCCGTGAGACCGCCCGTCAGGCGAACTCGGCCTCCAGATCCGCCAGGCGCGCGGCCTGGTCTTCGGCGATCAGGGCGTCCAGCACCGGGTCGAGGTCGCCCTCCAGAATCTGCGGCAGGCTGTGCAGGGTCAGCCCGATGCGATGGTCGGTCACCCGCCCTTGCGGGAAGTTGTAGGTGCGGATGCGCTCGGACCGGTCGCCCGATCCGACCTGGGACTTGCGCGCGTCGGACCTGGCCGCGTCCTTGGCTTGGCGCTGCATGTCGTACAGGCGCACACGCAGGTTCTTCATGGCCTTGTCGCGGTTCACGTGCTGCGACTTCTCGGAGCTGGTGACCACGATGCCGGTCGGGAGGTGGGTGATGCGCACCGCCGAATCGGTCTTGTTGACGTGCTGCCCCCCCGCCCCCGACGACCGGTAGGTGTCGATGCGGATGTCCTGGTCGCGGATCTCGATCTCCACGTCCTCGACCTCGGGCAGGACGGCGACCGTGGCGGCGGAGGTGTGGATGCGCCCCCCAGCCTCGGTGGCGGGGACGCGCTGGACGCGGTGGACGCCGCTCTCGAACTTCAGGCGGCCGAACACCCCCTCGCCGGTGACGGTGGCGATGATTTCCTTGTAGCCGCCGGCCTCGCCCTCGGTGGCGCCGTCGATCTCGACCCGCCAGCCGCGCGTGGAGGCGTAGCGCGAATACATGCGGAACAGGTCGCCGGCGAACAGGGCCGCCTCGTCGCCGCCGGTGCCGGCGCGCACTTCCAGCACGGCGGAGGCGTTCTCGTCGGCGTCGCGGGGGGCGAGCAGCAGGGCCACCCGCCGCTCCAGGTCCGGCAGCCGACCGGCAAGGACGTCCAGCTCCTCGCGCGCCATCGCGGCCATTTCGGGATCCGCCGTCATGGTCTCCAGTTCTTCGACCTCGGCCCGCGCGCGGGCCAGTCCCTGGACGGCGTCGGCGACGGGCTTCAGCTCGGCGTGTTCCTTCGACAGCCGGACGATCTCGGCGCCGTCGCTGGCCGCGCCCATCCGCGCCTCCACCTCATGGAAGCGATCGAGCACCTGATCGAGCCGGGCCTGGGGCAGTCGCAAGGAAGATTTCGCCTGGGTTGCGGAAAGGGGGGTCCTTAGCGCGTCCGACCGGGCCCTGTCACCGGCGCCGCGATCGTGATCCGGGATAACGATGCCGTCAGGGCGGTTACCGGGTCACGGGCGACGCCCTATTTGGGTCGCGAAATCACCACCCGGAGGACGTGATGTTCGATCGCCCGGCCACACCGGCTTCCGCCGAAACCGACGCTCAGGACAGCGTCGAGCGCCTTTGCCGCCTCTACGACAGCCGCTTGGCCGTGGGCGGCGCCGCGCTGTCGGCCGAGGACGTGCAGGATCTGAAGGCGCTGGCGGCGGTGTATGACCTGGACACGGAACGGTCGCCGGCGGAGATCTGGCGCGATCTTCGCAACGTGCTGATCCGGCAGTCGCCGGCTCCCGGGCGGGCGGCGGGCACGGACGGCGAGGCCCTGACGCTGCTGGTGGTCGAGGACGACGCCGACACAGCCGCCGATCTGACCGAACTGCTCAGCGAGGCGGGACACCGGGTGGTCGGACCCTTTCACAACGCGGCGGCGGCCGAGGCGGCGGCGGCGCTGCATCCGATCGACGCCGCCCTGCTGGACATCAACCTGTCGGACGGCGCGACGGGCGTGGAACTGGCCCGGCGGCTGTCGGGACGCTGGGCGGTGCGCACCATCTTCATCTCGGGCGATGTGGCGGCGGCCGCGCGCCACGCCGACCAGGCCGAGGCCCTGGTGCTGAAGCCCTATACCGGCGCGCAGATGCTGGAGGCGGTGGCGCGGGTGGGGCGCGGCGCGGCGCGCTGACATTGGGCGGGGCGACCTGCGCTGCACGATGTCGCCAGTTTTCCTCGATTGACCCTGCAGCGCTTTGGCCCGAACGGTGTGCGTCCAATCGGCGGAGCGCCTGTGTCAGACTTCCTGATCTTCCTGTTCGTGGGCTTCCTGGCCCAGATTGTCGACGGCGCGCTGGGCATGGCCTACGGGGTCATCTCGTCGACCGTCCTGTTGTCCTTCGGCGTGCCGCCGGCCACCGCCTCGGCCAGCGTTCACGCCGCCGAGGTCTTCACCACGGCCGCGTCGGCGGGGTCGCACGCGGCCAACCGCAACGTGAACTGGAAGCTGTTCGCGCCCCTGGCGCTCGGCGGCGTGGTCGGGGGGAGCCTGGGCGCCTTCGTCCTGACCAGCGTCGACGGCGACCTGCTGAAACCGTGGATCACCAGCTACCTGGCGATCATGGGCCTGGTCATCATCTGGCGGGCGACGAAGCAGACCCGCGAACGAGTGTTTCCGAAGAAGTTCTCCGCCCCGCTGGGGCTGGTCGGCGGCTTTTTCGACGCCATCGGCGGCGGCGGCTGGGGCCCGACGGTGACGACCACCTTCGTCGGCGCGGGACAGGATCCGCGCACCTCCATCGGCACGGCGAAC
This sequence comes from Pseudomonadota bacterium, assembly GCA_023451375.1. Taxonomy (GTDB): domain Bacteria; phylum Pseudomonadota; class Alphaproteobacteria; order Caulobacterales; family Caulobacteraceae; genus Brevundimonas. The sequence continues at coordinate 30,815 of JAEXZS010000028.1, forward strand.
GCGGCGGAGTTCTTCGTCACCTCGGCGATATCCGCGACCTTCCTGGCCGCCCTGCTCACCGGCCACTGGGATCAGGCGGACGGCGTGCTGAACCATGCCACGGCGGTGCTGGGCCTGATCCTGGGCGGCCTCCTGGCGGCTCCGCTTGCCGGCGTCGTCGCCCGGATCGCGCCTCGCCGGGCGCTGACCTACGGCGTCGGCGCGGTGGTGCTGCTGTCCGCCGGCTATCAGGCGCTGCGGCTGTTCGGCGTGCTCTGAGGCCTTATTCGGCCGCCCGGGGCGTCGCCGCTCGCGCGGCCTCGAGCTCCGCCGCCTTCTCCTCGACCAGGCCGACGATGTGGTCGATCATGCCGTCGTTGGCCTGTTTGTGGGCGATCTTGCCGTTCAGATAGATCATGCCGGCGCCCTTGCCGCCGCCGGTAAAACCGATGTCAGTGTAGAGCGCCTCGCCCGGCCCGTTCACGACGCAGCCGATGACCGACAGGCTCATCGGCGTCGAGATGTGGGCCAGCCGCTCCTCCAGCGTGGTCACCGTCGCGATGACGTTGAACCCCTGCCGGGCGCAGGAGGGGCAGGCGATGATGTTGACGCCCCGGTGGCGCAGGCCCAGCGATTTCAGGATGTCGAAGCCGACCTTGATCTCCTCCACCGGATCGGCCGCCAGGGAGACGCGGATGGTGTCGCCGATCCCCGACCACAGCATATTGCCCATGCCGATGGCCGACTTGATCGTGCCAGTGCGCAACGGTCCTGCCTCGGTCACGCCCAGGTGCAGCGGGCAGTCGATGGCCTCGGCCAGCTGCTGATAGGCGGCGACGGTCAGGAAGGGATCCGACGCCTTCACCGAGATCTTGAACTCATGAAAGTCATGATCCTGCAGGATACGCGCGTGGTTCAGCGCGCTCTCGACCATGGCGTCGGGGCAGGGCTCGCCGTACTTCTCCAGCAGCTCCCGCTCCAGGCTGCCGGCGTTGACGCCGATGCGCATGGAGCAGCCGTGGTCCTTGGCCGCCTGGATGACCTCGCGCACGCGGTCGGCCGAGCCGATGTTGCCCGGGTTGATGCGCAGGCAGGCGGCGCCCGCCTCGGCGGCCTCGATGCCGCGCCGGTAGTGGAAGTGGATGTCGGCGACCAGCGGAACCTTGGCTTCGCGCGCGATGGTGCGGAAGGCGGCGGTGGAGTCTTCGTCGGGACATGAGACCCGCACGATGTCGGCCCCGGCCTCCTCCAGCTGACGGATCTGGTCGATCGTGGCCGCCGCATCGGCGGTCGGCGTGTTGGTCATCGATTGCACGCTAATCGGCGCGTCGCCGCCCACGAGCACGGAGCCGACCCGGATCTGGCGGCTCTTGCGACGCTCGATGTGGCGCCAGGGACGGACGTGGGTGTGGTCGGTCATCGACCGCCATATAGGCCCGAAGAGCGGCGGGAGCCAGCCAGGCGGCGAATGCGAAAGAGGCCCGGAACCGGGTTCCGGGCCTCTCGTCTCGCCTTAGTCCAGCGTGCGCTTGATCTCTTCGACCGTGAAGCACTCGATGTAGTCGCCGGCCTTGATGTCCTGGAAGCCCTGGAACTGCATGCCGCATTCCTGGCCCGACGGGACCTCGTTGACTTCGTCCTTGAAGCGCTTGAGCGTGTTGAGCACGCCCAGCTCCAGCACCACCACGTCGTCGCGGATGATGCGGACGCGGGCGCCCTTGCGCACGACGCCTTCGGTGACGCGGCAACCGGCGATCTTGCCGATCTTGGAGATGTCGAACACCTGCAGCACCTGGGCGTTGCCCAGGAAGGTTTCCCGCTGCAGCGGCGCCAGCATGCCCGACAGCACGCCCTTCATGTCGTCCAGAAGGTCGTAGATGATCGAGTAGTAGCGGATCTCGACGCCCTCGCGCTCGGCCAGGTCGCGGGCCTGTTTCGAGGCGCGGACGTTGAAGCCGAGGATCGGCGCGCCGGCCGACTTGGCCAGGTTGACGTCGCTCTCGGTGATGCCGCCGGCGCCGGAATAGACCGTGCGGGCGCGCACCTCGTCGGTGCCCATCTTGTCCAGCGAGCCGACGATGGCTTCCGCCGAACCCTGCACGTCCGCCTTGATGACGACCGGCAGTTCGGACGCCTTCTTGGACTGCAGCTTGGACATCATGTCGACCAGCGACACCGAACCGCCCGAGACCTGGGCCTTCTCGCGCTTCACCCGCTGACGGTATTCAGTCAGCTCGCGGGCGCGGGCCTCGGATTCCACGACGGCGAAGACATCGCCGGGAGACGGCGCCTCGTCCAGGCCGAGGATTTCGACCGGGACGGACGGACCGGCTTCGGTCAGCTGTTCGTTGCGCTCGTTCAGCAGGGCGCGGACCTTGCCCCAGGCGCCGCCCGCCACGACGATGTCGCCTCGCCGCAGCGTGCCGCGCTTGACCAGGACGGTGCCCACGGGGCCGCGACCCTTATCCAGCTTGGCCTCGATGACCACGCCCTCGGCCGAACGGTCGGAGTTGGCGCGCAGATCCATGACCTCGGCCTGGATCAGGATGGCTTCCAGCAGACCGTCCAGATTGGTGCGGTTCTTGGCCGACACCTCGATGATCTGGGTGTCGCCGCCCAGGCTTTCGGCGATGACCTCGTACTGCAGCAGTTCGTTGACGACCTTCTGCGGATTGGCGTCCGGCTTGTCGATCTTGTTGACCGCCACGATGATCGGGGCCCCCGCCGCCTTGGCGTGTTGGATGGCTTCGATCGTCTGCGGCATGACGCCGTCGTCGGCGGCCACGACCAGCACCACGATGTCGGTGACGTTGGCGCCGCGCGCCCGCATCGCCGAGAAGGCGGCGTGGCCGGGGGTGTCCAGGAAGGTGACCCTCTGGCCGTCCTCCAGGCGCACCTGATAGGCGCCGATGTGCTGGGTGATGCCGCCTGCTTCGCCGCCCGCCACGTCGGTGGTGCGCAGCGCGTCCAGCAGCGAGGTCTTGCCGTGGTCGACGTGGCCCATGATGGCCACGACAGGCGCACGGATCTCCGCCGCCTCGGCGTCGTCGGCCTCGCTCAGGAAGCCGGTCTCGACGTCGGATTCCGACACGCGCTTGACGGCCATGCCGAACTCTTCGGCCACCAGTTCGGCGGTGTCGGAGTCGATCACGTCGTTGATCTTCATCATCATGCCCTGACGCATCAGGAACTTGATGATGTCCACGCTGCGCACGGCCATGCGGTTGGACAGCTCCTGCACGGTGATGACGTCAGGAATGACCACTTCGCGCGGACGGTTGGGGGCGTCGGTGGATCCGCCCTTGCGCTTTTCCTTCTCCCGTTCGCGTGCGCGGCGGACCGAGGCGAGCGAACGCATCCGCTCGGCGGTGTCGCCGTCGCCGACCACGGATTGGATGGTCAGGCGGCCTTCGCGGCGCTTGGGCTCGCCACGCGTGCGGCTGACGGCCTTGCCCGGCCCGGAGTCCGAGAAACGCTTGTCGCGATCGTCGTCACGGCCGACGGGGCGGCCGAAGCCGGCGCCCGGCGCGCGGCTGGGACGCGCCACTTCCGGCGTGGCCGGCGGAGCGTTCGGCGCCGCGCGACCGCCGGGCCCGGTG
>JAEXZS010000095.1 GCA_023451375.1 Pseudomonadota bacterium
GTCGGGCTCCCGGCCTCCTGCTCGCGCAGCACGCCGATGATCTGCGCCTCGTTGAACCTGCTCTTCTTCACGTCCGTCTCCTTGATGAAACGGACTCTCACTCAAATCGAGGGATCAGGAAGGGGGCACGTCACTGCCCAAACGCCCATCTACTGATCTAGCAACCGATAAGCTGCTGCCGCATCTGCCGCCTTTCTTGAGGCGTAAGCTGTGATGCGCTGATTGATCGCGACTTTGAAAGCCATCTGGTCTTCAGTGACGTTTTTTCGTTTTCGATAGAACGTCAGATATTCCTCGGCCTCTTGAGCTCCTATGACGCGCAGATGCGTATAAAGCTCAATAGCTTCCTTATTCAGCGACCTTTTGGGGTCCGCCTCAATTCGAGCCAGCGCCGCGAACAATCGCTTAGATCGAAGACCGATAAATTTTTGAACGCAGACGTTTCCGACATCCGCAAATTTGCGCGTCACATCATTCTGTAGCTGACAAATCTGGAAGATCGGGTGGTGCCCGCAAAGGCAAATCTGCTCTTCTCCCACGCGGTAGATGTCGTGAACGCGCCATTCATTGTTGCACAGCGTCCAATCGACCTTCTCTTCGCTCCGCGCGAAGATTTCCACTTGGAGCTGCGCAAAATTGTAGCCGGTGCCCATAACCACCTCTCAAAATCGATGTTCGATTGTAGGTTGTGATTCTGACACGGAGTCGAGTCCGCTAACGACGATATGGGAAGTACCGATCCGTCTATATTTAGACCGCACCTGGCCTTCTCCCATTGGGAGAAGGTGGCCCGGCGGAGCCGGGTCGGATGAGGGTCGGGCGGCTCAGTCGGCGTGAGCCGTCGCACCGCCCGGAACGCGACTGACGCTGGGGCGAGATCGGACCCTCACCCTTTCGCGCAAGGACGACGGCTACGCCGTCGTGCGCTCAAGCCCTCTCCCAATGGGAGAGGGAAGTCACAGGCCCAGCGTCTTGGCGCGTTCGCGGATCGCCGCGTCGATGCGCGAGGGTTCGGCGAGGGCCTCGGCGTTGGTGAAGCGGACGACGGTCCAGCCCAGCGCCTCGATCGCCTGTTGGCGCAGATGGTCGTTCAGCACCACGTCGTCCCGCCCATGCCCCCCCGTCGATCTCGATGACCAGCCGCAGCGGAATACAGGCGAAGTCGACCACGAAGCCGCCGACCGGATGCTGACGCCGCATCTTCCAGCCATCGACGGCCCCGCCGCGCAGTCACGCCTACACGCGCGCCTCAGCCAGGCCGGACGCATCCAGGCAAGCGCCCGGCGGGATGCGCCGCCGTAGGGAGAATGCGGACGCCATCCTAATTCCGACGGCATAACCCTGCGATTCCAGCGCCTTGCCGCCCGCGCGCGGCAATCGACCTCGCATGCCCGCAAACGGTGCGATGCTTCCGACGCCTCGCCGCTCCCGGCGACGCCCCTGCGCGCGGAGAACCGCTTTCAGACAATTCACACTATTCAGACTGTCTTTTTCCGCCCGGAGTCTGAAACCCGGCTCAGTGCCCGCCGACCGGATACGGCGTCGTCACCGCGCCCGAGATCATGCCGGGGATGGCCTCGCCAAGGCCCAGCAGGATGAACTGGATCGCCAGGGCGCACAGGATCAGGCCCAGCACCTTGACGATGATGGCCATGCCGACCTCGCCCAGCAGGCGGCTGAGCGAACCGGTCAAGGCGAAGCAGACGAAGGAGACGACGCAGGCGGCGGCGATGGCGGCCAGCGAGCCCATGGTCCCGGCGTAGCCCAGCTTGGCCGCCTCGCCCGCCTGGATGATCACCGCGGAGATGGCGCCGGGGCCGATCATCAGGGGAATGGCGAAGGGCACGACCAGGCGCTGGAAGCGCCGCCGGGCGTAGCCGCGGACGTCCTGGCTGTCGGCCAGGGCGTCCTTGTCGGCGAACATGGCCAGGAAGTCGCCGCGCGCCATGTCCAGGCCGAGGAACAGCAGCAGGATGCCCCCGGCGATGCGGAAGGCGGCCAGCGAGATGCCGAAGAACTGCAGCAGGCCCAGGCCGGTGAACAGGAAGAAGGCCAGGAACACCGCCGCGAAGGCGCAGATCAGGGCCGAGACCGAGATCCGCTGGCGCAGGGTCGCTCCGGCGGTGGCGGCGGCGAAGATCGGCAGGTTGCCGATGGGGTCCAGCAGGGCGAACAGGGTCACGAACAGGTTGACACCCAGATCGACCGCGTTCATCGCCTTGCCTCGCCTTGAAATTCGAAACCGCCGGCCCCTGCCGACGCACCCTTGCGTCCGGCATAGCCGCTTAGCGCGAGTCCGTCGATGACCCAGCCGAACCGCCCTGCTCCAGACGGAATGGCCGACGCGCGGATCATCTGCGCCCTGGACGTGCCGACCACCGCCGAGGCCGCCCGGCTGGCGGAAACGGTCAGCGACGCGGTCGGCTTCTACAAGATCGGCCTGCAGCTGTTCGCCGCCGGCGGCATGGACCTGGCCCGCGATCTGAAGGCCGGCGGGCGCAAGGTCTTCCTGGACTGGAAGCTGCACGACATCGGCGCGACGGTGGAGAAGGCGGCGGCGAACCTGGCCGAGTCCGGCTGCGACCTGCTGACCGTCCACGCCCGACCGCAGGTGATGGCGGCGGCGGCGCGCGGCGTGGCCGGCTCGGGACTGAAGGTGCTGGGGGTGACGGTCCTGACCAGCCTGACGGCCGAGGACCTGGCCGCCGACGACCACGCCCTGTCGCCGGCCGACCTGGTCGAGCACCGCGTGCGCCAGGCGCTGGAGGCCGGGATCGCCGGGGTGGTAGCCAGCCCGCACGAGGCGGCGCGGGTCAGGGAAATCGCGACCCAGGCCGGCCGCGACGACTTCCTGATCGTGACGCCGGGCGTACGTCCGGCGGGCGCCGCGCTGGACGATCAGGCCCGCGCCGCCACGCCCGAGGCGGCGCTGAAGGCCGGCGCCACCCACCTGGTGATCGGCCGCCCGATCACGGCGGCGGCCGATCCGCGTCAGGCGGCGCGGGCGATCGCCGAAGCCATCGCCCGCGTCTGAAGCCTCAGCCGCGCTCGCCGGGCTCCTGGCGATAGTCGTGACGCGGCGGGGCCTGGGGCGCGACATTGTCCGGCGGCGGCAGGTCGCCGTAGTAGGTCGGCGGCGGCGGGGGCGCGATCTCGACCGGCGACGGCTCGACATAGACCTGGGCCGGGGCGACATGCACCGGCGGGGCCTGCACATGGACGGGCGCCTGCTCGACATAGGTCGGCGCGGCGACCTGCACCTCGGCCGGCGCGACGTGGACCGGCGAGGCCTCGACCCTCACACGGGCCGGGCCGACGTGTACCGGCGGCGCCTGGACGTGCACCGGCGCCTGCTCGACATAGACCGGCGGGGCGCTGATCACCTCCGGCGGCGCGATGGTGACGGCGGGCGCCTCGACGTAGACCCGTTGCGGCCCGACGTGGACCGGCGGCGACTGCACATGGATGGGCGGCTGCTCGATATAGACCGGCGGGCCCTGGATGATCTCCGGCGGCGCATAGTGGACCTGCGGCGGGGCGACGTGGACCCGCTGCGGCGCGACATAGACCGGCGGGGCCGGGACGTAGGCCGGGGGCGGCGGCGGCGCATAGACCGGCGGGGGCGGCGGGCCGTAGCAGGCGCAGCCCGGGGCATAGGCCGGATAGGGCGTCGGCGCCGGACGCCGCCAGCCGATGTAGTCGCGGCCGAAGCCCGACACGGCGTACCCCATCGGGGCCGAGACGGGAGCCGGGCCGGTGAACTGGATCGCCGGCGCGGCGCCGTGGTAGCCGCCGCCATAGTGACCGGCGTCGCCGTAGCCGCTGCCGTAGACGGCCACGCCGCCATGGCCGCCGCCGCCTCGGCCGTACCCCGAGGCGAAGGAGTAGGAGCGGGCGTTCACGGCGCTGTAGCTGCTGGCGTAGGCCCGCGAACTGGCGTTGGCCTGGGCGTAGGCGCCGCCGTTGACGTTGACATTGATGTTGCGATTGCCGCCGTGGTGGCCGCCTCCGCAGCCGCCGCCTCCGCAACCGCCGCCGCCGTGGCCGGGACCGCCGGCCAGCGCCGGGGCCGCCGACAGCAGCAGGGCCGCCGCCGCGGCCGAAAGGATGGATTGTATCGACATGGGACAGGCTCCGCTGATTCCCGGAGCCCGTGGCAAATCCCACGCCCGGCGGGGTCAGAAGTCGACCGCCAGCCCCTTCTTCTCCCAATCGCCGAAGCGGGTCGGCTCGGGCCCGCTCGGCCCGCCGTGCTCGACGTCCAGCGCCGGGCCGGCGTCGGCGGCGCGACGGTCAGCCGCCTCCAGCAGGGCGCGGCGGGCCGCATCGCTCAGCGGCCGCTCGGGCGTCGCGTGCGGCACATCGGCGTTGAGAACCGGCGTCGGCTCCGGCGGGGTGGGATGTTCGGTCACAGGGCGTCTCCCTTGAGGGCTGGGCTTCCTGGCATCAAATAGGCGGTGCGATGAACCACCTGAAGACCTTCATTCTCCTGGCCGCCCTGACCGCCCTGTTCGCGGGCCTCGGCTACCTTGTCGGCGGCGTCACCGGCATGGCGATCGCCCTGCTGCTCGCGGGCGGGATGAACCTGTTCAGCTACTGGAACGCCGACAAGATCGTGCTGAAGATGTATCGGGCCCAGCCGGTCGACGAGAACCACCCCAACGCCGTGGTCAGGAACTATGTCGCGGATGTGCGCCGGATGGCCGCCGACGCCGGCATGCCCCAGCCGCAGGTGGCCATCATCCCCAGCGACCAGCCCAACGCCTTCGCCACCGGCCGCAATCCTGAGCGCGCGGCCGTCTGCGCCACCACCGGACTGCTCGACATGCTGACGCGCGAGGAGGTGCGCGGGGTGATGGCGCACGAGCTGGCGCATGTGAAGAACCGCGACACCCTGATCATGACGGTGACGGCGACCATCGCCGGCGCCATCGCCGCCCTGGCCAACTTCGCCCTGTTCTTCGGCGGCGGCGACGACCGCGAGCGGCCGGGCGGCCTGATCGGGACCCTGGCGCTGATGATCCTGGCGCCGATGGCGGCGGGCCTGGTGCAGATGGCGATCAGCCGCGGCCGCGAGTACGAGGCCGACCGCGTCGGCGCCGAGATCGCCGGCGACCCCCACGCCCTGGCCAGCGCCCTGCAGAAGATCGAGGCCTACGCCAAGCGCATCCACAACCCCACGGCCGAGCGCAATCCGGCCTCCGGCCAGCTGTTCATCATCAATCCGCTGGCGGGACGCGGGGCCGACAACCTGTTCTCGACCCACCCCGCGACGGGCAACCGGGTCCGCGCCCTGATGGAGATGGGAACGCGGATGGGCCTGCGTCCGCGCCCGGTCGCGGCGGACCCGTTCGCGCGGCCGGAGCCCATCCGGACCGCCGCCCCGACCACCACCGGCGTGCCGACCACCCCGACGCACCGCAAGGGTCCGTGGGGCTGACAGCCGCGCCGGATCGCCGCTGATCTGGGACCAGGGCGGTTTGCAATCGGGCGGGTGATCGCATCAGATGCCCGTCTCGATGCCGGTCTCGATTCAGGGGGTTTCTTCATGCCGCGTCTTCCCGCCTTCATCTGCGCCGCCGCGCTCATGGCCACGCCGGCCGCCGCCCAGTCCGTGGACCGGGTCGCGATCAACGGCGTCATCGACCAGGGGCTGAACCACAGTCAGGTGATGCAGACCGCCGCCCATCTGACGGACCGGATCGGCGGGCGCATGACCAACTCGCCGCAGATGCGGGAGGCGGAAGCCTGGGCCCAGGCCCGGTTCCGTGACTGGGGCCTGTCCGACGTGCGCGCCGAGGGCTTCGAGTTCGGTCGCGGCTGGTCGATCGTCCGCTCCAGCGCCCGCATGACCGCGCCGCGTCCGCTGGACCTGCGCGCCATCCCGGTCGCTTGGACGCCCGGCACCAACGGCCCCATCCGCGCCGGGGTCGTCGTCGCGCCGATCTCCAAGGTCGAGGACTTCGACAAGTGGCGCGGCAAGCTGTCGGGCAGGATCGTCATGATCTCGCATCCCGGCGCGGGTTCCGAGCCGACGGAGCCCGCCTTCCGCCGCTGGACCGACGCCGAGCTGCGCGACCGCAACGTCTACATCCAGCCCCAGCATTCGCCGGCCGCCCTCGAGCGCCAGCTGAAGACCGCCGACTTCGCCGCGAAGATGGACGCCTTCCTGGTCGAGGAGGGCGCCCTGGCCTGGGTGCGGATGTCTCAGCGCGACGGCGGCCTGCTGCACGGCACGGGCTACACCTATCAGGTCGGCGCAACGCCCAGGCTGGCGGGCATGGAGCTGGCGGCCGAGGACTACCGCCGCCTGGCCCGCCTCGCCCTGACCGACGCGCCGCCCACGCTGGAGCTGATGAGCGAGGTCCAGTTCCACGACGAGGACGTGAACGCCTACAACATCCTGGCCGACATTCCCGGCGCCGATCGTTCGGGCGAATACGTCATGGCCGGCGCCCACCTGGACAGCTGGGTCGCCTCGGACGGCGCCCAGGACAACGCCGCCGGCAGCGCGGTGGTCATGGAGGCCGCGCGCATCCTGAGGGCGCTGAACGTACGGCCCAAGCGCACCATCCGCTTCGCCCTGTGGAACGGCGAGGAGCAGGGCATCCTGGGCTCGCTTGCCTATGTGGACAAGCATCTGGCCACCCGCGCGCCCTCGACTGATCCTGCGCTGGCGGGACTGCCGAACAACCGCACCTGGCGCAGCCGCTGGCCTGTCCAACCGCGCCCCGGTTATGGCGACCTGGTCGCCTATTTCAACCTGGATAACGGCTCAGGCAAGATCCGCGGCATCAACGCCGAGGGCAATGTCGCCGCCGCCCCGATCTTCCAGGAATGGCTGGCGCCCTTCGCCAGCATGGGGGCCTCGACCGTCTCGCTGCGCCCATCCGGCGGCACCGACCACGTCTATATGCAGACCGTCGGCGTCCCCGGTTACCAGTTCATCCAGGACCCGCTCGACTATTCGGCCCGCATCCACCACACCAGCATCGACAGCTACGACCACCTTAAGCCGGAGGACATGCGTCAGGCGGCGATCATCCTGGCCAGCTTCCTGTTGAACGCCGCCAACCGTGACGAGCCCCTGCCGCGCATGCCGCTGCCGACACAGCCGACGCCGACCGACCCCTTCGAATATCCGACAGACTGACCACCGGTCTCATCCAACGTCATTCCGGGGCGTCCGCAGGACGAACCCGGGACCCAGGAGGAGGGCGCCCACTCTCCACAAGGGTTCAGAGCGAGCGGGCGATCCTGGGTCCCGGGGTCCTCGCTTCGCTCAACGTCGGCCTGACCACGGGGGCTTCACGCCCGCTCCACGCACATGGCCACGCCCATGCCGCCGCCGATGCACAGGGTGGCCAGACCCTTCTTCGCGCCCGACCGCTTCATCTCGAACAGAAGCGTGGTCAGGATGCGGGCGCCCGACGCGCCGATCGGATGGCCGATGGCGATGGCGCCGCCGTTGACGTTGACCTTCGCCGGCTCGAGGCCCAGCTCCTTGACCACGCACAGGCTCTGGGCGGCGAAGGCCTCGTTGGACTCCACCAGGTCCAGGTCGGCGACGGTCCAGCCGGCCTTCTCCAGCGCCTTCTTCGAGGCGGGAATCGGCCCCGTGCCCATGATGGACGGATCGACGCCGGCGGTGGCGGCCGAGGCGATGCGCGCCAGCGGCTCCAGCCCGCGCGCCTCCGCTTCCTCCGCGCTCATCAGCACCAGGGCGGCGGCGCCGTCGTTCAGGCCCGAGGCGTTGGCGGCGGTGACCGAACCCTCCTTGGTGAAGGCCGGACGCAGCTTCTGCATCGCCTCGATCGTCGCGCCGTGGCGGATGTATTCGTCCTTGTCGACCACGGTGTCGCCCTTCCTGCCGGGGATGACGACGGGGATGATCTCCGCGTCGAACCGGCCGGCCTTCTGCGCCGCCTCGGCCTTGTGCTGGCTGGCCAGGGCGAAGTCGTCCTGCGCCTCGCGGCTGATCGACCATTTCTCGGCGATGTTCTCGGCCGTCTGGCCCATGTGATAGCCGTTGAAGGCGTCCCAAAGCCCGTCCCGGATCATGGTGTCGATCAGGGCGACGTCGCCCATCTTATGGCCATTGCGAAGCTGTTGCGCGTGCGGCGCCTGGCTCATGCTCTCCTGGCCCCCGGCAACGACGATCTTCGCATCGCCCAGAGCGATCTGCTGGGCGGCGATGGCCACGGCGCGCAGGCCCGAGCCGCAGATCTGGTTCAGGCTCCAGGCGGCGGCCTCCTTGCGCACGCCGGCGCCGACGGCGGCCTGGCGGGCCGGTCCCTGGCCGGCGGCGGCCTGGAGAACATGCCCGAGGATCACCTCGTCCACCTCTTCGCCCGCCACGCCGGCGCGCTCCAGCGCCGCCTTGATGGCGATTTCACCCAGCTTGGAGGCCGGCAGGGACGACAGGCCGCCCAGGAAGGCCCCGACGGGCGTGCGGGCGGCGGAGACGATGACGACGTCGGTCATGGATTTCACTCGATGCGGAAATTGCTGCGTTGCGGTTTTGCCGCATCGCGGCGCCTTCGTCACCCGTCCAGCCGCGCGTTCAGCCAATCGTCATCCCGTCGGCCCATTGTGGCGGGAACGATCGCGGCGGTCCCGGATTGGAAAGGCCATGCTTCGCACGCTGAAACGTCTCGTCACCCACGTTTGCACGCCCGACGAACTGGACATGATCGAGCACTATCCGACCCGCGCCGAGAAGCTGGCGGACCTGTGGGTGCATGTCGTCGGCCTTATGCTGGCTGCGGTCGGCGGGATCATCCTGGCCGGGCTGGCGGGCGTCTATGCTGGCATCGGCGGGGTCATGGCCACGGCCATCTACGCCCTTTGCCTGGTGGGCATGCTGACGGCGTCAACCCTCTACAACTGGACCAACCCCTGCGCCGCCCGGCCTGTCCTGCGCCGACTGGACGAGGCGGCGATCTTCCTGATGATCGCCGGCAGCTACACCCCCTTCACCACCCAGAGGTTCGAGGGGGCCTGGTCGGCAGGCTTCACCGCCCTGATCTGGACCCTGGCCTTCGCCGGGGCGGGGGCCAAGCTGTTCGCCCCCCGCATCTCCGACCGGTTCTGGAGCGGGGTCTATGTCCTGTTCGGCTGGCTGGCGGTGGCGGCGCTGAAGCCTATGGTCGAGACCGTGCATCCGGTCGCCCTGGCGCTGCTGGTCATCGGCGGACTGATCTACACGGCCGGCGTCTTCGTCTTCATCAGCCCGACGGTGAAGTTCCGCCGCGCCATCTGGCACGGCTTCGTCGTCACCGGCGCCACGGTGCATTGGGCCGCCGTCCTGGTCGGCGTCGTGCTGGCGCCGGCGCTCAGCCACTAGAGCCGAGCAGGCGAGCCGCCTGAACCGGCCTTTTCGGTTCCTCTGGCGCTTCGCGCCGCGACGCGAGATAGTGCCGCGTTGCAACATCGCGAGAACAAGCGTGGCTGACGAAAAGACCAAGGGCGGAAAGACGGGCGATTCCGGCGTGATCGTCATCAAGAAGTACGCGAACCGCAGGCTCTACAACACCCGGACCAGCGCCTATGTGACGCTGGAGGACCTCGCCGCCATGGTGCGCGAGGGGGTGGAGTTCGTGGTCTATGACGCCAAGTCGAACGAGGACCTGACCCGCCAGATCCTGACCCAGATCATCTTCGAGGAGGAGAACCGCGGGGAAGCCCTGCTTCCCGTTCAGTTCCTTCGCCAGCTGATCGGCTTCTACGGCGGCCAGATGCAGGGGGTGCTGCCCTCCTATCTGGAGATGTCCCTGGCCAACTTCAGCCGCCAGCAGGAACAGTTCGCCGGCCAGATGAGCCGCGCCTTCGGCACGGGCTCGGGCGCGACCCTGATGGAGGAGGCGGCGCGGGCCAACATGGCCATGTTCGAGCGCGCCATGCAGATGTTCCCCGGCTTCGCCTATCCGCGCGCCGAAACGACGTCCGCGACCGCAGAGCCCCAGCCGAAGCCGGCCGCCCCCGCCGACGAAGCCCTGGAGGAGATGCGCCGGCAGATGGACGAGATGCGCGCCCAGCTGGACCGCCTGGCCGGCGGGGGGAACGCGCCGAGATGACCGACGAGGTCCGTCCCGTCGGCGGCGTCGGCCCGATCGATCCCGCGCGCGAACGCCGCGAGAGCGATCGGCGGCAGCGCCAGCGGCGGGACTCTCGCGACCTGGTCCCGGTCGAGACGACCGAGGACTTCCCGCCGCAACCGGCCCCGGCAAGAGCTGCCGCGTTGGCGCCGCCCGAGCCAAGCACGGCCGCCTTCGTCGCCCAGCAGATCGGGCAGACCGGCCAGAAGCGCGGCCTGCGCGGGGGGCCTCCCATTCTGGACGCGGCCCGCGCCGCCTATCTGGGGACCGAGTATTCCGGCGAGGCCGAACGCCGCCCGCCGGTGGGCAAGACGACGCGGACCGACATCTGACGGGAGCGGCACGGCGCTTGCTGGAGCGGGGTGAACCGATCCCTCTCCGGAGCCCGCCATGCCTGCGCTCGGCGCCCTGTCCAAGCTGTTCGACGCCTGCGTCGTGGCGCTGATCTTCACGGCTTTCTCGTAAGCGCCTGGCGCGCGACGCCCGTCCTGGGTTCCGGGTTTTCGCCAGGCTCGGCCCGGAAATGACGATCCGAGAGCGGAAGCCCTGACGGGAGGCCCGGTTCTCACGCCAGGTCGAAATCCTTGCGCGAGGCGATGATGGTCACGATGAACCCGGCCAGTACGTCCAGCAGAACCATCACCCCGATCAGGAAGAAGGTTGAGGTGGCGAAGCCGGGCAGCAGCAGGAACTCGATCAGCACGACGATGAACAGGATCATCGACAGGGCGTGATTGATGATCGCCGCCTTCTGGCTGGAGGTCGACTTCACCAGCTCGAAGAACAGCAGGATCAGCCCGACGAACAGGATCAGGTCGCCCGCGCCGATGCTCCATTGCGCGCCTGAGGCCATGGTCACCGACAGGACCGGATCGCGCAGCAGCGCGTCGCCGTTCGTCAGGGCCCGTTCTCCGCCGCCGAACAGCACGACGACGTTGTAGAGCACGACGGGGATCAGCAGCAGCGGGATGGCGATCAGCATGGTTCCGGCTCGACGGGCCGCCGCCCCCTGCGGTCCGACCCATGCCGACGATAGCGCCGATGAGGCCGTCGCGCCAAGCGGCGGCGCGTCAGGCCCTGGGAAAGCCGCCCGCCCGGCTGAGCGCCGACGGGGCCGGGCGGCCTATGGTCTCGCCGATCCACTTGGCCGTGGTGATCAGGGCGCCCAGGTCGTAGCCGGTCTCGAACCCGGCGCGTTCCAGCATATAGACTAGGTCCTCGGTGGCGATGTTGCCGGTGGCGCCCGGCGCGAAGGGACACCCGCCGATGCCGCCGACCGAGGCGTCGAGCACGTCGACGCCCGCCTCCACCCCGGCGTAGGCGTTGGCGAGGCCGGTGTTGCGGGTGTCGTGGAAATGCAGCCGCAGGGTCGCCCCGGGCGACGCCCCGCGCGCCGCTTCCACCGTCCTGGTGACGGCCCACGGATCGCCGGCGCCGATGGTGTCCGCCAGGCCGATCTCGCCCACGCCCAGTTCGGCGACCGCCCCGACGACATCAACGACCTGCTGAACCGAGACCTCGCCGTCGAAGGGGCACCCCCAGACGCAGGAGATCATCGCCGACAGCGACGGCGCGCCGCCGGGGGCCTCGGCGTCGTGACGTCGGGCGATGATCTCGCCCAGCATTCCCAACTGATCCTTCACCGTCAGGCCCTGGTTCTTCAGACCGAAGCCATCGGTGGCGGACAGGGCGACGTTGACCTCGTCCACGCCCGTGGTCAGGGCGCGGTCATAACCTCTGCCGTTCAGCACCAGGCCGATGCGGCTGCGTCCGACTTGGCGCGGCAGTTCGGCCATGACCGCTTCGGCGCCCGCCATCTGCGGCACGTATTTGGGATGGACGAAGGAGACCGCCTCGATCCGACGCGCGCCGGCGCCTTCGAGACGCCGGACCAGATCGGCGCGGATCGCGGGCTCCAGCACCGTCTTCTCGTTCTGCAGGCCGTCGCGGGGGCCGACCTCGACGATCCGGATGACGCGGCTCACGGCGTGGTCCTCGCGGCGGTTGGCGGGGGGGCGTAGATCGTCAGGCTGACGTCGTCGCCCTGGGAATAGTTGTGGCCCCGGACCGTGCCCGCCGCGCGGCCGGCGACGCCCAGGGCGGCCGAGGCGGCCCGGAAGGCGTCGGCGTCGCGCGCCTCGACGATCGCGGGACGCCCCTCGGCGAGGGCGCGCGCGGCGCCGGCGGCGTCGGTCAGCTGGGTGTCGCGTCCGGTCAGGAAGACGAAGCTGGGCTCATGGAAGCCGGTGATGGCCACCGGGCCGGGGGTGCGGCCTTGGCGCGGATGCAAGTCGGCGGCCTCCAGCGCCCGCTCCAGCTGGGGCGAGACGGCCAGAGGGCGCAGCTGACGGATGGTGCCCGCCAGCGCCGCGTGGGCCACGACCCCGAAGGCCAGCGACGCCATCAGCGCCGCGCCCACGGCCCGATTGAGAAGCAGGAAGGCCCCGATCGCCGCCGCCGCCAGGGCGGAGACCACGGTGATGGCCGCCCAGGTCTGCGCCGTCGAAGTGCCGTAGACCGTCAGCCCGTAAACGGTGATGGCGATCACCAGCAGCGCCGCCAGCACGGCCAGCACGGCGCCGGTGATGCGCGAGACCTTGCCGATCGGCCGAGTCAGCGCCGCGGCGGCCAGCAGCGCCAAGGCCCCGAAGGTCGGCAGGGTGTAGTGCCACAGCTTGGTCGGAGCCAGCTCGAACACCAGCCAGGCCGGAACCAGCCAGCAGACCAGGAAGCGGATCGCCGGCTCGGCTCTTCGCGTCCAGCCGGTCGCCACGGCCGCCGGAAGCAGCAGGGTCGACGGGAAGAACAGCAGCGGCGCCAAGAGGAGGTACATCCCCGGGAAGCCGGAATGGCTCTCGTGCGCGCCGGCGATCTTGGGCGCCAGGTCGCCGCCTATGGCCTCACGCCAGAAACCGCCGTCGGTGGCGATGGTGATTGCGATGGCCCAGGGTCCGACCATGAGCGCCACCAGCGGCAGGCCCCAACCCCAGCCCAAGCGGAAAAGCCATTTGAAGTCGCGATCCCAGATCGACAGCGCCAGGATGGCCAGGGCCACGACCATCAGCCCGATGGGTCCCTTGATCAGGATCGACAGACCCAGGCCCAGCCAGAAGAGCAGCTTGTGCGGCCGGATCGGCCGGTCTCCGGCGCGCGCGGCCATATAGATCCGCGCCAGAGCCGCCATGGCCAACGTGGTGGCGCCGCACAGCATGGCGTCGGTCTTGGCGATGCCGGCCTCGGTCGACAGCAGGAAGGTGGTCCCCAGGATGGCTCCGGCGATAAATCCGCTGCGGGCGCCGAACAGGGCCGCGCCCGCCCAGGCCACGGCCCAGGCGGCCAGCATGGCGCCCACGAGCGAGGGCGCCCGATACGGCGCGATCCGCCGGTCCTCGACATCGGACGTCACGGCCACCGCCGCCGCCTGCAGCCAGTAGATGCCGACAGGCTTCTTCCAGCGCGGATCGTCCTGGAAGCGGATATCGACGAAGTCCCGGCTCTCCAGCATCTGGGCCGTGGCCTGGGCGAAGCGGCTTTCGTCGCGATCGAGCGGCGGCAGCAGCAGCAGCCCGGGCAAGCCGGCGACCAGCGTCAGAAGCGCCGCCAGAACGGGCCCGCGCCAGCCCGCGACGAGGCGATCGAGTTCGATACGGTTCATGCCTTCTCCTTACACGGAGGTCGCGCGGGCGTCAGCCGTCTCCCCCTCCCGCCGCAAGTCGGCTATCACGCGGGCATGAACAGCGAAGCCCCGCCCCAGATCTCGGTTGTCGTTCCCGTCCACGACGAGGCGGGGGCCGCCGCCGCTCTCGCGCGTGAGATCGACCAGGCCTTCGCGGGCCGGTCCTACGAAATGATCTTCGTCGACGACGCCAGCCGCGATTCGACCTTGGCCGAGCTGAGGGCCGCCATGGCCGACCTGCCCGCGCTGCGGGTGCTGGCCCACGCGGACAACGCGGGCCAGAGCCGGGCGGTGCGCACCGGCGTGCTCGCCGCACGCGCACCGGTCGTCGTCACCCTGGACGGCGACGGCCAGAACCCGCCCGGCGACGCCCCGCGCCTGGTGGACGCCCTGCTGGCGGCTGCGCCGGACGTCGCCATGGTCGGCGGTCGCCGGGCCCGTCGCCAGGACTCCGCTTCCAAGCGCAGAGCCTCGCTCTGGGCCAACCGCATCCGCCGGCGTCTGTTGGGCGACGACGCCGACGACACGGGCTGCGGCCTCAAGGCCTTTCGCCGCGACGCCTTCCTGCGCCTTCCCTATTTCGATCATATCCACCGCTACCTGCCGGCGCTGATGATCCGCGAGGGTTACCGCAACGAGTATCTCGATGTCGGCCATCGCCACCGCGAGACCGGCCGGTCCAAGTACACCAACTGGGGCCGCCTGCGCGCGTCCCTGTCCGATCTGGCGGGGGTGATGTGGCTGAAACGCCGTGCGAGACGGCCGGGAGCCATTTCCGAGTTTTGACGTTTCGGTTCCGCACGGCGCCTTAAACGCGTCCGAATTAAGGTCTCGTTTAGGAATTTCCCGTGTAGCATCAACGTCACGGTCAAACGCAAGGGCGACGATCCGCCGTGATTTCGCCTCGACCTGTGGCAGCGGTGCTGTTATGAGCGCAACTAGGCGGTTGTACCGTCGCACAATCCTTTAAGAAAACGGAGGGTTTCCCCCTATGCGTATGAAGACTTTGGTTTTGGCCTCCAGCGCAGCGACTGCCCTCGCGCTTTCGGCCGGCGCCGCGTCGGCCGACCCTAACGGCTGGTACGGCGCGATCGACGCTGGTTATCACACCATCGACGACATCAACGCCGAATCGTCGACCACGGCTTCCAACTGGAACTACGAGGTCAACGACGGCTGGGCGGCGTTCGCCCGCCTCGGCTACCGGTTCAATCCGAACTGGCGTGTCGAACTGGAAGGCGGCTACCGCTCCGGCGACATCGCCACGGTCCGCGCTGTGTCCGGCCCCGGCGGCCTCTGCAACCTGACCCCGGCCACGGGCGGCTGCTTCTCGCCGGAAGGCGACATCGAGTCGATGACCCTGATGGCGAACGTCATCTATGACTTCGGCTTCGAAACCTGGGGCGTTCGTCCCTTCGTCGGCCTCGGCGCCGGCGTGAACAAGGTTGCGATCGACACCGTCGGCAACCTGCGCGACAACCGCGGCGCCACCTTCACCGCCGACGACGACTCCGTCGAGTTCGCCGCTCAGGCGATTGCGGGCCTGGCCTGGGCCGTGGGCGACCGCGCCAACATCGACCTGACCTACCGCTACCTGACCGGCGACAGCTCGTGGGAATCCACCACGGTCGGCGGCACCGGCTTCGGCGAGTGGGACGGCGATTACGATCAGTCGCACACCGTGACCCTGGGCCTGCGCTACAGCTTCGGCGCGGACGAGGCCCCGCCG
>JAEXZS010000016.1 GCA_023451375.1 Pseudomonadota bacterium
CGGAGCTGGCCGAGCGGCGGAGAGCCTTCGAGGCGGCCGGCGGCTACAGCTACCCCGCCTCGCAGACCCCGTGGCAGGAGATCCAGCGCTCCATGGTCGGCGAACTGCAGACCGGCGCCGTGCTGGAGCCCGCCGTCAAATACCACCGCATCGTCGACACCCTAGGACCGCCCAGGGACAACCACTGACGAGGCGAAGGACGCTCCGTCAGTTCAGCGGAGCGGTCGTCACCGTCGGCGCGGGCGTCTGAGCCGGAGCCGGAGCCGGAGTGACGGCGACGGCCGTCTGACCGGCGCTGGCGGCCGGGGTGACGCCGGTCGCGACCGGATCGCCGACGCTGATGATCGGGGAGAGGACCGCCGTGGTCGTGCAGCTGGCGACGTCGCGCACGACGTGCCGGCCCAGGCAGAACATGTCCTCGTAGCTGGGACGCGACGCGGCCAGGCACTGGTACAGCATCAGCTTGGACATGTTCAGGCAGAACTCGTTGTTCGTCTCCACCGTCAGGGCCTCGGTGTTGATCCGGGCTTCGTCCCCGGCGGCGCCGAGCGCAGCCAGGGCTGCGATGGCCAGCGAGCGGGTCACTGCGGGAGTGTAGGGCGGCGCCTTGCGCGACGCCTCCACGGGCAGCCCCGTGCCGCTGAGCGCGGCCGTCAGGAGCCGTGCGGACTCCTCGGCCGACGGCAGCATCTGCGCCTCCGACAGCGTCTTGGCGCTCTCCAGGCGCGCCTCGCGGTTCTCGACGTGGGCGACGGCCCAGCGGCGGCGTGGATCGGCGCGTTCCTGAACGGTGTAGGCGTCCTGTTCAATCGCCTCGCCGATCAGCCGCACCTGCAGGGCGTCGTGGCTGACGGCGCTGGTGATCAGGCCGGCGGCGGCGTCGGCGCCGGGGAAGGTGGCGGCGTAGGCGGGATCGGCCACGATCTGGGCCACAATCTTCTGGCGCTGGACGGGGTCGATGGCGTACTGGCGCACGCCGGCGACGAATTCCGGCGACTGGAGCGCCAGCACCGCGCCATAGGCGATCACGCCGCGCGACAGCTGTTCCGGGTCGTAGGCGCCGCCCTTGCGCAGGGCGGCCTGGATCGACTCAGCGCTGTCGAACCCGCCCGGCGGAATGGTCGACAGTTCGCGCAGGTAGGCCAGGTAGATCGAGGCGGCGTCCGTGACGCCCTGGTTCAGGGCCACGGGCGGCGGCCGGCGGGCGGCGGCCTCGGCCGCCAGCCGTTGCGCCTCCAGCTCGGCGGCCGAAGGCCCGCTCTCGCAGGCTGCGAGAATGGCGGCGGCGGCGAGGGCGGCGAGAGAAAGGCCGCGGCGCAGGGGGGCCAATTTCATGGAAGCAATCCTCAGGGCGGTCACGGGCTCAACAGGGCCAATACTCTTGGCCCTTATAAGGCGAACCTTATGGTTACCCGAGGGTTAATCGAACAGCTTGGAGACGGATTCCTCGTTGGCGATCCGTCGGATAGCTTCACCGATGAGCGGAGCCACGGAAACGGTTCGGATTTTCCGGCAGTTCAAAACTTCGTGGGGTTGCTCGATCGAGTTGGTGATCACCAACTCCTTCAACGGGCCATCGGTGATGCGCTGCACGGCCGGGCCGGACAGGACCCCATGGCTGATGTAGGCCGAGACCTCGGTCGCCCCATGCTCGATCAGCGCCTTGGCCGCGTTCACAAGGGTTCCGCCCGAATCGACGATGTCGTCGAACAGGATGCAGCGGCGGCCTTCGACATCGCCGATGATGTTCATGACCTCGCTCTCGCCCGCCTTGGGCCGGCGCTTGTCGACGATGGCCAGGTCGGCGTCGAGGCGGCTGGCCAGCGAGCGGGCGCGCACCACGCCGCCGACGTCGGGAGACACGATCATCAGATCGTCGCCGCGCGGGTAATGCTCCTTGATGTCCTGCGCCAGCACCGGCGTGGCCACCAGGTTGTCCGTCGGGATGTCGAAGAAGCCCTGGATCTGGCCGGCGTGCAGATCCATCGTCAACACCCGGTCGGCGCCGGCGCGGGTGATGAGGTTCGCCACCAGCTTGGCCGAGATCGGCGTCCGCCCGCCGGTCTTCCGGTCCTGACGCGCATAGCCGAAATAGGGCATCACGGCCGTGATCCGCTTGGCCGAGGCGCGCACCAGCGCGTCGGTCATGATCAGCAGCTCCATCAGGTTGTCGTTCGCGGGATAGGAGGTCGACTGCAGGATGAAGACATCCTCGCCGCGGACGTTCTCCTCGATGACGGCGAAGACCTCGTTGTCGGCGAAGCGCTTGACCTGCGCCTTGGTCAGCGGCGCATCCAGATGATCAGCGATGGCCTGGGACAGCGCACGGTTGGAGTTGCCTGAGAGCAGCTTCATCGGCCGGTCATCCTTTCGCCGTCATCCGTCCCCCAATGACGAAGGTCGGTTGGCGCGCTCTTTACCAGCGAGGCCGGGCGGGGCAAGTCGTGCGCGGCGTTTTTGTCGGCATGGCGCGTCCCGGTCACGGGTGCTAGAGATCGCCGCGTTCGTTCCAGAGGCCGCCGGGGTGCGCGCCTTACGCTCGTCATGAGGTCGTCCTTGCTCGCTTCCAAGTTTCGTTCCGGCCTGGTGCTGATGGCCGCGGCGGCCGCCGCGATGACGATTTCGGGTTGCGCCGGCCGCGACCGGCCGCGCCTGACCTATGAGGAACGGCCGGTCGAGGCGCTGTACAATACGGGCTACGAGCGTCTGCAGCAGAACCGCTGGGCCGACGCCGTGGACTACTTCCAGGAGGTCGAGCGCCAGCACCCCTATTCCGACTGGGCCCGTCGCGCGATCCTGATGCAGGTCTACGCCTACTACCAGAACAACAACTACGCCGACGCCATCGCCGCGGCCGACCGCTTCATCCAGCTGTTCCCGGGGAATCCGTCGGCGGCCTACGCCTTCTACATGCGCGCGGTGTGCAACTTCGAGCAGATCACCGACGTGGGCCGCGACCAGGGCTACGCCAACGCCGCCCTGACGGGCCTGCGCGACGTGGCCCGCCGCTATCCGAACACGCCCTACGCCACCGACGCCATGGTCAAGATCGACATGGTCAACGACCAGCTGGCCGGCAAGGAGATGAACATCGGCCGCTACTACCAGCGCGCCAACCAGCCGCTGGCGGCGCTGAACCGCTACAAGGCCGTCATCGCCAACCCGGACTTCCAGCGCACCTCGCACACGGCCGAGGCCCTGTACCGCCTGGTCGAGGTCAACCTGCAGCTGGGGCTGAAGGAGGAGGCGATCCGCAACGGCGCGGTGCTGGGCTTCAACTATCCCGGCAGCCCGTGGTACGCCGAGGCCTACGCCCTGCTGACCGAAAGCGGCGAGCGGCCGGAGACGGCGCCGGAGGCCCAGCGCGAAAGCTGGCTGCAGCGCATCATCCCGGGCTGATGCCGGCAGGCGAACCCCGCTAGGATCGACGCAAGCGAATCGTTCCGAGCCCATGCTGACCGCCCTATCCATCCGCGACGTCGTCCTGGTCGACGCGCTCGACCTCGAGGTCGAGGGCGGGCTGACGGTGCTGACCGGCGAGACGGGGGCGGGCAAGTCGATCATCCTGGACGCGCTGGGCCTGGCGCTAGGCGGGCGGGGCGACGCGGGCCTGGTGCGCAGCGGAGCGAAGCAGGCCGTGGCGACGGCGGTCTTCACCGCGCCCGACGATCCCGACCTGATCGCCCTGGTCGCCGAGCGCGGCTTCGAGATCGAGGCGGGCGGGGAGCTGATCCTGCGCCGGGTGCTGTCGGCCGACGGCCGCAGCCGCGCCTTCGTCAACGACCAGCCGGCGGGCGTGACCGTCCTGCGCGAGATCGGCGCCGCCCTGGTCGAGGTGCATGGCCAGCACGAGACCGTCGGCCTCTTGGACTGGCGCACCCACCGGGGCCTGCTGGACGCCTACGGCGGCCTGCAGCCGCAGTTGGACGCGGTGGCGGCGGCCTCCATCAAGCTGAAGGCGGCCGAGGCGCGGCTGGCCGAGCTGAAGGCCGAGGCGGCCGACGCGGCGGCGCGCGCCGAGGAGATCGCCCTGAACCTGGCCGAGCTGGACGCCCTGGACCCCCGCGCCGACGAGGAGACCGAACTGGCCGGCGAGCGGGCCCTGCTGGGCGCGGCCGAGAAGGCCATCGCCGACCTGGCCGACGCCCGAACCCAGCTGGGCGGCGACAAGCTGAGCCAGAAGCTGGGCGCGGCCCTGCGCGCCGTCGAACACGCCCGCCAACGGGCCGGCCAGGCGGGGGCCGAGGGCGACCACCCGGTGATCCAGAAGCTGTCCGCCGCCGTCGAGGCCATCGACCGGACCATGGTCGAGGCCGCCGAGGCCGTGGCCGCCGTGGACGCCGCGGCCGACGCCTTCGAATACGAGCCCGGCCGGCTGGACAAGGCCGAGGAGCGGCTGTTCGCGCTGCGCGCGGCGGCCCGCAAGCTGAACACGACGGTCGACGCCCTGCCGACCCTGCGCCAGCGCCTGCGCGAGCAGCTGCGGCTGATCGAGGACGGGGCCGACGCCCTGGCCCAGGCCGGGCGCGACGCGGCGGCGGCGCTGGAGGCGTACGACCTGGCGGCGACCCTGCTGACCTCGGCGCGCGAGGCGGCCGCCGAGCGGCTGACCGAGGCGGTCATGGGGGAACTGGGGCCGCTGAAGCTGGAGCGGGCGCGCTTCCGCGTGGCGCTGGAGCCGATCGAAGGCCGGCGCGGCCCCGAGGGCGTGGAGACCGTCCGCTTCCAGATCGCCACCAACGCCGGAACCGGCTTCGGCCCGCTGGACGCCATCGCGTCCGGAGGGGAGCTGGCGCGCTTCGCCCTGGCGATGAAGGCGGCGCTGGCCAGTCGCGAGGACATGCGCCAGCCGGTGATGATCTTCGACGAGGTGGACCAGGGCGTGGGCGGCGCCGTGGCCGAGGCGGTGGGCGTGCGGCTGCAGCGGCTGTCGGGCGGCGCCCAGGTGCTGGTCGTGACCCACAGCCCCCAGGTCGCGGCGCGCGGCCACGCGCACTGGAAGGTGATGAAGGCCGACCGCGACGGGGTGACGGCCACCACCGTCGTCGCCCTGGACGACGCGCGCCGCCGCGAGGAGATCGCGCGCATGCTGTCCGGCGCCGAGATCACCGACGCGGCCCGCGCGGCGGCGGAAGCGCTGATCGGGTGACTTTTCTCCCTCCCCTTCATGGGGAGGGAGAATGTCTCCACTGTATCGCCACGACGAAAATCACGCCGACTGGGATGGCTGGGCCGGTTCGGCCGTCGCATCCGCGTACTCGGCGGCGAGATCGGCGTAGGCGGCGGGGAGGGGCTGGCCGCGCGCCAGCTTGACGGCGACATCGACGGCGATGGAGCGGACGAACTGGACCAGCAGGGCCTCGCGGCCGTCGTCGTCGATCTCCTCGCCGTCCTCGGGCCACCAGTCGACCCGGGCCTCGACGCGCAGCACGGCCTCGGCGGCGTGAGCCATGCGCTGGGCGTCCAGGGCCCGGCCCTCGCGCAGGGCGTGGGCCGCGCGGGCCAGCGACTGGCGCGCCAGGGTGCGGGGGTGGAGCGCCAGCGGAATGCGAAAGGCCTCGACCACGGGCTGTTCGGCGGCGGCGAGGCGGTCGGGGAAGGCGGCGTCCCCGTCCGGGCGCGGCGGGCGCCGCGCCGTCCCTCCCCATGAAGGGGAGGGAGAATCGCCCATCGCCGCCTTGGTCCAGCCCTCGCGCGCGGCGCGCTTGCGGATGGCGGCGACGCTGACGCCGAAGCGGGCGGCGACGGTCGGCGCCGACAGGCCCGACAGATAGGCCTCGCGGATCCGGCCCCAGGTCTGGGGACCGGCGCGGACATAGGTGGTCGCGGGGTGGGCGCGCATGGACATTGGCCTGTACCAATTTGTCGATGTCTCGACGTTTCGGGACCCGCGAATCCTGCCACGAGCCGCGACCCAGGCGCGTCGATTGTCCCGACTGTCCCCGGAGTAGCGGGTCAGGGGTATGAAATTATTGGTCTTCCGATGACGCGGGTCGGGATCGAGTATGCGGCTTGGGCGCCGCCGGCCATCCCAAGTCGTCCCTGCGGGCCGGGCGAAGCGCGGGACCGGAGCCCAGGGCCACGGTCGCCGCGCCGGGCGCGCTTGAGGACGGAGGCTCGCCGCCTGGTTCCGGGTTCGTCCTGCGGGGCCCCCGGAAGGACGCCAGGCGCTCGCCGCCGCCGCGTTGCAATCCACACACCTGCCCACAGCGGCCCGCCGCCGCCCACGGGCCGGGCGCGGATGCATGTTCCCTTTTCGTTCCGGTTCTGCTTTCTGGTTCCGTAGGCAGCGCGACGGAGGATCAGATGAGCGACCGAGCCCTTTCAGACATGGTGAGCCAGATGGACGCGGAACTGGCCCGCGCCGAACCCGACCTGCCCCTCCACCCCGAGGAGACCCGCCGCCTGGAAATCATGCGCGCCCTGGCGCTGGGCCTGGGGAATTTCGAGCGGATGCGCGCGCATGAGGTGCATCTGCTGGCGGCAAGGATGGGGAGGCGGTGAGGGGGAATTCCAGCGGTCGGACGCTCAGAGAGAAGATCGACTAAGCCTTCAGCATCTCGACGACTACGTCGGCCAAGCTATCCCAGATCGACGTTAGATGCTCCGGTGAAGGCGCGAAGTTTGTTGAGTGAACGTACTTGTTCAACGTATCAGCAGACACAAGCTTGTCGCCTTGTTTGAATTTCTTTAACACCTCGACCTGCTTCGCGTCGATCTTTCCAGCCGCCTGCAGGTGTAAGCCTGCTTTCTCCAGCCGGGTCGCGAGCTTGTCGTTCTCGTGGACCGCGACCTTCGCTTCTTTGATGTAGTTTTCCAACGCGAGCTCGATGAGCACTCGCATGAGAACCGAGATCGCGTTTGGGTGGGTTCGCAGATCAAGGTGAAACTGTAGCTCTTCCCAGATGCGGTGATGGCGCTGAAGCCGCCCCGGCCAGCTCAGATCGAAGTCTTTCTGTGGTATAAGCGTCGTGCGAAGAGTTGGTGCCGCCTTAGCGCTCGGCTTCACCTTAGCGGGCTTCTCAGCTGGCTTATCGGGCTCGGCAGTCGTCGTTGTGCCGGTTTTTTTGGGAAGGACGCCTTCGCGCTCAAGCTGATCGAGATAGCTCTGCTTGCCGTCGATGTCCCAGATGTCCCCGAGAACTAGATCGCGTTCGGCCATATCCTTTGCGATACGGGCTAGGGCGGCGAGCGACTTTGTCTGGTCATGGGTGAACTGGAAGCGGCCACCCTTCATGCTGATGCCGACGCGATGCCGGAATGGTTCAGCAGACAGAAGGCGGTTTAGCGTTGATCGCGGGATCTTGCGACGGGAGGGTAGCAGGTTTGCTTCTGCGAGCCGTTTTTCAATCTCGTCTGCAACACTTGGCCCGCCACCTTTGCCGGTACGCGTAACGAAGGTTGCCTTCATCCGGTCGTCCCAAGTGCTCTGGCCGACGCCAGACTGTGAGCCGGTATGGCGACGGAAGAGTATCTCGTCGATCCGGTCTCGGTCGGCTTCGACCTGGCACTGAATTTCTTTCGGAAAGGCACCTTTCCAGAGAGCTTTCTGGTCCCGGAAAAATGCTTGGAGCTCTGTGGTCGGCGCCCGGCGCGGATCATCGAGAAGCTTGAGACACGTGATGCGGCGGTTGCCGTCGAAGACGATGAACTTGGATTTGTCGGGGGAGACGAGAGGATACTCGTAGATACCGCCTTGCTCCACGATGTCCTTCGTCAGATTCCGCATGTGCGTTTCGCGCTCGTTGAAAAGCCACGCAATTGCGGCCGTCTCGTTTTCGAGTTCCCCATGACGGTCGTTTGCGCGGTTTACGACCAGCGCGCTCAGAGCAAGTTTTCTTATAGCCATGATGCCCCCCTGGTCGCAGACTACTAGTCAAGGTTGAGGGATCAAGCACTTCCGGTAACGTGGGCAGGATATGGCTCTGAAGGCAGTTTTGTGGTCCTTCGCTAACGTCTGCTGCTGGCGAGAACCCGCCCCTCACCCGCCCGTATCGATCCGCACCACCACCGACATCCCCGGCGCCAGCCGCTCTGTCGCCGCCTGGCCCGGATCGATCGCGATCCGCACCGGTATCCTCTGCGCCACCTTGGTGAAGTTGCCGGTGGCGTTGTCGGGGCGGATGACGCTGAACTCGCTGCCGGCGGCGGGGGCGATGCGCTCGACGTGGCCGCGCAGGGTCTGGCCGCCCAGGGCGTCGACGGAGAGTTCGACGGGCTGGCCGACGCGGATGTCGCGCATCTGCGTCTCCTTCATGTTGGCGGTGACCCAGACGACGTCCGGAACCAGGCCCATCAGCTGGGTTCCGGCGGCGACATACTGGCCCTGGCGGACGCCGACCTCGCCCAGGCGGCCGGCGCGGGGGGCGGTGACGCGGGTGTTGGCCAGGTCGATCCGGGCCAGGCGCACGGCGGCGCGGGCGTTCTCGACCTGGGCGGCCAGGGCGTCGCGGTTGACGACGGCGCTCTCGACGCCGGTCTCGGCGATGCCGCGCTGGGCGCGGGCCTGGGCGACCTGGGCCTGGGCGCTGCGGAGCGCCGCCTCCGCCACGTCGACGTTGGCCTGGGACACCCAGCCGCCCTGCTTCAGGGTGCGGGCGCGGTTCGCGTCGGCCTGGGCGCGGGCCAGGGTCGCCTCGGCCCCGGCGATGGAGGCCTGGTACTGGGCCACCGAGCCGCGCGCCGAGGCCTGGGACTGGGCCGAGTTGGCCAGGGCGGCCTCGGCGGCGTGCAGGGAGGCCTCGGCCTGTTCGACCCGCTGGCGATAGATGCGGTCGTCGACCTGGGCCAGCAGCTGGCCGGGCTGGACCGTCTGGAAGTCCTTGACGGGGACGTCGGTGACATAGCCGTTCACCTGGGGGCTGATGATCGTCACCTGACCCCGGACGTAGGCGTTGTCGGTGCGCTGTATGTCGCCGGCGAAGGGCGGCAGGCGCCAGGCGTAGAGCACCAGCAGCACCCCCAGCACGGCCACGGCGGCGGCGACCACGGTCCACAGGACGCGCTTCTTCGGCTCTTGCACAGGCGTGGGGGCGGGCGGGGGCGCGGCGGCGGGCTGGGGCGCGGGCTGGGCGGCGATGGGGGGCGGGGTGTCGGTCATGGTCGCTTCTGTGGGGGCGTTCTTCAGTCGACGGCGGCGGAGACGGCGGAGGCGTCGGGATCGCGGGCGTTGCGGCGGGCCTCGGCGCGGGCGCGCCAGCGGGGCCTGAGGTGGGTGAGGGTGACCCAGGCGCAGCCCAGGGCGGCGATCACGGCGATGACCCGGAAGACGTCGTCATAGGCCAGGACGTTGGCCTGCTGGGTCACCTGGCGGCTGAGCAGGGCGACGCCCTCGGCGCGCAGCAGGGCCGGGTCGGTGATCGTATGGGCGTAGGCGCCCGACAGCTGGGCCAGACGCTGGGTCACCTGCGGATCGGTGGCGACGATGTCGGCGGCCAGCTGGTTGGAGTGATGTTTCTCGCGCACGACCTGAAGCGTGCCGGTCAGGGCGCCGCCCGCCAGGCCGCCGACGTTCTGCAGCACGCTGAACATGACGATGAAGCTGATCAGGTTCTGCTTGCCCTGCTGAAGGACGCGGCTGATGCCGATCATCAGCGCGGGGCCGATGAACATGGCCGAGGCGAAGGCGATCATGGCCTGGCTAAGATAGAGCTGGGCCGGGCGGGTCAGGACGGTCGCGTGGCTGTCGATGAAGGCGCCGACGGCGATGAGGCCCAGGGCGATGGCGATGGGCTTGTTCAGCTTCTCCATGTTCAGGGTGAAGGCGCTGACGGCGGTTCCGGCGATCATGGCCAGCAGGATGACGACGAACAGGCCGTGCAGCTGGTCCGGGCCCAGGCCGACGACCGTCAGGAAGCCCACGGCGCCCGAGGTCTGTTCGCTGAGCACCATGCGGATCAGGAGGATGGCCCCGAACAGGCGCAGCATGTCGGCGCCGGTCAGCCAGCGGGTGTTGATCAGCGGATTGGAGCGGTTGTGCTCGATCGTCAGGGCGGCGGCCAGCAGGACGATCGCGCCGACCAGGGCCCAGCCGATCCACGCCGCCTCGGTCCACCAGACGATGCGGCCCAGGCCCAGCACGGCGGCCAGCAGGGCGACGCCGGGCGCGAACAGGGCGAAGGTGACGAAGTCCAGCTTGTCGAACACCTTCAGCCGCTCGGACGGGGGCAGCTTCAGCACCTGGACGGCGGCCCAGGCGACCAGGGCCAAGCCCAGCTCGAAGACGTAGAAGCCGGGCCAGCCGTCGAGATCCAGCAGGGTCGGCATCACCAGGCGGCTGATCGGCACGGCGAAGCTGGCCAGGCCGATGCCGATGATCAGCCCCTTCAGCCGGTGGGCGGCGGGGAAGGCCTGGATCAGATAGAGGAAGCCCAGGCTCGAGAGACCCGCGCTCGCCATGCCGGCGACGGCGCGGACGACCAGGGTCGATTCATAGTTGTGCACCAGCAGGTGGGCGGCGCAGGTCAGGACGAAGACGCCCAGGAAGATCTGGGTGAACAGGCGCAGGCCGTACTGCATGCGGAACTTGACCAGGATCAGGTTCATGCAGGCGTTGGTCATGACGAAGACGACCGGCAGCCAGGCGGCCTCGGCGGCGGTGATGCTCAGCGCGCCCTGCAGGTTCTGGATGTTGGCGGTGACAGCCGCATTGCCCAGGCTGCCGACCATGGCGACCAGGACGCCGGTGGCGGCGTACTGCAGGCGGCGGGGCCAGGGATGGTCGGGGGTCGCCGGGCTGCCGGGCATCATCGGCCGCTCGTGCGGCTTCAGCGTCTCGACGTATTGTTCCCAGGGCAGGTGCCAGTTGCGGGCCATCAGCGGCTCCTCAGCCCATCGAGCAGCAGGGCGCGGGTCCGGGCGGAGACGGCGCGGCGCTCGGCCTCGTCGGCGTTCTGGAAGCCGGCGCCCAGCAGGGTCGCGATCAGGCGGATGTCCATCGGCCCCAGATCCTCCCTGACCAGGCCCGCGCGCCGCGCCCGCTCCAGGGGCCCGGCGCCCGCCTCCATCAAGCGTCGCCGCAGAGGAGTAAGCGCGTCGGGGGAACGGACGTTCCGGACGACGCCCGCCAGACCAGCGTTCCGGATCATGTGCTCGGCCAGCTGGTCGATGAACCAGAAGAAGACGTGCGGGTCGTCGCCCTGCTCGGCGGTGCGGCGGCCGAGGTCCTCCACCGCCTCCTCCAGCACGGCCAGGGCCAGTTCGGTGCGGTCGGCGAAGTGGCGATAAAGGGTGCCGCGCCCGACCCCGGCCCGCTCGGCGATCAGCTCCAGCGGCGCGTCCAGGCCGTGCTCGGCGAAGACCGCGCGGGCGGCGGCGAGCACGGCGGCGCGGTTGTGGACGGCGTCTTTTCGGATGGGGCGCGACATTCTGTCACGTTAAATGGACAGTGGTGTCCGTTTTGCAAGGGGTCAGGCCAGCGGCTTCTCCAGCACCACGAACTCCAGCTCCGGCCGGGGCGGCGAGAGGGGGAAGGGGCGGCGCTCGCCGGTGGGGGCGTAGCCGCGCCGTTCGTACCAGGCGATCAGTTCGGCGCGGCGGTGGATGACGGTCATCTCCATGCGGCGGGCGGCGAAGCGGGCGACCGCTTCCTGCTCGGCGGCGGCGAGGAGGCGGCGGCCCAGGCCGGACGCCTGCAGCACGGGATCGATCGTCAGCATGCCCAGGTAGGCGCGATCCGCGCCGGCGCGGGCGACCTGGACGCAGCCGACCAGGCGCTCGTCCTGATGCGCCAGCAGGATGACGCGGTCGGGATCCGCGATCAGGGCGGCCAGTTCGTCGACGCTGGTGCGGGCGCCCGACAGCAGGTCGGCCTCGTGCGTCCAGCCGGCCCTGGCCGTCTCGCCGCGATAGGCGCGCTCGATCAGGGGATGGAGCGCGGCGACGTCGGAGGCCGTCGCCGCGCGGAAGGCGAGGTCGTTCACCGCCCCTCGTCAGGCGTGACGCCCAGCTCCTCGACCAGGTGGTCCATGCCGTAGACGTCGCGGAGCGCCACGGTCACCGCCTGGGTGGTGACGATGACGCTGCGGTTGACGGCGCGGTCGTAGCCGTAGGCGTTGCGCTGGGTCAGGACGGTCGAGTCGAAGTTGGCCCCGATGATCTCGCCCCGGGCGTTGATGGCGGGCGAGCCGGAGGAGCCGCCGATGGTGTCGGTGGACACGGCCATGTCCAGCACCGCGTTCGGGTCGATGCGGCCCTTCGCCGCCAGCAGCTTCGGGGCGACGTCGAAGGGCTCGGCGCCGGTGGCGCGGTCCCACAGGCCGGCGAAGGTGGTGAAGGCGCCGAACCGCTGGCCGGGCACGTCGGAGCCTTCCACCTGGCCGTAGGTCAGGCGCAGGGTGCCGGTGGCGTCGGGATAGACGCTGTCGCCATAGGCGGCGAAGCGGGCGGCGGCCAGGTCTTCCGAGGCGCGGTCGGTGGGCGCCTGGACCTTCTCCTCCCATTCCGAGCGCACGGCGCGGGCGTCGGCGTCGATGGCCAGGGCGTAGCGGATCAGCGGGTCGTCCGAGGCATGAACGGCGGCGAGACCCCCGTCCCACAGGGCGCGGCGCACGGCGGGATCGGCCAGTTTCGTGCCCTCGACGAGGGTGGCGGACAGGCCCTCGGGGCTTTCCTTGCCGAGCAGGGCAGCGACGTGGGGATCATCGACCGTCAGCCATTCGCGAGTCTTGGACAGCCACCATTCCAGGCGGATCTGCTCCAGCTCCGGATAGGTCGGGCGCTCGGCGAACAGGCGCGACTGAAGAGCCGGCAGGCGGCTGTCGGCGAACTCGGGCAGGCGCTGGTCCGACGGCTTGGCGCGCTCGTGGGCGCCGCGGACCAGGGCGCGGGCGTAAGAGAACAGCTGCGAGCCGCCGGCGACCGAGGTGGTCCCCAGGCCCGTGCCGCCCTCCAGCAGGGCCATGGCGGGATAGAGCTGGCGTGCGGTCGGCTGGATCGCCTCCAGCCGTCCCCACGGATCGGGGCCGTCGCCGTTGGCGGCGGCGTAGCGCTGCATGAAGTCGACCTCGGCGGCCGCCTTGGCCTGCATGAATTGCGGGTCGATCAGCGCGGCCATGCGGCCCCGGCCGCGCTTGTAGGTGTTCTCCAGGCCGACGATCGGGTCCATGGCGATGAAGGCCTGCTCCTCGCCCTCCTCGGCATAGCGGATCAGCCGGCCGCGCAGTTCGGAAGCGATCAGCTGGTCCAGCGGCAGGACCACGTCGCGGATGGTGGCCAGCTGGTCCATGGTGAGCAGGCGCTGGGTCGAACCGGGATTGCCGGAGATGAAGACGGCCTCGCCCTCGGTCGGCTTGTCGGCGTTCCAGGCGAAGTGGATCGGGGTCTCGACAGGCCGGCCGTCCTCATAGAGACGGATGAAGGCCGCATCGATGGCGAAGCGCGGGAAGGAGAAATTGTCCAGGTCCCCGCCGAAGGTCGCGGCGCGATCCTCGGGCGCCCAGGCCAGGCGGACGTCGTCGTACTTGCGGAAGGTGTAGAGCTTGAACTGCCCGCCGCGGTACAGGCTGACGACCTGGCATCGGACCTTGGCGTCGCCGCCGCAGGCCTCGGTCTCGATCCGGCCCGCCTCGGCGTCGCGCGCCTGGGTGAAGGCCTGGCCTTCGAGCCCCTCGCCGGCCTTGCGCATCCTTTCGGTGACGTCGGCGATGTCGGTCAGGATCTCGGCCGAGGCGCCGGGGCATTTCAGCTCCTCCTCGCGCGACCTCGGGGTGAAGCCGGTCTCGGCGTAGTTGACCTGGGGCGTGGACAGGTTGGCGACGCAGGTGGCGACGCAGTGATTGTTAGTCATCACCAGGCCCTGGCCCGAGACGACGCCGGCGGAGCAGCCCCCGAACTTCACCGACGACAGCCGGACGCGGTCGAGGAAGGCCTGGTCGATGTTCACGCCAAGGGCCTGGTTGGCGCGGGCGATGGGGAAGTTGTCGAAGGTCCACATGCCTTCCTCGGCGCGGGCGCTGGTGGAGGCGGCGGCGACGGCGAGGACGGCGGCGGAGGCGAGAAGGGCGAGGCGCATGAGAAACTCCTGATCCTTCTCCCCTCGGGGGAGAAGGTGGGCCCGAAGGGCTCGGATGGGGGGCTCTGTCCGCATCCAGAACGGAAAGAGGGGGCCTGGGTCAACAAGCCCCCTCATCCGTCTCGCGGAGTTTTATCCTCGGGATCGCCGGAGGCGATGCCCGGGGGCGAGCCACCTTCTCCCCGAAAGGAGAGAAGGACGTTCGGGCGGGCGGCTTACTTGACGCCCAGTTCTTCCAGCAGGCGGGGCTGGTCGTAGACGTTGCGCAGCGCCTCGGTGACGGCGGCGGTGGAGACGGTCACCGTGCGGTTCAGTTCGCCGTCGTAGCCGAAGCTGCCGCCCAGCGAGTGGATGTTGCCGTCGAAGGCGGCGCCGATGACTTCGCCCTTGGCGTTGATCACCGGCGAGCCCGAGTTGCCGCCGATGATGTCGTTGGTCGAGACGAAGTCATAGACGGTCTGCTTGTTGACCTTGTCCTCGGCCGCCAGCCAGTCCTCCGCCGCGTTGAAGGGCTCGGCGCCGGTGTGACGCTCATAGAGGCCGCCGATGTAGGTGAAGGGCTCCACCGTCACGCCCTGGTGGGTCCAGCCCTTCACCTGGCCGTAGGACAGGCGCAGGCTGAAGGTCGCGTCGGGGTACTGGTTGGTGCCGTAGACGGCGAAGCGGGCCTGCGCGATCTTCTCGCCCGCGCGGCTGGTCGGGCCCGACACGGCCGATTCCCATTCGGTGCGGATCGCCTGGGCCGCGTCGTCATTGGCCAGGACGAACTGGATCAGCGGATCGCCCGAAGCGGCGAGCTGCTCCGGCGCCATGGCCAGGGCCTGGGCGCGGAAGGCGGGGTCGGCCAGGCGCGTGCCCGAGACGACGCGCTCGGCGATCTGCTCCGGGCTGTCCTTGCCCAGCAGGGCCTTCACCTGCGGATTGTCGACGGTCAGGTATTCGCGCGTCTTCGACAGCCAGAAGGACAGGGCGATCTCCTCGATGTCGTTGGCGATCGGAACCTCCTGCGCCAGGCGGCGGCCCAGGGCGGCGATGTCGGCCTCGGAATAGCCGGGGCGGCGCTCGGCGGCCGGCTTGGCCCGTTCCTTGGCGGCGCGGACGATGGCCTTGGCGTAGCTGTAGAGCTGCGAGCGCTGGCCGGCGGCGGATTCCAGCTGGCGGTAGGGCAGGTAGAGGTTGCGCTGGGCCTGGGCGACGCGCTCCAGGTCGGCCCACGGGTCGCCGATCCGGCCGGCCAGGGCGGCGTCGGCGGCGACGCGCCGGCGAAGCTCCTGCTCCTCCTCGCGCTTCTTGCCCATGAAGGCAGGGTCGGTCAGGGCGCCCTGCTGGCCGTAGAAGACCTTGAAGCTGTTCTCCAGGCCGAAGATCGGATCGACCGAGACGCGCCGGGCTTCCTCGCCGGTGGTGGCGTATTCGAGCAGGCGGCCGCGCAGTTCCGAGGTCTGGATCAGGGTGATCGGCAGCTGCTGGTCGCGCAGCGCCTCCAGCTGCGCGACGGTCAGAAGGCGCTGGGTCGTGCCGGGATTGCCGGCGACGAAGGTCAAGTCGCCTTCCTTCGGCGCGTTCGGGTTCCAGGTCAGGTGGTTCGGCGTGGCGACCGGCTCGCCGTCCTCATAGGCGCGCAGGAAGGCGGCATCGAGGGCGTAGCGCGGGAAGTTGAAGTTGTCCGGATCGCCGCCGAAGAAGGCCGCCTGAAACTCGGGCGCGAAGGCCAGGCGCACGTCGTCGTACTTGCGGAACTTGTAGAGCTTGTACTGCCCGCCGCGATACAGGCTGATGACCTGGCAGGTCAGCTTGGTATCGTCGCCGCAGGTCTCCTTCTGGATCTTCTCGGCCTCGGCGTTGCGGGCCTGGACGAAGGCGGCGCCGTCCAGGCCCTGGCCGGCGGCGGTGACGCGGTCGGTCACGTCGGTGATGTCGGTCAGCACCTCGGCGGTCTGGCCGGGGCACTTCTTCTCTTCCTCGCGGGTCGCGGGCATCCACCCGTTCTTGACGTAGTCGTTCTCGGCCGTGGACAGGTCCTGGATGCAGGAGACCACGCAGTGGTGGTTGGTCAGGATCAGGCCCTCGTCCGAGACGAAGGAGGCCGAGCAGCCCTGCAGGCGGACCGCCGCGTTGCGGACGCGGTCCAGCCAGGCCTGGTCGATGTTCGCGTCATAGGTCTCGTTCACCGCCGCGATGGGGAAGTTGTCGAAGGTCCACATGCCTTCCTCGGCCTGGGCCGGGGCGGCGGGGGCGGACAGGACGGCGGTCGCGGCGCCCAGGGCGGCCAGCGAGGCGGTGAGACGAAGCGAAGGCAAGGACATGAAGGACTCCCGAGCGCCGGGCTGAGGTCGCCGGCTGTTATTCTGTAGCTAGCGCCGCGACGGAGGCGACGGCAAGCCGTCCGATTAGGCCCGGGGCGCGCCGCGCGCAATGTGACCGGTGTTCGCCGCCTTACTCCGATTTAACTTGGCCGCGTCGATCCACGCGCTCAGATAGAACCCAGTTCGGGGGAACCGTCGGTTCATGTCGCTTGCACTTTCAACGCTGCTGTACGAATGGCGCCGCTACATGGCGGCCATCGTGGCGCTGGCCTTCTCGGGTCTGCTGGTGCTGGCGCAGGTCGGCATGTTCATGGGCATAGGCAAGGCCTTCACCGCCCAGATCGACCGCGCGCGCGCCGACATCATGATCCTGGGGCCGGGGGCCACGGCGCTGTTCAACGGCGGACCGTCGGGGGTGCCGCGCCGGATCATGCCGCTGGTCTATCAGCACCCCGAGGTGGTCGCCGTCGCCGACCTGGATGGATCGGGCGGCCGCTGGCAGAACATCGTCGCCGAGGGCGAGCCCCGCAAGACCGAGTTCGTCAACACCACCGCCATCGACGCCGTTCCCGGCGCGGTGACCGTGCCGACCGACTATTCCACCGACCTGGTCGAGGCGCTGCGCCAGCCCTATGCGGTGGCGATCGACGAGACGGCGCTGAAGCGGCTGGGCGTCAAGCTGGGCGACCAGGCGCTCTACAACTCCAAGACCGTGCGCGTTGCGGCGGTGACGCGCGGCTATCCCAACATGATGCAGGCGACCATCGTCATGTCGCGCGACACCCTGCGGATGCTGGGCGAGGCCAACACCGGCCAGCGCGTCGGACCGCTGATGGTGCAGGTCAAAGACCCCGCGCGCGCCGAGATCGTCACGGCCCAGCTGAACGCCTCCGCCAACGGCCAGTACAAGGCCTGGACCCGCGCCGAGCTGGCGGCGGCCAACGAGGGCCAGATGATGAAGGAGAGCTTCATCGCCATCATGCTGGGCTTCTCGTTGTTCCTGGGCGTCCTGATCGGCGTGGCCATCACCTGGCAGACGCTGCGGGGGGCGATCATGGCCAACATCAAGGAGTTCGCCTCGCTCAGGGCGCTGGGCGTGTCGATGGGATCGCTGCGCCGGATCGTGCTGGAGCTCAGTTTCTGGGTCGGGGTGGCCGGCGTCTTCGCGGCCTTCCTTCTGACCTGGCTGATCAGCCTGCTGGCGGGGGCCAGCGGCCTGACCATGGCCTTCCCGTTGGGCATGGTGCTGGGCGTGTCGGTGATGCTGATCCTGATCGCCCTGGGGTCCGGCTTCCTGTCGCTGGGCGTCCTGAAGAAGAGCCAACCGGCGGACCTGCTGCGATGAACATGCATACGACCGTCCACGGCAAGAACGGCGAGTTGGCCATCGAGGCCAAGGGCCTGGTCAAGCGCTTCAAGACCGGGCGCACCTGGATCGAGGTGCTGAAGGGCGTCGACTTCGACGCGCGCCACGGCGACCTGACCATGGTCATGGGGCCGTCGGGCTCGGGCAAGTCGACCCTCATCGCCAACCTGTCGGGCCTGCTGAAGCCCGAGAAGGGCCGGGTGGACATCCTCGACGTCGACGACCTGTGGAAGCTGGGCGGCGGGCGGATCGACAAGTTCCGGCTGGACCACTGCGGCTTCATCTTCCAGGGATTCAACCTGTTCCCGTCGCTGACGGCGCTGCAGCAGGTGATGACCGTGCTGAAGTACCAGGGCCTGTCCAAGAGCGAGGCGCGCCAGCGGGCGGTCACGGCCCTGGAGGAGGTGGGGCTGGGGCATCGGCTGAACCAGCGGCCCAACGCCCTATCCGGCGGCGAGAAGCAACGGGTGGCCATCGCCCGCGCCCTGGCCAAGAACCCCAAGATCCTGTTCGCCGACGAACCGACCTCGGCGCTGGACGGCGAGAACGGCCAGGTGGTCATTCGCCTGCTGCGCCGGGCCGCGACCGAACACGGGGCGGCGGTGATCTGCGTGACCCACGACCCGCGCCTGGAGGCCTGGGCCGACCGGGTCATCCATATCGAGGACGGCAAGATACTCGACGACCAGCGCCGCATTCCCAATCCCGACGCCCAGCTGGCGTCGCACTGACACTCTCTCGAACGGACCAAACCGTCATGCCCGCCTTCCTCAAGAACAAATGGCTCTGGATCGGCCTGGCGCTGATCGTCGTGCTGATCGTCGGCTTCATGCTGTTTTCGCAGGCCAGCGCCGCCAAGAAGGTCGAGCTGGAGAAGGCGGCGGCCGAGAAGGTCGAGAGCCCCTACGCCGCCATCGCCAACGGCAAGGCGGACGTGGAGGGCGGCGTGATCGCCGTCGCCGCCCGTCGCGGCGGGGTGGTGCGCGACGTCTATGTCAACGAAGGCGACCGCGTCGTCGCCGGCCAGATCCTGGCACGGCAGGAAGACGACGAACTGCGCCTGGCGGTGCAGAGCGCCCAGGCGACCGTGGCCGAGACCCGCGCGCAGCTGGGCATGACCGAGGTCGAGCTGACCGCCGCGCGGCGCGAGTACGACCGCCTGTCCCGACTGGCCTCGACCAACTTTGTCGCGGCGCAGCGGCTGGACCAGGCCCGCGACACCATCGCCTCGGCCGAGGCGCGCCTGTCCTCGCAGCGGTCAGCCATCCAGACCGCCGAGGCGCGGCTGGCCGAGGCGCGCTACAACCAGGAACTGACGGTGGTCCGCGCCCCGATGGACGGCCGCATCGCCCGCCGCTACGCCCAGCCGGGCGCCGGCGCCTCGACCCTGAACGTCACCGCCATGTTCGACCTGGAGCCCGACACGGACCGTATCGTGCGCGCCGAAATCGTCGAGGCGGACATCCCCAACGTCACGGTCGGCCAGGAGGTCGAACTGACGCCCGAGGGCGACCCGACCAAGATCACCATCGGCAAGGTGCTGCGCCGCGCCGCCGTGTTCGGCGCCCGCAAGCTGCAGTCCGACGACCCGTCGGCCCGCACCGACGAACGCGTGGTCGAGGTGGTGGTCTCGTCCGACGACGCCGAATTCCTGATCGGTCAGCGGGTGCTGGTGAAGTTCATGAAGCCCGGCGAGAAGGCGGGCGCGGCGCGGCCGGTGCAGGCGGGCGTCGGCCCCGGCCAGGCGATGCGCGCGGGCGGCCAGGGCTGACCGAGGCGGGGGAAGGCAAGCGCCTGACCAGACGAGGGGGGAGGGTGGAGACCGCACGACCCGAAGGGGAATTCGTTGTGGCTGCTGCCTTCCGGCCCTGACCAGGTTGGCGAAGCCTTCGCCCGCACGATCTCCGAGGCCGCATATGGCCGCTGGCGCGACGGGAATCAAGCGCTAGAAGGACGCATGGCCCATCGGAACACCTTCGCCGGCAACCCGCTCGATCGCGCGGGGGACCTGAGAAACGACCCGGACTGGCTGGCCGAGCGGGAGGCCGACCCGGACGCCCTGGCCATGGTGCTGTGGGAGGGGCGGCCGCTGGTCGAGGAGACGGCCGAGGGACCGCGCCTGGCCTGGCTGTCGCTGAAGCACGCGCGCGACATGGTGACGGACCGGGACCTGTTCATGGGTCTGTGGAACGGCGCGCCGGT
Source organism: Pseudomonadota bacterium (assembly GCA_023451375.1). Lineage (GTDB taxonomy): Bacteria > Pseudomonadota > Alphaproteobacteria > Caulobacterales > Caulobacteraceae > Brevundimonas. The sequence goes on from JAEXZS010000016.1 coordinate 19,886, forward strand.
GTTCGCGGTGGAATTCGAGGGCTCGCTGGACCCGGCCCAGGGCCCGGTGCGGGGCCTGGGGGCGTTTCACGAGATGCGGGCCGCCGCCGCCATGCTGCCGGCGCCCGACGCGGCCATGGCGGGCGGGGCCAAGAGCCTGTTCGACTGGCGCAGACGGCACGGCTTCTGCGCGGCCTGCGGGACGATGAGCCAGAACGCGGCGGGCGGCTGGAAGCGCCGCTGCCCGGCCTGCGGAACCGAGCATTTCCCGCGCGTCGACCCGGTGACCATCATGCTGCCGGTGTTCGAGGGCGGGGCCGAACCGGTCTGCCTGCTGGGCCGGCAGGCGTCATGGCCGCCAGGGCGGATGTCGGCCCTGGCCGGCTTCCTGGAGCCGGGCGAGTCCATCGAGGAGGGCTGCGCGCGGGAGGTGAAGGAGGAGGCGGGGCTGACGGTGGTCGCGACCCGCTATCACTCCAGCCAGCCGTGGCCGTTCCCGTCGCAGCTGATGATCGGCCTGATCGCCGAGGTGTCGGACGACCAGGCGCGGCCGGACCAGACGGAGCTGGAGGCGGTGGCCTGGCTGACCCGGGCCGAGGTCCGCGCGGTGCTGGCCGGGGCGCATCCGACGATCCACGCCCCGCCGCCCATCGCCATCGCGCGGAGCCTGCTGCAGGCGTGGGTGGCGGAATGACGCTCGGCCCCCTCCCCCGCGGGGAGGGAGAAGGCGGGCGCCAATCCTCAGCCCAGCGCTCGCGCGGCTTCCAGGTCGGCCGGGTTGTCCACCGACAGCGGCGCTTGGTCGATCACCGAGGCCCAGATCTGCAGGCCCATCTCCAGCGCGCGCAGCTGCTCCAGCCTCTCGCGCTTCTCGAGCGGCGACGGCGGGGCGGCGCAGAACCGGTTGAGGGCGTCGCGGCGGTAGCCGTAGATGCCGACGTGTCGCCAGATCGGCGCGTCGCCGTACAGGGTCGAACGGGTGAAATAGAGGGCGCGCCCCTGCCGCTCGCCCTCCGCCAGGGCCACGACGGCCTTGACCACGTCGGGGTTGGACCGATCCGAGGCGTCGGCCTCGGGCGCGACCAGGGTGGCGATGTCGCAGGAAGGCTCGCCATGCAGCACGGCGGCGCAGGCGACGGCCAGGCCGGGATCGGCGAAGGGCATGTCGCCCTGGATGTTGATGACGGCGTCGAAGTCGCCCTCCGGGTCGATGGCGTCCACGGCGGCGCGGATCCGATCGGAGCCGCTGGGCAGGGCGGGGTCGGTAAGGATGGCCCGGCCCCCGATCGCCTCGATCGCGGCGACGATCTCGGGATCGCCGGCGGCCACGGCGACGGGCAGGCCTGAGGCCTCGGCCTGCTGATAGGCCCACACGATCATGGGCTTGCCGCCGATGTCCGCCAGCGGCTTGTTCGGCAGGCGGGTGGCCGCCATGCGAGCGGGTATCATTATCAGAGGATTCATCGACTTCCTGTCGGCTTGAACCGCGGGCCGGTTGCGAAGGTCGCGCTACCGTGCCAGAGACGCCCACGCAAGATTATGTCCGGGGCGTGTTTCGAGGGGCCCGGATTCCGGAGAGGGATGCGACCACGCGCATGAGCGGCGATCTGAAGTGGAATAAGATTTTCGGCGCGGGTCTGGGAACAGCCTTCGTCATCCTGGTGGTCCAGCAGGTCTCGGGCGCGATCTATCATTCGGAGCCGCCCGAGAAGATGGGCTATTTCGTTGATGCGCCCGAAGAGGCCGCCGGCGAGGCCGCCGAGCTGCCGCCGGATTGGGGCACGGTGCTGCCGGCCGCCGACCTGGCCGCCGGCGAGGCCGCCTTCGCGCGTTGCCAGGCGTGCCACAACGTCGCCGCCGGCGGCGCGGACGGCATCGGTCCGAACCTGTTCGGCGTGGTCGGCGGGCCGGTCATGCACCGCCCGGGCTTCGCCTATTCGGAAGCGATGAAGGCCCACAAGGCCGAGGCGCCGACCTGGGGCTATGACGAGCTGGACCAGTTCATCACCGCGCCGGCCCGTTACGTGCCGGGCACCAAGATGTCGTTCGCGGGCATTCGCGACACCCAGACGCGCATCAACCTGATCGCCTGGCTGCGGACGCAGGGTTCGGGCGGCTTCGCCATCCCGGCGCCGGACCTCGCGCGCCAGCCGGGCGCGGCCGCCCCGGCCGAGGGCGAGACGCCCGTGGCGC
>JAEXZS010000060.1 GCA_023451375.1 Pseudomonadota bacterium
GCGTCGAGGACCGCGCGCCGGCGCGCCCCACCGCGTCGCGGACGGCGGTGCTGGAGGCGCTGGGCCGGGGGGCGATGGTCGGCGCCGAGCTGGCGCGGGCGGCGGGGGTGTCCTCCGGCGTGGTGAAAGGACTGATCGACGAGGGGGTGCTGGAGGTCTTCGAGGTCGCGCCGGAGGCGGCGTTCGACCGGCCCGATCCCGACCATGCGCCGTCGATCCTCAACCCGGATCAGACCGCCGCCGCCGCCGCGATGGCGAACGGCGTGGCGGCCCGCGCCTTCCGGCCCTTCCTGCTGGACGGGGTCACGGGCTCGGGCAAGACCGAGACCTATCTGGAGGCGGCGGCCGAGGCGTTGCGCGTGGACCCCGAGGCGCAAATCCTGATCCTGCTGCCCGAGATCGCCCTGACGCAGGCGGTGATCGAGCGGATCGCGGCTCGCTTCGGCGCCCGGCCGGCCGAATGGCACTCCGGCGTCGCGCCGCCGCGCCGTCGCCAGGTGTGGGAGGCGGTGATCGCGGGACGCTGCAACATCGTTGTCGGGGCGCGCTCGGCCCTGTTCCTGCCCTTCGTCAACCTGCGCCTGGTGGTGGTGGACGAGGAGCACGACACCTCGTTCAAGCAGGAGGACGGCCTGGTCTATCACGGCCGAGACCTGGCGGTGGCGCGGGCGCGCATAGAGGGGGCGGCGGTGGTGCTGGCCTCGGCCACCCCGTCGCTGGAGACGCTTTGGAACGCACGCGAGGGCCGCTACGGCTGGCTGAAGCTTCGGGCGCGGCACGGGGCGGCGGTGCTGCCGGACATCGAACTGCTCGACCTGCGCCAGAGCCCGCCCGATCCGCAGACCTGGCTGTCCCAGCCGCTGCGCCAGGCCATCGGCGAGACCCTGGCGCGGCGCGAGCAGACCCTGCTGTTCCTGAACCGGCGCGGCTATGCGCCGGTCGTCCTTTGCCGCGCCTGCGGGCATCGGCTCACCGCGCCGGACACCGACAGCTGGCTGGTCGAGCATCGCTACACCGGCCGCCTGGTCTGCCACCTGACGGGCTTCTCCATGCCGCGTCCCAGACTGTGCCCGTCGTGCGGCGCGGAAGAGTCGCTGGTGTCGGTCGGCCCGGGGGTGGAGCGGGTCGAGGAGGAGGTCCGCCAGCTGTATCCGGAGGCGCGCGTCGCCGTGTTCAGCTCCGACACAGCGCCCGACGGGAAGTCGGCCCGCGCCCTGATCCGGAGCATGACGGACGGCGACATCGACATCCTGGTCGCCACCCAGGCGGCGGCCAAGGGCCATAACTTTCCCGGCCTGACGCTGGTGGGCGTCGTCGACGCGGACCTGGGCCTGCGCGGCGGCGACCTGCGCGCGGCGGAACGCACCTATCAGCTGCTGGCCCAGGCGACCGGGCGGGCGGGGCGGGCTGACAAGCCAGGCCGCGCCCTGTTGCAGACCTGGACGCCCGAACACCCGGTGTTGCAGGCGCTGGCGGCGGGCGATCGCGACGCCTTCGTGGAGGCGGAGATGGCCGAGCGCGAGATCGCCTCCCTGCCGCCGTACGGCCGGCTGGCCGCGATCATCCTGTCCAGCGAGAACGCGGCGGCGGTGGAGAAGGTCGCCCACGACCTTGCCCAGGCCATCCCCAACGCCGAACGTCTGGAGGTGTACGGCCCCGCCGACGCGCCCCTGGCCCTGGTGCGCGGAAGGCGCCGCAAGCGGCTGCTGGTCCGCGCCGATCGCGACGTGGACCTGCAGGCCTTCCTGCGGGCCTGGCTCTCGCGGGTGAAGGCGCCGGGCTCGGTGCGCCTGACCGTCGACGTGGATCCGTATTCCTTCCTCTGACGTCCTCAGACCGTGACGACGAACTCGCGTCGCCGCAGGTCGATGGACACGGAATCGAACAGGCCCAGCACGTCGACGCCCAACAGAAGGGCGGGCTGATCCGCCAATCCCCACTGGCGGAAGGTGTGGAAGTCGCCGACCAGGACCGGCAGACGGGCGATCCGGGCGTCGGCGAAGCTAAGCCGGGGCGTCAGGGCCAGGCGGGCGGGCGTGGACCGCCCGGTGGGCGACTGGATCAGGACCGTGGTCTCGCCGCTCAGCGTCGCGATCGGTTGCACCCGCGCCGCCCGCGCGGCCGCCTCGTTCATCATCGTCATGGTCGCGCCCGAATCGACGATGGCGGTGGCGAGGTCGCCGCCCAGCCTGGCCTCGATCATCATCAGGCTGTGGAAACGCGGTTGCAGCGGCGTGATCAGTCGTGTCCCAGGGGCGCTCGTGAGCAACCGCCTGGGCGATCGCGTCGAGGAGTGGACGATCCGCGCCTCGACACGGCGTCGGAAGTCCAGCACCAGGCGACGGCCCAGCAGCAACTCCGATCCCAGCAGGCCGTCGAGACCCTGCATGCCGGCGCGGTCGCCGACGGCCAGCCTGACGTCCTCGGCGTCGAGGACGCCGCTGCGCAGGCGTTCGACGCGAATGGTGTCCACCGCCTCTGCGCCCACCAGGGTGTGCATGACGATCCGGTCGTGCGGACGGTGAGGGACGCGCCGCAGGAGGTCGGCGGCGATCACGGAACTGTTGGCGGCCGTGTCTATGGCGAAGGTCAGGGGAGGTCCGTCGCCGATGCGGACCTGGGCGGTCAGGCGATCGCGACGTCGATCATCGCTGGCGAAGTCGTCCGGCGGCTGCGCCAGCGCAGTCGATCCCAGAAGCTCCGCGCCCAGGCTCAGGCCCAGGCCGAGATCGCGACCCAGGCCGAGGAGGGCGCGCCGTGTCCGGTCGTCGCCCATGCGTTTCTCCCGCCGCCATTATGGCGCCAAAACGCTTCGAGCGCGAGAAGTCCGGGATCGCTCAGACCGCCATCACCGTGCCGAGCAGCACGCGGGCGCCGGGTCGGCCCAGGGCGCTGTTCGCCGCCGCCTGGAGCGCGGAGGCCAGTTGGTCGATGTCCGGCACCATGCCCGGCCGCAGCCCGGCGGCGAAGCGCTGGGCGGCCGTGTTGAAGGCGGCGCGGAGGCGCGGCGCGGACTGCTGGGCGCGGGTCCGCAACGCGGCGTCGGGAACGTCCAGACCCGTCTCGATCGACAGGACCCCGCGCCGGCCGTCGGCGTGCAGAATGCCGGCCGTCACGATCGGCAGGCGGAAATAGCTGTCGGCCGAGGCGCTTCCCCCGCCGCTGGGCGGGGAGGCCTTGGCGACGGCGGGCGCGACGGCGGGGACAAGGGAGGGGGTGACCACGGCGACAAGGCCGAGAAGGGCGCGGCGATCCATGGCAGAAACCTAGCAGGACGGATTTAAGAAACGCTTCAGGCCGCGTCGCACCAGCCCGCCGCGACAGGGCGCGTTTCCAGGCGGAAGCCCTCGATCTGGCAGGCCAGGACCTCGGCCTCGGCGGCCAGTTGGCGGCTTGCGGCGGTGGCCTGTTCGGTCATGGCGGCGTTCTGCTGAGTGATCTCGTCGATCTGGCCCAAGGCCAGGCGCACCTGGGCCAGGCGATCGGCCTGCTGGCGGGCGGCGGCGGCCATGCCGCCGGCCAGCTCGTCGACGGCCGCGACGCGTCCGCCGATGCGGTCCAGCGACTCGCCGGCGCGCTGCACCAGGGCCACGCCCCGCGCCACCTGTTGCGCGGACGTGGCGATCAGGGTGCGGATCTCGCCGGACGCCTCGGCCGAGCGCTGGGCCAGAGCCCGGACCTCGGAGGCCACCACCGCGAAGCCGCGGCCGGCGTCGCCCGCTCGGGCCGCCTCGACCCCGGCGTTCAGGGCCAGCAGATTGGTCTGGAAGGCGATCTCGTCGATCAGGGAGGTGAAGCGGCCGATCTCGACGGAGGAGTCGCGGATGGCGCTCATGGCGTGGGTCGTCTCCTGCACCACGGCGCCGCCGTCGGCGACGTCCCGGCGCACCTCGGCGACGGCCTCGGCGGTGTTCTGGGCGCCCTCGGCCGTCTGGGCCACGGCGACGGCGATCTCCTCGGCGGTGGCGGCGGTGCGCTCGAGACCGGCGGCCTGGCGCTCGGTGCGGCTGGCGAGGTCGTCCGAGGCCGCGGCCAGCTCCTCGGAACCGGTGCGGACCGAGGCGACGCTCTCGGCCACGGCGCCGAAGGCGTGGCGCAGGCTGTCGGCGGCGGCGTTGAAGTCGTCGCGCAGGGCGCGGTACTCGGGCGGGAAGTCGTCCTGGATGGCGACCGTCAGGTCGCCGGCGGCGAGGGTCTTCAGCGCCTGGCCCAGGGCGGCGACGACACGGGCCTGGCGTTCTTCCGCCTCGGCCTTGGCGGCGGCGGCGCGGTCGCGCTCCACCTGCAGGGCCTCAAGGTAGGTGGAGATGGCCAGGTCCATGTCCAGCATGACGCGCTGCGACAGCTCGGCCAGACCCTCGGCGGTGTCGCGGTCATGAGCGGCGCGGGACAGGCGCGGCCGCGGGCGGTTCAAGACCGCCTGGATCAGTTCGGCCAGCACGACGCCGTAGGCCCCGATGTACCAGCGCGGCTCCAGGCCGATGCGGGCGTGGGTGAGACCGATACGGGTGACGGCGGCGGCGTAGTCGTCGTCGGCGCGGCCCTCGACGATGGCGTCCCAATGGCCGATCTGCGCCGAACGTGCGCCCTGGATGTGCTCCTCGTGCTGGAAGAAGCGACGCGTCTCGGGCGTCGCGCGCACCCGATCATAGAAGGCGTCCAGCGCCTTGGGCACGGCGGAGCGGATGACCGGTCCCAGGGCGGCGTAGCCCCGGCTACGCGAGGACAGGCCGGCGAAGGCGGCCCGTTGGTCGATGGATACGGTCATGGAAAGCTCACTGATTCGCCGGACCCCGTCAGGCTAATGTCCGCATACTGAGCAGGGTTTTCCGTGGGATTAACGGCCTTGCCCTTATCCCATAAGGATATCCTTATGGGTTTGTTGCCCGGGAGGGTTCGCCGGGCTATACGCCACGCAAGACATCCAACGGCCGGGAGCCGATCCATGACCGACTACATCATCCGCGACATCTCTCTGGCCGACTGGGGCAGGAAGGAAATCGCCATCGCCGAGACCGAGATGCCAGGCCTCATGGCCCTGCGCGACGAGTTCGGCAAGGACCAGCCGCTGAAGGGCGCCCGCATCGCCGGCAGCCTGCACATGACGATCCAGACGGCGGTGCTGATCCAGACGCTGGAAGCCCTGGGCGCCGAGGTGCGCTGGGCGTCGTGCAACATCTTCTCGACCCAAGATCACGCCGCCGCCGCCATCGCCGCGTCGGGCACGCCGGTCTTCGCCGTCAAGGGCGAGACGCTGGAAGAGTACTGGGACTACGCCCACAAGATCTTCGAATGGGCCGACGGCGGCTATCCGAACCTGATCCTGGACGACGGCGGCGACGCCACCCTGCTGTGCGTGCTGGGGCCGAAGGCCGAGAAGGACCCGTCGGTCCTCGACAACCCGCAGAACGAGGAGGAGGAAGCCCTGTATGCCGTGATGAAGCGGTACCTGAAGGAGAAGCCCGGCTTCTATTCGGCGATCCGCGACGCCATCGGCGGCGTGTCGGAAGAGACGACCACGGGCGTGCACCGCCTCTACCAGATGTCGGAGCGCGGCGAGCTGCCGTTCCCGGCCATCAACGTCAACGACAGCGTGACCAAGTCCAAGTTCGACAATCTGTACGGCTGCCGGGAATCGCTGGTCGACGCCATCCGTCGCGGCACCGACGTGATGCTGTCGGGCAAGGTCGCGGTGGTGTGCGGCTACGGCGACGTGGGCAAGGGCTCGGCGGCCTCGCTGCGTCAGGGCGGCGCCCGCGTGATCGTCACCGAGATCGATCCGATCTGCGCCCTCCAGGCGGCGATGGAGGGCTATGACGTCCAGACGCTGGATGACGTCTGCGACAAGGCCGACATCTTCGTCACCGCCACCGGCAACAAGGACGTGATCACCGTCGATCACATGCGCCGGATGCGCAACAACGCCATCGTCTGCAACATCGGTCACTTCGACAGCGAGATTCAGGTCGCGGGCCTGAAGAACTTCAAGTGGGACGAGATCAAGCCGCAGGTCCACCACATCGAGTTCCCGGGCGGGAACAAGATCATCCTGCTGTCGGAAGGCCGTCTGGTGAACCTGGGCAACGCCACGGGCCACCCGTCCTTCGTGATGAGCGCCAGCTTCACCAACCAGACCCTGGCCCAGATCGAGCTGTGGACCAACAAGTCGGCCTATGAGACCAAGGTCTACACCCTGCCCAAGCACCTGGACGAAAAGGTCGCGGCCCTGCACCTGGGCAAGCTGGGCGCCAAGCTGACCGTGCTGAACAAGGAACAGGCCGATTACATCTCCGTGCCGGTCGAGGGGCCGTTCAAGCCCGCGCACTACCGCTACTGAGCCTTCCGTGCCGGAGCCGGTCTCGTGAGCCGGGCGTCCTTCGACGTCCTGGTGGTCGGGGCCGGCGCCGCCGGCATGATGTGCGCCGTGGAGGCCGGCCGGCGCGGCCGTCGGGTGCTGGTCGTGGACCACGCGGCCCGACCCGGCGAGAAGATCCGCATCTCTGGGGGCGGCCGGTGCAACTTCACCAACCTGGGCTGCGGGCCGGGGAACTTCCTGGGCGAGAATCCCCGGTTCGCCACCTCGGCGCTGAGACGCTTCACCCAGCACGACTTCGTCAAGCGCGTCGACCGTGCGGGCATCGCCTGGCACGAGAAGACGCTGGGCCAGCTGTTCTGCGACGACAGCGCCAAACAGATCATCCAGATGCTGACCGACGACATGGCGGCGGCGGGCGTGGTGCTGCGGCTTAAGACCGGCGTGGATCGGCTGGATCGGTCCGGCGAGGGCTGGTCGGTCGGCCTGTCCGACGGATCGGAGATCACGTCCGCCTCGCTGGTGGCGGCCACCGGCGGCAAGTCGATCCCCAAGATGGGCGCGACCGGCTGGGCCTATGAGGTCGCGCGCCGGTTCGATCTCCGCGTCACCGAGACACGACCGGCGCTGGTCCCCCTGACCTTCGAGGCGGGCCTGCTGGAGACGCTCGCCCCCTTGGCTGGGGTGGCGGTGGATGCGCGCGTGGCGTCGGCGCCGGCGGAGAAGGCGCGCAAGGCGACCTTCGATGAGGCCATGCTGTTCACTCACCGGGGCCTCAGCGGCCCAGCCATCCTGCAGATCAGTTCCTACTGGCGCGAGGGGGAGGCGATCGTCGCCTCCATGGCGCCCGGCCGCGACGTGTTCGAGGAACTGAGAGCCGCCAAGGCCGCGAACGGACGCCAGGCGGTGCACACCGCCCTGTCGCACATCGTCCCGCGCCGGCTGGCGGAAAGCCTGTGCCAGCGCGAGGGCGTCGCGGGCAATCTGGCGGATGTCGCCGACAAGGCCCTGCGGCGACTGGACCAGGCGGTCAACGTCTGGACGGTCAAGCCGGTGGGGTCCGAGGGCTACCGCACCGCCGAGGTCACCCTGGGCGGGGTCGACACCGCGGCCCTGGACCAGCAGACGATGCAGGCCAGGACCGTGCCGGGCCTTTATTTCATCGGCGAGGCGGTGGACGTCACCGGCTGGCTGGGGGGCTACAATTTCCAGTGGGCCTGGTCGTCGGGCTGGGCCGCGGGGCAGGCCTGCTGAGCCCTGTGGCGCCGCGACGCATGGCGAGGGCGAGGCGGGGCGCCTAGCTTGAACAGGCGGGACGGGCCCCTCTGGCGTCGTTTCCGATCCGGAACCTCCTTCCCTCTTCCGGACCGGGTGCGACGTGATGTCGGACCGCTCGGGCGCGCTGAACGCGGTTGGGCCTCGCGCCCTTCCCTTAGGGCCGCGTCGGCGCCCCCGAACCCCTTTGCTGACAAGGACGCCCGATGCCTCTCCTGATGTGCCCCAACGACAACGCCGCCATGCAGACGCTGGAGCGCGGCGGCGTGCAGTTCGACATGTGCCCTACCTGCCGCGGCGTTTGGCTGGATCGCGGCGAGCTGGAAAAACTGATGGCCTCGGCCAGCGATGAGGGCCGCGCCTCGGCCCCGACCGCGCCGCCGCAGCAGGCCCAGCCCTATGCGCCCCCGCAAGGCCAGCCCTGGGGCGGCCAGCCGTATCGGGACGATCGTCGCCACAAGGACGATCGCTACCGCGACGACGACTATCGCTACAAGAAGAAGAAGCGCGACAGCATCTTCGACATCTTCGACTGATGTCTCAGGCGGCGACGCCCGCCGCCTGCATCAGTCCGCGAATGGTGGCGAGGCTTTCCGGCGCGGCGTCCAGCGCCGCGCGGGTTTCCGGCGCGCGCAGCAGCTTCATCGCCTCGGCCTTGGCTCTGTTGGCCGCAGGACCCAGTGGCGCGGCCTCGCCGACCGCCAGCCGCAGCAGCGCGGTCAGCTTCTGCGCGGGCGCGACCTGGGCGCGGACGATCTGACCCGTCAGGCCGACGTCGGCTTCCAGCGTGCCGCCGACGATGCCGATCGCCTCCTGAATCTGGCGCTGTTCCAACTCGCCCAGATGGGCGGAGCGCACCGACCGCTGCAGTCGCGCCAGCGTCGCCAGCTTTTGGGACGGGCTGGCGCTGGTCGGGGACGACTGGCGCATCTCGGTCTCGAACCTCAGCGAGCCGATGCAGGCCGAAAGCCAGCGCGCCGCGGCGCGCTTGTTCGCCCCGCCGGTGACGTTCTCGCACAGGCGCGTCAGATATTCCGCCTCGGCCAGAACGTTCGGGCAGTCGGCGACGTAGGCGGCGACGAAATCCGCCGTCACCAGCGCCTTAGAGCGCTCCACGAACGCGGTCTGCACCTCTTCCAGCGAAAGCAGCCGGACCGACGCGGCGGTCAGCGTCATGGCCAGGACGCGCAGGATGTCGATCTCGCCTTCCGGATCATTGGGGCGCAGGCGCCGCGAGCTCGACAGCTCGGCCAACACCATCCGCGCCAGAGCGGAGGCCAGCAGGGGGAACTCGCCGACCGCCAGCCGTTCCGCCAGCCGCGCCGCCGGCCCCTCGATCCTGGGCGTCATCAACGCCATGCGCGGGTCGCGCGACAGCAGGGTCTCCACCTCGCCGGGCGCGATCATCCGGACCACGGCGGCCAGGTTGGCGCCCTGGTCCAGCGAAGGACCCAGGATCTCGGCCAGATTCGCGCGGCCGGCCAACATTTCGGCGGCGATCTGCTCGACCGCCACCACCACCAGGGCGCGGGGCGGCCCCTCCGCCGGGGCGCCGTCGATTAGGTCCATCAGCACGTCCAGCCGCTCGCGCGCGCCCTTCGCCTCGCGCAGCACGCCCGCCACGGCGCCGCCCATGATGAAGGCCCTGTCCGGCGCCCCGGTCAGCCGGTGCGCCACATCGGCGATCGAACGTTCGGTCAGCTCGGGGAAGCGTTCCGCGCGGCCCGCCTTCAGCAGGTCGCCGATCGCCGTCTCGGCCAGGCGCTGATAGTGCCGCACCATGGCGTGCACGTCCTGTCCCGTCGCCTGGCTTTCCGGCACGGCCACCTTCTGGATCGCATGCTGCAGCTCGACGCCCGACGCCTCCAGCCGCTCGGCGAGATCAGGGCGGTGCAGCAGCTCGAAGGCGGTGGCGCCCTGACGCCGCAGCCATTCCTCCAGCACCCGCCCGACCAGTGCGCGGGCGTGGGGCGAATAGAGCTCCGCGGGGCTGCCGCAGGCGGGGCGCGGCTTCTCCTCGGCGACCTTCTTCTTCTTGGGTTCCGGCGCGCCCATCTCCAGGATGGTGAGGCTGCTGAACTCCATGGTGTCGGGGTCCAGCGTTTCCTTGCAGACGCGCACGGCGGCCGCCAGCCGGTCGGTCATTTGGTCCTCGGCGGTCTCGATCGCGTGCTTGCGGTCCTCCGTCGCGATCAGCAGCGCCCACGCCGACGGCGCCGTCTTGCGGACATAGACTTCGTAGTGGATCGGACCGGCCATGCTCGCAATCTCGAACAGAAGCCTTTAAGGCTAGGTTTGCACAGGCTAAAAATCGCCGCGGCTGACGTCGGAACGTTGAAACCGCCGGTCTGGCGGCCCATCTGGCAAGGCCCTAATGTCACCGTGATCGAACGGTTACGCTTGCTGTGCGTTCTCGCTCGCGGGACGGAAGTTCAGGAGACAAGGCCCTTGGCGAACATCACTCTGGTCGACGACGACGAGAACATCGTGGCCTCGGTCTCGCTGGCGCTTGAAAGCCATGGCCACAAGGTCACGGCCTATCACGACGGCGCGTCCGGCCTGGCGGCGCTGGAAGCCACGCCGCCGGATCTGGTGATCCTGGACGTGAAGATGCCGCGCATGGACGGCATGGAGGTGCTGCGCCGCCTGCGTCAGACCTCGCAGCTGCCGGTCATCATGCTGACGTCCAAGGACGAGGAGATCGACGAAATCCTCGGCTTCAACCTCGGCGCCGACGACTACATCCACAAGCCCTTCAGCCAACGGCTGCTGATCGAGCGGGTCAAGGCCATCCTGCGGCGCGTCGGCGCCGACGGCATCGAGGCCGAGCCGTCCGCGGAAATCTCCGGCAAGGCGATCAAGCGCGGCAAGCTGACCATGGACCCGGCCCGGCACGAGAGCACTTGGGACGGCAAGCCCGTCAAGCTGACGGTCACCGAGTTCCTACTGCTGCAGGCGCTGGCGCAACGTCCCGGTTTCGTGAAGAGCCGCGACAACCTGATGGACGCCGCCTACGACGACCAGGTCTATGTCGACGACCGCACCATCGACAGCCATGTGAAGCGGATGCGCAAGAAGTTCCGCGCCGTGGACCCCGAGTTCGACGCGATCGAGACCCTGTATGGCGTCGGCTACCGCTACCGCGAAAGCTGATCCCGCCGGGCGCGAGCCCGACGAAGAGACGCCGCCCCGCCGGTCGCGCTTCCGCTTCGGCGGCTCGCGGCTGGGCGGCTTCATCCTGGCGCTCAACCTTCTCAGCCTGCTGATCCTGTTCGGCGGCGCCCTGGCGTTGAACGAATGGCGCCAGGGGCTGATCGAGGCGCGCCAGGAATCCCTCACGGTGCAGGCCGAGTTGCTGGCCAACGTGCTGCGCGAAGAGGGGGTGACGCGCGGCCAGCCGACGCCGGAGCTGGACCTGCAGCGCGCCACCGTCTGGCTGACCGACCGCTTCATCCCGGCGGGGCAGCGCGTCCGCCTGTTCGACAGCAGCGGCATCCAGGTCATCGACAGCTATGAGGTCACGGAGTCCATCGGCGGCGAGCCGCTGCCTCCGGCCAATCCCTCCGGCACGCCCGTGCGGGAGGATCCCCAGGCGAAGGCGCTATCCGAGCGGAACGCCGCCGAGGCGGATGCGGCGGTCTCAGCCGAGGTCGCCGGCGCGCTGGAGGGGCGCTCTTTGGTCACCATCCGCCGCAACGAATCCGGCGAGCGCGTGGTTTCGGTCACCATCCCCGTGCGCCACGTCAGCCAGGTGCTGGGGGCGCTGACGCTGGAGGCGGGCAACGTCGATGAGATTCTGGCCGCCCAGCGCCGCGCCCTGTTTCCCTTCGCCCTGGTGGCCTTGGGCGTGAACCTGCTGGCCTCCCTGCTGCTGCACGTCTTCGTCGCCCGGCCGATCCTGCGGCTGTCGGCGGCGGCGGACCAGGTCAAGCTGCAGCGCGCCCGCGCCATCTCCCTGCCGGACCTGGAGGAGCGGCGCGACGAGATCGGCGATCTGGCGCGCTCGCTGGAATCCATGACCAACACCCTGTCCACGCGGATGGACGCCATCGAGCGCTTCGCCGCCGATGTCTCGCACGAGATCAAGAACCCGCTGACCTCGATCCGCTCGGCGCTCGAAACCCTGCCGTTGGTCAAGACGGACGAGCAGCGCGAGCGGCTGACGGCGCTGCTGCAGCAGGACGTGCGGCGCCTCGACCGGCTGATCACCGACATCTCCAACGCCTCGCGCCTCGACGCGGAACTGTCGCGCGACCGTCCGCGCCCGATCGAGCTGAACAGGCTGCTGACCGACATCGTCGGCGTCTATGAAACCACGGCCAAGCCGGGGGACATCCCGGTCCTGTTCGAGGCGCCGTCAGAGCCGCTGCGCGTCGTCGGCCGCGACGGTCCGCTGGGCCAGGTCTTCCGCAACCTGATCGACAACGCCCGCTCCTTCAGCCCCCCGAATGGGCAGGTGCGCGTTTCGCTGCGCGAGGTGGATGACGACCTGCCGATCCGCGTCCGCGTCGAGGACGACGGCCCGGGCATACCGCCCGAGAACCTGGAGACAGTGTTCGAGCGCTTCTACACCTCGCGGCCCAAGGGGGCGGCGTTCGGCTCCAACTCCGGCCTGGGCCTGTCGATCGTGCGCCAGATCGTGGACGCCCATGGCGGGCGGGTATGGGCCGAGAACCGCCTTGGCGACGACGGCGCCGCGCGTGGCGCCCGCTTCGAGATCGCCCTTCCGGCGGCGCCGGGCCGGCGGGCGTGATGGAGGCGCCGGTCCATGCCTCCACCGTCGCCGTCCGGCAAGGCGGGGCGTGGACGGCTGTCGCCATCCTGGGCCCGTCGGGATCGGGCAAGAGCGACTTGGCGCTGCGCCTGATCGGGCGCGGGTGGCGGCTGGTCAGCGACGACTACACCCGCATGTGGACCTCGGGCGGCGCGCTCTACGCCGCCGCGCCCGAAAGCATCGCCGGCCGGATCGAAGCGCGGGGGGTCGGGATCGTGGCGACGCCGACACGGTCGCTGGCGCGCGTCGCCTTGGCCGTGACCTGCGTCGGGGAGACGGTGGAGCGGCTGCCGGAGCCGCGAACGACGGCGCTCGCGGGGGTGGAGATTCCAGTGCTGGCGCTGGATCCACGGCCCGCCTCGGCGGTCGAGATGGTCGCAGCGGCGCTTCAGGCCCTTTGAACCGGCGCGCAACAGGTCTATGACAGCCGCCTTGCCGTCCCAATCGGATGCGCCCGGGCTCCCATCCGGGCGGGGGAACGTCCGGGGACGCTTTCGGGACGGGGATGAGAGTGAAGTCCTTATGATCGGTCTGGTCATCGTCACCCACGGGGGGCTGGCCTCGGAATTCCTGTCGGCGATGGAGCACGTGGTCGGCCCGCAGCGCGGCGTGGCCGCCATCTGCATCGGGCCCGAAGACGACATGGAGCGCCGCCGCCGCGACATCGTCGACGCCGCCGCCGCCGTCGATGACGGCGAGGGCGTGATCCTGCTGACCGACATGTTCGGCGGCACGCCGTCCAACCTGGCCATCTCGGTGATGGAGCAGACCCATGCCGAGGTCATCGCCGGCCTCAACCTGCCGATGCTGATCAAGCTGGCCAGCGTGCGCGGGCGTGAGACGCTGGAGGCCTGCGTCGCCCATGCGCAGGACGCGGGGCGGAAATACATCTCGGTGGCGTCCTGGGTGCTCGCGGGCGAGAAATGACGACCGAGGCGACGCTGAACATCTGCAACGCGCGCGGCCTGCACGCCCGCGCCTCGGCCAAGTTCGTGAAGCTGGCCACCGGTTTCGACAGCGAGATCATGGTCACGCGCGACGGCGTCACGGTGGACGCCCGCTCGATCATGGGGCTGCTGATGCTGGGGGCGGGCATCGGCTGCGACATCCAGGTGTCGGCCGAAGGGCCGGACGCCGAGGAGGCGATCGCGGCCCTGACCGATCTGGTCGCCCGCAAGTTCGACGAGGACCAGTAGGCCCTCCCGCGCTAGGCCTTACAGGCCCAGCGCCGTGCGGACGTCGCGCCAGTCGACGTATTTGAAGTTCTGGGTCCCGACGTCGTTGACGTCGTCCTGGATCACCACCAGCCCCTCCGGGAACGGGCCGACCACGCCGCCGGCCGCCGCCAGGCCGTCGGTGCCGGTGACGCCGTCGACCGCCCCGTCCCCGACCACGAACCGGCCCTTGTATTCCGGCGCGGCGCCGTCGATGCGCCAGACGGGGAAGGTGGAGTCGCCCTGGCTGGAGCCGATCAGATAGCGCCCGTCGCCGTCCGTGATCGTCGTCAGCCCCTCGGCGTCGGCGACCAGCACGCCCGGGGCGATCGGCTGGATCAGGGTCCGCGCCGCCCCCGAGGCCGGATCGAGGCCGTAGCGCCACAGGCCGACGTTCTCCTCGGTGATATACAGGGCGTCGGTCGCTTCGTCGGCTGCGCAGCCTTCGGAGATGGAGCCGATCTCCGCGCGTCGCACCTCGCGGGTCACCGGCTGGCCGTCGGCGCCTGCGGTCAGCACGAACTGGCGCAGTTCGCCCTCATGCCCGACCAGGACGGCGTGGATCTCGTCGCCGCGCTTGCCGAAGCAGAAGCCGTAGGGTTCGACCACATCCGTGGTGATGGAGCCCCAGTGGCGGACGCCGTTCTCGCCTGTCCCGGCCGGATCGAACAGATAGAGGGCCACGCCGGTCCTGCCGGGCGTGCGGTCGCTCGCGCCCAGCACCAGCTGCGGACGGCCGCCGACGCTCAGGCCTTCGACCACGTCGACGTTGTTCAGCAGGCCCTCGGGCATGAACTGCAGGATACGGCCGTCGAAGCCGTAGATGTAGAGGCCGGACTTCTTGTCCGTGCCGGCGACGAAGCCGGGCGTCGACTGACCCATCACGGTGACCGGCGCGGCCGAGGCCCAGACGGCCGGATCGTCCGCCGCGTCGTCGCCAATCGTGCCGACCGAAGGCGTCTCGAGCACGGCCGTGACCGGCGCGCCCTCGCCGACGAAGCCTTCGCCCTCGCCCTGATAGTCGACCTCGTGCGTGGCGCATGCGGCCAGCAGGGCCAGCACGGAGGCGGCGGCCGCCAGACGGGCGGCGGAACGGAACGTCGGCATGGTGAACCCCGGCACATGAATGTCGGGTCCTGATCATCGCCGCCGCCGGGCAGGTCAACGGCGTGCGGGTGACGGTTTGAGCGCGGTTCGGCGACAAACCTTCTCATGACGGAGCAATCATCGCCAATAGGTCGAAAAACAGCGATCCTCGCGTCGCGGAACCGTCGTGATCGCTTCGCGCCCCGGCGATAAGCGCAGCCCCATTCGTCGGCGAACACGCCGGCCTAGGGGATTTCGCATGAAACTGCATCTGCTCGCGGGCGTCTCGCTCGCGTCCGTCGCCGTCGTATTCGCCGCCGGGGCGGCCCAGGCCGAGGCCGTCGCCGCGGCCGTCTCGGCCGCCATCGCCGGCGAGGTGGTCCACGGACGCGTGGTCAACCGCGCGGGCGAGCCTCTGCCCGGCGCCGAGGTGCGCGTGCGCGGCTCGAGCCAGCGGGCCGTGACCGACGCCCAGGGCGAGTTCAACCTGGTCCTGCCGACCGGTCAGGCCGTGCTGGAGGTCAACTACATCGGCTTGCCCGCGACCAGCCAGACGCTGGCGGTCGCGCCCGGCGGCGCCGATCTGGCGATCATGATGGGCCAGACCGCCACCGACGTCGCCGACGTGGTGGTGACCGGCGTTATCTCCGATGGGGTGGCCCGCTCGCTGAACCAGCAGAAGAACGCCGACGGCGTCGTGAACGTGCTGTCGGCCGACGCCATCGGCCGCTATCCCGACCCGAACGTCGCCGAGTCGCTGCAGCGCGTGGCCGGCATCGCCATCCAGCGCGACCAGGGCGAGGGCCGCTACATCAACGTGCGCGGCGCGCCCTCGGCCTTCACCGCCGTATCTGTGGACGGCGTCCAGGTGCCCGCCGTCGACCCCGGCACGCGCGCGGTCGACCTGGACACCCTGCCCAGCGACATCGTCTCGAACGTCGAGATCTCCAA
Organism: Pseudomonadota bacterium; assembly: GCA_023451375.1. Taxonomy (GTDB): domain Bacteria; phylum Pseudomonadota; class Alphaproteobacteria; order Caulobacterales; family Caulobacteraceae; genus Brevundimonas. The sequence continues at coordinate 15,614 of JAEXZS010000060.1, forward strand.
GACCCTGCTGGCTAGCCAGGACGCCGATTCCATCGCCGGCGCGGTCAATATCCGCACGCGTTCGCCGTTCGACCGGCGGCGGTTGGTGCTGAACGGCTACGGCGGCGGCAGCTACAACGACTATGGCGGCAGCGACGTGCGGGCCGGGGCCACGGTGTCCAACGTCTTCGGTCCGAACGAGACCTTCGGCGCTCTGCTGTCGCTCAGCTATTCGCAGACCAACCGGAAGCCCGAGAACATCGAGGCCGGCTGGGTCAAGCTGGAGACGCCGGAAGGCGACGAGGTGTTCGGTCTCGAGGAGGCGCTGTTCAAGGACTATGACACCGAACGCACCCGCCAGGCCGTCACGGGCGCCCTGGAATACCGCCCGTCCGACGACTTCCGCCTGTTTCTGCGTGGATCGTTCGCCAAGTTCGAGGACGACGAATACCGCAACCAGCTGCTGATCACCTTCGACGAGGACAATCTGCAGCCGGGCGCCACCGACACCTCGGCCACCTTCGAGGACGTGACCGTCGGCCGCCAACTGCGCCACCGCACCCAGGTCAACGAGATCACGACCGTGGCCCTGGGCGGCGAGCGGACCTTCTCGAACGGCGCGATCCTGGACGCCACCCTGTCGATCGCCGACAGCAGCCAGACCTATCCGAACCGCAACGAGCTCCTGTTCAACAGCGAGGTCGCCGAGGTCAGCTACGACTTCAGCCGCGACCACTACGAGCCGACCTATTCGCTGTTCACGACCGGCGAGCACCTGGACGCGTCCAACTTCGAGTTCCGCGAGAACGTGTTCCGCTCGAACACCACGGACCAGGAAGACGTCGCCTTTCAGGCCAATCTAGAGCTGCCGTCCAACCTCGCCGGCCGCGACGTGACCTGGAAGTTCGGCGCCAAGTATCGCACCCGCGACGTGACCACGGATGAAGAGCGTCTGCGCGGGCGCGGCGACGCCAATGCGCCGACCCAGTCGTTCGGCGACCTGCTGAGCGACTCGGAATCGCGCAACTACGACTATCTGCTGGGCTACAAGTTCGACAACGGCCTGGGGGACGACTATTTCGCCGACTATCGGTCCACGTCCAGCCGCCGCATGCCCGACTCGGTCACGGCGGACTATGAGGCGCAGGAAGACATCCTGGCCGGGTACGGCCAGGCCCGTCTGGACATCGGGGCGACCAACCTCGTCCTGGGCCTGCGCGTCGAGCAGACCAAGTTCGAAGGCTCGGCCCCGACGTATACGGTGACCGAGGACGGCGACGAGATTTACGACACCGCCGACGTCGACCGCGACTACACCGACTTCTTCCCCAGTCTGACGGTCCGCCACAGTTTCTCGGAGAACCTGATCGGCCGCTTCGCCCTGACGCGATCGATCTCGCGTCCGGAGTTCAATCAGATCGTGCCGCGTCGGATCGAGGAGACCGACGGTTCGGACATCGCCTACGAGATCGGCAACCCGGACCTGGAGCCGACCCTGTCGAACAACGTCGACCTGGGTCTGGAATACTACTTCGCCTCACTGGGCGTGGTGTCGGCCAACGCCTTCTACAAGGACCTGACCGACTATCGCTATGTCCTGACCTATGAGGACCAGCTGAACATCGGCGGGACGGTCTTCGACGCCGAGTTCGAGACGCCGATCAATGCGCCGGACGGCCACATCGCCGGCCTGGAGCTGAACTGGCAGCAGAAGTTCGGCTTCCTGCCGGGGCTGCTGTCCGGCTTCGGCGTGTTCGCCAACTACACCTGGACCGAGGCCGAAATCACCACCGCCCAGCCCTATGGCGGCCGCACCGAGTTCGCCCTGCCGGGCCAGTCGGACAACAACTACAACGTCGCCCTCTTCTACGAGAACGCCGGGGTCAGCGCGCGCCTGTCCTACACCAAGCGCAGCGACTACCTGGAGGAGATCAACGCCGACGATCCCGATTTCGACCTGTTCGTCGAGGGCCGCGAGCAACTCGACTTCACCGCCAGCTACGACTTCGGCAACGGCGTGGAGCTGTTCACCGAGGCCAAGAACCTGACGAACTCGGCCGGCACCCGCTACTACGGCTCGCGCGAGCGGACCTACGAGCACGAGAAGTTCGGCTACAACGTCTTCTTCGGCGTACGCTTCAAGCTCTGATCCGCGGACAGGCCGGGAAGGGGCCGGACGGAGACGTCCGGCCCTTTCGCCGATCGCCCCCTCCAAAGGTCGCGATCAGGCCCCATATGGGAGCGGGGCGGTTGACCCCGGCGGGGCGTCTGCCTACAGCCCCGGCATAGTCTGCATTTGCGCGCCGTCTCCGCGCCGAACGATCAGAGGACACCATGGCCGAAGCTCCCTACGACGTCGTCATCATCGGCGGAGGGCCGGGCGGCTACAACGCCGCGATCCGCGCGGGCCAGCTGGGGCTGAAGGTCGCCTGCGTCGAGATGCGCGACACCCTGGGCGGCACCTGCCTGAACGTCGGCTGCATGCCGTCCAAGGCCCTGCTGCACGCCTCGGAACTGTTCGAGGCGGCCAACGGCGAGTTCGCCAAGATCGGCATCGAGGTGAAGCCCAAGCTGAACCTGGGCCAGATGCACAAGGCCAAGGACGACAGCGTCACGGCCCTGACCAAAGGGATCGAGTTCCTGTTCAAAAAGAACAAGGTCGAGTGGATCAAGGGCAAGGGCAAGATCGTCGGCGCGGGTCGGGTCGAGGTGACCGCCGCCGACGGCTCGGCCCGGACCGTCGAAACGAAGAACATCGTCATCGCCACCGGCTCGGAGCCCACTCCGCTGCCGGGGGTCGCCTTCGAGGAGGGCAAGGTGATCGATTCCACCGGCGCCCTGTTCCTGCCGGCGGTGCCCAAGAAGCTGATCGTGGTCGGGGCCGGCATCATCGGCCTGGAGCTGGGCTCGGTGTGGCGCCGCCTGGGCGCCGAGGTCACCGTTGTCGAGTACCTGGATCGCATCACGCCGGGCATGGACACCGAGGTCGCCACCGCCTTCCAGCGCACCCTGACCAAGCAGGGCATGACGTTCAAACTCGGCGCCAAGGTCACGGACGCCAAGTCGGGCAAGGACGGAGTGGAGCTGACGGTCGAGCCCGCCGCCGGCGGCGCGGCGGAAACGATCAAGGGCGACGTGGTGCTGATCGCCATCGGCCGCCGCCCGTACACGGACGGCCTGGGCCTGGAGAGCGTCGGCGCAACGCCCGACAAGCGCGGCTTCATCGACCACGACCACTTCAAGGTGGCCGAGGGCGTCTGGGTCATCGGCGACGTGACGCACGGCCCGATGCTGGCGCACAAGGCGGAAGAGGACGCCGTCGCCGTGATCGACACCATCGCCGGCAAGTACGGCCACGTCGACTACGCCCTGGTCCCCAGCGTGGTCTACACCCATCCGGAAGTCGCCTGGGTCGGCCAGACCGAGGACCAGCTGAAGGCTGCGGGCGTCCAGTACAAGAAGGGCAAGTTCCCCTTCGCCGCCAACAGCCGCGCCAAGATCAACCACGAGACCGACGGCTTTGTGAAGGTGCTGGCCGACGCCGCCACCGACAAGCTGCTGGGCGTGCACATCATGGGCCCGCAGGCCGGCGAGATGATCCACGAGGCCGCCATCACCATGAGCTTCGGCGGCGCGTCCGAAGACATCGCCCGCACCTGCCACGCGCACCCCACCCGCTCGGAAGCGGTGCGTCAGGCGGCGATGGATGTCGAAGGCTGGATGATGCAGGCCTGACAGGGGCTTGGCTGACCCGGTCGCGTTTCGGCGCGATCGGGCGTCAGACCAGGATGCCCATCATCGGCAGGCACAGCACCGCCGCCGTGGCCATCGTGTAGGCGGCGAAGGCGTCCACCGATCGGCGACGCCCGTGGTCGGCGACGGCCTCGCGCGGGCGATGGCAGCGGGCGGCCCAGATCAGATAGCCGGCCTGGATGGCCCAGCCCGCCAGGAAGGCGAGGACGGCCCAGCTGCTGAGCAGCGCCAGGGCCGCGCCGGACACCAGCACCATCACGCCGCCCACCGCGATGATGCCGTCGGCCGCCCGCTCGGCCGGGGTGGGCGAGAGGAAACGAGGCAGGGTCCTCTGCAGACGCCAGTTGGTCCAGGCCTGATACAAAAGCATCAGCCCACCCAGCAGGTAGAAGACCCCGATAGCGCGCGCCGCCCACTCCATGGCGAGAATAAGGCCATGAAAAACCCGGCTTGTAACCTGACAATTGAAGAGGGACGGCGATCCCTTCCGAACCGCCGCCCCCAAGACACAATCGCTGATATGCGAGCCTACAGGTCCAGCAGCGCGCGCTGCGGATCCTCCAGCAGTTCCTTGATGCGGACCAGGAAGGTCACGGCTTCCTTGCCGTCCACGATCCGGTGATCGTAGCTGAGGGCCAGGTACATCATCGGGCGAATCTTGACCTCGCCGTTGATGGCCATCGGGCGCTGGACGATGTTGTGCATGCCCAGGATGCCCGACTGCGGCGCGTTCAGGATCGGCGTCGACATCAGCGAGCCGTAGGTGCCGCCGTTGGTGATGGTGAAGGTGCCGCCCTGCATCTGGTCCATGGTCAGGGCGCCGTCGCGGGCGGCCTTGCCCAGGGCGGCGATGCCCTTCTCGATGCCGGCCAGGCTCAGGGTGTCGGCGTCGCGCAGCACCGGCACGACCAGGCCCTTGTCGGTGCCGACCGCGATGCCGATGTCGTAGTGGTTCTTGTAGATGATGTCCGTGCCGTCGATCTCGGCGTTGACGGCCGGGATTTCGTGCAGGGCGGCCACGACCGCCTTGGTGAAGAAGGACATGAAGCCCAGCTTCACCCCGTGACGCTTCTCGAACACTTCCTTGTACTGGGCCCGCAGGGCCATGACGTTGGTCATGTCCACCTCGTTGAAGGTGGTCAGCTGGGCGGCGGTGTTCTGCGATTCCTTCAGGCGGCGGGCGATGGTCTGACGCAGGCGCGTCATCTTCACCCGCTCCTCGCGCGGACCCACCTGGCGCGGCGCCGCAGGCG
>JAEXZS010000004.1 GCA_023451375.1 Pseudomonadota bacterium
GCCCTCCACCGCGCCGCCCATCGCCTGAATCCAGACCCTCGCCCGCGCGACCGGCCGCGTCCTCGCGTCTCTGTGTTCAGGATCATCATGTCTTTCAGATATTCAGCGGCGCCGTGCGCCTTGCTGCTCGCGGCCGTCGCCGCACCCGCGTTCGCCCAGACTGCGGAGCCGACCGTGCTCGACAGCGTCATCGTCACCGCCAGCCGCGACGCCGGCGACCCCGTCGTGGTCGCAGAGGCGCGCGATCGCCTCAGCCGCACGCCCGGCGCCGTCGCCGTGGTCTCGTCCGAGAGTTACGCCAACCGTTTCGCCCAGAACTTCTCCGACACCTTGCGCAACGTGCCGGGCGTGCTGGCGCAGAAGCGCTATGGCGAGGAGGCGCGACTATCGATCCGGGGCTCGGGCATCGCCCAGGGCTTCCACCAGCGCGGCGTCCTGTTCGCCCAGGACGGCGTGCCCTTCGCCGACGCCGACGGCTTCTCGGACTTCCAGGGCGTCGATCCGCTGAGCGCCCGCTACATCGAGATCTACAAAGGCTCGAACACCCTGCGTTTCGGCGGCGCCCAGCTGGGCGGGGCGATCAACCTGGTTACGCCCACCGGCCGCACCGCCGCCGACGACACGGTGCTGCAGATGGAAGGCGGATCGTTCGGCAGTCTGCGGGCCAGCGCCCAGCTGGCGCGCGTGTCCGGCGACTGGGATGTCTTCGCCGCCGTCTCGGCCCTGCAGTCCGATGGCTATCGCGATCACAGCGAACAGGGTCAGTCCCGCTTGACCCTGAACGGCGGGCGTTCGTTCGGCGAGGATCGGGAGGTGCGGCTGATCTTCCAGGCGGCGGACATCAAGCAGGACATCCCCGGCGCCCTGTCGCTGGAGGACGCCCTGACCACGCCGGAAATGGCCAACCCCGGCGCCATCACCGGCGACCAGGCCCGCGACCTGACCCTGAAGCGCCTGACGCTGCAGACCCGCTGGCGCCTGAACGACTCCACCGTCTTCGAAGGCGCCGTCTGGGGCTGGGAGAAGGAACTGTGGCACCCGATCTTTCAGGTGCTGCACACCAACAGCGAGACGGCCGGCCTGTTCGGCCGCTTCGACTGGACCGGCCGGGTCGGCGACATGCGCGCCGACCTGTTCTACGGGCTGAGCTATCGCGACGGCCAGATCGACAGCCAGCGCTACCTAAACCAGGGCGGAAAGGCAGGCGCGCTGCAGGCGGACAATCTTCAGAAGGCGACCGGCCTAGATGTCTTCGCCGAAGGACGGCTGTTCGTGACCGACCGGCTGGCGCTGGTGGCGGGCGGCTCGTTCGGACAGGCGACGCGCGACTACGCCGATCGGCTGAATGCGGCCAATGACGACGGCGTCGATTACGAATGGTTCTCGCCGCGTCTGGGCCTGTTGTGGGAAGCCGAAGACGGCGCCCAGGTCTTCGCCAACGTCACCCGATCGGTCGAGCCGCCGACCTATGGCGCCCTCGTTCAGGCTCCGCTTGTCGGCTTCACGCCCGTGGAGGTGCAGGATGCATGGACCGCCGAGATCGGCACGCGCGGACGGCGCGGCGCCTTCGCCTGGGACCTGACTGTCTATCGCAGCGAGATCGACGGAGAGATCCTGAACTTCGTCGTCGGGCCGGACATTCCGGCCGCCACCTTCAACGCCGACGAGACGATCCACCAGGGGGTCGAGGCCGGCCTGGACTGGCGTCTGCCGTTCGAATTGGCTGAGGGCTCCCTGCTGCTGCGCCAGACCTATGGGTGGAACGATTTCCACTTCGTCGATGACGCCCGCTGGGACGACAACCGCCTGCCGGTCGTGCCCGAGCATATGTACCGGGCCGAGCTGACCTGGCGGCATCCGTCGGGTCTGTCCCTGACGCCGTCGATCGAATGGCGGATCAGCGATCCCTACGTCGACTACGCCAACACCATGAAGGCGCCGGGCTTCACCGTGCTGGGCCTGAACGCCGCGTGGGAGGTCGCTGACGGCCTGACCGTCTTCGCCGACGCCCGCAACCTGACCGATGAGCGCTATGTCGGCGAGTTTTCGGCCGTCACGGACGCCGGCGCGGCCTCGACCGCCGTCTTCTTCCCCGGAGAGGGCCGCGCCCTCTTCCTGGGCCTCAGGATGGCCTACTGATGTCGGGATCAACCCACGAGGCAGCGCCGGACGGTTTGTCCGGCGCCTATCGCGCCGTCTGGCGCTGGCACTTCTATGCGGGCGTGTTCGTCATGCCCTTCCTGATGCTGCTGGCCCTGACCGGCGGTCTCTACCTGTTCAAGGACGAGATCGACCGGGCGGTCTATCGCCCGATGATCCAGGTTCCGGCCGCCGCGACCCAGGCCGCGCCCGACGCCTGGATCGCGGCGGCGGCCAAGGCCGGCGAGGGCCGGGCGGCGAACGTGCTGGTCCCGGCCGCGCCGGACGAGGCCGTGCGGGTCCGCGTCGATCAGCCGGACGGATCGCAGAAGACCGTCTTCGTCGATCCGCACACCGCCCGCGTCACCGGCGTCACCGCCTATGGCGGGGTCATGGAGACGATCAAGGCGCTGCATTCGCTGACCCTGTTCGGAACGGCGATGAACCTGATCGTCGAGATCGTCGCCGGCTGGGCGATCATCCTGTTCGCCACCGGCCTGTACCTGTGGCAGCCGCGCGGTCGGACCAGCGTGGCGGCTTTCGCGCCGAGGACGGGCGATGCGAAACGCCGGCCGTTCTGGCGCGATCTGCACGCGCTGACGGGCTTCTACGTCGGCGGGGTCATGCTGTTTTTGGCGGTGACCGGCATGCCGTGGTCGGCCGTCTGGGGCGATCGCTTCATGACCGTCATGCGCGAGAGCGGCCTCGGCCGTCCGCCCGCTCCGGCCGCCGCAAGCGCCTGGAGCCACGCCAGGCCGCACGACGCGCCCGCCGGCGTGGGCTGGACCATGGAGCACGCCGTCCTGCACGGCCACATGGCTCATGACCCCAGCCTGGGCCGCGTCGTCGCAACGGCGGACGCCGAGGGCCTGCCCCGTCCCTACATCGTCAACATCCCCCAGACCGCCGACCTGGCCTGGACCGTGGCGCGCCAGACGCGAAAGGCCGAGGACGCCCGCACCCTGTATGTCGACGGCCAGAGCGGCGCGGTGAAGGCCGACATCCGCTGGAGCCAGTTCGGCGTCGGCGCCAAGGCCTTCGAATGGGGCATCGCCGTGCATCAGGGCCTGCAGTACGGCCAGATCAACCGCATCGTCATGCTGCTGGGCTGCATCGGCGTCTGGGTGCTGGCGATCAGCGGCCTGATGATGTGGTGGAAGCGTCGCCCGCCGAGCCTGACCCGCGCGCGGCTGGGCGCCCCGCCAGCCCCGCCCGGCGCCCGCGTTCGCGCGGCGGTCCTGGGCATCGTCATCCCCCTTTCCATCCTCTATCCCCTGACCGGACTGAGCCTGATCGCCGTCCTGCTGCTCGACCGGGCGGCGCGACTGATCCGGCGCCGATCCGTCGTCGCCTGAAAGGAGTCTCGACCATGAAACGCATCCTCGCCCTCGCTCCGCTGGTTCTCGCCGCCTGCGGCCCCTCGAGCGAACCGGCGGCCGCGCCTGGCGCCGCGCCCGCCGTCGTCGTGACCGACGCCTGGTGCCGGGCGACGCCGAACGCCGCCCGCGCCGGCGGTTGTTTCGCCACCTTCCAGTCGACCACGGACGATCGGCTGACCGGGGGCTCCACCCCCCGCGCCGCCCAGCTGCAGGTCCATGAGATGAGCATGGACGGCGGCATGATGAAGATGGGCCAGATCGAGGGCGGCCTGCCGCTGCCCGCGGGCGAGACCGTCGCCCTGGCGCCCCGCGGGAACCACATCATGCTGATGGAGCTGACTCAGCCCATGGTCGAGGGCGAGACCGTGCCGCTGACGCTGCAGTTCGCCTCGGCCCCCGCCGTCACGGTCCAGGCGCCGGTCCGACGCGTCACGCCGGGCGGAGGTGATCATCACTGACCGACCGATGCGGCGTTCCGTCTGACCGAAATATCTGAACCTTGGCCGCACGCCGGCCGTTGGGACGGGACGCCGTTTGGAGTCTCCCCATGTCGTTCAGAAAAGACCGACTGTCCCGCCCGATCTATCACTGGGCCAAGTCCGTCCTGCCCGAGATGTCGGCGACCGAGGCCGAGGCGATCGAGGCGGGCGATGTCTGGTGGGACGCCGAACTGTTCACCGGCGCGCCGGACTGGGAAGCCTTTCTCGACATTCCGCCCGCCGAACTGACCGAAGCCGAGCAGGCGTTCATCGACGGCCCGGTCGACCAGCTGTGCGCCATGCTGGACGACTGGAAGATCACCTGGGAGGACCAGGATCTGCCGCCGGAGGTGTGGGCCTTCCTGAAGCGCGAACGCTTCTTCGGCATGATCATCCCGAAACGCTATGGCGGGCTGGAGTTCTCGGCCTACGCCCATTCGGAAGTGGTGCGGAAGATCTCGACCCGCTCCACCTCCGCCGCCGTCACGGTGATGGTGCCGAACTCGCTGGGGCCGGGCGAGCTGCTGATGCAATTCGGCACGGACGAGCAGCGCGATCACTGGCTGCCGCGTCTGGCCGACGGCCGAGAGATTCCCGCCTTCGGCCTGACCAGCCCCGAGGCCGGCTCCGACGCCGCCTCCATGACCGACGAGGGCGTGATCTGCGAGGGCGAATACCAGGGCCGCAAGGTGCTGGGCATGCGGCTGAATTGGAAAAAGCGCTACATCACCCTGGGGCCGATCTCGACCGTGCTGGGCCTGGCCTTCAAGCTGCGCGATCCCGACGGCCTGCTGGGCGGCGAGGAAGACCTGGGCATCACCGTCGCCCTGGTCCCGACCGACACGTCGGGCGTGACCATAGGCCGTCGCCACCTGCCGTCGATGCAGGCCTTCATCAACGGCCCGAACGAGGGTCATGACGTCTTCCTGCCGCTGGACGCCGTGCTGGGCGGCCGCGAACGCATCGGCCAGGGCTGGATGATGCTGAACGCGGCGCTGGCGGCCGGGCGCGGCATCTCCCTGCCCTCGCTGTCGGCGGCCGGCGCGGCGCTGGCCGCGCGCACCACCGGCGCCTACGCCCGCGTCCGCCAGCAGTTCCGCATCCCCATCGGCGAGTTCGAGGGCGTGCAGGAGCGCCTGGCCCGCATCGCCGCCAACGCCTATCTTCTGGACGCCGCGCGGCGCTTCACCTGCTCAGGGCTCGCGCTGGGCCATCACCCCTCCGTCGTCTCGGCCATCATGAAGCACGGCGCGACCGAGCGGATGCGGATCGCCGCCAACGACGCCATGGACGTCCACGCCGGCAAGGCGGTGATCGACGGGCCCAGCAACTATCTGGGCAACTTCTATCGCGCCGTTCCGGTGGGCATCACCGTCGAGGGCGCCAACATCCTGACGCGCAGCCTGATCGTCTTCGGCCAGGGCGCCATCCGCGCCCATCCGTATATCCTGAAGGAGATGCAGGCGCTGGCCGAGCAGGACGTCGAAAAGGGCCTGGCCCAGTTCGACGCCGTCTTCTGGACCCACGTCGTCCACACCCTGCGCACCGCGCGGCGCGCCTTCACCAGCGCCTGGACTGACGGCCTGTTCGGCGAGACCCCCACCTCCGGTCCGACGCGCCGCCACTATCGCCGCATGGGCCGTTACGCCGCCGCCTTCGCCCTGGCGTCGGACATGGCGCTGCTGACCATGGGCGGAGAGCTGAAGCGGCGCGAGATGCTGTCGGCGCGGTTCGGCGACATCCTGTCCGAACTCTACATGATGAGCGCGGCCCTGAAGCGCTGGGAGGATGAAGGCCGCCAGGTCGAGGACCTGCCGCTGCTGGACTACGTCATGCAGGACGGCTTCCTGACCATCGAGCGGCGGCTGAAGGAGATCCTGGACAACTTCCCCAACCGTCCGGCCGCCTGGCTGCTGAAGGTCTTCGTCCTGCCGTTCGGCGTGATCCGCACCGGGCCCCGCGATCACACGGTGCGCGCCTGCGCTCGCCTGATCATGGAGCCGTCCGCCACGCGCGACCGGCTGACGGAGGGCGTCTATATCGGCGACGAGGCCGTGGGCCGGCTGGAGGAAGCCTTCCGGCTGGTGGTCGAGACCCAGCCGATCCACGACCGGCTGCGCGCCCAGCGCATCCGCGACTGGCGGATCGCGGCGGACAAGGGCCTGGCTTCGGCGGACGAACTAGACCTGCTGCGCCGGGCCGACGAAGCCGTCGCGGCGGTGGTCGCTGTCGATGACTTCGCGCCGGAGGAGTTGGCTCGCGTCTCCGATCGCCGAAGCGTGCCGCACGCGGCGGAATAGCGGGCGCCGCGACGCCCGCGTCCTCCCTCAGGTCCCGCGCGCGCTCGCGGCCAGACGATCGGCCTGGGCGTCCAGCTCGTCCGCCTGCCCCGGCAGACGGTCGGCCAGGTCGCGGAGTTGGGCGTCCGTCACCTCGGAGCCGCGCTCGCGGTTCTTCGCGATCTGCTCCGCGCGATAGGCCGGATCGCGCAGGCGGACGGCCTCGCGACGCATCTCATCGGCGCCCCGGCGCATATGCTCCGCGCCGCGTCCCATTTCCGCTCGGGCATGGACCATCTGCTTGGCCGCGTGTTCGCGAGCGCGCTCAGCCTCTTCCCGCGCCCGTGCGGCATGCGCGAGCGCCTGATCAGCGGTGATCTGCGCCGCCCGCGCAAGTCCCTGATGCCGGGCGGCGTCCGCGGAGGCGTGGCGTCGCGCCTCCTGCGCCTGCCGACGGGCTTCGGCGGCGACGGCGCGAGCCTCCTGGGCCTGCGCCCGCGCCTCCTCGCGAAGCTGACGGCTCTCGGCGTCGTCGGAGATATAGACATGATGGCTCCATCCGGCGGTCGAGGGCGGAGGCGGCGGGGGCGCCGGCGGGGCGGGGGGAGACGGAGGCGCCGGCGGCGCGGGCGAAAGCGCTTCGAACGACGGCGGAGCGGGCGGGGTCGGCGGAGCGGGCGGAGCCGGAGGCGCCGGCGGCGCGATCCACGCCTCCCGGCTTAGATCCAGGGCGGCCAGCGGGGTGCCGACGCCGGCCAGCGCGGCGACGGTCAGGGCGACGGCCAGCGGGCGGCGGCGCGAGCGGGTCTGGGACATGATGCAGGCGATCCTCTTCTTCAGGTCATTGGATGACGCGGCCATGGGCATGGCGGCGGAAACGGCGGGTTGTGCGGCCAGTCGAACAAGAGCGCGGGCGTAGGTCTGGCGATCGACCGACCCCAGCGCGGCGGCGTCGGCGGCGTCCTCGGAGGCGGCGGCCAGTTCGACCGACAGACGCCAGACCAGCGGATTGAACCAGAACAGCGCCAGCGCCAGCCGGGACAGCACCAGGAACAGCCAGTCCCGGCGCCGCAGGTGCGCCAGTTCGTGCGCCAGCACCGCGTCGGCGGCCCCGGCGTCGGCCAGGCTGGCCTTGTCGATCAGCACCACGCCGGGCGACACGCCCCAGCTCAGCGGGCCGGCAAGACGCGGATGGCTGACCAGACGCGGGCGACGGCGCGCGGGCAGCCGGTCCAGCGGCCGGCGCCAGGCGCCGTGATCCACCTCCCGTCCCTCCTCCGTCCATCGCGCCAGGGCCGCGACGCCCAGCGCCAGCCGTCCGGCCAGGACGGCGACGCCCACCAGCCACAGCCCTAGGATCACGGCGATGGCGTCGGGCCACGGCAGGCTGCCGGACACCTCCACCCCGCTCACGGGCTCGACCGCGCCGCTCCACATCGGCGTCGTGATCGGTTCGACCGACGGCGCGGCGGGCAGGACCGCCAGGTTCAGCGACGGCAGCAGGGCGGCGGCGACCGGCAGAGCCAGCAGCAGGCACACCGTCGCCCGCAGGATGTCGACGCGATCCTCTGCGTTGCGCGCCAGCAGCCGGGCGACGACCAATCCCGCCCCGGCGACAACGGCGGATTTCAGCGCCAGGCCGGCGAGAACGTCCCAGCTCATGGCTCCCGCTCCACCGCTTCGTCTATGGCCCGCTCCAGGGCGGCGGCCTCTTCGGGCGTCAGCCGATCCCCGAGCCCCAGCAGCGCCGTCGCCGCATTGGCCGCCGAGCCGGCGAAGAAAGTGTCGACCATCCGTCTCAGCGCGCCGACCGCGACGGTCTCCGGGCTGGACGCGGGCGCATAGACGAAACCCTCCGCGCCCCGCCGACGCCGCACCAGCCCCTTGGCCTCCAGCCGGGCCAGCAGGGTACGGACGGCCGAGTCGCTCAGCGGATCGGACAGACCCGATCGGACGGCGGCGGCGGTCGCGCTCTCCAAGCGGCACAGCGCCTCGAAGACCTCCCGTTCGCGTCGAGGCAGTCCTTCCACCATGTCACCGCTCCACCGCTACATTTGTAGCGTTACATTTGTAGCGGATTGCGGCGGGATTGGGGCGCGCGGATGAACTCGACGACAGGTCGGAACGGGCGGTCGCCCACCCCAGGCCTCAGTTTCCGGAGCCCGGCTCGGCCATCTTGCGGTGCTGTTCGGCCAGCATCGACTGAGGCGTGACGGCGGCCATGGCGGCCTGCAGCTTGTTGCCCAAGCCCGCCACGACATCACCGTCGCCGCGCTTCATCGCCTCGAAACCGATCCGCGCCACATCGGCGGGGTCCATTTTTTTGTCGTCCTGGCCGACCTTGGTGTCCATCAGCCCCGCACGTTCGAAGAATTCGGTGTCCGTCGGCCCGGGCATCAGCACGGTGACGCTGACGCCGCTGTCCTTCAGCTCGTTGCGCAGCGCGAAGGAAAAGCTGTCCACGAACGCCTTCGACGCATTGTAGACGGCCTGGAAGCTGCCCGGCATCAGACCGGCGATCGAGCCGGTGAACAGGATGCGGCCTCGCCCCCGCTCACGCATCTCGCGGCCGACGAGATACGCCAACCGGACCGTGCCCGTGATGTTCGTGTTGATCACATGCAGGATGTCGTCGAAGCCTTCGTCGAGGAAACCCTTGCCGAGGCCATGGCCCGCATTGGCCGCCAACGCGTCGACCGGCCGACCGGCGATCGTCCGATAGAGAGCTTGGACGCCTTCCTCCGACGACAGGTCGGCCTCGACCGCTTCCACCCCGGCGCCGAGCGCTTGCAACCCCTGCACCGCCTCGGCCAGCGGCCGGTCAGCGGCTATAATCAGGTCGTGACCATCCTCGGCGAACAGCCGAGCCAGTTCGTAGCCGATGCCGGATGAGGCGCCGGTCACGACGGCGAGGGGGCGCACGGTTTCAGCGGGGGTGCGAGACAGGTCGGACATGAGCGATCTCCTTGGACAAGGAAACAACAACGCCCTTCCGACAGCGTTCCCCGCTTTCTGGATAATCGATCAGGAGGAACGTTCTTGCCGGCGAGGCTTCATCAGACATCGCGCAGCTAGAAGCGCCTCAGAACGAGGCGGCCGCTATTCCCACTCGATTACATCAGCGCCAGTAGTGCTTTGATCTGTAGGGGTTTTTTCACGCATGAAGCTGACGGCACCGTGTCGCTGTCCGAAAATACACAGGACTGTTGAAAACACTGATGAAATATTACCATGTAAAAAGCGCGTGATCACGACATCTTTCGAGATGTATTGACAACGTCAAAAGCATCGTTTGTCAACGAATCGCGCCGGTGCACACCTTACTTCTGAGATACCATGAGGGTCTACCGCGAGAACAGCCTCGGATTACGGGTCGATCTCATCCGCCTCAGCCGCAGCGGCGCCCCTCGGTCTCGCCGCGTCAAAGTCGCGAGCAGCCGCCAGTCGGCCGAGAGCCCGAGCCAGATTGAGCAACCCCTCCTGCGCGCGGGCCGCCTCCTCCGGCGTGCTCCGCTCCAGCACTTCCACGCTCCCGTCCGCACCCAATCGCACGATGCCCATGGTCGCCCCCTGTTGCGTCGGTAGGGAGCCATGCCGGTACCGACACGTCCAGTCACGGCCCTGCTACTGACCCAGGTTCTCGACCGATGGCCAATTCAATTCCTAGGCCGTACGGCTGTCCCCTACAACGAAGGCGCAACACTACCCGCCGATGGCCCTGCCAAGTCGGACAGGATCGGGCAGTCGGGACGATCATCGCCCGCGCAACAGTGGGCAAGGTGCCGCAGTGTGTCGGCCATCGACTGCATCTCAGCGATCTTGGCATCGAGATCCGCGACGTGTTTTTCCGCTACCGTCTTGACCTCGCGGCTGGGGCGCGCGCGGTCTCTCCAAAGCGCGAGCAGCTGACCAATCTCTTCGACTGAAAAGCCCAGGTTTCGGGCACGCCGGATGAAGCGCAGCTCGTTGATGTCCCGCTCGCCGAAGTCCCGATAGTTGCTATCCGTGCGGTCCGCTGGCCGGATGAGGCCGACGGACTCGTAGTAGCGGATCATCTTCGTCGACACGCCGGTCGCCTTGGAGGCCTGGCCGATGTTCATGCGACATCTCCCTCGAAGCGGGTCTTGAAGCCGCGCAGACGCAAAGCATTGGTCAGAACGCTGACGCTCGACAGGGCCATCGCGCCGGCCGCGAGCATGGGCGACAGCAACCAACCGAACAGCGGGAACAGCAAACCCGCCGCCACGGGGATCAGCACGACGTTATAGCCGAACGCCCACACCAAGTTTTGACGGATGTTGCCCATCGTGGCGCGCGACAGAGCGACAGCGTTCACCGCGCCGCGGAGGTCTCCGCCGGTCAGGACCACATCCGCGCTCTCGATGGCGACGTCCGTTCCGCCTCCGACGGCGAGGCCGACATCCGCCGCCGCGAGAGCTGGAGCGTCATTGACGCCGTCTCCAACGAAGGCGACGCGACGGCCGCCAGTCTGAAGGGCGCGGACCGCCTCGACCTTGCCGTCCGGCAGGATCTCGGCGTGCACCTCGTCGATACCGAGGCGGCGGGCGACGGCCTCGGCCGTGCGGCGATTGTCGCCGGTGACCATTGCGACCTTCAGACCCAGCGCGTGAACGGCGGCGATGGCGGCCGAGGTTGTGGGCTTGATCGGATCGGCGACGGCGATGATCGCTGCCAAGCGGCCGTCGATCGCCGCGTAGAGCGGGCTCTTGCCCTCCTCTCCCAATTGCTCGGCCTGGACGGCGAAGACGGTAAGATCGTGGCTCAAGCCGCGCATCAGCCGGTCGGCGCCGACCTGAACGGATCGTCCGGCGACCCGGCCCTCGGCGCCAAAGCCGGGACGAGACAAGAAGGTCTCAGGATCAGGAACCGGCAGACCTCGCTCCTCCGCGGCCCTGATGATGGCGCGGGCGATCGGATGCTCCGACCGGGTCTCCAGCCCGGCGACAAGGCTGAGCACCTCGTCCTCGGCAAAGCCTTCGGCGACGGTGAGGTCCGTCAGTTCCGGCCGTCCCTCGGTCAGGGTGCCGGTCTTGTCGAAGGCGACGACCTCGACGCTCTGGAGCGCCTGAAGCGCCTCTCCCTTGCGGAACAGGATGCCGAGTTCGGCGGCGCGGCCAGTCCCGACCATGATCGAGGTCGGGGTCGCCAGTCCCATGGCGCAGGGGCATGCGATGATCAGCACCGCGACCGCATTGACGAGAGCGAAGCCGAGCGCCGGCTGCGGCCCGAATGCCAGCCAGACGCCGAAGGTCAGCACGGCAACGCCGATGACGGCGGGCACGAACCAGCCGGTCACCCTGTCGACCAGCGCCTGGATTGGCAGCTTGGCGCCCTGCGCGGCCTCGACCATCCGCACGATCTGCGCCAGCACGGTCTCAGAGCCCACCTTTTCCGCACGGAAGCGGAAGGCGCCTGTGGTGTTGATCGTGCCGCCGACAACCTTGGCGCCCTCAACCTTCTCGACCGGGATCGGCTCGCCGGTCAGCATGGACTCATCGACATACGAGCCGCCGGACAGCACCGAACCGTCGACGGGAACGCGTTCGCCGGGCCGGACGACGATCACGTCGCCGGGGGTGACCTGATCGACCGACAACTCGACCTCCGACCCGTCCCGTTCGACGCGCGCGGTCTTGGCCTGCAGTGTCATCAGGCGACGAATGGCCTGGCTGGTCTGCCCCTTCGCGCGCGCTTCAAACCAACGGCCGACCAGGATCAAGGTCACGATCACCGCCGCCGCCTCGAAATAGACATTGGCGGTCCCGTCCGGCAGCCATTGGGGGAAGAATGTCGCGACGGTCGAGAAGGCCCAGGCGGCGGTGGCGCCGAGCACGACCAGCGAGTTCATGTCCGGCGTCAGCCTGACGAGGTTCGGCACGCCTTTGCGGTAGAAGCGCAGACCCGGAACGAAGAGCACGAAGGTCGCCAGCAGGAAGCTGACGATCCGCCAGGGCGTCATGCCAATGGAGTCCATCAGCCAGCCGTGGGCGCCGGGAACGAAGTGCAGCCCCATCTCCACGACGAACAGGGGAAGGGTCGCGGCGCCCGCGACGACGACGGCGCGTCCCAGGCTGCGGATTTCGGCCGCTCGCGAAGCCTGCTCGCGATCCTCGCTGGTCGCGTCAGGCATGGACGCCGGCTCGGCGGTGTAGCCCGCCTTGGCCACGGCCTCTGTCAGGGCGCGGGCGTCAATGGCGCCTTCCAGCACCCGGACGGTGGCGCGTTCCGTCGCGAGGTTGACGTTTGCGTCGAGGACGCCGGACGTCGCCTTCAGCGCGCGCTCGACCCGGCCGACGGAACTCGCGCACGTCATGCCCGTGATCTTCAATTCGACGGTGCGTTCGATGGGCTCGTAGCCGGCGGAGCGGATCGCCTGGGTCACCGCCGCCGCAGAGCCGGCGTCGTCCAGCTCCACTCGCGCGCGTTCGGCAGCGAGGTTGACTGTGGCGCTCTTCACGCCGGGCGCGGCTCGGATGGCCTTCTCGACCCGACCGACGCAACTGGCGCAGGTCATGCCGAGCACGGGAATGTCGAGGGTTCGCAAGGTGGTGGCGGTCATCGGGACGGTCTCCAAAATCGAAGTCCCGCCCTTGATGAACCTTCCAGTCATGGGAAGGTCAAGCGTCCTTCCAAATCCGCGTCACGCGACGTCGCTGTGCAGCGCCTTGGCCCCTACGCCTAACGCACAGCCTCCCGGATTTTCGGCTGCATGTCGGGCGTGAGCACGGCCGGCCGCGCCGGCAGAGGTTGGGCGGCGCGCTCTCCGTTTCGATCGATGTCGGCGAGAAGAAGCTTCATTTCCTCGATCTCACGGACCTGGCTGGAGATGATCTCGTCCGCCAGTTCTCGCACACGGGGGTCGCTGATCGACGCCTTTCGAGCGTTATTGATCGCGATCGAATGATGCGGGATCATCGCCTTCATGAAGCTGGAGTCGCTGACCAGCGTCTGCGAGCGGTTCATGGAGAGCAGCGCGACCCCAAGGACGGCGGCCGCGGCGACGATCATGATCTTGGTGCGCTTGCCCTCATACATGCTCCACATGAATCCGAGCATGATGATGGTCATGACGCAGCCCATGATGAGCGACGCCATCATCCGGTTCAGGCTGAAGAAGACGTGGTCCCAGCTATAAACCAGCTGATACATGAAGACGAACATCACCACCGTCGAGGTGGCGATCATCCCGGCGAACCGGCCCCAACCCATTTTCATTTCACTCTCCCAATCCTTGTTCCCGAAGCCGGGCCAACGGATGGGACCGGCCGGCTGTTCCGGCCGCTGCGACCAACCGGACGCCTCAGCGGCCGTGATGATCGTGCACCACCGCGTGACCCTGCCCGCGCGATATCAGCCAGCAGCGCCAGCTTCAGGACAGCGCCGAACGCCATCCCCGCCCGCAACAGCGGGACCATGGTGAAGGCGTAGCCGAACAGGAAGGCCAGAGCGACGGCCAAGGCGATGGTCGGCAGGGCGCTCCATCCGAGCGCCGTTCCGACGGCCATCCCCATGACCTCGCCCACGGCGCAGCCCCACAGACAATGAAGCGTCGCGGTAAAGGCCAGCCTGTTCAACGAACCGTCGCCCGGTCGCGTCAGGCGGGCGGGCTCCGGAGTGTCGTGTCGTCCTTCGTGGTACATCAGATCATCCTCCGGCGGCTCCGGTGCTCCTTCCCCCCGTTGGAAGGTCAAGCCCGATGCCGCCCCCTTGACCTTCCCACGATGGCAAACCCCACCTGCCTCGTCGTCGATCGACAAAGGAGATGACGATGATCGAATTGAAGGTTGAGCGAATGACCTGTGGCGGCTGCGCCGCGACGGTGAGAGCCGCTGTCGCCGAAGTGGCGCCCAGGGCCCGGATGGAGATCGAGATCCCCACCGGGACGCTTCGGGTGGAAGGCGAGGCGGACGAAGCTCTCATCAGGGCCGCGATCGAGCAGGCCGGCTACGGCATCGCATAAGGGGTCGCGGCCGATCCCTGGATCGGCCGCGACCGTCCTTCACGAGGGAAGCACGCGCTTGGCGCGTAGAGAAACAGAAGGCCGGGATCGGCCGAACGTCTGGAGACCAAGTATGCGTTATTTCGACCCCATACCCATCGCCGCCATCGTGGCGGCCGTGACCCTGGCCGCAGGGCCGGCGGCGGCGCATGCCCGTCTGGTCAGTTCCACTCCGGCGGCGAACGCCACGGTCGCGCCGACGCGGGCCGTGAGCCTGACCTTCAGCGAGCGCAGCGTGCCCGCCTTCTCCAGCTTCGACGTCGTCAACGCGGCGGGTGAGAAGGTCGAGATCCGGGTCTCGGCATCGGAGGATGGAAAGACCCTGACGGGGACCTTGGCTCGCCCGTTGACGGCCGGCACCTACCGCGTCGACTGGCGCATCGCGTCGAGCGACGGCCACCGGATGACCGGGTCCTACGCCTTCTCGGTTCGGTGACCCGGTGCTTGAGGTCGCGGTCATCGCACTCCGCTGGCTTCAATACAGCGGCGCGGTCGTGCTCCTCGGCGCGCCGCTGTTCCTGCTCTACAGCTTCAAGGATAGCGAAGGCCCCGCCCTGACCTGGGCTCGACCCACACTCATCTGGGCGGCGCTGGTGGTTGCGCTCGCTTCGCTCGCCGGTTTCATCGCCCAAACCGCCATCATGGCGGGATCCTTGAGCGAGGCGGTCAAGCCTGCGTCCCTGTCCTTCATGGTCACGGGGACGGCCTTGGGAATGGCCATGGTCATACGGGCGGCCATCGCCTTTCTCGGCCTTGTCGCGGTCATCGCCGTGAGGCCCGGACGGGCGCTATGGAGCCTGACCGTCGCACTCGGATTGGTCGTGACCGCCAGCTTCGCCTGGACGGGTCACGGTGCGGCGACCGACGGGCCGGGCGGGCTGCTCCATCTCGTCGCCGACATCGTTCACGCCATCGCCGCAGCCCTGTGGCTGGGGGCTTTGGCCGTTTTGACGATAATGCTGCGACGCCGGAGCGCGCCCGACGATGTTGCGATCCATCGTGCTTTGCACGGGTTCGCCGGCCTGGGAACCATCGCGGTTACGCTGCTGGTCTGGTCCGGCCTTGTGAATAGCTGGTTCTTAATAGGACCGGCTCGCGTGGGAGTCCTCGGAGGCAGTCTCTACGGCCAGCTTCTGATCGCCAAACTCGTCCTGTTCGTCGCGATGCTCGCTCTGGCGGCCGGCAACCGATTCCGCCTGACCCCGACGCTGGGCGCGGCCCTAACGGGCGGCGAGGATCCTCGCCAGGCGCTTCACAAGCTCAGACGCAGCGTCATCGCGGAGACGCTCGCCGGAGCCGTCGTGTTGGCCATCGTGGCGGTGATGGGCACGCTGGCGCCGCCGGCCGCACTGTAGAAGCTGCTCCGCCAAGCGTGAGTGATGCGTTGATCAAATCAGCGCAGCCCTATGGTGTCACGTCCGGCCGCAAGTTCTCGAGAGCCTGCTTCCCTGGCGTCGCAGTCGGACACATACGCAGCGAACCATGTCTTCCCTCAGAGCCGGCGCCTCAAAATATCGTTTTGGAACGCGGTCCGAACCGCCTGCTTATCTCCCTGTCCACCAAGAGGAGAGCAGCATGCACGCCGAGACGATCATCAGCACACACCCACTCGTTCGAGGTTCGGTGAACACGGCGCTCGCTCGTTGTATCGACGAATGCTACGCCTGCGCACAGTCCTGCGTCATCTGCGCCGACGCCTGTCTGGGCGAGGAGATGGTGCAGCAACTCCAGCAGTGCATTCGCCTGAATCAGGATTGCGCGGACCTCTGTGCTGCCGCCGGTTCCGTCGGTTCACGCCGAACCGGCTCCAACGAGTCTGTTATCCGCATGACTCTGCTGGCTTGCGCGGAGGCTTGCCGGTTGTGCGCCGAGGAGTGCGAGCGCCATGCCGACATGCACGAGCACTGCCGCCTCTGCGCGGAGTCCTGTCGTCGTTGCGAGGACGCTTGCAACGCGGCGGTTCAGACGATCGGGTGACGCTGGCTCTCAGCCGGACTGGCGGACGGCTATCCCGGCGTCCGTGAGGACCAATGGATGTGATGGATGCGCCAGCCGTCGGCGTGCCGTTTCAGCACCATGGTTTCCGTCGTCAAACGGTCCACCGCGCGGCCGTTGAACTGGCCTGTGGTGCGGCCCTCACTGGTGATCCAGGCGACGTCGCCGTCGGCCCAGCCCGATCTGCGCGTTACCGTGGCTTCAGAGGCTGCGGCGAAGGCGGCGTCCGAACCTAGGTGATGGGAGGCGTATTCATCGCGCGATCGCTCCGCGCCGCCTTCTTCGAAGATCATCACATCCGGCGCCAGAAACCCCAGAGCGGCGGTCGTATCGCCGGCCTTGAGCGCGGCGTGGAAGGCGTCGACGGCGGCGGCCGCGTCCGCGGCCTCTGCGGCGACCGAGCTGGGCGCGTGGTCGGGGCCGTGCGCGTGGTCCTGAGCGAAGACCGGCGTCGCCGAAAGCACGGCGAGCGACAGGGCGAGGGCGAGAGAAATGCGGGACACGACAGGCTCCGATGTGTGGTGATCTGGATGGACTGGGATCGATCTGGGTCAGGTCGGTTGGTTGTGGCGGGCGAACACGCGGGTCGCCCCAGACCGCAGCACCAGCAAGGTGTCATAAGGCTCCGTGTGGCCCTGCGGCGTCTCCATGCCGGGCGAACCCAGCGGCATGGCAGGCACGGCGAGGCCGACCGCCGTGGGGCGTTCCGCCAGCAGACGGATGACGTCCCGAGCCGGCACATGGCCCTCGACCAGGTAGCCGTCGATCAACCCGGTGTGACAGGACGCCAGCGCGTCCGGCAGTCCCCGGCTGCTCCGCACGGACTGAAGGCTCGGCAGGACTGTGATGGTGGCGCTGAAGCCCGCGTCGCGCATGTGCGCGATCCAGGCGTCGCAGCAGGCGCAGGTCGGCGTCTTGAAGACCGTCAGGTTTCTAGATCGCGGGGTTTGGGCGCAGGCTGTTCCCGTCATGCCCACGAACGCGGCGGCGCCGAGGAACAGGCGACGATTCAAGTTGGCGGGGTTCAAAAGGGTTCTCCCTGATCACTGTGAACGGATCGTCTGGCTTCGACGGGATCGGCGCGCTGCGACGTCATTCGCGCCCGGAGCCACCGTCTCCCCGGCTGCTCGATGAAGACATGGATGGCGGCGGCGGCGGCGAGCGTCAACACCAGCATCGCGCTCAGCTCGCCCAGGCCCATCCTGTAGTCTCCTGGCCAGCCGGCGACCGCCTGCGCCGCATTGCGCCACACCATCAGAATGGGGATGTGCACGAGGTAGAGGGCGAACGAGGCCTCGCCCGCGAACAGGGCGGCAGGATGTGACAGGAAGGTTCGCACGCGCGCCTTCGCCAGCAAAGCGAGCGACAGGATGAAGGGACCGGCCGCCGCCACTATGAACCGATCGTCGGCGCCGATCTGCATGAGACCAAGGATCGCGGCCGTGGTCCCCAAGGCGGCCGTGACCGCCGTAAGGGACGAAGGCGTCCAGCGCTGCCCGAGGTAGTAGAGACCCATCCCGTAAAGGAATTCGGGAATGATCCTCAGGATGCCCAGACTGTCCTCGGCCCGAGGCAGAACCCGTCCGAAGTGGACGCGATAGAAGGCGTCGAGCGCGACAAACAGCGCTGTGGCAAGCGCGATCAGCACCCAAGGCCGGGACCGCAGGCGCAGGGCGAGGGCGGCGTAGGCGGGGAACGCCAGATAGGCGAACCACTCCGCGGACAGCGACCAGGCCGGTCCGTTCCAGAGCGCCAAGGTTTCGCGCGGGAACCACGCCTGGACCAGCAGCAGCGTGCCGGCGAAGTCGGTGGGATTGAACCGGCCGGGCTCCAGTCCGACGCCGACCATGGGGGCCAAGAGCACCAGAGCAAGCATCGCCAGAAGGATAAAGAGGTGGGCCGGGTAGATCCGCGCGAACCGCGCCGCCAGGAACCGCCGGTAGCCCGGCGCACGGTCTCCCTGGAGATAGACGTGCGTGAGAATGAAGCCCGACAGGATGAAAAAGACATCCACGCCCAGCCGGGCTCGGTTGAGAAGGCCTGCGCTTTCGGGCGGGAGAGTCCAGTAGAGCTGAAAGTGAAACAGCACGACGCCGAGCGCGAGGAAGAACCTCACGCTGGTGAGCGGATCGAGCACGTCCGGAAAGGGAACCCGCGTGGGGCCTGACCTGTCGTTCACATCGATCCCCCATGGACGACCCGGCTGTCCCGATCGTTCTCTGGTATCTACGCAAAGGCCGGCGCTTCCCCTCATGAGGGGAAGTTGTAGCCGGCGCGTATGGCAGAGGGGGCGTGACGCAGGTGCGCGATGACTGACGACATGGACAGACTGATCGGCGCGGTCGCGCCAGGCGATGGCAGGCGGCTCGCCGGCCTTGAGGACGCCGTCTGGGCGCGGATCGACGCGCGCCGGGAGCGGGCCCGCGTTCATCAGGTGCGGATCGCCGCCGTGGCGATGGCTTTCGCAATCGGGGGCGCCAACGGCGGCCTGATGCTTCTGGCGCCGCAGCCAGAGCCGTCGGAGATGCGCATCTTCACGGTTTCAGCGGGTCTGTCGCCCCTCGCCGGCCTGGACGCCCGGGGATGAGGGCGACCTGGAAGTCCATCGCCCTCACGGCGGTCCTGGCCGCGCTGGCCAGCGGCGCGGCGACCTGGGCCAGCGCGGCCTGGATCATGCGGGAGCGGCAGCCGCCCAACCTGCACAGCGTCGTCCACGAGAAGCTCGATCTGAGCGCCGAGCAGGATAGCCGTCTGGACGTCATCGAAGCCCGCTTCGCCGCGCAGCGCCCCGGGCTGGAGGCCGAGGTCCGCGCCGCGAACCGCGAACTGGCCGCCGCCATCGCCGCCAGCGACGGCGACACGCCTCAGGTCCAGGCCGCGGTCGATCATTTCCACGTCGCCATGGGCGATCTCCAGAAGGCGACGATCGCCCATGTCTTCGAGATGCGATCGGTGCTGACCCCCGCCCAGGCCGAGGTGTTCGACGAAGCCGTCGTCGACGCCCTGCGCCACGACGCCGGCTAAGCGCGGCGCGTGGGAGGCGAAGAGAGGATCGAGGTTCGCGCGGCGCGCGGCGACCGGGCCGCCTTCACCGCCTTGGTGGCGGCCACCAAGGCCGAGCTGTATCGGTTCATCCGCCGGTATGTCGGCGACGAGGCCGAGGCGCACGACGTGCTTCAGGAAGCCTATGCGTCCGCCTGGCTCGCCCTCCCACGGTACGATCCGGCTCGGCCCTTCGATGTCTGGCTGCGCTCCATCGCCCTCAACAAATGCCGCGACTGGAATCGCCGGCGCGCGGTGCGCCGCGTTGTGCGCGGGATCATGGGCCTGGATGCGTCCGAGGCGACGGCAGTGGGCGACGATGCGCCTTCGCCCGAGACCCGGTTGGACGATCGGCGGCGGGCCGAGACCCTGCAACGCGCCTTGGCTGATCTTCCGGACACCCTGAAGGCGCCGCTCTTGCTCGCCGCGCTCGAGAAGCGGTCGCATGCCGAAATCGCCTCCATCCTTCGCATCACGCCGAAGGCTGTGGAAACCCGCGTCGCCCGCGCGCGCAAGAAGCTGGCGGAAAGGATGCAGTGGCCGCCGGACCAGGACGCTTGACCTTCCCACGGCGGGAAGGTGCACAACGTCGCGATCTCCCTGGCTGTGGCGACCTGACGCAAGGGATGCGTCGCCCGGATGCGTATCTGAACGAGCGGCTCAACCGCCGACAAGGAACTCCTCACTGATGTCGACCCTACGCCTTGATCGCCGAACCCTCCTCCGTGGCGCCGCCGCCGGAGGCGGTCTGCTGGGGCTGCAAGGCCTGCTGCCCGCCTGGGCGCAGACGGGATCGGCGGGTCTGAGGGCCGAACTGCCGACCCTGACCGGGCCGAACATCGACCTGACCGTCGGCCACTCGCCGTTCACCGTGAGTGGGCGAACCGGCCACGCGGTGACCATCAACGGGACCTTGCCGGCGCCCCTGCTGCGCCTGCGCGAGGGCCAGAACGTCCGCCTGTCCGTCACCAACACCCTGGACGAGGATACCTCGATCCACTGGCACGGCCTGCTGGTGCCGTTCCAGATGGACGGCGTGCCCGGCATCAGCTTCCCCGGCATCAAGGCCCGCGAGACCTTCGTCTACGAGTTCCCGATCAAGCAGTCGGGCACCTTCTGGTACCACAGCCATTCCAACCTTCAGGAGGCGATGGGTCACTACGGTCCGATCGTCATCGACCCGGCGGGCGCCGATCCGGTCGCCTATGACCGCGAGCATGTGCTGGTCCTTTCGGACTGGAGTTTCATGCATCCGCACGAAATCCTCGAGAAGCTGAAGAAGAGCCCCGGCTATTTCAACCGCCAGCGCACCACCCTCTCCGGTCTGATCTCGGGCGAGGACCGAATGAGCCTGGAGGAGCGGCGCATGTGGGGCCAGATGCGAATGGACCCGCGCGACATTCTCGACGTCAACGGCTCCACCTACACCTATCTGATCAACGGCCACGGGCCACAGGAGAACTGGACTGGCCTGTTCCGGCCGGGCGAGCGGGTGCGGCTGCGGATCATCAACGCCTCGGCCATGTCGATCTTCAACGTCCGCATTCCGGGCCTGCCGATGACGGTGGTCCAAGCCGACGGCGAGAACGTGCGGCCGGTCGAGACTGACGAGTTCCAGATTTCGGTGGCCGAGACGTATGACGTGATCGTCCGGCCCACCGAGGACCGCGCCTACACGGTCGTGTCCGAGGCCATCGACCGCTCGGGCATGGGACGGGCGACCCTGGCGCCGCGCCTCGGCATGACGGCCGAGGTCCCGCCGCTGCGCGAGGTTCCGAACCTGACCATGCGCGACATGGGGATGGGCGGGATGGACCACGGGAACATGGCTGGCATGTCCGGGATGGATCACGGCGCCATGGCGGGCATGGACCACGGAGCGCCAGCCCAGGGCACGGCGCCGGCAAGCGACATGGGCGGGATGTCCATGGCCGGCATGAACATGCGGGATCCCGAAAACGCCCCGTCGGACATGGCGGTGGGCGTCGGCGTTGACGCGATCGCCATGGACCCCGCCAACCGATTAGGCGAGCGCCCGACGGGCCTGACGAACGTCGATCACCGGGTCTTGGTTTACACCGACCTGGTATCGCTCCAGCCCAACAAGGATCAGCGCGCGCCTTCGCGGACCATGGAAATCCACCTGACCGGCAATATGGAGCGGTTCATGTGGGGCTTCGACGGCCGCAAGTTCAGCGAGCTGGTCGAGCCGATCCGGTTTGAGCGGAACGAGCGGGTGCGGGTAACCCTGGTCAACGACACCATGATGGCCCACCCGATCCATCTCCACGGCCACTTCTTCGAGCTGGTGACCGGCGGACCAACGGGGCATCAGCCGCTGAAGCACACGGTCAATGTCGCGCCCGGCGGAAAGGTGACCTTCGACCTGACCGCCGACGCGCCCGGCGACTGGGCTTTCCACTGTCACATGCTGATGCATATGCACGCTGGAATGTTCAACGTCGTGACGGTGCGGCCCATGGACGGAGCCGCTCAATGAATCGCATCGCCGTCGCCCTCGCGCCGCTGATCCTCGCCGCCAGTGCCTCCAGCGCCCAAGCTCAGGACCCCCACGCGGGTCATCCCATGCCGGCGCCGACGCGGCCGGCGGCCGCTCCCGCGCAGCCGCCTCAGACGCCCGCCGCCCCCCCGGCGCAGGATCCTCACGCGGGCCATGTCACGCCGCCCGCACAGACGCCCTCGGCCGCAGATCCCCACGCAAACCACCAGATGCCGGCTCCGCCGACGGCCGCCGATCCCCATGCCGGGCACGATATGTCGGCGATGGAGCCGGCTGCGCGGCCCGATCCCCACGCGGGTCACGACATGTCCGCCATGGCCCCCACGCCGGCCGATCCTCACGCGGGCCATGACATGTCGACGATGAGCATGGGCCCGCCGGATACGCAGACCAGCGCCGACAATCCCGGTCGCCCGCCCGAAGACCCCCTTCCGGCGGCCGCCCTGAGCGGCCCGACCCACGCCGCCGACCTGGTTTTCGGCGCCGAGGCCATGGCCGCGTCGCGCCGGACCCTGGTCCGCGAGAACGGTGAGGTCCGCACCACGGCTGTGGTCATCGATCGCCTCGAGGCCGGCTTCGGCGACGGCGAAGAGAGCTGGCTCTGGGATGCCCAGGGCTGGAGCGGCGGGGACATCAATCGCTTCTGGTGGAAGACCGAGGGTGGAGGCGACTTCGACGGCGGCGTCGAGGAGGCCGAACTGCAGGCGCTCTACAGCCGCGCCGTGGCGCCCTTCTGGGACCTGCAGGCCGGCGTGCGCCAGGACTTCCGCCCCGATGGCGAGGACACGACCCATCTGGTCCTCGGCCTGCAGGGTCTGGCGCCCTACTGGTGGGAGATCGACGCCGCCGCCTTCCTGTCCACGGACGGCGACCTGACGGCGCGTGTCGAGGCTGAATACGACCAGCGCATCACCCAGCGATGGATCCTCCAGCCCCGCCTCGAAATCGACGCCTCAGCCGGCGACATCCCGGAGCTGGAGATCGGCTCGGGTCTGTCTTCGGTCGAGGCGGGTCTGCGGCTGCGCTATGAGTTTCGCAAGGAGTTCGCCCCCTACGTCGGCGTGGAGTGGAGCCGCGCGCTCGGGGATACCGCCGACTACATCGAAGCCCGAGGCGGCGAGATAGACGACACACGCTTCGTCGTCGGTCTCAAGGCCTGGTTCTAACCGAAGGAGATCATTGATGATCCGCCCCCTCGTCCTCACCGCCGCCCTGACCTTCGCCGGCGCGGCCGCCGCCCAGGATCCGCACGCTGGCCATGCCATGCCGGCCCAAGCCGCCGCGCCGCAATCGGGCATCGTCACCGTCCCTGCCGACGGCGCCATGACCTCCGGTTCGCCGCAGCGCTTCAGCGTCACCTTTCCGCACGCGATGGTCCTGAAGACCGTGACCCTCACGGCCGAACGACAGGCCCCGGTCGTCGTCACCGCCCCCGCCGCGCCGGCCGCCGCGACCGTCAGCGTTGCCTTGCCCCGCCTCGCGCCGGGTACTTACACGGCCGCCTGGACGGCGGAAGGCGCGGACGGGCACAAGATGTCCGGGTCCGTCAGCTTCATGGTTCACTAGGAGAACGACGATGAAACTTCCCAACCTGCTGGCCGCCGCCGGCGCTGTCCTGGCCCTGAGCGCGGGCGCGGCGCTCGCCGCCGAAGGCTGCGAGTGCTGCAAGGACATGGCGGCTGACGCCGCCATGTCCTGCTGTGACAAGATGAAACCCGAAACGCCTCCGCCCGCCGAACCGGCGGCGCCCACGCCCGCTCCCTCGGATGCTCCCGCTCCCCAGGGTCACGCCGACCATCACTGATCGGCCGATCTGAGCCGCTCCGGCAAGCGCTCCGTCGACCGGGCCTTGCCGAGAGCGTGCAGGCCTCACTCCTCGGCCATCGTCCCGCTCGGCCGCGCCGCGCCTCCTGTGACGCCGCAACCCTCCACCCGGACGAAGCGGACGGTTTCGGCCCGCGTCCGGGGTTCGGCGACAAAACCCGCGTCGGCGAAGGCGAGATGCTGGGGCATGGGCTCCCGCGCGGGATCCGCGCGCCACCAGTCCCGCCCACGGTCCAGCTGGTCGTTCACGTCGTCGAGCGAATGGACGATCAAGCTGACGGGGGTGCGAATGTCCGGACCGATGGGCATCGTCCGGTTCTCGGCCTCGTGCCAGAATTCGCGGTCGGTGAGGTCTTCATGATCGACGACGATCAGTAGATCGAAGTCCGAAAAATACCGTCCGACCGGGTCGTGCACCCAGTCGCCGCGCGCATAGCTGCCATAGAGAATGATCTTGAGGATCTTGCCGTGCTTGAGCCGATCAGCGCGCCGGGTGGCGGTCGCCTCCTCGAAAGCCGCGCGCACAGTCTCGACCACCTGGCGGAGTTCGGCCTGCTTGCGCGGCGGCAGATGATCAAGGCTCGTCTTCATGGCCGGAGTCTCCGCGATACGGCCGCACACGGCAAGGCTGAAACGGCCTTTCTGTCGACCTTAGCCTTGACGTCATGCCTGATTTCGCCAAACGAAAAAGCCGCGCGCCCCCAAAGGGCGCGCGGCCCGTTTTTGTCTCCAGCGGCGCTATTCGGCGGCGAACGAATAGGCGTCGTCGTCGCGGGGCGTTTCGGCCCCCCGCTCTTCCGGCTCCGCTGCGTCCGACACCGTCCGCAGCGGCGCGGGCAACCACCCCTTGCCCTCGATCAGACGCTCTGCGGCCTCGGCCATGTCCGCCTTCTTGAAGCCGGCGATCCGCGCGGCCTCTTGGGCGCCCGCCGCCTCCGTCACCGCCTCCAGCACCTTGGGTTTGGCGACACGGGTGAAGTAGCTGGCCGCTGTCGCCGTCCACGTCCCCGCCATATCCAGACCGACCGCCGTCGCCAGCGTCTCGGCCTGAGCCAAGGCCCCGGGTCGTCTGTCGTGCGGATCGCGCACGGCGTAGAGGCCGACCCCGGCGCAACAGGCCATCAGGTCCAGTTGGTCCGACGGCGCCAGCGCAGCCACCACACCCCAGAGGTCTTCCGGACGCTCGGGAAGGCGCGCACCCCACGCCTCGCACCGGTCGCGGACCCTCCGACCGGCGGGGCTGTCGTCCACCCCCGGCGCCAGCCGCTCCAGCCCCGTGGTCGTCAGCCGAAGCTGCAGGGGCGTCCAGACGCTGTAGCCCGAATAGAAGACCTGCAGGACGAGGGCGTGGACCACGGTGGCCAGCGCCACGTTCACATCGGCCTGCACCGCATCCCGCAGCCCCATGGTCTTGTGGGCCGTCAGGTCGATCAGCAGACGATCCGACAGGGCCGAAGGCGTTTCGTCCTCGGGCGCGTCCACACTCGACGGCGTTGCGCCGTCCACACCGTCGTCCGCCGCCTCGTCCTCCGACCACGGCGACGGCGGATCGGCGGGCACGTCCTCGGCCCGGACCAGACCGCGCTCGAAGCGGGCGAGGCCGTCGTGACCGAGCATCACCATGACCCCGGCGCGCGCCCTGGCCTCGGGGGCGTAGGCGAAGTCCGGGCCGAAGGCCTGCAAGGCCTTGTCGATCTCCTCCAGCCGCGCGTCCGCCTCGGGCGACAGGCCGTCGTCGCCCGCCTCCGAAACGATGCCGTCGTACTCCTCGGACAGGGCCGCGATCTCGGCGGCGTCCGCCTCCGAGCGTTCGACGGCGACCGGATAGACCCGACCGAACGCGGACAGGTCGGGATACTCCAGACCCGCCTCGGCCCACTTCCAGCCTTCCCGCTCGCGCGCCTCGTCGGCCAAGCCGGTCAGCTTCTCGCCGACCAGCCGGTCCAGCAGGACCACGTCCTCCAACCAGCCTCCGCCGTCCTCGGTGAACAAATCCCGGAGGATTCCCCCGCCCGCCGCCTCATAGGCCTCCACGCCGACGAAACGGGCGCGCCGGTCGCTCACCGCCACCTTGGACTCGGTCATGGCCCGGCGAATGGCGTGGACGGGGCGATATTCGCCCAACTGCTCGAACACCTGCCGCTGCCGGTCCTGATCCGCACTGACGCAGAAGGCCATCAGCTGGTCCAAGGCCAGCGCCCCGGCCCGATAGGCCGCCATCAGTTCGGGCGCCGCCGCGCCCAGCCGCAGTCGCTGGCGCACGACATGGGCCGACACGCCGAACCGGGCGCCGATCTCCTCGGGACCGTAGCCCTTCTCCGTCGCCAGCCGCTGGAAGGCCTCGAATTGGTCGGCGGGATGCATGGCCTCGCGGGTCATGTTCTCGTCGAGACTGATTTCGTGGGCGTCATTCTCGGCGTCCACGATGCAGCGCACGGGATGTGTGCGCTTGATCGCCTTGCGCTTGGCCAGCAGCCGGAGCCCCTGACGGCGACCTTCGCCGATGGTCACGAAGTAGTTCCCGGTCGGAACGCCCTCCCCGTCCCGCTCGACCTCGACCACGGGCGGCTGCAACACCCCCTTGGCCTTGATGGAGGCCGCGAAGGCCTCGATGGTCGCCGGGCTGTGCGGGGTCTTCCGGGCGTCCCTCGGCGAGGCCTTGAGCCGGTTCAGCGGCACGATCACCTCCGCGCCGTGCTGCGGCGCGGTCGCTTCGGTCTGGGCGGTTTGGGTGGATTGAGCAGTCATGTCTGCCTCCTTTGGGCAAGGGTTGCAGGCACGCGAACTGCGCGCCTGAAACCCTGCCCGTCGGCGAGACCGGGGTAGCAAGGGCCAGGGCGGACCGGCCGGAGGGGGATCGCCCGACCTGCACAAGCCTGACCCTGATGATTGTCATGACGCCGATCGCCGGCGCGGAAGGTCGGGGAGACCGGCCGGTCCGGCGGCGCAGCCGCTTCACCCTGGCCCGCGCGAGGGCGGAGCCCTTAGCCCTTCTGCGACGTCCGCAACGTGTCCTTCTGGCGCGGCGTCGCAGGCTCCAGCTTGAGGAAAACGAACTGACCGGGCCTCGCGTGTGAGGTCGTCGCAACGGGGCTTTTGACCCACGGTCGCGTCAGGCCACCGGCCGATCCGCACTGACCCCCGGCGCAGGCGTCGCAGGCCTCGGCGGGTTCAACCGGGCCTGGACCGGCCGATCGAACCCATACCGGAACGCCGCCGCCCCCATGAACGCCGCCGCCAGACCGGCGGCCCAGACGCCCCAGCGCATCCCGATGGACCAGTCCGACTGTCCGACGGCGTCGAAGACGCCGAACCAGACGATGCGGGCGACTTCATTGGTGAGAAACATCGCGAACGACATCAAGCCGAGGTGTTCGATCAGGCGCGACGAGCGCACCACGGGCAAGGCTCCAGCCGCCCAGATGATGATCGTCATCAGCAGCAGGGAGGCCAGGCCGAAGGGGCCAACGGCCTGACCGAGCGCGAGCGCACCGAAAGCGCCGAGTCCCAAGGCGCCCGCCACGGACGGACGCACGTAGACGCGCGCACCGACCACGGCGGCGGCCACGCCCAGCAGGAAGAGCGGAAGGGCGCGGAGGAATCCGAACCGCAGGGGCAGGCGATAGACCGGATCGCCCAGCCAGACGCGGCTGGCGACGTCGGCGGCGAGAAGCAGGGTGATCGCGATCGCGGCCGTGGCCCGGGGTCGGCTCCAGAGCGCCCGGCAGATCCAGGGCAGGAGCAGATAGCAGCCGATCAGAGCCGACAGCGTCCAGGTCGGCGCGTTCCAGCCGACGCCGCCCGGCACGCCATAGGCCTGCACGAGCAAGACCTGGGCGGGCAGCTGGCTCCAGTCGAACCATTGGGGATTGCTCGGTCGGACCCCGGCCAGAGCGGCGGCCGCGACCAAGGCCGCGAGACCGGCGATCACGGCCAGATGGGCCGGGAACACGCGCAGCAGCCGCTGGCGCGCGTAGGCCCCGACGTCGATCCCGCCCGAGGCCAGGCGCTCGCCGTAGATCCGGGCCAGCACATAGCCGGAGTCGATGATGAAGAAATTGGTCAGCAGGAACCCCCGGTCGAACACCGGATGGATCTGTCCGAGCGGCAGCGGGGCCGCTTCCCGGAAGTGGTAGAGGATGATCAGCGATCCCGCGGCGAACCGCAGCACGTCCAGCCACCCTCCGCGGGCGATGCGCGCGGGGCGGCGGGCCTGACCTTCCCCGTCGGAGCTTCTCGTCATTCGCGCTTCCCTGTGGCGGCGGGGCGTTCGTTGGCGTGAGGATGGTCGTGCACGTCCGCCCGCACCCCGTACAGGATGAGCGTTCCGGCGACGCAAAGCACGCCGAGCCCGCCGGCGATCATCAATCCGGCTCGGTCGCGGGGACCGAACACCAGACAGCCGCCCGTCACCAGGCTCATCATCACGCCGTAGCCGATGTAGAGCGGCGTTCCGTAGGCGCCGAGCAGGGAGAAGGCCATGCACAGGACGAAGAAGGCCGCGATCAGGCTGGCGCCGACGGCGATTACGACATCAAGTACTGGCCGGGGCTTCGGCGGCCGGCGCGGGCTCGAGCCGCGGCGGCCCTTGTAGCGCCCTTGGCGCCAGCGGATGCTGCGGCTGCGGACCGTGAAGCGCTTGCCGGCCATCGGGTCAGGGCCGTTCTGAGACTGCCGGCGCGTCCTCGTGCCGCGCCAGCATGATCCGCATCCGCAGGATTTCGGCTTCCTGGGCGCGGATGATCTCCTGCGCGAGACCGCGCACGTCATCCCCCTCGCCCTCCTCCACCGCGATCCTGGCCATGGCGATCGCGCCCTCGTGGTGGGCGATCATGCCGCGCAGAAAGTCGATGTCAGCGTCGCCGGAGTAATCGATGTTCATCGCCTGGTGCATGCGGTCAGCGGCCTCCCGATAGGCCCGCGTCGACGGCGTATCCGAGGGGTCGCCCGCGTGACCGGCGTGGGCGTCGATCGCTCGCGCCTCGACCGGCGGCGGGGCCGAGGCGTCGGGCGCGCCGCGACGGGACAGAATGCCGAAGGCGAAGGCGGCGACGGCGAGGAAGACCGCGATCACCGAGATCCAGCCGGTGCGTTTCATGGCTTTGTCTCCGAGATTTGGACAAGGGGCGGGATCGTGGCGCCGGACCTGGCGGGCTCGTCATTTCGGGTCATGCGTGCAGACCTCCCGCATCCCCGCACGGCTCAAGCTCGGTCTGGACGGTCGTGTGATGCAGGTCGAACCGCTCTTCGAGCATGTCGCCGACGGCCTGTCGGACTGCGTCGGCGTCGGCGCCCTCGACCAGCACGACGTGAACCGTGCAGCTCGCCTGATCCGCCCCCGAGACCCAGACGTGGAGGTCGTGAAGGCTGGCGACCCCGGCGGTGGCGAGGATGGCGGCCCGCACATCCGACAGGGCCACGCCGCGCGGGGCGCCCTCCAGCAGGATGTGGGTGGTGTCGCGCAGCAGTATCCAGGTCCGGGGCAGGACCCAGAGGCCGATGGCGATCGCGACGATGGGATCGACCCAGCGCCAGTCCGTCACGGTGATGACGACGGCGGCGACGAGGACGCCGAGCGATCCGAGCATGTCCGCCCAGACCTCGAGATAGGCGCCCTTGACGTTGAGACTGCGATCCTTGCCGCTCGACAGGATGCGCATGGAAATCAGATTGATCACCAGGCCGGCGGCGGCGACGATCAGCATCCCGATCGAGCCGACGGGCTCGGGATCGAGGATGCGCTTGATCCCCTCATACAGGACGTAACCGGCGACGACGAAGAGCAGCACGGCGTTGAACGCCGCCGCCAGGATCTCGAACCGGCGATAACCGAAAGTGCGCTTCTCGTCGGCCGGCCGCTGGCCGATCTTGATCGCCAGCAAGGCGATGGCCAGGGCCGCCGCGTCGGTGAACATATGCGCCGCGTCCGACAGCAGGGCGAGGCTGTTGAACACCAGGCCGCCGATGACCTCGACGACCAGGAACGTTCCGGTCAGCGCCAGGGCGATAGCGAGTTGCCGGGCGTTGGCGCCGGCGGTGTGGTCGTGGGCGTGGCCGTTCGAGTGGTCGTGACTGGTCATGAAGCGCGTTCCTCTGGCTGTTCGGAGGCGGCGTTGGCGTCGCGGAGAATCTCGACGCCGCCCTTGATCGCGATCGCCGCGACGAGGATGCCGACGACAAGGTCGGGCCAGGCCTGGTCGAGCCAGAGGACCAGGCCGCCGGCGACGAGGATGCCGCCGTTGGACGCGAAGTCGTTGAAGCTGAAGGTCTCGGCCGCCTTCATGTTGACGTCGCCGCTGTGCTGGCGGCGGATGAGCTGCAGGCAGATCAGATTGACCACGGCGGCGACCAGGGCGAGCGCCATCATGGTCGGACCGATCGGCTCGGTCCCGGTGATCACGCGGCGCACGGCGTCGACGAGGACGCCGGCGGCGAAGACCAGCAGCATGACCCCCGACACCCTTGCGGCGCCCCGCTTCCAGCCCCCTGTCCGCCCGATGGCCAGAAAGCTGATCAGATAGACCGCCGCGTCCGAGGCGTTGTCGAGCGCATTGGCCAGCAGGGCGCTGGAATCGGCGGACACGCCGCCGATTCCGAGCGCCGCCGCCAGGCCGGCGTTGAGGCCGAGAACCGTCAGCAGCGTCCGGCGCTGCCGACGGTCATCCTGGGTCCGGGCCATCAGTCTTCGATCCCCTCGTCCTGGCGGTGCCGCACCGCCTTGGCCGCGAAGGTCGGGAGGACCAGCAGGGTCAGGGCGGTGGCGGTGATCAGGCCGCCGATGACGACGGTCGCCAGCGGCTTCTGCACCTCGGCTCCCGCGCCATGGGCGATGGCCATCGGAATGAAGCCGACGATGGCCACCATCGCGGTGGTGAGCACCGCCCGCAGGCGGCTGGACGCGCCCTCGATGGCCGCGTCACGGGGCGGCAGTCCCGCCTGGAGCCGCTCGCGGATCGACTGCATGAGCACCAGGCCGTTCAGCGTCGCCACGCCCGAGACGGCGATGAAGCCGACCGCCGCCGAGACGGAGAACGGCATGCCCCGCAGAAGCAGCGCCAGCGCCCCGCCCACGAGGGCGAGCGGCACGCAGGCGAACACGAGACCCGCCTCGGCGAAGGAGCCCAGCGCCATGAACAACAGCACGCCGATCAGGACGAAGACGATCGGAATGACCAGGCCCAGCCGCTGTTCGGCGCGCTTGAGGTTTTCGAACTGACCGCCCCAGTCCAGGCGGACGCCCGGCGGAAGCTGGACCTGATCCACCGACCTCTGGGCGTCGGTGACGAAGCCGCCCAGATCGCGTCCGCGCACATTGGCCTGGACCACCATGCGTCGGCTGCCGTCGTTGCGGCTGATCTGGTTCGGTCCCTCGGCGCTCTGGATGCGCGCGACCGAGGACAGGGGCACGGTCACACCGGTCGAGGACACGATCGGCAAGGCCGCGAGCGCCGCCGGGTCGTTGCGCGCGGCGTCGGGGAGACGGACCACGACATCGAAACGCCGGTCGCCCTCGAAGATGCGGCCCGCCTCGGCGCCGCCGATCGCGGCCGAAACCGCTTCGGAGACGTCGGCCGCCGACAGGCCGTAACTGGCCGCGGCGAAGCGGTCCACGCTGATCGTCAGGGTGGGAAGGCCGGACGCCTGTTCCACCCGCACGTCCGCCGCCCCGTTCGTCTGGCGCAGGACGTTGGCCACCTGGTCGGCGACCCGCTGCATGGTGGCGAAGTCGTCGCCATAGACCATGACCGCGAGGTCGGTCCGCACCCCGGAGATCAGCTCGTTGAACCGCAGTTCGATCGGCTGGCTGAATTCGAAGTTGTTGCCGATCTGCCGCGACGCGACGTCCTCGAAACGGGCGATCAGCTCTTCCTTCTCCAGACCCGGGTTGGGCCAGTCCTTGCGATCTTTCAGGATGATGACGCTGTCGGAGATGTTGGGCGGCATGGGGTCCACCGCCGCTTCGGCGGTGCCGGTCCGCGAGAACATGGTCTCCACTTCCGGCTGGGCCTTGATCGCCCGCTCGATCGCCATCTGCATGGCGAGCGACTGCTCGAGCGACGCCGACGGAACCCGCAGCGCCTGCATGGCGATGTCGCCTTCGTCCAGGGTCGGGATGAACTCCCGACCGAGGGTGGTGAAGGTGACGCCGCCGACGACCAGGGCGCCGAGCGCGGAGAGCAGAACGATCTTCGGACGATCGACCGCCGTGCGGATGGCCGGAGCGATCCAGCGGCGCGCGTGGCGCAGCAGGAAGGTCTCGTGCTCGTGGGCGTGGCCGTGGTCGTCGACCTCGACCGTCTTGGGATCCCGCACCAGGAGCGCCGTCATCGCCGGCACGAAGGTGAAGGAGAAGATGAAGGCGCCGACCAGGGCCAGCATGACCGTGGCGCCCATCGGGATGAAGGTCTTCCCCTCGACCCCTTCCAGCATCAGCAGGGGGGTGAAGACCAGCAGGATGATCAGCTGACCGAAGGCGGCCGGCTTGACCATCTGGCGCGCCGCCGCGGCGGCGACGCCCAGACGCTCGTGCCGGGTCAGCATGCGCCCGGCCTCCGCCCGCTTCTGGCTGAGCATCAGCAGGGTGTTCTCGACCACGACCACGGCGCCGTCGACGAGCAGACCGAAGTCCAGCGCGCCGAGGCTCATCAGATTGCCGCTGATGCCGAACCGGTTCATCCCGATGACGGCGAACAGGAAGCTGATCGGGATCATCAACGCCGTGATGCTCGCCGCCCGGATGTTGCCGAGCAGCAGGAAGAGCACGACGATAACCAGCAGCGCGCCTTCGGTCAGATTGCGCGCCACCGTGGCGATGGTGGAGTTCACCAGGGCGCTCCGGTCCAGCACCGTCACCGCCTCGATGCCGGGGGGCAGGGTCTTCTGCACCTCCTCGAGCCGGTCTCCGGCGGCCTGGGCCACGGTGCGGCTGTTGCCGCCCGCGATCATCAGGGCGGTCCCCAGGACCGCTTCGTGTCCGTCGCGGCTGGCGCCGCCCAGACGCGGCGCCTGGCCGACCTCGACGGTGGCGACGTCGGCGACGCGGACCACGAGGCCGCTTCGATTGACGACGGGCGCCTGGGCGAGGTCCTCGACGGTCGAGGCCAGGGCGTCCGTGCGAACCGTCAGGGCCTCGCCCGCACGCTGCACATAGCCCGCCCCGGCCTGGGTGTTGGCCCGGTCGAGCGCCTGGATCAGGTCGCCCATCCCGAGACCGTAGGCCGACAGACGCGCCGTGTCCGGACGAACCGCGTATTCCTTCACATAGCCGCCGACCGTATCGACGCCGGCCAGGCCGGGCGCCGTCCGCATCTGCGGCGCGATGATCCAGTCCTGCACGGTCCGCAGATAGGTGGCGCGCTGTTGCGGGGTGGTGAGAAGATCGCCTTCAGGCGTCAGATAGGCGCCGCCGGCCTGCCAGCCGGTCTGGCCCGGCTTGGCCAGGTTGGCGCTGTTGAACGGCTTGTAATCGACCGTCCACATCAGCACCTCGCCCAGGCCGGTGGTGATGGGCGCCAGCGCCGGTTCGACGCCTTCGGGCATCGTCTCGCGCGCCTGCGCCAATCGTTCGGCGACCTGCTGACGGGCGAAATAGATGTCCGTCTGGTCGGTGAAGATGACGGTCACCTGGCTGAAGCCGTTGCGGCTCAGCGACCGGGTCGAGGTCAGACCGGGGATGCCGGCCATGGCGGTCTCGATTGGATAGGTGACCTGACGTTCGATCTGTTCGGGGGCCAGGGCCGGGGCGACGGTGGTCACCTGCACCTGACGGTTGGTGATGTCCGGCACGGCGTCGATCGGCAACCGTGTCAGTTCGAGGAGGCCGTAGGCCGCGACGAGCGCCGTGGCCAGGACGATGAACCATCGGAATTTGACCGACAGTTCGATGATGAATTTGAACATGCGCGCGCCCCCCTAGTGGCCGTGCTCGGCCTCGCCCTTGGCGAGTTCGGCTTTGAGGAGGAAGGCGTTGGTTCCGGCGACCCGCTCGGACCCGTCGAGGCCGCGCAGGATCTCCGTGCGTCCCCCGGCCTGTCGACCGACGAGCACGGGACGGAGCTGGAAGCCGTTCGGGACTTGGATGAAGACGACGCTGGCGCCGTCTACGGTCTGGATGGCTTCCGTCGGCACGGTCAGGCCGTCGGCGGCTTCGCCCGTCACGATCGCGCCGGTGACTGCGGAGCCAGCCGGCGGCAGGGTCGCTCCCGTCGGGCGCGCCCGGATCACAGTGGCGCCGCTTTCCGCGCCCGCCCCGGCGGCGACGCCGGTGACGACGGCGTCGAAATCGCCCGCGGGGCTGGAGACCCGCAAGGTCGATCCCGCGCGGACAAGCGCCGCAAGGTGCGGCGGCGCATTGAACACGAGTTCGACGCGGGCGGGGTTGGTTACCTCGGCGATCACGCCGCCCTGCGGGACGAAGCCGCCCGGGCCGACCTGAACGCTGGTGACCACGCCGGCGATCGGGCTGTTCACGCTCAGCCGTCCGGCGGCGTTGGGCGATCCGGCCGCGCTCGACCGCGCGCGGGCCGCTCGGGCCGCCGCCTCGGCGCTCAGCAGCTGCGCCCGGGACGCCTCGACCTCTTGCCGGGCGACGACGCCCTGGTCGGCGAGATTGCTGTTGCGCTGATAGGCCTGGCGCGCGACTTCGGACTGGGCCGCGGCCGCATCCGCGTCGGCGCGGAAGGTAGCCGCGTCGCCGCTCACGAGACTGGCCAGGGGCTGGCCGATGCGAACGGACTGGCCGGGCGCCACCAGCACCCGTTCCACCCGTCCGCCGACGGACGCGGCGACGGCGGCGCGGGCGTCGATCATGGGCTCGACGCGACCGGAGAGCCGGGTCTCGGCGCCCCCGCCCCGACCGACGCCGACGACAACCAGATTGGCGGCCTGGGCCTGGGCGGCGCTGAGAGCGACGAAGCCCTCGGGCGCTTCCGCCTCGCCTTCGGCGTGACCGCCCTCCTCTTCGGCGTGACCGGCTTCGCCTTCAGCCGTCGCGCCTTCGGCGGCGGGCGGATCCGACCGTCCCATGGCGAGGTAAAGACCCCCGGCCCCAAGGATGACGAGGGCGGCGACCCCGCCAATCAGCAAGGTCTT
This sequence comes from Pseudomonadota bacterium, assembly GCA_023451375.1. Taxonomy (GTDB): domain Bacteria; phylum Pseudomonadota; class Alphaproteobacteria; order Caulobacterales; family Caulobacteraceae; genus Brevundimonas. Next base: position 34,770 of record JAEXZS010000004.1, read on the forward strand.
GTTGGAAGTGCGCTTGCGCATCATTGGGCTCCTTGGAAGGGGGCGCGGCCGTCCTGGCGCGCGAGATCGATTTCCGCGCGGACGCGGGCAAGACGGGCGTCCACGGCGGCGGTCCTGGCGTTGACCAGGGCCGTGCGGGTCGCCCGAAGTTCGAGCTGCGAGATCCGGCCGGCCTCGAAGCCGATCCGCGAGAGGCGGTAGGCCTCCTCGGCGGAAGTCACTCCGGCATCAGCCGCGTTGACGCGGCTAACCGAGGCGCGCAGGCGCGCCTGCGCCGCGGCCCGGTCCGCCTGGGCTTCCTGGCGGGCGGTCATCAGCCGCGCATCGGCCGCCCGGAAGTCCGCCTGGGCGGCTTCGATGTTGCCGCGGTTCCGATCGAACAACGGCAGAGGCAGGCTGAGACCGAAGGTCAGCGCCGTCGCGTCTTCCGCCTCGTAACGGCGAACGCCGACGCTGGCGCTGACGTCCGGACGGGCGCGGGTGCGTTCGACCGCGATCCGGCTTTCGGCGGCCGAGCGCTCGGCCTCGGCCACGCGCACGGTCGGCGTCTGGTCCGTCGGCGAAACCGCGGCCGCCGGCGCCAGGTCGAGCAGGCTCGCCTCTATGCCGGTCACCGGCTCGACCAACATGGCCACCGCCGTGAGCCGTGCGAAAGCGGCGTCCCGTTCGGCGATGGCTTCGTCGAGACCGGCGCGCGCGGCGGCGGCTTCGCTCTCGCCCTGGATGCCGCGCAGAAGCGGCTCGCGCCCCTCCTCCACCAGCACCAGAGCGGCGCGCGCGTCGGCGAGGGTGAGGCTCAGGTTTTCTTCCGCCAGCGTCGCGCGCCGTTCAGCCGCCTCTGCGTCGGCATAAACCAGCGCCAGTCGTCCGGCGGCGTCGACCACGGCGAGATCGCGCCGCAGCGAGGCGGTTCCGGCATCGGCGCGCGCGGCGTTGATCCGGGCCGTCCGCCTCCCCCAGAGCTCCAGGTCTTGGGTGATCGAGAGTGTGGTCTCGGCATTGTCGTAGCCGGAGAAGGGCCCGCTCCCGAAGGCGTTCTCGGCGTCGAGGGCGAGGGTCGGGTTGGGGCGGACGCGCGCCTGCCGCGCCCGGGCTTCGGCGGCGTCCAGAAGCGCGCCGGCTTCCAGGGTCGCAGGCGTCTGATCCAGCCGGGCGAGAAGCTCGGCGAACGAAGGGGCGGGGTCAGCCCACGCGGGGCTGGCCAGCACAGCCGCGATAGCGGCGAGCGCGCAGCCGACCGCGAAACGCGGCGGCCGGCGATATGAGGCAGGCATGATTCATCTTCCAGAGGGAGTGACACGAGAGAGCCCGCGCGGAAGCGCGGTCGTCGCGTCAGGCTCTGGGGGGTCGCTTCAGGCCGTCGGGCGTGATGGAGCCGAAGACGTCGCTCGGCGGGAAGGCGTGAATCGGCCGTGCGAAGGTCTGAATAGGCAGATCCTCGCTAAGGGTCCCGCGCGCGGCTGCGGTATGATGGCAGTGGCCGTGCGAGCATATGCCGTGATCGTTCCCGCCGGTGTGATCGCCTTCGGCCGGATCATGGTCGACGAGGGCGTGGGCGGCGGGGGGTTCCGGCTGGCAGGTCGCGGCGTCGGCGATCGGCGCGACGAAGAAGGCGGCGGCGACGAACGTCACCGCCAGAATCAACTTCGCCCATGTCACCATCGACCAGGTCATCGGCGGCTGCATACTTTCGTTCGTCCGTATCGGCAATCTGTTACACAGTACGATACTCGAGCCGACGGGGCCTTGGCCGACAGGCAGGCGCTCCGGTCCCCACCGCTGCGACGACCGGTCACGCCAGAATGGGCGCGAGGAGTCATGCGCCCGCTCCGGGCAGGGCGGCGGACGAGCGGGCGGCCTCGCGGGTCTCGACCAGCGCCTGACGGGTGATCGACCAGGCGGACTGCAAGAAGATGAAGGCCAGCAAGGCGCCGGCGGCGAGGTCCGGCCAGCGCGATCCCGTCAGCCAGACCAGTCCGCCCGCCGCGGCGACACCGAGGCTGTGGGCCAGGTCGTTCCGCGTGCAGAGCCAGACCGACCGCACATTGGCGTCCCCATCCCTGAAGCGCAGCAGCAGGACGGCGGCGACCAGGTTGGCGGCGAAGCCGAACAGACCCAGGCCCGTGATGACGAAGCCCTCCGGCGCGGCTCCGGTCATAGCCCGCCAGACCGCGAAGCCGAGGACCGACAGTCCAAGCACGACCAGGCTGGCGCTTTTGGCGAGCGCCGCGCCCGCGCGCAGGCGCATCGACCGCCCGATGACCCAAAGGCTGACGGCGTAGGTGACGCTGTCGGCGAGGAAGTCGAGCGCATTGGCGGCGAGGGCGGCCGACCCTTGCGCGACGCTGCCGGCCAACACCGCGACGAAGCTGACGAGGTTGATGGCGATCACGCCCACCAGCGCGCGGCGGTAGGCCGGCGTGGCGCCGTCGAACTTCACGTCGTGGCCGCAGCATCCGGAGGCTGGGCGGCAGGAGGCTTCTGTCTGATCCATGACCTCCGTCTACATCCTCTAGTCACTAGAGGATCAAGCGCCTATTTTCGCATCATGACCGCCTCCCCTGCGCCCAGCCTGACCATCGGCAAATTGTCCGCCGCGACCGGCGTCAAGGTGCCGACCATACGCTTCTACGAGCAGGCCGGGCTCCTGCCCGAGCCGCCGCGCACCGCGAGCGACCGTCGTCTCTACGATGAGCCTGCCCGGCACCGGCTCGCCTTCATCCGACACGCCCGTCAGCTGGGCTTCGATCTCGACGCCATCCGCTCTCTTCTGGATCTGGCCGATCACCCGGATCGAACCTGCGGCGAGGCCAACCGGATCGCGGAGCGCCATCTCGCGGAGGTCACCGAGAAGATCCGGCAGTTGCAGGCGCTTCAGGGCGAGCTCTCACGGATGACGGTCGATTGCGCCGGTGGACGGGTCTCGGCCTGCAAGGTCATCGAGGTGCTTCAGGACGCGGACTGCCCGCACCACTAGGGCGAAGCCCCGAGGCCCACGAAGGCGTCAGTTGCGGAGGCGCGAGAGGGATCCGGCGATGACCGAGCGGGCGGAATCGCCCGCATCCTCACGGCGAGCTCCCGGGAGCCTACTGGGCGGCGATGGCGATGGAGGACAGGTCGGTCGCGGCCTCGACCGGTACCCCGGCCGCCTTGCGCTCGGAATAGCGGTCGACCAGCCGGGTTGCATGGGGCCGAGTCAGGATGGTGAAGCGGACCAGTTCCTCCATCACATCGACGATGCGCTCGTAGTAGGCGGAGGGCTTCATCCGCCCGGCGTCGTCGAACTCCTGGAAGGCCTTGGCCACGCTGGACTGGTTGGGGATGGTGATCATCCGCATCCAGCGACCGAGCAGCCGCAGGGTGTTGACGGCGTTGAAGCTCTGGGAACCGCCGGAGACCTGCATGACGGCCAGGGTGCGGCCCTGGGTCGGGCGCACGCCACCCATGCTCAGCGGCAGATGGTCGATCTGCAGCTTCATCAGACCCGAGACCTGGCCGTGCCGCTCCGGGCTGCACCAGACCATGCCCTCGGACCACAGGGCGTGCTCCCGCAGTTCGCGCACCGCCGGGTGTTCGTCGTCGCCGGGCGAGCCCGGAAGGGGCAAGTCGGACGGATCGAAGATGCGGGTTTCGCATCCCATCCATTGCAGTAGGCGGGCCGCCTCCTCGACGCAGAAGCGCGAATAGGACCGTTCGCGCAGCGATCCATAGAGGAGCAGTATCCGGGGCGGATGGTCGTGCGGCCCCAGACCGCGGGCCGGTTCGGCCGACAGGTAGGCCTCGTCCAGGGCCGGCAGATGATCTGGGTCGGGCAGCGCTCGCAGGCGATCGAAGGTCATCAGAGTTCCTTGGTCAGATAGGCCGCCGACGACGGGCAGAGCCCCGCGAATTCTCTGGTCCGCCGGATCGCCTCCGGCGCCGTCTGGCGGTTCGCCGCCCGGTAGCCGTTCCGGGCGAAGAAGGGCTCGGCCGTCGTGGTGAGCAGATGCAGCCGTGCGGCGCCCAGGTCGCTGGCGACGATTTCGGCGGCGGCCAGCACCCGGCTTCCAAGGCCCCGCGCCTTCTGGTCGGGAAGGATGACAAGGGAGCGGAGCAGCAGGTCGCGCCCCTCCCCTTCAAGTCCGACGTAGCCGACGACGGCGCCGTGGTGATCGGCGCTGAAGTAGCGGCCGGCCTCGGGCGCGGGCAGGCCTTCGGCCCCCAGCGCGGCGATCAGGCCTGCCTCGGTCGCCTCGATCAGATAGAGAGCCACCATCACCCGGCGTCCGCCGACCGGACCGTGTCCGGGAACCAGCGCCGGCCCATCCAGAGGGCGACCGACACCAGCAGGATCAGCACCGGCACCTCCACCAGCGGGCCGATGACGGCGGCGAAGGCGACCGGCGAGGCCAGGCCGAACGCCGCGATGGCGACCGCGATGGCCAGCTCGAAATTGTTGGAGGCCGCGGTGAAGGCCAGGGCCGTGGTGCGCGGATAGTCGGCCTCGATCAGCTTGCCCATGAGGAAGCTGACGACGAACATGACGAGGAAGTAGATCGTCAGCGGGATGGCGATGCGCAGGGCGTCCAGCGGCAGGGCCACGACCTCTCCGCCCTTGAGGCTGAACATGGCCACGATGGTGAAGAGCAAGGCGATCAGGGTGATCGGCCCGATGCGCGGCAGGAAGCGACGCTCGTACCAGTCGGCCCCCTTGCGGGCGATCAGGCTGCGGCGGGTCAGGAAACCCGCCAGGAACGGAACGCCGAGATAGACGAGCACGGCCCCGGCGATGGTCCAGACGCTGACGGCCACCACGCTGCCCAGCAGGCCGAACATCGGCGGCAGGACGGTCAGGAAGAACCAGGCGTAGAGGCTGAAGAACAGGATCTGGAAGATCGAGTTAAAGGCCACGAGACCGGCCACATACTGGTTGTCGCCGCGCGCCAGCTGGTTCCAGACCAGCACCATGGCGATGCACCGCGCCAGGCCGATCAGGATCACGCCGGTCATGTACTCCGGCTGATCGCGCAGGAAGATCACCGCCAGGGCGAACATCAGCACCGGACCCAGAACCCAGTTCTGGACCAGGGACAGGGCCAGCACCCGCTTGTCGGCGAACACGCGCGGCAAGGCCTCGTAGCGGACCTTGGCCAGCGGCGGGTACATCATCAGGATCAGGCCGATGGCGATCGGGATGTTGGTGGTCCCGACCGAGAGGCTGTCGATCCAGGCGGGCAGACCCGGAACAACGGTTCCGAGCAGAACGCCCAAGGCCATGGCGGCGAAGATCCACACCGTAAGCCAGCGGTCGAGGAACGACAGGCGGCGCCGCGACGTGACAGGCGTTTCGGTCATCGCCCCACCCGCCGGCCGTCGGCGTCGATGACGACCTCGCCGTCTTCCTTGCTGAAGGGCTTCAGATCCTCGCCCGGCAGCAGGTCCAGCACGGCCTCCGACGGGCGGCAGAGACGAACCCCCAGGGGAGCGACGACGATCGGACGGTTGAGCAGGATCGGATGGGCCTCGATCGCATCGAGCAGTTGCTCATCCGTCAGGTCGGGATTCCCCAGACCCAGTTCGGCGAAGGGCGTGTCCTTCTCCCGCAGCAGGTCACGCAGTGGCGCGCCGGTCCGCCCGGCCAGCCAGGCGACCATGGCGCGCGACGGCGGGGTCTTCAGATACTCGACCACATGAGGCTCGATCCCGACGTGCCGGATCAGCTCCAGGGCGTTGCGAGACGTCCCGCAGGCGGGGTTGTGATAGATGATCGTGTCCATGGCGTCCTCAGGGGCAGCAGGGCGCGAGTTCGGCCAGAAGCGGCCCACATAGGTCCGCCCTGCCCCCGCAACAGTCCTTGAGCAGGAACAGGACCAGGTCGCGCAGCCGATCCAGATCGGCACGGTAGATGATCGACCGGCTACGGCGCTCGGACTTGATCAGCCCCGCCCGGGTCAGGACACCAAGATGGGATGACAGGGTATTGGCCGGGATGGCCAGATGGTTGGAGATGTCACCCGCCGGCAGGCCATCGGGTTCGTGACGCACCAGAAGGCGAAACGCCTCCAGTCGCGTGGATTGCGCCAAGGCGGCGAGGGCGAGGATCGAGGCTTCGGTTTCCATAATTCTGAATTAGTCGAAATATGGAAATGTTCAAGCCGCCAACTGCGGCACGCCGCAAGTTTACGGTGGAGAAGGTACGACTAGGCCTGCCGCGACCTTTGAGTTCGATTCTCCGGCTCAAAGCGGAGATTTAGATGGCCCAGACGACCCCGCCCCTTCGTCGGACGATTAAAAAGCCTGAACTGCACCAGATGGTCCCGCTCGCCGACAGCACCATCTGGGAGATGGAGCGCCGCGGCGAGTTCCCCAAGCGCTTCCTCCTGACGCCCCGCTGCGTGGTCTGGGACCTGGCCGAGGTCGAGGCCTGGCTCGAGCGGCGCCGCAACCAGCCGATACGGCGCGCGACGCCGCCGGACGTCCGCCGGCGCGTCAGCCGACCGGTCAGAACTTCGGGTCGAACCGAGGCCCCTCCCCCTCCGGCACAGTGAGGACCGGCGTGAAGCTGCGCCCCTCCTCCCAGGCCTCGACCGCATCAGACCACTGCTGCGCCATGTGGCGACGCTGGGCTTCGAACTCCGCCTTGTTGTAGACGCCCCGCGACGACCGCTCCTCGTGGGCCAGGCCTTTCTCGATCCAGTCCGAGTTGAAGCCCATCTCGTGCAGCAAGGTCGAGGCCGTCCGCCGCAGGTCGTGCACAGTGAACGGCTCCAACGGCAGTCCTCGCTTCTTCGCCAACTCGGCGATGGCGGAGGTCACGCGATTGAAGGTCGCCCGCGACATCGGCGCGTCCGCGTCGTAGCGGGACGGCAGGATGTACTTCGAGTTCCCGGCGCAGGTCTTCAGCGCAATCAGGATGTCGAGCATCTGCGTCGACAGATAGATGTTATGCGGCCGCGACCGCTTCATCCGCGCCGCCGGGATCGACCAGACGGCGTTCTCGAAGTCCACCTCTGGCCAAACCCCCTCCTGCAGTTCGCTTTTCCGAACCATGCTGAGCAGGATGAACTTCAAGCCGAGGCGGATGGTCGGCAAGGTCGCGACCTCGCCCAGAAGCCCCAACGCGATGCGGATCTCGCTCGGGGACAGGCTGCGGTCACGAGGCCGGAAGGTCGCGATCGACGCGGGTCCGACGCCGTCCGCCGGATTGTCGATCTTCTCGCCATGCAGGATCGCCCAGCCATAGATCTGTTTGACGATGTCCCGAACGTGGATCGCCGTCGCCGGGGCGCCGCGATCCACGATGGTCTTGCAGTGCGCCCTGAGGTCGTCCGGAGTGATCTCGCTGAGCAGACGGTTGCGCCACTGCGGCAGAACCTCGCGATTGAAGATCGAGCGGCGCATGTTCCGTGTGCTGTCCGCCATCGGGGCGGTGTCCATCCATCGCTGCGCGACGTGCTCGAAGCTGCGCGCCTCCTGTAGGCGACGCTTCGCCCGCTGCTTCTCCAGGGCTGGCGACACGCCGCTTGCGATCGTCCGCTTGATCTCGAACAGCCGCTCGCGGGCTTGGGCCAGGCTCAGACCGCCTCGTCCGTAACGGCCCAAGGTCAGAGTCTCCCGCCGCCCATTGAAGCGGTAGTCGTACCGGAAGGAGATCGCGCCGCCGGGCGAGATGTAGGCATACAGGCCGTCCCTGTCGGTACTCTTGTAAGGCTTTGATTTTGGTCTCAAATTCTTCAACGCGGCATCGGTAAGCACGGTAAAATCTCCTCGCGCCGGGCAGTCCCGGAAATGGGCGGTTCGAGGTCGACATTCTTCAATCTTTCCAGCATCTTGTGCTGAATGAATACCGTCATCGGGTCGCCGTGCGAGTGACGGTATGGGCCGGAATCCCCGGGAGCAACGGCGGGCGATACCGTCAGACAGGTCGGCATCACGAAAAAAAGACCCTCCGAAAGGTTCCGAAGGGTCTCGACAGAATTCACTTTTACGTCAGGGCCTTATGGCTCAATTCGGAAGCGTTATCGAAAGCTCCCGAAAGGTCTGAATTATTCCCACTCGATCGTGCCGGGAGGCTTCGACGTCACGTCATAGACCACGCGGTTCACCCCTCGCACCTCGTTGATGATCCGTGTGGCGGTCTTGGCCAGGACGTCCCAGGGGAACGGATAGAAGTCGGCGGTCATGCCGTCGGTCGAGGTGACCGCGCGCAGGGCCAGGACCTTTTCATAGGTGCGGGCGTCGCCCATGACGCCGACGGTCTTGACCGGCAGCAGGACGGCGAAGGCCTGCCAGATGTCGTCGTAGAGACCGGCCTTGCGGATTTCGTCCAGATAAATGGCGTCGGCGTCCTGCAGGGTGGCGACCGCGTCGGGGGTGATTTCGCCGGGGATGCGGATGGCCAGGCCCGGTCCGGGGAAGGGATGGCGCCCCACGAAGGCGTCGGTCAGGCCCAGTTCGCGGCCGAGCGCCCGGACCTCGTCCTTGAACAGTTCGCGCAGCGGCTCGACCAGCTTCAGCTTCATGTAGTCCGGCAGGCCGCCGACATTGTGGTGGCTCTTGATCACCGCCGACGGGCCGCCCGAGGCCGAGACGCTCTCGATCACGTCGGGGTAGAGGGTGCCCTGGGCCAGGAATTCGGCGCCTTCGATCTTGTTCGCCTCACGGTCGAACACCTCGATGAAGACCCGGCCGATGGTCTTGCGCTTGGTCTCGGGGTCGGAAATCCCGGCCAGCTGGCCAAGGAACTCCTGGGAGGCGTCCACGTGGATCAGCGGGATGTTGTAGTGCTCGCGGAACAGGGTCGTGACCTGGGTCGCCTCGTCCTTGCGCAGCAGGCCGGTGTCGACGAAGACGCAGGTCAGCTGGTCGCCGATGGCCTCGTGGATCAGCACGGCCGCGACCGAGCTGTCGACGCCGCCCGACAGGCCGCAGATGACCTTGGCCGAACCGATCTGTTCGCGGATCTTGGCGATCTGCTCGTCGCGATAGGCGGCCATGGTCCAGTCGCCGGTCAGGCCGGCCACCCCATGGGTGAAGTTCTTCAGCAGCTGGGCGCCGCGCGGGGTGTGCATCACCTCGGGGTGGAACTGGACGCCGTAGATCCGGCGCGCCTCATCGGCGATGGCGGCGAAGGGCGCGCCTTCGGACGTGGCGATGACGTGGAAGCCCTGGGGGATGGCGGTGACGCGATCGCCATGGCTCATCCACACCGGCTCGCGGTGGTCGACGGCGCCGATGCCGGCGAACAGCGGGCTTTCGCGGGCGATGACGATTTCGGCTCGGCCGAACTCGCGGTGGTGGCCGCTCTCGACCTTGCCGCCCAGTTCGGCGCAGATCAGCTGCTCGCCGTAGCAGATGCCCAGGATCGGCACGCCGGCCTCGAAGACCGCGTGGTCGACGCGGGGGCTGTCGGCCTCGGTGGTGGAGCTGGGGCCGCCCGACAGGATGATGGCCTGGGGCCGCATGGCCGTCAGCGCCGCGCCCGCCTTGTCGAACGGATGGATCTCGCAATAGACGTTCGCCTCGCGCAGGCGCCGCGCGATCAGCTGCGTCACCTGGCTGCCGAAATCGACGATGAGCACCTTCTGGTGTTGGGTCGGCTGGGTCATGAGGTCGAATCCGGGGCGAACGATTGGGCGGGGTCTTGGCCTTGCGGGGCCGGGATTTCAAGCGCGGCGAGCCCGTCGGCCTCCAGCACGGCGGCCAGGCGGTCCAGTGCGGCGGCCAGGTTCTCGTCAACGTGGTGCAGGGTGGAGGTCCAGTCCTCCAGCGCCTTCAGCTCCGCCCGGCCATCCGACACGCCGCGCAGGGCGACCAAAGGCACCCCGAAGGTCTGGGCCGCGCGGACCAGCGCCCAGGTCTCCATGTCCACCATCTCGGCCTCGATGGCGTCATAGGCGGCGCCGGACACGACGTTCCCGCCGGTCGACAGGGTCGCGGTCGGCACGTCGGGGATCGGGCACGGCAGCGGCAGCACGGCGGGCTGGTCCAGCAGCGGCGTCACCCCTCTCGGGAACCCGAGCGGGCTGGCGTCCATGTCGCGATACGATACCGACGACGCCTGATAGACCGTCGCATGCTCCAGCACCCGCGACCCGCACGAGCCCAGCGACACGATCACGTCCGGCAGCTCGCCAGCCGCCTCCAGCCGCGCCAGGGCGCCGGTCAGGACGACGGCCCCTTCGACCGGGCCGACGCCCGTCATCAGCGGATCGATCCGGGCGCGCAGATGCTCGCCGTATTCGGCCGGGGCGGCCATGACCGGCAGGAGGGTGACGGAGCCGTGCCGCTCAAGCCTCATGCGGCGCGCTCGTAGACAGCGGCGAAGAAGCCGTCCGTTCCGGAGGTCGCGGGGGACAGGCGCAGGCGATGGCCTTGGGCGAATTGCTCTAGCCCGTCGCTCAAAAATCCTCCCCCGTCCACGGGGGAGGGGGATCGCGAAGCGGTGGAGGGGGCGGACGCCGCACTGGCGTCGGATGCGTTGAGACCAGGTCCGGTTCCGCCCCCTCCACCACGCTGCGCGTGGTCCCCCTCCCCCGCTTCGCGAGGGAGGATCTGGATGGGACGGAACTCGGGATACGCCGCCTCGAAGGCGTCGACGCTGGCTTCATTCTCGCGGCTCAGCATCGAGCAGGTGACATAGACCAGCCGCCCGCCCGGCTTCACCAGCTTGGCCGCCTGGCCCAGGATGCGGACCTGAAGGGCGTGAAGCTTCTCGACCTCCTCGGTCGTCAGCCGCCAGGCGTCCTCCGGACGGCGACGCCAGGTGCCAGAGCCTGAACAGGGCGCATCCACGAAAACCAGGTCCGCCTGGCCGTTCAACTCCTCCAGCCCGCCGCCGTTCTGGCCGATCAGCACCAGATCCGCCTCGACGCCCGCGCGTTCCAGCCGGGGCCTGATGTTCTCCAGCCGCTTGTTGACCACGTCCGAGGCGACCAGCTTGCCTTGGCCGTTCATCGCCTGCGCCAGGCCCAGCGTCTTGCCGCCTCCGCCGGCGCAATAATCCACTACAGTCATCCCGGGCGCCGCGCCCGCGAGCCAGCAGACGACCTGGCTGCCCCCGTCCTGAATCTCGAACCGGCCCGCCTTGAAGCCCTCCAGCGCCTGAATGTTGGGCGGCGGCTCGGACGGCAGGCGCAGGCCCCATCCGGACCACGGCGTGCGCGAGACCTCCAGCCCCGCCTCGCGCAGCTCGGCCTCGACCTCGTCCACCGTGGCGACCGCGCCGTTGACGCGCAGGTCGATGGGCGCGCGCGGCGCCATCAGGGCGTGGGCCTCCTCGGCCCAACGCTCGCCGAAGGTCGCCTTGAAGTCCTCGACCACGAACTCCGGCAGACCCGCCGCGACCCAGCCGGGCAGTTCCCCCTGCCCCGCCGTGATCCGCGCGCGTTCCTGCTTGGACAGCGGACGCGGCCCATAGCCGTCGCCGGAATGCAGCGCCTCGATCTCCTCCAGCGGCAGGCCGTCGATGGCGTGCAGCGAGCCGATCACCAGCGCCCGGCCGTCCTCGCGTCCGCCCATGATCCACGACAGGCGGCCGCGCGCGCGCAGGACCTTGTAAACCCGGTCGGCGATGGCGCGGCGGTCCTTCGACCCGGCGTAGCGGTTGGCGCTTCCCCACGCCTTCAGGACGGCTTCCGCCGGCTGGCGACCCTGTGCGATGGAGTCCAGGACGGAGGCGGCGGCGGCGAGACGGGCGGCTGGGGTCACTCTAGACTTTCAGACGAACAGGGCCGCCAGGATCACGACCAGTCCCGCGAAGGAGACCGTCCACACCAGCGACCGGACATAGGGCACGCCGAAGGCGTACAGCGGCACATAGACGACGCGCGCCCAGAAATAGAGCGCCGTCCCCCACAGCGTCAGCACGCCATTCTGCCCCGCCACATGGGCGATCAGCACGGCGCCGATGAACAACGGCAGGGTTTCGAACAGATTGGCCTGGGCCCGTTCGAGACGGCCGGTCAGCGGCCTCTTCGCCGCCGGCGTCTCGTCGCGCGGGCCCGCGTTCCACTTCGAGCCGAACTCGACCGTCCGCGCCCCGGCCGGCAGGAAGACCTGCACCAGCGCCAGGATCAGCGTCAGGGCCAGATAGGTCAGCTCGGTGGTCATGGCCTCATCCCTGCCTGTAGTTGGGCGCCTCGCGGGTGATCATCACGTCGTGGACATGGCTCTCGCGCAGGCCCGCGCCGGTGATGCGGACGAAGCGGGCGCGCTTCTGGAACTCGGCGATGCTCGGCGCGCCGACATAGCCCATGGAGGCGCGCAGCCCCCCGACCAGCTGGTGCAGCACAGGAGAGATTGGTCCCTTGTACGGCGTCTGGCCCTCGATGCCCTCGGGCACCAGCTTCTCGGACGAGACCTCCTTCTGGAAGTAGCGGTCGGCCGAGCCGCGCGCCATGGCGCCCACCGAACCCATGCCGCGATACGACTTGTAGGACCGACCCTGGTACAGGAAGACCTCGCCCGGGCTCTCGTCGGTGCCGGCGAACATCGAGCCCATCATGGCCACGCTGGCGCCCGCCGCGATGGCCTTGGCCAGGTCGCCCGAATATTTGATGCCGCCGTCGGCGATGACCGGCGCGCCCGACTCCTTCGCCGCCCGCGCCGCGTCCATCACCGCCGTCAGCTGCGGCACGCCCACGCCCGCGACGATGCGGGTGGTGCAGATGGAGCCCGGCCCGATGCCGACCTTCACCGCGTCGGCGCCCGCGTCGATCAGGGCGCGGGTGGCGTCATAGGTGGCGACGTTGCCGGCGATGATCTGGATGCGGTTCGACTCGCGCTTGATGCGCTCGACCACCGCCGCCACCGACGACGAATGCCCGTGGGCGGTGTCGATCACCACCACGTCGGCGCCCGCCTCGGCCAGGGCCATCGCCCGCTCGAAACCGGCGTCGCCGACGGTCGAGGCCGCGCCGACCAGCAGGCGCCCCTGCTCGTCCTTGGCCGCATGCGGGAAGGCCTGGGCCTTCTCGATGTCCTTCATGGTGATCAGGCCGACGGCGCGATAGTCCTCGTCGACCACGATGACCCGCTCGATCTTGCGGGTGCGCAGCAGCTCGCGCGCCACTTCTCGCCCGGCGCCCTCGCGCACGGTGACCAGTTCGCCCGTGGTCATCAGGGCGGCGGCCTTGACGTTGGGATCCGGCTCGAACCGCATGTCGCGGTTGGTCAGCATGCCGACCAGCTTGCCCGACTTGGGATCGACGACCGGGAAGCCGGTGATCTTCTTGCGCGCCACGATCTCGCGCACCTCGCCCAGCGTGGTCTCGGGGCCGACCGTCACCGGGTTCACCACCATCCCGCTCTCATAGCGTTTGACGGCGCGGACCTCGTCGGCCTGCTCCTCGATGGTCATGTTCCGGTGCAGCACGCCCAGACCGCCGGCCTGCGCCATGGCGATGGCCAGCCGGCTTTCCGTCACCGTGTCCATGGCCGAGGACAGCAGGGGGATGTTCAGCCGGATGTCGCGGGTCAGCTGGGTCGAGACATCGACCTCAGCCGGCATATGGTCCGATGCGCCGGGTTCGAGCAAAACATCGTCGAAGGTGAGGCCTTCGCGTATCTCCATGGGGAGTCTCCGTTTTGCGGGCCGCGTATACCGGGATGCGGGGCCTCGCGGCAAGGGCCGCAGGCCTATCCGCCTGATAGAATTTATTGGTTTGCAACCCGGCCCGGCGGATACCATTCTCTGATCATGGTCGGCGTCCTCCTCAGCACCGCGCGCAAACTGGCGTTGAAGATCGCCAGCTACGGCGTCATGCACCTGGTCGTCGCCATATTAGTGGCCTTCGCCATCACCCGCGACTGGCGTCTGGCCCTGGCCGTCGGCATGGTCGAGCCCTTCTTCCAGACCATCGCCTATTCGATCCACGACCGCGTCTGGCACCGCGTCGAGCGCCGCCGCATGGCCTCGAACATCGAAGAGGCGGCCGAGGCCTTCACCGCCCGCCTCGACATCATGTCGCCTCAGGAACAGACCCGCGTCCACGACCACCACGGCCACTCCCACGCCCTGCCGCGCTCTTTCAAACAGATCGCGCTGAAGACGATCACCTACGGCCTGATGCACTTCGCCGTGGCGGTCGCGGTGGCCTTCGCCCTGACCGGCAGCCTTCGCATCGCCCTGGCCATCGGCGTGATCGAGCCCATCGTGCAGACGGTCTTCTTCACCATCCACGACCGCATCTGGTCGCGGATCGAGGCCCGCCGCGCCGCCAAGTCGCGCCCCGCGACGGCTTAGATTGTGACCCTCTAAATCCGTCACCCTCGGGCTTGTCCCGAGGGCCTACGGTTGCGCCAAGCTCCGACCCGAACCGCCGCAGGCCGAAGCGTGCGGGTCAGAATCGCTTCCGCATCCGCCGTGGGCCCTCGGGACAAGCCCGAGGGTGACGGGAGATGAAGTCGCAGGCGAGAGTTCGCGGGCCCCGCCCTCGGCTAACCCTTCCAGTCGATCTCCGCCCCATGCGGCTGGCAGATCGCCAGCCGACGCGCCTCGCCGCCCGGCCAGACGGTCAGGTCCAGCGCCGGCCGTCGGTCCACGCTGCCCGACGCCGCCTCGAAACTCAGCCAGGCCAGGGGCGCGTCCGGCGTCGCCCGCGCGCCCGCCGCCTCCAGCCGCCGCCGGACCCGCGCCTGAACCTCGGCCGGGAAATACTGATAGGCGATGGTGTGCATGACCACGCGGCAGACGCCCGCCTCCGGCTCGACCGCCAGTTCGGTCTCCAGCCAGTCCGCCGCATCGCCCCGCGCGATCGGCGCCGGATCGATCGCCGCCAGGTCCAGCGCCGCCTCCAGCCGCGCCAGCCGCGCCCGCTGATCGGCCCAGATATAGGCGCTCAGCCGCTCGCGCGTCCCCGGATCGCGCACGTCCAGCGGATTGCGGTCCACGCCCGCCCGGCGCACCACCCGCACCGTCGCGTCCGGCGGCGACGCTCCCGTCCACACGGGCTCCAGCCGCACCGGCGACCCGGCCGCGCCCGCCTCGATCTCGCCCAGCCGATAGGCGTACCGGTCCAGCACGCTGTTCAGCCCCGCGCTCGCGCCCAGCTCATACAGGGCGAACGGCAGGCCGAACCGGTCCGCCAGCACCAACAGGCCCGCCATCAGCGCCGCCGACCGCCCGACCTCGTTCGTCTGCGGCGGCCCGTCCAGCCACGGCGACAGGAAGTCGCTCCACGCCGCCAGGGCCGCCGACACGACACCCCAGACCGCGTCATCATCGGCCGGCGCCGCATGCGGCGGATAGATCGCCGACAACGCCGGCTCCCGCCCCGATCGCGCCAGCGCATGCAGCCCGCCCATCAGCCTCAGCGGCAGGGCGTCGCCCACGTGCGACGGCGTTCCCGTCCAGTCCAGCACCCGCCGCCCGATCGCGTCCTCGTCCGTCAGCCGTTTGCCGACCAGCCGACACAGCCGCCCCGTAAACGGCGCGCCCGCCGCCGTGCAGATCACCGCCTGGTCCAGGAACGCCCGCCGGACCGCCGCCTCGCTCATCGCTTGTTCAGCGCCACCAGGAAGACCTCGGCGCTGTCCTTCCGGCTCGAGGCCGGCTTGACGTATTTCACCGTCTCGAACTCCTCGCGCAGTCGCGTCAGCACCCCGCCCGCATCCCCGC
Source organism: Pseudomonadota bacterium (assembly GCA_023451375.1). Taxonomy (GTDB): domain Bacteria; phylum Pseudomonadota; class Alphaproteobacteria; order Caulobacterales; family Caulobacteraceae; genus Brevundimonas. Next base: position 50,368 of record JAEXZS010000004.1, read on the forward strand.
CCTGGAAGTTCTTGGACACGAAGTTCCCGCCGGGCCGCAGCGTGCGAATGGCGAAGTCGGCCGCGATCTCGATCAGGGCGATGATCTTCAGGTGGTCTGTCTGCCGGTGCCCCACCGTATTGTGCGCCATGTCCGACAGCACCAGGTCCGGCGGCCCGCCGATGGCGTCGATCAGCTGCTGGTCCACGCCCGGATGGGTGAAGTCCGCCTGCAGCAGGGTCGCGCCGGGGATCGGCTCGATCATCAGCAGGTCCACGCCCGCCACCGCGCCCGCGCCCCGGTCCAGCGCCACCTGCACCCAGCCGCCCGGCGCCGCGCCCAGGTCGATCACCCGGCTGCCGCGCTTGATCAGCCGGAACTTGTCGTCGATCTCGATCAGCTTGAAGGCCGCGCGGCTGCGCCAGCCCTCGGCGCGCGCCTTCTCCGACCACTTGTCCGACAGCTGTCGTTTGATCCACTGCTGGCTGGACATCGACTTGGTGTCCGCCGTCTTCATCTTCTGGCCCATGCCGCGTCCGGCGGCCGTGCCGCCCGTGGGCGGACGCACCATCCGTCTGCGTTCTGCGGGCTTTTCGTCTTCGCTCATCGTTCCCACATAGCCCCGACCGGCGTTGCGGGCTATGTCCGCTGCAAATCAACACCCGAGAGGACGTCCGAAATGGCCGACACCCTGACCTTCACCCTGGACACCGGCGACGGCGAAGCCCGCGACGTGGTCATCAAGCTGCGCCCCGACCTGGCCCCCGGCCACGTGGAACGCATCACCGGACTGGCCTCGGAAGGCTTCTACGACGGCGTCGTCTTCCACCGCGTCATCCCCGGCTTCATGGCCCAGGGCGGCGACCCGACCGGCACCGGCACCTCGGGCTCGTCCAAGCCCAACCTGAAGCAGGAATTCAGCGCCGAACCGCACGTGCGCGGCGTCTGCTCCATGGCCCGCACCTCGGACCCGAACAGCGCCAACTCGCAGTTCTTCATCTGCTTCGACGACGCCACCTTCCTGGACCGCCAGTACACCGTCTGGGGCCAGGTCCAATCCGGCATGGAGCACATCGACGCCCTGCCCAAGGGCGAGCCGCCCCGCAATCCGGGCAAGATCGTCAAGGCGACGGTCAACTGATCCGCGAAAGGCCCGGACGATCGTCCGGGCCTTTTTCGTTCGGCGGCCCGTCGGGCTTGCCAAGCCTTGTTCGCCCCCATCTCCCGGTTCGGGGGCGTCGCTGCAGGGTCGGATTTCAGACTATTCAGACTATTCAGACTATTCAGACTATTCATACGGTCTTTTTCACGCCCACCGTCTGAAATGTCCCGGGACCGGCGGCTTGCCCCGGCACCGTCTCCGGGGTAGGCGTGGCCCAACACGCCGATATTCATCAGGCGATGAAAAGAGGGAGAGCGATGGGTAAGATCTACGCCGACGTCACGTCCGCGCTGGAGGGCCTGACCTTCGACGGCATGACCGTCATGTCCGGCGGCTTCGGCCTGTGCGGCATCCCCGAGAACCTGATCGCCGGGCTGAAGGCCTCGGGCGTGAAAGGCCTGACGGTCATCTCCAACAACGCGGGCGTCGACGGCTTCGGCCTGGGCCAGCTCCTGGAGAGCCGCCAGATCGCCAAGATGATCTCGTCCTACGTCGGCGAGAACAAGGAGTTCGAGCGCCAGTACCTCGCCGGCGAGCTCCAGCTCGAGTTCAACCCCCAGGGCACCCTGGCCGAGCGCATCCGCGCTGGCGGCGCCGGCATCCCCGCCTTCTTCACCGCCACCGGCGTCGGCACCCTGGTCGCCGAGGGTAAGGAGGTCCGCACCTTCGACGGCCGCGACTACGTCCTGGAGACCGGCCTGGTCGCCGACCTGTCCATCGTCAAGGCGTGGAAGGCCGACGAACGCGGCAACCTGGTCTTCCGCAAGACGGCCCGCAACTTCAATCCGATGATGGCCACGGCGGGCAAGGTGACGCTCGTCGAGGTCGAGGAGATCGTCCCCGTCGGTTCGCTCGACCCCGACCACATCCACACGCCGGGCATCTACGTCGACCGCCTGATCCAGACCGTGTCCGAAAAGCGCATCGAACAGCGCACTGTCCGCCAGCGGGAGCCGGGCTCAAGTAGCGAAGCGGTAGCCCAAGGGGAGAATGCGTGATGGCTCGCACCCGCGAACAACTGGCCGAACGCGCCGCGAAAGAGCTGCAGGACGGCTTCTATGTCAACCTGGGCATCGGCATCCCGACCCTGGTCGCCAACTACATCCCTCAAGGCATGACGGTGACGCTGCAGAGCGAGAACGGCATGCTGGGCATGGGCCCCTTCCCCTATGCGGGCGAGGAGGATCCCGACCTGATCAACGCCGGCAAGCAGACGATCACCGAGATCCCGGAGAGCAGCTATTTCAGCAGCGCCGACAGCTTCGCCATGATCCGCGGCGGCCACATCAACCTGTCCATCCTGGGCGCCATGGAGGTGGCCGAGAACGGCGACATCGCCAACTGGATGATCCCCGGCAAGCTGGTGAAGGGTATGGGCGGGGCGATGGACCTGGTCGCCGGCGTCAAGCGCGTCGTCGTGGTCATGGATCACGCCAACAAGCACGGCCAGTCCAAGGTTCTCAAGGCCTGCACCCTGCCCCTGACCGGCACGGGCGTGGTCAGCCGCATCATCACCGACCTGTGCGTCTTCGACGTCAAGCCCGACGGCTCGGGCCTCGAACTGGTCGAACTGGCCGAGGGCGTGACCTTGGATGAGGTCGCGGCCAAGACCGAGGCGACCTACACGGTGGCGCAAACCCTGGCCGCATAAGCAAACGGCCCGGCTTCGAAGCCGGGCCGTACTCTATTATAATTCAGAGGCTTGGCCTCAGAACTCCTCCCACCCGTCCTCGACGGCCTCGACCTTGGGGGCGGCGCCGCCGCGACCGATGGTCTTCAGCGCCTGGATCATGCGGTTCGAGCGGGGCGGCTCGGCCGGACGGGCCGCCGCCGGGGCCGGACGGGCGGCGGGGGCGTGGGCGCGGACCGAAGCAGCGTCGCCGACCCGGAACTGCGCCACCGAGGCCTGCAGCGCTTCGGCCTCCTGGGCCAGCGAGTGGCTGGCGGCGGTCGACTGCTCGACCATCGCCGCGTTCTGCTGGGTGACCTGGTCCATCTGGTTCACCGCCGTGTTGACCTGGGCCAGGCCCACGGCCTGCTCCTGGGCCGAGGCGGCGATCTCCGAGACCAGGCCGTCGATCTCGGCGACGCGGTCGACGATCCGCTGCAGGGCCTCGCCGGTCTGGCCGACCAGCCGCACGCCCGAGCCGACCTGGCCGGTCGAGGCCGAAATCAACGTCTTGATCTCCTTGGCCGCCTCCGCCGAGCGCTGGGCCAGGGCCCGCACTTCCGACGCCACCACGGCGAAGCCGCGACCGGCCTCGCCCGCGCGGGCGGCCTCGACCCCGGCGTTCAACGCCAGCAGGTTGGTCTGAAAGGCGATCTCGTCGATGACGCCGATGATCTGGTTGATCTGGGCCGAGGACTGTTCGATCTCGGTCATGGCCTGGACCGCGTCGCGCACGATCACGCCCGAGGTCTCGGCGTCGCCGCGCGCGGCCTGCACCACGTCCGAGGCCTGGCGGGCGCCCGAAGCCGTCTTGTTCACCGTGGCGGTGATCTCGTCGAGCGCGGCGGCGGTCTCCTCCAGCGAGGCGGCCTGCTGCTCGGTGCGGCGCGACAGGTCATCGGCCGCCTGGCTGATCTCGCCGGCGCCCGAGCGGATCGCCGAGACGTTGGTCACCACCACCGACACCGCCTGCTGCAACTGGGCGATCGCCGAGTTGAAATCGGTCTTCAGCTGTTCGGCGCGGGGCGCCACCTCGGCGGTGAAGCGGTGGGTCAGGTCGCCGTTGGCCATGGCGTTCAGGCCAGCCGCCAGCGCCTCGATCGCCACCTTGTCCTCGGCGGCAAGACGGGCCTTCTCCGCCTCGTTGGCCGCGCGCTCCTGCTCGGATTGAGAGCGCTGGGCCAGGGCCTCGGCCTCCAGCCGGTCCTTGTCGATCGCCGCCTGCTTGAAGGCGGCCACCGCTGCGGCCATGCGGCCGATTTCGTCCTTTTGGCCCACGGCGGGGATGGCGATGGTCTTGTCGCCCTTGGCCAGCCGGTCCATGGCCGCCGTCATGGCCACGATCGGCCGTCCGACCAGTCGGGACAGCATCATGCCCATGCCGATCGACAGGCCCACCAGGATCAGGCCGCCGATGATCAGGGCCAGCTCAGACTGACGCAGGGCGGTCTCATGTTCCGCCGCACGGATCGTCACGCGCTCCATCGAGGCGGTTCCCAGGTCCTCGCCGAGCGTGCGCACCTCCTCCAGATCCAGGTTGGCGGCGGCCGGATCGTGGGCGACCTCGACGCCCAGCAGCTGAGGCTGGGCGACATCGCGGCGCCACGCCTCGACGGCGGTCTTCAGCCTCGCCAACCGCTCACGCTGCGCCGGCTGGGTCGTGCTGGTGTGGAAGGCGGTCCATTCCTGGTCGAAGGCCGCGCCCGCCGCCTCATACGCCGTCTTGGCCTCCGGCCCGCCGCCGAGCAGATACTTCCTCACCGCATTCTGCTGATCGACCGTATGGGCGATCAGCCGGTCGGAGCGCTGGGCCAGGGTCTGCGACCGCGACGCCGATTCCGCCGCTTCCTCCAGGGTGAGCAGATTGACGTAGATCAGGCCGCTAGTCGTCGCGGCGGCCAGCACCACCAGCGAAAAGGCGAGCAGAAGTTTCCGCGAAAGCGGAAGGTTACGCAGGAACATGGGACGCCCCGGGGAGGATGATGACGCGCCGCGATACGATTGCGGCCAAGCTCTCTCATCGACCGCGAGGTCTGAAAGTTTACCTAACGCCGTCCTACGGAGGGTGACGGAAGGCGCACCGCGTCAGCTGTCGGCCGGCCCCGAGAACCGCTTGTAGACCGCCCGGAAGACATCGAGCGCCTCGCAGCGGGCGTTGTGGGCCGCGAGCGTCGGCCATTGCGACAAGTCGAGCTCGTCAGCGCTGGATTCCCGCACGTGCTGCAGGGCGCAGCCCAAGGCGATATCGGCGTGGGTCAAGGCGTCGCCCATCAGCCATTCGGTGTCCGCCGAAGCTCGCACGGCCTCGAGCGCCTTGAGGCTGGCGGCGACCTGGTCGCGGCAGCGCGCCAGCCAGATTTCCGATCGCGCCTCATGCAGAACCTTCTCGTAGAACAGGGCCACGATCTTGTCCGACAGGCCGGTCGCCAGGGCGACGCGATACAGGATTTCCCGCCGGACCGGGCCGCTCGCGGGAATCAGGGCTGCCTTCCCCGCCTCCCGCTGCTGATCGTCCAGCCAGTCCAGGACATAGGCGCTGTCGATCACCACCGCGCCGTCATCCAGCACCAGCGTCGGCACGCGCCGGACGGGATTATAGGCCTCGATCTTGTCCCCGTCGCCGAAAGTGGACCAAGGCCGGTTCTCGAACGGAACGCCGTAGAGCGACGCCGCAATGGCGACCCGCCGCACGAATGGCGAGTCGTACTGGCCGATCAGCAGCACCGTCAGCGCGCCGCCGCCAGCGGGGCCGGGGCGGACTGGATCGACCAGTCCACGATCTGGGTGTTGATGTCGCGCGTGGCCATGTCGAAGGCCTCGACGATGGCCGAGACGCGGTTCTCGGCGGCCGGCTGTGACACGGTGAAGACGCGCTCGACCGTGCGGCCGTCCTCGGGGCGGATCGGTCCCGCGCCGCGCTCGCGCTCGGGCGTGTTGCGCAGCTGGGCGCGGGCGGTGATCACCACCGTCGGCGCCGCCTCCATGCCGTTCAGATAGCGAGCCTCGAAGCTGGACACGGCGACCCGCAGCACCAGCGGCGTGGTGCCGGGCTCGCGGCGATCCAGCACCCGCACCTGGTCCGGGCGAGCGGCGAAGGCGGCCTGCAGGCTGTCGTCGAACAGGGTCTCGGCCGGCGACACCCAGCGCGCGCCGCCGATATAGGCCGTCTCCGTCCCCGTCACGCCCAGCAGGCGATCGTCCTTCGACGCCTCCGGAAATTCGATGCGGCGGATCGAGATCAGCAGCGGCGCCGGCGACTGGCCGGCCTGAGCCGGGGCGTCCATCATCGCGCCGAAGCGGTACAGTTGCACCGGATCGGGCGTCGACAGCAGCTGGCATCCGCCCAGCGCCAGGGTCATGGCGGCGGCGACGGCCGTCGTGAGGATCGAACGGATCAAGGCTGAACCTCCAGTTCCTTGGATTGCGGACGGCCGATGAAGTCGCGCGGGCTGGCGCGCACGTCGTCGATCAGCGACTGCAGCGAGCGCGTGGCGTCCTGCAGCTCCTCGATCGTCCGGCTCAGCTGCGGCAGGCTGGACGTGGCGAAGGTGTCCAGCGGCTGCTCCAGCCCGGTGACCGAGCGGTTGGCCGAGGCGATGGCCTGGCGGGCCTCCGCCGTGGCCTGGTTGATGTTGGCGATGGCCTCGCGGCCGTCGGTGTTGATCACCTGACGCGCGTCGGCGGCCAGGCCCTGGTACTCCAGGATGGCCTTGTTGGCGTTGGTGATCGCCGCCTCCAGCTCCTGGAACATGCCCTTGCGCGCTTCCAGTTCAGTGGTCAGGGCCTCGACGTTCTTCACGCTGGTCGAGAAGCTGCGGATGTTGTCGTCGGACATCACGCGGTTGATGCGGTTCAGGGCGTCCACCGTCTGGGCCAGCACCGCGCCCGAACCGCTGAGCAGTTCGGCGATCGGCGACGGCTGGCTCTGGATCACCGGCACGACATTGTCCGGATACTGCTCCTTCAACAGGGCGCTGTCGGGGGCGCCGGCGGTGATCTGGATGTAGTTCAGGCCGGTGATCCCCTGCGGCTCCAATTGGGCGCGCGAGGTCACGCGGATCGGCGTCTCGCCGTCCACCCGCACCCGGGCGATGACCTGGTCGCCGCGCTTCTGGTCGATGTTCAGGTCGGTCACCTCGCCGACGCGGATGCCGTTGAAGTGCACCTCTCCGCCCTCCGACAGGCCGTTCACCGGCCCGTAGAAGACGATGTCGTACAGGTCGTAGTCGTTGGCGAACTGCAGCCGCGCCAGCCAGATGGTGAATACGGCCAGGGCCGCGATCAGGGCCACGGTGGCGATGCCGACGGCGGCGTAGTGGGCGTCTCTCTCCATTGCGCTCTCCTTACGCGGCCTTGGTGGCGGCGCGCCCGCGCGGCCCCAGGAAGTATTCCTTGATCCACGGATGGTCGGAGCGCTCCAGCTCCTGCACCGTGGCTTTCTCCACGACCCGCTTGTCCGCCAGCACCGCCACCTTGTCGCAGATGGCGTATAGGCTATCGAGGTCGTGGGTGATCATGAAGACGGACAGGCCCAGGTCGTCCGACAGGTTGCGGATCAGCTCGTCGAACGCCGCCGCGCCGATGGGGTCCAGACCCGCCGTCGGCTCGTCCAGGAACAGCAACTCCGGGTCCAGCGCCAAGGCGCGCGCCAGACCGACGCGCTTGCGCATCCCGCCCGACAGTTCCGCCGGCTTCAGGTGGTGCGACTCCGGTTTCAGGCCGACCATGGCGATCTTCAGCTCGGCCAGCTCGTAGATCGTCTCCTTGGGCAGTCTGGTGTGCTCCACCAACGGCGAGGCGACGTTCTCCAGCACGCTCAGCGACGAGAACAGCGCCCCCTGCTGGAACAGCACGCCGGTGCGTCGTTCGATGTCCGCCGCCTGGTCCGCAGTCAGGTCCGCCCGGTCATGGCCCAGCAGGCGGATCGTCCCGCCCTCGGGCTCCTTCAGGCCGATGATGGTGTTCAGCAGCACGGTCTTGCCGGTGCCGGAACCGCCGACCACGCCCAAGACCTCGCCGCGCTCCAGATCCAGGTCCAGATCCTCGTGGATGGTGCGGTCGCCGAACTGGCTCAGCAGGCCGCGCACCTCGATCAGCGCGTCCGGCGCGTCGTTGGCGGCTCGATCCGGAGCGTCGGTCATATGTCCAGCTCCAGGAAGATCAGAGCAAAGACCGCGTCCAGGAAGATGATGGCGAAGATCGCCTGCACCACCGCCGAGGTCACGCGCCGGCCCAGGCTCTCGACATCGCCCGCCACCGCCATGCCCTGGCGGCAACCGATGGCGGCGATGACCAGGGCGAAGACCGGCGCCTTCACCAGGCCGACCATCATGTGCTGCGCCATCATCCCGTCCTCGACAAGGCGCTGGAAGAAGAAGGCCGGCCCCAGGTTCAGCGAGGTCCAGCAGACCACCAGGCCGCCGAACAGGCCGCCGATCATGCCCAGGAATGTCAGCAGCGGCAGCATGACCACCAGCGCCGCAAGACGCGGCACCACCAGCGCCTGGAACGGATTGACGCCCATGACCTGCATGGCGTCGACCTCCTGGTTCATCCTCATGGAACCGATCTCGGCTGCGAAGGAAGAGGCCGACCGTCCTGCCAGCAGGACCGCCGCGATCACCACCGCGAACTCGCGGAACATCGCCACGCCGATCAGCTGGACTGCAAACACCTGGGCGCCGAAGTCGGTCAGCAGGTCCACCCCGATGAAGGCCACCACCGCGCCGATGAAGAAGTTGGTGATCATCACGATCGGGATGGCGTCCAGCCCGGCGCGCTCGGCCTGGCTCACCCAGGCCGGCCAGCGGATGTTCCCCGGGCGCCGGGCGGCCTCGACGACCGACTCCATCAGCCGCCCCAGGAAGGCGAAGGACAGGAGGGCCTCGGCGCCGAAGTCGTAGACGCCCCGGCCGATCTTGGCGAAGGTGCGGGTAAAGGCGTCGGTCCGGCGCGGCGGCGGAACGCTCTTGCGCTCCAGCGTCTCGATCATCCGATAGATGCGGCCCGCCTCGGGCCGCGCCTCCCAGGTTCCTTTGGGCATGCCGCCGTCGGACGCCTTCACCAGCGCCAGGGCGCCGGCGGTGTCGAACTTGCCGAGGGCGGAGATGTCCACCGCGCCGATTGAACGCCCGTCCAGATCACGATCCAGCCGGCGGGGCGTGCGGCCCAGCGCCGTGGTCGTCCAGTCGCCGGTCAGCCGCAGGGTCGCCGCGCCGTCGCCCGCCTCCTGGATTTCGTAATCCGCCTGGTTCATTCCGCCACACGTCCAGCGTCAGCCGTCCGCCAGCCATGCCCGGCCGGCCTCGCTGAGATCAAGGCGACGCTAATGGTCCAGCCGGCAAAGGCAGTCAACGTGTGATGACTTTCACACATTCCCCGGTTCGACGTCGCCGCGACCGCCCTGCCCCCCATGTGTTCCTTCCGTACCGCCACGCTGGCGAGCATGGGTAACGCCGTCGGCCGGTTTTCGTTCGGTTTCAGCGCAGAAGCCGGCGCGCGGCCTTCAGGTCGTCGACGAAACGGCGGCGCTCCATGGCCTTGGCGCCGGCGTCCGGAATGCGCAGCAGATAGGACGGGTGGACCGTCAGCAGCCCCGCCGAGCCGTCGCCCAGGTCGATCGGCCGCCCGCGCTCCTTGGTCACCGCCGGCTTGCGGCCCAGCACGCCCAGGCCCGCCGTCGCCCCCATGGCCAGGACCACCTTCGGCTTGACCAGCCGCCGCTCGGAATCCAGCCACCAGCGGCAGGCCGTCACCTCGCCCGCGTTCGGCGTCTTGTGCAGCCGCCGCTTGCCGCGCGGTTCATGCTTGAAATGTTTGACGGCGTTGGTGACATAGACGTCCGATCGGTCGATCTCCGCCTCCTCCAGCGCCGCGTCCAGCACCTTGCCCGCCGGGCCCACGAAGGGCCGACCCGCCAGATCTTCCTGATCGCCCGGCTGCTCGCCGACGATCATCAGCCGCGCCTTTCTGGGGCCCTCGCCGCACACGCCCTGGGTCGCGTCGCGCCACAACGGACAGCGGCGGCAACCCTGCACCGCACGCTCGACCTCGCTCAGACTGTCGGGGACGATGTCGTCGGCGGGGCGCTCGACATCCCGGGCCACGGCGCGGGCGAAGCGGGCGTTGGGTTCGGGAGCGGGCGCGGCGACCATGGCCTCCATCCGAACCTGCGAGGCCGCGACCAGTTCCGGAATGACCGCCGCTTCGGGCAGGTTCTTCCAGTACCGCTTGGCCATTTCGCCCTGCATGGTCTTCACCTTCAGCCGCGCGGGATTGAAGATGGAGGCGTAGTAGGTCTTCCAGAATTCTTCGACCTCATCCTCGCCGGGGGCCATGTCGCGCGTAGCCGGCGAGCCGAACGCCAGCCGCTCGCCGTCCCAGAAGGCGCAGCCGTCCGGCGTCAGGATCGACCAGCGCATGGTCGTGAAGCGCCGCTGGAAGAAGGGCGCGGTCTTCTCCACCACCCGGTGCGCCGGTTCGAACCAGGCGATCCACGCCTCCCCCGCCTGATCTTCCACGCGTCGGAAGCGGACGAAGGCCTTCATCTTGTGCGCCGCCCGATGGACGTTCTTCGCCCGCTCCAGCGCGTCGGCGACGTCGGGGTCGGAGATCACACGGATAAGATCGGGCTCTTCCCGAAGACGCCACAGCAGGCGATAGAGCAGGTCGAACCGGTCCGCCGAGCGATGCAGGATCACGTCCTGGGCCAGGTCCACGAAGGCCTTGGGAACGCTGAAATCGTTCCGCTCATCCCGGCTGTCGGCGGGATGGGCGGGCGTGAAGGCATCGAACAACCCGCCCTGCCCAGACCCGCCCGCTACCACGAACCGCGCCGCCGCCGGTTCGACCCTCGCCAGCCGCATCTCCCGCGCCGCCTTGCGCCAGCCGTCGAAATCTGTCTCGCTGGCCAACTCCGCCGTCGCCATCAGAACAGGCTCAGTTGCTCGGACGCGCGGGTTGTCAGCCGCGCCTTCAGGTCGGCCGCGTCGGTCAGGCCGCCGGGCGTCCAGTCCAGAGCCGTGATCCACGGCCGCACCTTGTCCACCGATCGCGTCAGCCGCGCCACGTCCTCGAGCCTCAGCGTGCGATACCGCCGCACCGACACGATCCGGTCGACCGACTTCACTCCCAGCCCCGGCACGCGCAGCAGCATCTCGCGCGGCGCGCGGTTCACATCGACGGGGAACTGCGCGCGCTGGTTCAGCGCCCAGGCCAGTTTGGGATCGACCGCCAGGTCCAGCATGCCGCCCACCGCCCCCTCCCCGATCTCGGGCGCGGAAAAGCCGTAGAACCGCATCAGCCAGTCGGCCTGATACAGCCGATGCTCGCGCATCAGCGGCGGCTTCGACAGCGGCAGGGCCGAACTGGCGTCGGGAATGGGGCTGAAGGCCGAATAGTAGACCCGCCTGAGCCCGTAGCCGCCGTACAGCGACGCGCTGCGATCAAGTATTTCCGTGTCCGGCGCGCCGTCGGCGCCGACGATCAGTTGGGTGCTCTGGCCGCCCGGAGCGAACTTCGGCGGTTTGGCGCGGTCGGTCTTCGCCGGGCGCGCCGCCTCCACCTTCAGCCGCACCTGTCCCATAGCTTTCTTGATGACCCCGACGTCCTTCTGCGGCGCCAGCCGGGCCAACGCCTCGTCGCGCGGCAGCTCGATATTCGCCGACAGCCGGTCGGCGTACAGCCCGGCCTCCTCCACCAGCTTCGGATCGGCTTCCGGGATCAGCTTCAGATGGATGTAGCCGCGAAAGTCGTGCTCCTCGCGCAGCATCCGCGCCACGCGCACCAGCTGCTCCATCGTATAGTCGCCAGACCGGATGACGCCGGACGACAGGAACAACCCCTCAATATAGTTCCGCTTGTAGAAATTCAGCGTCAGGTCGACGACCTCCTGCACGCTGAACCGCGCCCGCTCCACGTTCGAGGACGCGCGGTTGATGCAGTAGGCGCAGTCGTAGATGCAGAAGTTGGTCAGCAGGATCTTCAGCAGGCTGACGCACCGCCCGTCCGGCGTATAGGCGTGGCAGATGCCCATGCCCTCGGTCGAACCCACACCCTTGCCGCCGACCGAATCTCGCTTGGACGAACCGGACGAAGAGCAGGAGGCGTCATACTTCGCCGCATCGGCCAGTACGGACAGCTTGTGACGAAGGTCGAGACGCGCCATTCGTTCATGCTATGTTCTCGCCGTTCGCCGGTCCAGCGGAGCCGTTGGCTTTTTAGCGCAGCAGCTCCAGCAGCGACGTCCCGCGCAGCGAATTGATCACCTGCGCCGACGCCTCGATGGCGACCTGCGCCAGCTGCAGGTCGGTGATGGCCTGCGCCGCGTCATAGCCGGTCTTGTCGATCATCAGCTTGTCCAGCGAGGTCTGCTGCGCCTCGTGCGAATCCAGCGCCTCCTCGACGTGGTTCTGCATCAGGCCGTTCTTGGCCGTCTGGTTGGTGACGTCCTTGTTGGCCGCATCCAGCTTTTCCAGCTGCTTGGTCAGGAACTGCTGCACGTCGTCGCTGGGGGCGCCAGTCAGCGTCCCCGCGCCGGCCGGCGTATAGGTCACCCCGTCGATCGTGACGGCGGTTCCCTCCTGATAGGCCTGGATGTTGCGGAAGATGTCCGACAGCGGCCCGCCCAATTCATTAGCCAGGAAGCCGGTCTCCAGGGTGGTGTTCTCGTCGATGCGCGACTTGTGCTTCAGCGTGTCGTTGGCGAAGACATCGTCCACCGTGGCGGCGGCGGTCAGGTCGCCCAGCGTCTTCGCCGTCGCCGGCAGGCCGTCCGTCCGCCCGCCGGCGAACAGATACTGCCCCTGGAATTCGCCGTTCAGACCCGACTGCATGGTCTGGAACTGCAGCCCCAATTCGCCCATCAGGCTGTCCAGCTTGCCGGCCGACAGGGCGTTGGCGATGGCGTCGCGCGCGCCGGTTCCTCCAGCGTAGATCTGACCCATCGCCAGATCCTGGGCGTCCAGCCGACCGGCGGCCGTCTTGCCCGCCTCGACGAAGCCCTGCAGCCGCGCCTGGGTCGACTTCAGCGAGGTAATCGATTCCGACTGCCGGCCGTAGCCCGCCATGTCGGTGGCGATGCGGCCGCTGTCGATCCGCTCCTGCGCCTGCTGCGCCCGGCTCTGGGCGCTCATCAGATCCAGCAGGGCGGACTGGTAGTTGGAGAAGGTGGCGACGCGGGTCATCACAGCATCCCGAGCAAGGTGTCGTACATGTCGCTGGCCGCCTGGATCAGGCGCGCCGAGGCGTTATAGGCCTGCTGATAGGTGGTCATGTTGACGAGTTCCTCGTCCATGTTGACCCCCTCCTTGGCCTGGCGGCGATTGTTGGCCTCGTCCAGTACGGCTGAGGCGGACTTGCTGCGGCTCTCGGCGGCCGAGGCCCGGCTGCCGATGTCGCCCGCGAAGTCCGAAGCATAGGCCGACAGGGTCTTGGACCCGGCCGCCGCTCCGCCCGCCGCCGAAAAGCCGACGGTTCGCTTGCCAATGTCCGACAGCGCCAGCCCGCCGCGACCGTCGCCGGCGCTCAGGGCGGACTCGCCCGCCGCCGCCGACAGGTTCAGCTGCGCCAGGGCCAGCTTGGCCGGGTTCTGCTGGATGTCCTGGCGGACCGAGAAGGTCTCCGACCGCGTCGCGCGCACCCCGCCGATGCCGAACAGCTCGGACATCGACATGCCGGACGGCGTCTGCACGGTCGTGTCGCGCAGCACGTCCATCGTCGGCGCCGGGCTGCCGTTGGCCTTGAAGCTGAGCGCCCCGGCGGCGTCCAGGCTGAAGGCGCCGTACCGGCCGACGCCCGTCACGGGATTGTTCAGGGCGGTCAGCAGTTCGCTCATCGTGCCCGCGCCCGCCGGAACGGCCACGGTGATGTCGCGCATCCGCGCCCCATCCTCGCCGCTGAAGCGGAAGGTGAGGCTCTCGCCCGGGGTGAAGCCGTGCTGCGATGAAAGGGTCAGCCCGGTGTCGTATGTCGCCGGCCCATCGCTGACGACCAGGTCGTTCAGTCCGAACCAGTGCGAGAAACCCTTGCCGTTCTTGCTGCTGGGATCGGTTGCATCATCGGCTATGGCGACCCCGTTGCCGCCCGCCCCATCCAGCTTCAGCACGCCGTTGGAGAAGCTGGCCGTCGCCGCCCCGCCCAGCTGTCCGTTCAGCACGGTCAGGAAGGTGGTCGGGTCGGCGGCCACGCCGTTGATCGTCATCGTGCCGCCCGAGAAGACGATCTCGGCCTGGCCCTGGACCACGCCGTTGGCGTCCACGGCGGCGATGGTCGTCGTTCCGGTGAAGCCGGCCAGGGCGGTCTCCAGCGACTGCCCGATGTTGCGGCCGGTCAGGGTCGTCGGCGGCGGCACGCTGCTGCTGGCGTTGTGCGCGCGGTTCAGCTCGTCGGCGATCCGCGCTGTAAGTTCCGCCAGACGCTCCGCCGCGGCCGGGGCGTCCTTGTCGCGCATCTCGACCAGCCCCCGGATCTCGCCCGAGCCGATGCCTTCCAGCGCCAGCGACCGCGCCCCGCTGGGCTCGGTCAGCCAGATGTCGTTGAAGGCGGTCGTCGGTCCCACCGTCCCGGCCGGCGCATAGGACAGGGTCGCATGCCCCTCGCCCACCAGGGTCGCGCCGGTGTTGGTCCGGATCGTCACCCCGCCGTTGGCGCGGGGCTCGACCTTGACGTCCATCAGCTCGGACAGCTGGTTGATCAGGTTCAGCTGGGCGTTCTCGGCTCCCGTCGCGTCCTGGCCGGTCACCGCCGCCGTGGCGATGGTCTTGTTCAGCTTGTCGATCTCTTCCAGCAGCGGATTGACCGCCGCCACCGCGCCGCCCAGGCGGCTGTCGGCCTCCTGCCGCAGCGACTGGATGCGCTGCGAGATCGACTTGGCCTCGTTGAACAGGGCCTGAGTCTGGTAGATGGCGTCCTGGCGCGCCGGCGACGAGGTCGGCATTTCCGCCAGCGAGGCGAAGTTGGCGAACAGGTCGTCGATGTCCCCAAACAAGCCGCCGTCGCCGCTGGGGTCGCCGAACGCCGTCTGGATCTGGTCGTACAGCTCATGCCGCACCTGATAGCGAGCGGCGTCGGCGCTGGCGCTGTAGCCGGCGGCCTGCAGGAACCGGTCGGTCGCCAGCCGAACGCGTGCGACGTCGACGCCGGCGCCATAGCCGTTGGCCACGGCGGCCGACTGCTCGACCACCTTGCGGACGTATCCGGGCGTGTTGACGTTCGAGATATTGTCCGAGACGACCCGCAGCTGGCTCTGGGCCGTCTGCAGTCCGGACATGCCGATGTTCATGATCGAGTTCAGAGACACGGCTGATCCCCTCTCGCCACGCGGGCTGCCCCCGGCAAGCCTTGCCCGGCCGAGCGCAATTCTTGCCCGTCGCCGCGATGGTTGGGTCGCAGCAAGACATTGATTTCACTAGATGTGCGGCCAGGAGACGCGTTCATGCGATCTCACGGCGCAAGGGCCGGGCCAACGAGAAAGCCGCTTTGACCGTCGCTTCAGCCGCCCGGCAAAATTGCGCGGGGCACGGCAAGAATGGACAGCCGCCTGAAGCACGGCCGTCGTAGCCGATTGCCGTACCCTCATGATTTCGTTCGTCATTTTGTCTTGACTGCGTTTGGCCCGACGCTTGCGACGTGGGCGACGAACATTCTGGCGCAGCAGGCGCCGCCTCTGTTTCGAAAGCCGCCTGCGCGCTCATGCCCTCCGCCGCCGCCTTCCTCGCCGCCGTCGTCCCGGCCCCCGCCGGGACTGGCGCGACCGCGTCCGGCGGTCAGGGCGAAGCGGCCCTCGCGTTCGCGGCGGCCCTCGCCCAGGTGTCTCAAGCCGGTTCGAGCCGCGCTGCACCCGCCGACGAATCCGCGCCGCAGACGCTGAGCGCGACGCCGCCCCAACCCGGCCTGCTGAAAACGGCGCGACATGCCGCCCTGGCCCTTGATGCGCTGAAGGCGGAAGCGGAGCCGGCCCCCGCAGATCTCGCCCCCGTCCAGGCGGATGCCATTGCATTGCCCGCCCAGCCTGTCGCCTCGATCGACGAGCCCTCGGCTGATGTCGAACCGGCCGGCGAAAAAGCTCCCGCGCCGGTTGACGCCATATCGGAGGACGCCTCCGTGACGGTCACGGCTCCAACGGCGATCGCTCCACAAGCCCCCGCCGCCGCACCGCCGACGCCGGCTCAACCCGAAAAGATCGCGCACGAAACCATTGAGCGCGCGCCTGCCGAGATGGAGCCCACCGTCGCGCCGGCGACTGTCAAAGTTGTCGATCTGCCCGCTCCCGCCGCGCAGATCGAAAACGAGGGCGCGTCCGAGCCGACGCCTGCCCCATCGCTGACGGCCGCCCCCGCCATCGCCGAAACGGAGGCGGAGACAGAGGTCGTCTCGCCCGAGGCCAAGATTCCGGCCGCTGTGGAAACGCCCGTCGTCACGACGCCTGCGACGCCCGCGATGCCCGCAGCTTCGCCCATCGCATCTCCGATGGCCTCGATCGACCGCGCGGCTGCTCCGGCCGCCGCTCAACCGGCGCCCGCACCCGTCAAGGCCCAGCCTGTTCCGCCCGAGAGCGACAAGGCTCCGCCACCAAGTGCCGACTCCGTTCAAGCCCGCGATACCCGCGATGTGGCCTTGAACACGCCTCCGTCACAGACCGAGGCCGTCGCAGGCTCCGTGGTGGTGAAGGCACGGACGCTGACGCCGGCGATCGCGGAAGAAGCCGCGCCCAAACCTGCGGCGGAGAAGACCTCACCCGCCTCCGCGCCGACGGCTCAAACCGTCGCGCCCGCCCCCGCGCCCGCGCCATCTCTCGCGCCATCTCTCGCGACGCCCATGACCCCGGCTCAAACCTCGTCCAAGGCAGCCGTCGCTCCGGCCGCTGTTTCCGTTCAGGAAATCCCGGAAGACGGGGCTGAACCGGTCACGGCGACAATCGAGACCTCCGAAGCGACGGGCGAGGTCGAGACGGCGAAGGCGGATGTCGCCCCCTCGACGCCACGCCTCGACGTCCCGGTGCCGCCGCGCACCCTGCGCGAGCCGCCCCGCATCCATGACCGCGTCGCCGCCGTGAGCCAGGACGCCGCTCCCGTGACCACCGACACGGACCAGGCCGGCGCGACGACAGCCGCCGCCCAACCCGCCTCCACGGGCGGATCGCAAACCACGACGACCGCGCCGCAGATCACCGTCTCGGAGACGCCGACCCCGCTGCAACCAGCCCCCGCGACCTCCGACGCGCCGCAAGCCCCGCTGGACGCCCTCGTCGAGACGACGCGCGCCCCGGAATCGGCCGCCGCCTCCGCCAGCCGCGACCTGTCCTTCTCCCAGCTGTCGCGCGCGACGGTCGAGACCACGGCCCATCTGGCGGCGACCATCGCTCGCAAGCTTGAAGGCCGCTCGACCCGCTTCGACATGGTGCTGACGCCCGAGGATCTGGGCCGTGTCGACGTCAGCCTCGAGATCGACTCCGACGGCCAGCTGGCCGCCCGCCTGGCCTTCGACAATCCCGCCGCCGCCGCCGACCTGCGCAGCCGCGCCGACGAACTGCGCCGCCAGCTTCAGGACGCCGGCTTCCAGGTGACGAGCGACTCCCTGGACTTCTCCCAGCGTGATCCGTCCTCGGGCGGCGGCGCCTTCGATCGCCAGCAGCAGCGCAACGCCCTGTTCGCCGGCGGATCGCGCCTCGCCGTCCAGGCCGACCTCGCCGCCGCGCCGCCCGTCGGCGCCTGGACCAACCATTCCCTGACGCCCGACCGCGTCGATGTGAGGGTCTGACACCATGGCCAACGCCATTTCTTCCGTCGACGCCTCGGGCCGCCTGAACGCCGGTTCGGTCGCCCTGTTCGACAACTTCGAGACCTTCCTGACCCTGTTGACCACGCAGATGCGGAACCAGGACCCGCTCTCGCCGCTGGATTCCAACGAGTTCACCGCCCAGCTGACCCAGATGGCCGGCGTGGAGCAGCAGCTGCTGACCAACGACCTGCTGACCAGCCTGGTCGCGGCCCAGGCGGGCGGCGGCCTGGACAATGCGTCGAACTATATCGGCAAGAACGTCACCGCCGCCTGGACCGCGACCTCGTTCGAGGACGGCGAGGCGACCTGGTCCTACGAACTGGCCGAGGACGCCGAGGACGTGACCCTGCAGGTTGTCGACAGCAAGGGCGCCGTGGTGTGGGAGGGCGACGCTCCGGACAAGTCGTCCGGCATCCATTCCTTTACCTGGGACGGACAGCTGAAGGGCGGCGACAAGCTGGACGAGGACGGCGGCGTCTACACCCTGAAGGTCACCGCCACCAACGAGGCCGGCGGCAAGATCGACAGCCAGGCCCTGATCCAGGGCCGCGTCACCGGCGTCGAGATGTACGACGGCCAGCCCTATCTGGTGATCGGCGACTCCATCCTTCCGCTTTCGACCGTGATCTCACTGAACGAGATCAGGGCGGATGACGATTCCAACGACGATACGGAGAATCCGGACGTCCCGACCGAGGAGGCGGCCGCATGACGCGCTCCGCCGCCTTTTCGATGACCGTTTCGCTTGAGGAGCGACCCCAATGAGTCTCAACAGCGCCATGCTGGCCGGCGTATCCGGCCTGGCTTCCAACTCCGCCGCCCTGGCCGCGATCTCGCAGAACATCGCGAACGTGAACACCGTGGGCTACAAGCGCACCCAGGGCGAGTTCCAGACCCTGGTCAACAGCCAGTCCAAGGCCGGCGGCGGCTATTCCGCCGGCGGCGTCTCGCTCAGCGCCCGCTCCTTCATCAGCCAGGAAGGCCAGCTGCAGCGCACCACCGAGTCGACCGACCTGGCCGTCGACGGCCAGGGCTTCTTCGTAGTGACCGACAAGGCCGAGGGCGTCGCCCCGACCGATACCCGTCTGTTCACTCGCGCCGGCGCCTTCCGCGTCGACAATCTCGGCTATCTGAAGAACAGCGCGGGTCTGTACCTGCAGGGCTGGCCGGTGGACTCCAACGGCGAGATCTCGACCGACCCGTCGGATCTGTCGCGCCTGCGCTCGATCAACATCGGCACCGTCGGCGGCACCGCCGAACCGACCACGCGGGTTCAGATAAACGCCAACCTGCGCTCGACCCAGGAGGTTTCGACGGCTGCAGCGCCGAACGCCTATGATCGCGTCGAGGACAACGCCGTCCCGCCGGTGGCGCACGATCTGACGGTCAACTACAAGCGCACGGCCGCCAACACCTATGAGGTGACCATCAAGAGCGGCGTAACGACCATCACAGGCTCGGCCGTCTATGACGCCACGGGCGCCCTGACCAGCTTCACGCCGAGCGCCGGAACCAACGGTTCGGCTACCGCCACCGCGACCCAGATCACCATCACGCCCACGACGGGCACGGCGCCGCCGGTTGCGGGCACGCCCTACGTCATCGACTTCGCCGACATCGGCATGGCGAACAGCAACATCGCCCGGACGAAGTACGACCCCCAAGTCAACTCGATGGCCATGTACAATGCCGAAGACGATAACCCCGTCGGCGTGAAGCCCGACTTCAAGATGAATATCCCGGTGTCGGACTCGAAGGGCGGTCAGCGCAACCTGGAGATCCGTTTCCTGAAGAGCGACCAGCCGAACCAGTGGTATGCTGAAATCGTCGCCGTTCCAGCGGAGGACGTCGTGACCGGCGCTCCCTACGCCAACGGCCAGATCAAGACGGGCCTGATCGCCTTCACGCCGTCGGGCCGCCTGGATGTCGAGACAATGCAATCCTGGCCGGCGGGAACGGGTCTGTTCGACGACCCGACCCAGGCGACGCTGTCTTTCCTGGAATCGGACCCCTCGAACACCGTCGATCCGCTAGATCCCGACGATAACTTCAAGATCAAATGGGCGGACGGCCTGGGCATCGCGGCCCAGACGGTGACGCTGGACCTGAACACCTCGGCCGGCGGTCTCAGCCAGTTGAACACGGCTTCGGTGGTGCAGTCGACCATCACCAACGGCACCGCCTTCGGAAATCTGAGCGAGATCACCATCGACGACAGCGGCTTCGTCACCGCCATCTTCGACAACGGCGTCATGCGTCGCATCGCACAGGTGGCCATCGCCACCTTCCCGAGCCCTGACAGTCTCCGGGAGGTGTCGGGCAACGCTTACGCCGTCAGCCTGCAGTCCGGCACCTTCAATCTGAAGGCCGCGGGAACCGGCGGCGCGGGCTTCATCGCCGCCCAGCAGCTGGAAGCCTCGACCGTTGATCTGTCTCAGGAATTCACCAGCCTGATCACGACCCAGCGGGCCTATTCCGCCTCGTCCAAGATCATCACCACGGCCGACGAAATGCTGGCCGAACTGATCAACATCAAACGCTGATCGCCAAGTAGGTAATCATTAGACTCAATGAATCGTCGCTCAACCATCGTTGAGATTGTCGCAAGTGGAGGGGCGGACGTTAGCCGTTCCTTCACCACGACGCTTAAACGGCCCTTAGCGGCGGGCGCGTACTTTCACCGGACTACGGTGTTGGTGAAAGAGGCATAAGCCCATGTTGCAAGAGCGACGCCTGAACAGCAAAGGCGAACAATACGTGGTCGGACCCACCGGCACGCCCCTGACCCTGAAAGACCTGCCGCCGTCGAACACGGACCGCTGGGTGATCCGCCGCAAGGCCGAGGTCGTCGCCGCCGTCCGCGGCGGTCTGATCAGCCTGGACGACGCCCTGGCGAAGTACCGCCTGACGGCCGAAGAATTCCTCGCGTGGCAGAAGGCCATCGACAAATGGGGCATGCAGGGGCTGCGCACGACGCGCATCCAGAGCTACCGCTCCTAACGGGTTTCCCCGAAGACGATGAGGGCCGCGTCCGGCGACGGACGCGGCCCTTGTTGTTTCCGAGGCCTCGAAATCGCGCCGGTTCGGCCCTAAATGGCGGCGATGACCCTGGTGGAAGACATCTGTCCCGTTCCCGACATCGTGCGCGCCGACATGGATGCGGCGGTCGAGAGCGCGCGCCGGGCGGTCGGCCTGCCGGTCGGCGCCCGCGTGGTGGCGGCCATGTCCGGCGGGGTGGACTCCACCGTTGTCGCCGCCCTGCTGCACAAGGCGGGCTATGACGTCGTCGGCGTGACGCTTCAGCTCTACGACCACGGCGCGGCGCTGAAGAAGAAGGGCGCCTGCTGCGCCGGTCAGGACATCCACGACGCCCGCCTGGCCGCCGATATGATCGGCATCCCCCACTACGTCCTGGACTACGAAAGCCGGTTCAGGGACGCCGTCATCGACCAGTTCGCCGACTCCTATCTGAAGGGCCAGACGCCGGTCCCCTGCATCCGCTGCAACCAGACGGTCAAGTTCCGCGACCTGCTGGATGTCGCGCGCGACCTGGGCGCCGAGGCCATGGCCACCGGCCACTACGTCCGCCGCGCCGCCGTCGGCAACCGCTCGCAGATGCGCAAGGCGATCGACCATTCGCGCGACCAGTCCTACTTCCTGTTCGCCACGACGCAGGACCAGCTCGACTACCTGCGCTTCCCCCTGGCCGATCTGGAAAAGCCCCAGGTGCGAGGCGTCGCCGCCGAACTGGGCTTGAGGATCGCCGCCAAGCCGGACAGCCAGGACATCTGCTTCGTCCCGTCCGGCGACTACCGCACCCTGATAGACCGCCTGCGTCCGCAAGGCCGCGAGGCCGGCGAGATCGTGCACATGGACGGCCGCGTGCTGGGCAGCCATGGCGGCATCACCGACTACACCATCGGCCAGCGCCGCGGCCTGAACGTCGCGGTGGGCGAGCCCCTGTTCGTCACCAAGCTGGAGCCGGAAACCCGTCGCGTCATCGTCGGCCCGCGCGAAGCCCTGCTGACCGCCAGCCTGACGCTGGAGGAAACCAACTGGCTGGGTGATGAAGCCACCATCGGCGAGGCCGCCGAAGCCAGCGCTCCCGTTCTGGCCCGCGTCCGCTCGACGCGCCGGCCCTCGCCCGCCCGTCTGGCCATGATCGACGGGGCGATCTCGGTCGTCTTCGACCAGGGCGAGGAAGGCGTCGCCCCCGGCCAGGCCTGCGCCCTCTACGACCCGGCCGACCCCGACCGCGTCCTGGGCGGCGGTTTCATCCGCGACACCACCGCTGTCGCCCCCTAAAGTCCGCTCTTCACGCCTCGGCGTAGACCCTCAGCCGATGCCCGTCCGGATCCCGGGCCACGAAGCCTCGGCCGCAGCCCATGTCCATCGGCGGCAGGACGATGCGCGCGCCCCGGTCCCACCAGTCGATGTGGGTCTGGTCCACGGCCGCCGGGCCGTCCATGCGGAAGTCCACCTCGCGGGCGTCCAGGTCGCTCGCGCGCTCCCCGGCCCGTCTCCACAGGCTGAGCGCCCGGCCCGAGCCCAGCACGAACAGCGCGCGGTCCGGCCCCATCTCCAGCGGCTTCAGCGCCAGCAGCTCGGCGTAGAAGCGCGCGCTGGCCTCCGGATCGGCCACGTCCAGCAGGATGTCATCGGTGTCGGTCATGGCGTTCCTCCGGGGGGTCAACGAGAACAAAACTAGACCGTTATGCTGCCAATTTCCGTCAGCAGCGTTCTTCTGCGTGCCGCTTTTCCTGAATCTCGCGCCAGGTCTTCATCAGCGCCTGCCGACGCGCCGGATAGCGTCCCTCCTGCACCTCGGCCTCGACGATCCGGTCCGTGCGGAAGCTGCGGAAATCCTGCCGCAGTTCGCACCAGGCCAGCAGCAGCCGCACCCGGTCGAAGAAGGCCAGGGCGAACGGCCAGACCACGCGTTCCGACGCCGTCCCCGCCTCGTCCCGATAGCACAGGGTCAGGCGCCGCTCCGTTCGGATCGCCTTGCGCAGCAGGGCCGGATCGACAGTGTCGACCGGGAACGGCGCGCCCGGCACGACGAACAGGGAGGTGCTGTCCATCTCGTCCTTCAGGTCCGGCGGCAACACGGCCCCGATCCGCGCCAGTGCGCTCAGCGCCGCGTCGCGCAGCCGCCCGTCGGCCCGCTCCGCCACCCAGCGCGACCCCAGCGCCAGCGCCTCGATCTCCTCCGGCGGAAACATCAGGGGCGGCAACAGGAAGCCCGGCCGCAGCACATAGCCCACCCCCGGCTCGCCCTCGATCGTCGCCCCCTGCGCCTGCAGGCTGGCGATATCGCGGTACAGAGTTCGGATGCTGACGCCCATCTCATCCGCCAGCGTCCGCCCGCTGACCGGCCGGCGATGCCGCCGCAGGGCGTTCAGCAGATCGAAAAGGCGTTCGGACCGGGACACGTCGGAAGCCTAGCAGACCTGCTGCCGGAAAGCGGCAGGAATGACCCGCCCATCCGTCGGGTCAGAACATGCGGCGAAACCTCGCGACGCGGCGGCTTTCATTCGTGAGAGGCCGACGCGCCTTGCTGAGGCGGGGGTTTATTGCCCGATTTGGCGACACCTCGGCCCTTGTCTAAGCGGCAGGTCGGAGGACCGCATGAAAAGCCACAAGAGCCGCACCCTGGGCGATCGCCGCTTGGCGCCAGAAACCCTGATGATGGGCTTCGGCTACGATCCCAAACTGTCGGAAGGCGCGATCAAGGCTCCGCTGTTTCAGGCCTCCACCTTCGTCTTCGACACGGCTGAGGACGGCAAGCGCTTCTTCGAGGTGGCCTATGGCCTGCGTCAGCGCGAGCCCGACGAGGCCCTGGGGCTCATCTATTCCCGCATCAACAATCCGAACCTGGAAATCCTGGAGGATCGGCTGGCGGTCTGGGACGGTGCGGATCGGGCCCTGGTCTTTTCCAGCGGCATGGCGGCCATTTCCACGGCCATGCTGGCCTTCTGCCGTCCCAACGATGTCGTCGTCTACACCGCCCCGGCCTATGGCGGCACCGAATATCTGTTCGACCGCATCCTGCCGCGTTTCGGCATCCGCACCGTCGTGGTTCCCGCCTCGACCGGCGGCGAGGCGCTGAAGGCCGCCATTTCGGACGCCTCAAAGGATGCGCAGACGGCCGGCGGCCGACTGGCGGCGGTCTATGTCGAGACGCCCGCCAATCCCACCAACCATTTAGTGGATATCGCCGGCGCGGCCGCGGCGATCCGGGACCTGGGCCTTGAAAAGCCGCCGGTGCTGGCCGTCGACAACACCTTCCTGGGTCCGCTCTGGCAGCAGCCGCTCGATCTCGGCGCGGACCTGGTGCTCTATTCGCTGACCAAATATGTCGGCGGCCATTCCGATCTGATCGCCGGCGGCTGCATGGGCGGCGCCGAGGTCATGGCCCAGGTGGCCGAGATGCGCACCATCTGCGGCACCACCACCGATCCCCATACGGCATGGCTGCTGCTCCGCAGTCTGGAGACCTTGCAGATCCGCATGGAACGAGCCCAGGCCAACGCCGTCACCCTGGCCGAACGTCTTCGCGATCATGACAAGGTGGCGCGCGTTCTCACCGCCGGCGGGCCGGATGCGACGCCCGAGCAAAGCGCCATCTTCGCCAGCCAGTGTAAAGGGCCGGGCGCCACCTTCTCGCTGGAGTTGCACGGCGGCGAACCAGAGGCCTTCCGCATGCTGAACACGCTCCGCCTGTTTAAGCTGGCCGTCAGCCTAGGCGGCGCCGAGAGCCTGGCCTCCCATCCTTCCAGCACGACCCATTCGGACTATTCGGCCGAGGCGAAGGCCCGCTGCGGCATCGGCGACAATCTGGTCCGCCTGTCGGTCGGGATCGAGAACGTCGAAGACCTGTGGGCCGACCTCACCCAGGCGCTGGCGGCGGTCTAAGCCGCTTCTTTCGGCATCACGTCGCCGACCGTCGGCCGGTTCTCGGCGCGGGTCAGGCGGATGTCCCGAGGTTTGACGATCTCGTTGCAGCAGCCGCAGGCGATGCGGGGGGTCAGGGTGTGGCCGCAGGTCTTGTGGACCATGTCGATGCCGCTGTCCGTGTCGCCATAGACGTGTTTGGCGCCCCAGCCGTGCAGGGTGACCAGCACGCCGTACAGATCCTTGCCCTTGGCCGTCAGGACATATTCGTTGCGCGGCGGGCGTTCGGAATACAGGCGCGGCTCCAGCACCCCGTGCTGGACCAGGCTTTTCAGCCGCGCGGCCAGGACGTTGCGGGCCACGCCCAGATTGTCCTGCCACTGTTCGAACCGGCTGACGCCATTGAAGGCGTCGCGGATGACCAGCAGCGTCCACGGATCGCCGATCACTTCCAGAGTGGCGGCGATGGAGCAGCTCTGGCGGCTGTAGTCGGCGGTGCGTCCCATGGGCGGAAAGTGACCCCGCGTCAGCCTGTTGGCAATAGGGTTGCCAATCCGAACGGAGTCAGTCAGTCTTGTTTCGCAACGGACTTGCGGCCTCCCGGCCGATCGTCCTTGTTCCTTGACTGACGGAGGGTCGCCCCCGACCCTCCGTCCCTTTCTCGCCCGCCGCCGGATTGCGCCATGACGACGCCCCTCTCCCTCGATGACGCCCTGGCCTTTCGCACATTGGAGGACGGGGGACTTTCCGCAGTCGTGGCGGGGAACTTCTCCAACGGCCCCAACAGCCTGCCGCCAGAGAAGGGCTTTCCGTTCGGCGGTCTGCTGGCCGCCCTGTGCGCTCAGGCCATGCGCGAAGGGCTGGCGCTCACGGCGCCGCTGCGCACCCTGTCGGTCCAGTACTTGTCGGCGGCCCGGTTCGGCGAGCCGGTCGCCTTCCGGCCCCGCCTGCTGCGCGGCGGTCGGAACGTGATTTATGGGTCGGTCGAGGCGGACCAGGACGGCCGCATGACCCACCACGCCACCGGGACCTACGGCCTGGACGCCCAGACGCCGCCGCTGGCGCCGCTGCATCTTCCGCCGCCAGCGCTGGACAGCCTGGACCCCGAGGCTCGCATCGGCGGTCCGATGGCGCCGCACTTCTCCCGGCACGTCGATTACCGCTTCGACGGCGGCCCCAACATCCTGGGCGGCAATGAAGGCAAGCCGGTCGTCGAACGCACCTGGATGCGGATGGCCGACGGCCGCCCGCTGGACGAGGTCGGCCTGTGCTATCTGCTGGACGCCCTCTATCCGCCGGCCTGGACCGCCAGCCGCACCCCGGCGCCGATGACAACGGTGGACCTGCGGATCGACATCCTGGCCGATCCGACGCCCCAGACCGCGCGCGACGGCTGGGCCTTCTTCGAGTTCCGCATGCTGGACCTCGGCCTGGGCTGGACGGTCGACGAGGCCACGGCCTGGGGCTCCGACGGGACTCCGCTGGCGATCTCGCGCCAGCGCCGCAAACTTCTTCCGCAGCGGGGCGCCTGAAGTCAGCCTCCGTTCACCCTTATCAGACGACTATTCCGAATCTCTGGAGTCGCCCTGCATGCGTCGTCGAAATCGTCTTTCCGCCGTCTCTCAACTCGTCGTCGTGGCCGGGGGCTGCCTGATGCTCCAGGGCTGCGTCGTCGGCGCCGTCGTCGGGGGCACGGCGGCGGTCGTGGGCGGCACGGCCAAGGCCACCGGCGCTGTGGTCGGCGCCGGCTTCGACGCCGTCACCACCTCCGACGAGGAAACCCGCGCCCGCCGCGAACGCGAGCAGCGCGAATACGAACGCGAACAGCGCCGCTGCGAGCAACGCCAGCGGCAGGGCAAGAGCTGCTGAGCGACGCCTTTAGGTGTGCTAGCGTCCTCCGATGACCCCGATCGTCCTCATTCCCGGCCTGGCCTGCACCGCCGAGCTGTTCGCCGCCCAAATCCCCCCGCTGTGGCGCCATGGCCCCGTCACGATCGCCTCGACGCTGGAAGGCGAGACCATCGCCGACATGGCCGCCGCCATCCTGCGCGACGCCCCGCCCCGCTTCGCCCTCGGCGGCCTGTCGATGGGCGGCTATGTCGCACTGGAGATCATGCGCCAGGCGCCCGAGCGGGTGATGAAGCTGGCCCTGCTCGACACGTCCGCCCGGCCCGATACGTTCGAACAGATCGAGGCGCGTCGCCTGCTGATGGACCGCGTCCGCGCCGGCGAACTGGAGGCCGTCATAGCCCAGGTCACGCCGAACCTACTGCATCCCGACCATCGCAACGACCGGCACCTGATCGACATCCAGGTCCGCATGGGCCGGGACGTCGGCCCCGAGGGTTTCATTCGCCAGGAGGCCGCGATCACCAAGCGCATCGACTCGCGCCCTCACCTAGCCGCGATCAAGGTTCCGACCCTGGTCCTGGTCGGCGACCGCGATGTCCTGACGCCGCCGGATCGCTCGGAGGAAATGGCCGCCGCCATCTCCGACGCCCGGCTGGTCATTGTGCAGAAATGCGGCCACGCCTCTACACTGGAACAGCCTGAAGCTGTCACCGCGGCACTGATGGAGTGGCTCTCTCTTTGCCCGTCATCCTAGGCCTTGTGCCTAGGATCCAGAAACTCAGGTCCAACCGCAGGAGCCCCGATGTTCAAGCACCGGGAGTATGGATCCTAGGCACAAGGCCTAGGATGACGGCTTCAGAAGGGTGCGGCAAAACCGGACTACAGCGTCAGCACGCACCGCTCATTGATCGTCGGCCGCGCCACCTGAACCCGGCACAACCCCGGCCATTCCGGCGTCAACGTCTTCGCGAACCACAGGCACAGATTCTCCAGGCTGGGCAGTTCCAGCCCCGGATGTTCGTTCAGCATCCCGTGGTCCAGCGTCTCCGCCGCCGCCTTCAGCGCCCGATCCAGCGCCCCCAAATCGGCGACCCAGCCGTGCTCGGCGTCCAGCACCTCGGACCGCACCGTCGCCTCGACCGTGAAGGAATGGCCGTGGACGCGGCGATAGATGCTGCCCTCAGGCTCGTTGGGGAAGTGGTGGGCGGCGTCGAACGTCGCCTGTTTGGTGATCTCGAAGACGGGCATTAGCGGACGCCGATGTATTTGTGGGTCTGGACGCTGAGGCGCCACTTGGGGTGGGTCAGGCAATATTCGATGGCGGCGGCAGTGTTGGCGGCCTGATCGGGGCCGTCCATCGGCTGCAGCCAGAACCGCTCGAAGTCGAGGCCCTCGAACCGCTCCGGCAGGGCGGCCGGCTGCGGATAGACCAGCTTCAGCTCCTGCCCCCGCGTCTGCACCACCGGCGCATCGGCCTTGGGGCTGATGCAGACCCAGTCGATCCCGTCCGGCGCCGCCAGGGTGCCGTTGCTCTCGATGGCGATCTCGAACCCGCGCGCGTGCAGGGCGGCGATCAGCGGTTCATCCAGTTGCAGCAACGGCTCCCCGCCGGTGCAGACCACCAGCCGTGGATCGCCCTCGCGGCCCCGCCACATGGCCGCGACATGATCGGCCAGCGCATCCGCCGTGGCGAACTTGCCCCCGCCGTCGCCGTCCACGCCGACGAAATCCGTATCGCAGAAGGTGCAGACCGCAGCGGCGCGATCCTGCTCGCGCCCGCTCCACAGGTTGCAGCCGGCGAAGCGCAGGAAGACCGCGGGCCGTCCCGCCTGCCCGCCTTCGCCCTGCACCGTCAGAAAGACTTCCTTGGCCGAATAGGTCATCGCGACCCGGCCCATTCGTCGTAGCCCGCCGCGCGCAGCTCGCACGCCGGACACTCGCCGCAGCCATAGCCCCAGGCGTGCCGATGCGTCCGATCGCCCTGGTAGCAGGTGTGGCTGTCCTCGACGATCAGCTCGACCAGCTTGTCCCCGCCGATCCGGTCCGCCAGCGCCCACGTCTCAGCCTTCGTCAGCCACATCAGCGGCGTGTCGATGACCACCGGCTTGTCCAGCCCCAACGACAGCGCCCGCGCCATCGCCTCCATCGTCTCGTGGCGACAGTCTGGATAGCCCGAGTAATCGGTCTCGCACATGCCGCCGACCAGCACCTCCAGACCGCGCCGGTCCGCCAGCGCCGCCGCCGCGACCAGGAAGATCAGGTTGCGCCCCGGCACGAAGGTTGTCGGCAGGCCGCGCGCGTCCATCTCGATCTTGCGATCGGCGGTCAGGGCGCTCTCGGCGATGCGGCCATAGCCGGTCAAGTCGATGACATGGTCGTCGCCCAGCCGGTCGGCCCATTGCGGCAGGGCCTTGGCCATGCCGGCCCGCACAGCCTGGCGCGCCTGCATCTCCACAGCATGGCGCTGGCCGTAGTCGAAGCCGACCGTCTCGACCCGCTCGAACCGCTCCAGCGCCCAGACCAGGCAGGTCGCGCTGTCCTGCCCGCCCGAAAACAGGACAAGGGCCGAGGTCGGAGGGGTGTTTTCCAGGATGACGCTCATGACAAACCTGCGGTCGGCCGGTCGGCCGCGCGCATGCACAAAGGGATAAGGACCCAGATGGGTCGAGCGGGCCTTCTACACCACCCCCTCGGCCCACGCAAAAGTACGCGCTGACACCGGTGTTCCGATTCGAGCTCTGCTTAACGAATCCGCAAAGCCTTCAAGGGCATGGTGCAGCCAGTACAGGAGTTCCAGGCTGCATGCCGACGATCGAGGCCCTCTGCGAGCGTCCGACGCCCATCGCCCCGACGACGCTCGGCTCGGAGGTCTTCGCGCGTTTCGAGCGCGAGCCCGACACCCTGATCATTCCGGTCGTCGAGAATGACCGCCCCATTGGCCTGATCGAACGCACCGTCTTCTTCGAGAAGATCGCGGCCCGGTTCGGCCACGCCCTCTATGAGAACCGTCCCGCCACCTTCGTGATGGACGCCGAACCGGCGGTGGTCGAGGCGGGCGTCCGCATCGACGCCTTCTGCGACATCATGCTGAAGGGCGGCCCGGGCGCCCTGCTGCGCGGCTTCGTCGTCACCCGAAACGGCCTCTACCATGGGGTCGGCACCGCGGCGACGCTGCTGCAGGGCGTCAACGAGCGCCAGCGGGCGCAGAACCGCGAACTGGCCGAGCAGGCCGCCGCCCTCAGCGATACCCGCGCCCAGGCCCTGGCCGCCGCGCGCGCCAAGAGCCAGTTCCTGGCCATCATGAGCCACGAGCTGCGCACCCCGATGAACGGCGTCCTGGCCGTCGCGGAGTTGCTGCGCCGCCAGCCGCTGACCGAAGCGGCCCAGGCGCACGTCCAGACCATCGTCGATTCTTCCGAGACCCTGCTGCGCATCCTTGAGGACGCGCTGGACCTATCCAAGGCCGAGGCCGGCGAGCTGGAGCTGTCCCCCGCTCCGACCCCGCTGCGCGCCCTGACCGACGACATCCAGGCCCTGTGGGAGCCCCGCGCCTCGCAGGACGGCGTGACCCTGCTGGTCAGCTACGAAGGCGACACCGAACTCGCCGCCATGGTCGACGGCGTCCGCATCAAGCAGGTGTTCAGCAATCTGATCGGCAACGCCCTGAAGTTCGCCCGCAACGGCGTGGTCGAGGCCGGAATGAAGGCTTGGGCCGACAACGGCCGTGTCCATATCGAGGCGCGCGTGCGCGACGATGGGCCGGGCGTGGATCCGGCCACGGTCGCCTCCATCTTCGAACCCTTCGTGCATGGATCCGGACCCGACGGCGCCGGCCTGGGCCTGGCCATCTGCCGCCAGGTGGTGGACCGCATGGGCGGCCGCATCTGGGCCGAGAACAACAAGGGCCGGGGCGCGACCTTCGCCTTCGACCTGACGGCCGAGCGGGCTGTGCTGGAGGCCGAACAGCCGTCCAACGTGTCGGACCTGGCCGAACTGGAGCTGAAGAGCGCGCCGCACATCCTGATCGTCGACGACAACGCCACCAACCGCGTCGTCGCCCAGGCCCTGTGCGAGATGTTCGGCTGCAGCTCCGAACTGGCCGAGGACGGCATGGAGGCCCTGGCCGCCGTGCAGGAGCAGCGCTTCGACCTCATCCTGATGGACATCAAGATGCCGCGCATGGACGGCGTCCAGGCCACCCAGGCCATCCGCGCCCTGCCCGGCGAGGCCGGCCGCACCCCGATCGTGGCCCTGACCGCCAACGCCGACCCGGACGACGCCAAACACTATCTGTCGATCGGCATGGCCGCCGTGGTCGAAAAGCCGATCAAGCCCGAACGCCTGCGCCTGGCCATGAACACAGCCCTGGCGACGCCGGAAGAGGTCGAGGCCGCCGCCCCGTCGGCCAAGGGCCGCTCCGCCGCCTAGTCCGAGGCCGTCGCGGCCTCGTCGTCCTCGTCGTCATAGCCGACCAGCCGCAGGGCGCGGCCCTTCATGCCGTTCAGCTCGGCCCAGCGCAGCAGGCCCTCCTCCCGGCCATGGGTGATCCACACCTCCTCGGGACGCAGTTCCAGGAAGGTGTCCGTCAGCTCTTGCCAGTCGGCGTGGTCGGACAGCACCAGCGGCAGCTCCACGCCCTTCTGCCGGGCGCGGGCGCGGACCCCCATCCAGCCGGAGGCGAAGGCGATGACCGGGTCGGCGAACTTGCGCGCCCAGCGATCCTGGATGGCCGACGGCGGCGCGATCGCCACCTCTCCGCCCAGCGAGCCGCGCGGCAGGTCGCGGGTCGGCAGGATCGGCCCCAGATCCACGCCCTCGCGCTCATAGAGGGCGTTCAACCGCTCCATAGCGCCGTGCACATAGATCGGCCGCTCCCACCCGGCCTCGCGCAGCAGCCGGATGACCCGCTGGGCCTTGCCCAGCGCATAGGCGCCGACCAGATGGGCCCGCTCGGGAAACTGACCCAGCGACCGGACTAGCCTCCCGATCTCCTCCGTATCCGACGGATGGCGAAAGACCGGCAGGCCGAAGGTCGCCTCCGAGATGAAGACGTGGCACGGGACCGGCTCGAATGGCGCGCAGGTCGGGTCGCGTCGGCGCTTGTAGTCGCCCGAGACCACCATGGTCAGGCCCTTCCACTTCACCTCGACCTGGGCCGAGCCCAGCACATGGCCGGCGGGGACCAGACGCAGATCCACGCCGTTGATCGCCGTCGCCTCGCCGTAGGCGACCGAATGCTCCCGCCCGGTGAAGTCGTCGCCATACCGCTCGGCCATGATGTTCAGGGTCTGGCGCGTGGCTAGGACGGCGCCGTGGCCCGCCCGCGCATGGTCCGAATGGCCGTGGGTGACGACCGCCCGATCCACCGGCCGCACCGGATCGACATAGAAGTCGCCGGGCGGGCAGTACAGGCCGGCGGGCGTGGGATGCAGCAGGTCTTCGGCTCGGATCATCTAGTCCTAACGCCCTCGACGCCTCCGGGTCGCCCCTGCATACAGGACCGAGACGGGAATCGCGCCAAGGTCCACGGCATGTCCGACAGTTTCCTGACCACCATCCTGCCCCAGCTCGCCTCGGGCGCCGCGCACACCCACGCCCTGGGCTTCGCCTTCGAGGGGCTGCACGACGACGCCTCCCCCCGCATCCGTGTGCCCTATCGGCCGGAATGGGTCGGCGATCCGGACACGGGCGTGCTGGCCGGCGGGCTGGTCACCACTCTGCTTGATCACGTCGGCGGCCTCGCCGTTTGGGTCGCCATGGACGCCTTCAGGCCCATCGCCACCCTGGACCTGCGCGTCGATTACATGCGCGCGGCCCAGCCCGGGCGCGACCTCCTGGCCCAGGCGCGCTGCTTCCGCCTGACGCCGACCATCGCCTTCGTGCGCGGCTGGGCGTTCGAGGACGATCCCTCCAATCCGGTCGCCGCCGCCCAGGCCGCCTATGTCGTCAACCAGCGCTCCGCCGGGGTCGCCGCATGACCGAACCGCTGCTGGACCGCCTGCCCTACGCCCGCTTCCTGAACCTGCAGACGCGGATGAGCGGCGACGAACTCACCGTCGTCATGCCGTTCGAAGACAAGCTGATCGGCAATCCGATGCTGCCGGCGCTGCATGGCGGATCCACCGCCGCCCTGCTCGAGATGACCGCCATGGCGCAGGTGGCGCTCAGCTTCCCCGGCCTGCGTTTGCCGCGTCCGATCAATGTCACCGTCGCCTATCTGCGCACGGGCCGCCCCCAGGACGTCCACGCCCGCGCCCGCATCAGCCGCGCCGGCCGCCGCGTCGCCCATGTGCTGGCGGAGGCCTGGCAGGAATCCCGCGACCAGCCGATCGCGTCCCTGACGGCGAATTTCCTCCTCGATTCCGACACCTGACGGACGCGCCGCAAGGCGCTCAATCAACAATGGCTCCGCTTCGCCTCAGCGTAGCGGCGCACACGCACGCCTGATTGCGATTCGTAAAGAAGGCGCTATCAAACGGGGTTAACGTGTGTTAGGGTTAAGCTCTCGTTGACCATGCCATAGGGGCTTTTAATGGACCGGACTGAAGTCATCGCCAGCGTTGCTGACGATCTCTACGCCAGCGAACACGCCATCGACGCCGCCATCACCCAGGCGACCACCCTCGTGCAGTCGTTCATCGGCGCGCGCGCGGCCCTGTCGCTGTCGCCGGTCGCCGCGACGGGCTCGCAGGCCAAGGCCATGGAAGCCATCGCCGCCCTCGCCACCGCGCGCGAAGCCATCGTCGCCTGCCACGCCGAGATGCAGAAGGATCATCGCCGCCTCGGTTGGGGCACTTTCGCCGCCGGCCCGCTGGACAAGCCCGACGATTGGATGGATCCGCAACCCCGTCCGCGTACGCGCAGCCATCTGCGAGTTGCATGAAA
This sequence comes from Pseudomonadota bacterium, assembly GCA_023451375.1. Classification (GTDB taxonomy): domain Bacteria; phylum Pseudomonadota; class Alphaproteobacteria; order Caulobacterales; family Caulobacteraceae; genus Brevundimonas. The sequence continues at coordinate 83,586 of JAEXZS010000004.1, forward strand.
TTACGGTAACCTGAGCCATACGCAGTACCGTGCGTAGGCTTTTTCAGGCATTGTCGTCCCCAAGCGACCGCTTGGGGACGATTTCGCATGTTTCAGACGCTGTATTCCCAGGTCGGCGCCATTGCGATGATCGTCATGTGCGTTTTCGCCTTTCTCAAAGGCGGGGATTCGGAAAGGATCGGCGGTGGCGTGTATCTTCTGGGGTGGTTCGCATCCGCTCTCGTTCAAGGCGGTTTGGGATTTGACGCCATCCCCTACGGCGTCTTTGCGATCGACGCCGTCATCTTGGCGGTCTTCGCGGCCCTGGCATGGCGATCGCGGCGATCGTGGCCAGCGTGGGCGGCAGGCTTGCAACTCCTTGCGGTGATGAGCCACATCCTCATCATGATCGACACCCGCCTGCCGATAGCGTCGCTGTACACCGTGATGAACCTGGTCAGCTACCTGATCATCATCTGCATCGCAGTCGGGACTTTCTGGGCCTGGCAGGAGCGCAGGGCCGCCGGTCTGGAATAGGCAGACATTCCTATCGCTTCGGGCTAGACTGCCGCGAATCATCGCGGAGGGCGCATGCCCCTGTCCCATGCCCAGCTGTGGAAGGCGGTCGACAACCTGGCCCGCCGCGAAGGCCTGTCCGCTTCCGGCCTGGCCCGTCGCGCCGGTCTGGACGCCACCGCCTTCAATCCGTCGAAGCGTTTCGGGCCCGGCCAGACGCCCCGCCCCCGCTGGCCGTCCACGGAAAGCCTGACCCGCATCCTGGAGGCCACCGGCGTCTCGCTGGCCGACTTCGCGACCCTGGCCGATGACGCCCCGGACCGTCCGGAGATGATCCCGCTGCTTGGCCTGGCGCGCGCGGGCGAGGACGGCTTCTTCGACGACGCCGGCCTGCCCACGGGCGACGGCTGGGACCAGACCGAACTGCCTCGCCCCAAGGACACCCTGTTCAGCCTCAGGATCACCGGCGATTCCATGACGCCCGTCTATCGCGACGGCGACCGCGTCATCGTCGATCGAGAGGTGACCGACGTGCGTCGTGGCGATCGGGTCGCGGCGCGGCTGAAAAGCGGGGAGACCCTGGCCAAGGAGGTGGCGCGCCTGAGCCCGCGCGCGGTCACCCTGGCCTCGATCAACCCGGACTATCCGCCCCGCGTGGTGCCGCGCGCGGAGATCGAGTGGATGGCGCGCATCCTCTGGGTCAGCCAGTAGAAAGCCCCGCCCGGCGAACCGGACGGGGCTTTCGGAACGATCCGCGACAGGCGCGGATCAGTCGTCGCCGGAAACCATGAAGCTGGGGGCGAAGGATTCCTCACGGCCTCCGGCGACGCCATCCCGATCAGTAGGCGCTGACGTAGTGGGCGTTCACCCCGCCGCCGCCGGCGATCTGGATCCATTCGCCCTGCGAGCCGATGGCGGTGAAGGGCTGGCCGGCCGACAGGCTGCCCGCCTGGCGATAGTTGGTGCCCGGGCCGCTGCGGATGCGCAGGTTGGACGAGGCGCGATAGGTGTTGGCGTTGGCTTGGGCCGCGGCCCGCGTGCGCTGCTGGTTGCAGCCGATGTACGAGCCCGCCGCCGCGCCGGCGCCGGCGCCGACCACGGTGCCCAGTGTGCGCTCGTTGCGCGCCAGATTCGAGCCGACAACGCCGCCGACCACCGCGCCTAGCAGCGCGCCGACCTGCTGGCGACCGCCGGGAGCGTCGCAGTTGGTGATGCCGTTGGCCTGGGCCTGGGCCGCCATCGGGGCGGCGGTGACCAGCGCGGCGAGGGCGGCGGCCGTGGCCAGACCCGTATTCATGATCCTGTTCGACATTGCTCTTCTCCTGTCATCGAGTGCGTCGATGGGGAGGAGAATGCCGCCGCCAAGCTGAAGGCTCCCGGAGCCTCGCCGTTATTTTCGGTTCATCTTTGTTGCGGCTACCAGCCTTCGGCCTACGTGAGCCGCGCTGGATGATCCTCCCCCGCTGCGCGGGGAGGACCTCTACCCGGCCAGTTTCCCGTTCGCTCCCGCCTCGATCAGTTCGATCGTCTGCGGCAGGCCGTAGATCGCCGCGAACGAGCCGAAGCGCGGGCCCTGCGACGCCCCCAGCAGCACTTCATACAGCGCCCCGAACCACGCGCGCAGCGGTTCGAACGCGTGCGCCTTGCCGACTGCATAGACCTCGTTCTGGATCAGTTCGCCGTCCGTCGTGTCCGCCGGCAGCGCCTTCAGCCGCGCCGCCAGATCCAGCAGCGCCGCCTTCTCCTTCTCGTCCGGCAGGCGATAGGCCTTCGCCGGCTTCACGAAGTCCTCGTAATAGTTCAGCGCATGGTCCATCAGCCGGTCCAGCAGCGGCTCGTTCTCGGGCGTGGCTTCCGGCAGATACTTGGCGAAATAGGCCCACAGCTGTTCCTTGGAGGAAGCGTTGGCCACCCCGACTAGGTTCAGCAGCAGGGCGAACGACACCGGCGAGGTGTGCGCCGGCGGATCGCCCGCATGGATCGACCACACGGCGTTGTCGATCCGCTTGGCCGGCTCCTGCGTCTTGTAGCTCTCGATGAAGGCCAGATAGTCGTCGATCGCGCGCGGAATGACGTTGAAGTGCAACGACTTCGCCGACTTCGGCGACTGGAACATGTACCACGACAGGCTCTCGGGCGTGCCGTAGCGCAGCCACTCCTCCATCGTCAGGCCGTTGCCCTTGGACTTGGAGATCTTCTTGCCCTCGATGTCGAGGAAGAGCTCGTAGTTGAACCCTTCCGGCGGCGTCCCGCCCAGCGCGCGGCAGACCTTGGACGACTCCCGCACGCTCTCGATCAGGTCCTTGCCCGACATCTCGTAATCGACGTCGAGCCCCGTCCAGCGCATGGCCCAGTCCGGCTTCCATTGCAGCTTCACATGGCCGCCGGTGACGGGGACCTCGGTGCGTCCGCCGGCCGGGTCGTCGAACACGATCGTGCCCTTCTCGACATTCCGCTCCAGCGTTGGAACCTGCAACACATGGCCGGTGATCGGGCTGATCGGCAGGAACGGCGAATAGGTCGCCCGCCGCTCCTCGCCCAGGGTCGGCAGCATGATGGCCTGGATCGCGTCGAACCGCTCCAGCAGGCGCAGCAGCACCTCGTCGAACCGGCCCGACTGATAGGTCTCGGTTGAGCTCATGAATTCGTAGTCGAAACCGAAACCGTCGAGGAACGCACGCAGCCGCGCATTGTTGTGCGCGCCGAAGCTGTCGTGTGTCCCGAACGGATCGCGCACCACCGTCAGCGGCTTGTGCAGGTCTTCGGCCAGCATCTCCGGATTCGGAATACCCTCCGGCACCTTGCGCAGGCCGTCCATGTCGTCGCTGAAGGCGATCAGCCGGGTCGGCCAGTGGTCGCCCGTCAACGCCCGGAACGCATTGCGCACCATGGTCGTGCGCGCCACCTCGCCGAAGGTGCCCATGTGCGGCAGGCCCGACGGCCCGTATCCCGTCTCTAGGACCACCGGCCGCTGCAGCGCCTCGAACGTCGCCAGCGCCTCGTCCGCCTTGCCCGCATCGATCAGCAGCTTCGCCGCATCGCGCTCGGCGTCGCTCAGCCGCTTCTTCAGAACGTGGTTCAGAAGGTTGCGGGCTTGCTCGAACGGCCACGACCGGGCCTCGCGGGCGAGATTTTCAAGGTTCTGAAGCATGGGTCGAGCGTTTGGCCCGCCCAAGCCCGCCGGTCAACGCCCAGAACGCGGTTAGCGCCTGCCGCCCAGCGCCAACGCCACCACGGCCGCGCCCGCCGCGACCACGATGGCATCCTCGACCAAGCCGCTCTTCGTCTGGCCCACCTGCGCCATCGCCCGCTTGCGTCCCGCCAGCGTCAGGTAGGCCAGCGGCACGGCGGTCCCCACGGCCAGGGCCGCGCCCGTCTTCTCACGACCGCGCGGCGCCAGGGCGGCGCCCGCGATCCCCGCGCTCATCACCCGCGCCAACAGGCCCAGGAAGACGGTCCGGTCCGGCGCCGACTTCATCTTGTCGCCGAACAGCTCGCCCACGCCCATGGCCAACGCCCCGAATTTGAACAGCGGATAATCCAGCAGCACCAATCGGCCCGGCGTATGGCGATGCGCCAGTCGCGCCGAGGCGATGGCGGCCATCGGGGTCATGGACCGGGCGCTGGCGACGGCGCCGATGAGGACGGAGGGGAGCAGGCCGAGAGTGTTCATCTCCGCCGAACCCGCGGCAGCGCATCCGGTTCACCGCCGCGCTTGCATCTCCATGAGACGCGCTCCAGTTTTAAAGGACCATGACGATGTTCATTCGCACGAGCGCGTTCGGCTTCCCGCCGGCCTGAGGCCTGCCCCCGAACCTGTTTTGCGCCCAGCCGCGCCGGGCGATCCCTCATGCGAGACACACCATGCCTGCACCTGCTCCACGGCGCGCCCTGACCGGCGCGCAGATCGAACAATTCGTCACCGACGGCTTTGTCCGCATCGATGACGCCTTCCCAGGATTCCTCGCCGACCAGGCTCGTGACCTGCTCTGGCGCGACCTGGGGCTCGACCCCGGCGATCCTTCAGGTTGGACCCAGTCCGTGGTCCGACTGGGAATGTACACACAGCCGCCCTTTGTGGCGGCGGCCAACACGCCGGTCCTTCACGCCGCTTTCGACCAGCTCGCTGGCCCAGGTCATTGGCGGCCATGCCGCGCCATGGGAACCTTCCCCGTGCGCTTTCCTTCGCCCGACGATCCCGGCGACGCCGGCTGGCACATCGACGTCAGCTTCGGCCAGGACGAGCCGAATTTCCTCGACTGGCGCGCCAATATCCGTTCGCGCGGCCGGCTTCTGCTGATGCTGTTCCTGTTCTCCGATGTTGGAGAGGAGGACGCGCCGACCCGCATCCGGATCGGCTCACACCGGGACATCGCGCGACGCCTGGCCCCGGCGGGCGAGAACGGTCTGACGCTGGGCGAGTTGGCGGCCACGGGCTTCGCCGAAAGCGCGCACCGACCCGAGGCTCTGGCCATCGGCCCGGCGGGGACGGTCTATCTCTGCCATCCCTTCCTGGTTCATGCCGCCCAACCGCATCGCGGAACCCAGCCGCGCTTCATGGCCCAGCCGCCGCTGCTGCCCGCCGACTGGCCTGACGGCGGGGTCGATCCCGCCTGCCCTATCGGCCGGGCCGTTCAGGACGCCCTGACCACGCCTGGCTGAACCTACCACTCGGCCTCGGCCTGCGCTTCTTCGCCGCCGGCGAGGCCGGGAACGGCGATGCAGCGCTGGCGCGTGCCGCCGCCCGGCGCCGGCTCGACACGCGGGGCGACCGAGCTCACCGTCGTCCCGTCGGCGGCGTAAGTGGCCAGGAACTGACAGCCGGTCTGCAGATCGGTCAGCACATAGACCCCCGGCTTGTCCGTCGCCGTCTTCGACAGGGTGGCGCCGATCGCGGCCTGCAGGGCGCCGGCCGGATTCTCGATGATCTGCTGCGCCTGGACGGACCGGCTGTTGATCGCCTCGGCCGTGGCCTGGGCCGTGGCGGCCGTATCCTGAATCTCCTGCAGGGCGGAGGTGTCGATCTCACAGGCCGAGACGGCGAGCGCGAGCGCGGGAACGGCGAGGACGGTCAGGATTTTCATGCCGCCATCCTGCCCGCCTCCCCGCCGCGTGTCAGTCAGACACAAGGTCTCATGCCGGCCCGCGCCTTGACCCCGCCCCCGCCGCATGGCCTTTGCGCCGCCTGATGAAGACCGCCGACTTCGACTTCGACCTGCCCGAGGCGTGCATCGCCCTGCGCCCCGCCGATCCGCGCGATTCCGCCCGCCTGCTGGTGGTGAAGGAGGGCGCGCTGGATGACCGGATCATCCGCGACCTGCCCGACTTTCTGCGTCCCGGCGACGCTCTGGTCTTCAACGACACCCGCGTGATCCCCGCGCGCATGTCGGGCGTCCGGCAGCGCTCCGGTCCCGAAGGCGAGACCCTGACGGTCGAGGTCGAGGCCACCCTGCACCACCGCGACGCGCCGCACGTGTGGTCCGCCTTCATGAAGCCGGGCAAGCGCATCAAGGCCGGCGACCGCATCCGCTTCGGCGCCCACGGCGACGCCGCCTGCGAACTGGGCCGCCTGGACGCGACCGTGGAGTCCAAGGGCGATGACGGCCTGGTGACGCTGAAGTTCGACCTGTCCGGCCCGGCGCTGGACGACGCCATCCGCGACGTCGGCGTCATGCCGCTGCCCCCCTATATCGCCGCCAAACGGCCCGAGGACGATCGCGACCGGTCCGACTACCAGACCGTCTTCGCGGAGCACGACGGCTCGGTCGCCGCCCCCACCGCCGGCCTGCACTTCACCCCCGCCCTGCTCGACGCGATCCGCGCCAGGGGCGTCTCGACCTACGCGGTGACATTGCACGTCGGCGCCGGCACCTTCCTGCCGGTCAAGGCCGACGACACGGCCGACCACAAGATGCACTCCGAATGGGGCGAGGTGTCCGTCGAGACGGCCGAGGCCTTGAACGCCGTTCACGCCGCCGGCGGCCGAATCGTCTGCGTCGGCACCACCTCCCTGCGCCTGCTGGAAAGCGCCACGGGGGAGGACGGCGTGGTCCGCCCCTTCCACGGCGACACGGCCATCTTCATCACCCCGGGCTACCGCTTCCGCGCGGTCGACGTGCTGATGACCAACTTCCACCTGCCGAAGTCGACGCTGTTCATGTTGGTCAGCGCCTTCGCCGGGCTGGAGACTATGAAGACCGCCTACGCCCATGCGATCGAGGCCGGCTACCGCTTCTACTCCTACGGCGACGGCTCCCTGCTGTTCCGCGCCCCATGACCGACGGCCTGGCCGCCACGCTTGAGGTCCTGGCGACGGCCGCGCGCGACCTGCGCGGGCCCTGGTGGGTGTTCGGCGGCGCGGCCATGGCGCTGGCAGGGCTGGAGGATCTGGCAACGCCCGACGTCGATGTGCTGGCCGCGCCCGACGACGCGCGCCGGCTGATCGCGACCCTGGGCGGCTCGGTGGTCGAGGATCCCGGTCACGGCCTGTTCCGCTCCCGCGTCTTCGGCAAGGCCTCTACCACCCCCGTCCCGATCGAGGTGATGGCCGACATGGACGTGCGCGCCGGAACGGAGTGGACCCGCGTCGCCTTCGCTACCCGGCTGTCGGTCGCGCTGGACGCTGGGCCGGTCTTCATCCCGACCATCGACGAGCAAATCGCCACCTGCCGCCTGTTCGGCCGCCCGAAGGACCTCCAGCGCGCCGCGCGGCTGGAGATTCTGCGGAGCCGGTCTCAGTAGAGGCCGCTCAGGTCCTCGGCGGGCTCCCGCTTCGGCGGCGGCGGCGCTGATGGCGGCGGCGGCGCGGTCCCAGCGGCCGCGGCGGCGGCCTCCTGCTCGCGACGGATCACGTCATAGTAGTTCTGCGGCCCCTGCGGGATCACCGGCGCCTGCACCGGCGGCGGCGCCTGGCGCTCGGTGCCCGGACGGAAGGCTTCCTCGATGCCGTTGACCGTGCGGAACACCGCGTTCTTGGGCCGCACGAAGGGCCGCGCCGGCCGCTCCTCCAGCGCCGTCTGCATGAACTGGGTGAAGACCGGCACCGCCGCCGTCGAGCCCGTCTCGCCGTAACCCAGCGGCCGGTTGTCGTCGAAGCCGATGAAGACCCCCACCACGATGTCGGTGGTGAAGCCCACGAACCAGGCCGAGCGGTACTCGTTGGTCGTGCCCGTCTTCCCCGCGACCCAGCGGCCCAGGCCCCGCGCGCTGGCGGCCGTGCCGCGCTGGATCACGCCCTCCAGCATCGAGCTGATCTGATAGGCGGTGATCGGGTCGATCACCTGCGTCCCGCGCGGCTGCAGCCGGGGCGATTCCTGGCCGGAGAAGCCGCGTCCGCATTCGCGGCACTGGCGGCTGTCGGCCTTGAAGATGGTCTCGCCGTTCCGGTCCTGGACGTAGTCGATCAGATACGGGTTCACGCGTCGGCCGCCGTTGGCGAAGGCGGCGTAGCCGGCGGTGATGTCCAGCGGGGTCACCTCGCCGGCGCCCAGCGACACCGACAGGTTCGGCGTGAGGCCCGGCAGGCCCATCCGCTCCGACTGCTCGACGATCTTCTTCATGCCCACATCCTGGGCCAGGCGCACCGTCATCACATTGCGCGACAGCTCCAGCCCCCGGCGCAGCGTCTGCGGCCCGTAGTATTCGCGGCTGTAGTTCTCGGGCGTCCAGCGCTGGCCGTTCGGTCCGCCGGCGAAGCTGATCGGCGCGTCCAACACGATCGAGGCCGGGGTGAAGTCGCCCTCCAGCGCCGTCGCATAGACGAAGGGCTTGAAGGCCGAGCCCGGCTGCCGCTTGGCCTGGGTCGCGCGGTTGAAGCTGCTCAGCGCGTAGGAATAGCCGCCCACCATCGCCAGCACCCGGCCCGACTGCGGCTCGATCGCCACCAGGGCGCCGTTCACGCGCGGCACCTGCTTCAGCGCGTACTGGCCGCCGGTCTTCTGCACATGGATCAGGTCGCCCCGCTCCAGCCGGCGGTTGGCGTTGGCCCAGACCGCGTCGGCAGCGATCAGCGTGCCGGTCTCGTCGCCCCGAGCGGTGCGGATGCGCACCGTATCGCCGCTGACGCTCTCGACCGCCGCCACTTCCCAGGCGCGACGCTCGGGCGGTGTCTTCTGCTGCTCCAGCGCCTCTTCCTGCCAGCCCTCGGCGAAATCGGTCTCGCCCCAGGCCCCGCGCCAGCCGTGGCGCCGGTCATAGTTCTCCAGCCCCTGCATCAGTGCCTCGCGCGCCGCCGTCTGCAGCGTCGGGTCCAGCGTCGTGCGCATGTAGAAGCCGCCGGCGCGCAGCTGCTCGCCGAACTGCGGATTGGCGCTGGCCTGGCGGCGCGCCTCCTCGACGAAGAAGTCCGCGTCCTTGTATTCGGCGCGCTGCGGCGCGTCGCGGGTGTTCAGGGGCGTGGCGCGCGCCTGCTGCAGCTCGGCCTCCGTCAGCCAGCCGCTCTGCTCCATCTCGCCCAGCACCCAGTCGCGCCGGCCCTTGGCTGCGCCGGGGTGACGCTTCGGATGATAGTTGTTCGGCCCCTTCGGCAGGGCCGCCAGGAAGGCCGCCTCGTCCGGCTTCAGCTGGCTCAGCGACTTGCCGAAATAGTTGTAGGCGGCCGAGGCGATGCCGTACGACCGATAGCCCAGGAAGATCTCGTTCAGATACAGTTCGAGGATCTGCTCCTTCGACAGCGTCGCCTCCAGCCGGTTGGCCAGGATGGCTTCCTTCAGCTTGCGGTTCAGGCTGGTCTCATTGGTCAGCAGGACGTTCTTGGCCACCTGCTGCGTGATGGTCGAACCGCCCTCCAGCCGCCGGCCCGAGGCCAGGTTGAAGACGTTCTTGATCGAGGCGCGGGCGATGCCCGACACGTCGATGCCGCCGTGCTGGAAGAAGTTGCGGTCCTCGGCGGCCAGGAAGGCGTGGATCACCGGCTCGGGGATCTGGTCGTAGGAGACGTAGATCCGCCGCTCGTCCGAGAACTCCCCGATCAGGGTGCCGTCGCCGGCATAGACCCGCGTCGCCGTCGGCGGGCGATAGTCGGCCAGCTCGGACGCGTCGGGCAGGTCGTGGAACAGCCAGGCCGCATAGACCGCGACCACCAGGCCGGCCAGGGCGATCGCGCCCAGCAGGACCATCCCGGCCCAGACGAACCAGCGTTCGGCAATCTTCACCATGCACTCCGACAGACGCGCCCCGAACGGCTGCTTTAGCCCGCGTCGCCCCCAAAGCGCTAGGGCGACGATGCAACGCCCCTTCCTCCTCGCCCGCCAGCCCCCATATCGCAAGCCTCACCGCAAAGGAGCCTGCCCATGGAAGTCCTGTACCGCGCCCAGTCCACCGCCTCGGGCGGCGGCCGTGAAGACGGCCGTTCCGCCACCGACGACGGCAAGATCGACGTCAAGCTGTCCACGCCCAGGGAGATGGGCGGCAAGGGCGGCGACGGCACCAACCCCGAGCAGCTGTTCGCCACCGGCTACGCCGCCTGCTACCTGGGCGCCCTGCGTCTGGTCAGCGGCAAGGCCGGCACGCCCGTCGGCCCCGACACCAAGGTCACCGCCGGCGTCGGCTTCGGCAAGAACACCAGGGGCGAAGGCTTCAACCTGGATGTCGACCTGACCGTCACCGACCACGGCCTGGAACAGTCCGTCATCGACGACCTGATCCAGAAGGCCCATCAGGTCTGCCCCTACTCCAACGCCACCCGCGGCAACGTGGATGTGCGCCTGAGCGCTGGCTAACCCCACCTCCGCTCATCCCGGCGAAAGCCGGGACCCAGTGCTTTAGGCGATGGCTACGTGTCCTTCTCGAGGTCGTCGTCCAACGCACTGCCGCCCAAAAGAACTGGGTCCCGGCTTTCGCCGGGATGAGCGGGGTTTAAGTGTCCCCTCGCCTGCGCTAATCGCACACCCATGACCTCCCCGCTCGACGCCTCCCCCGATCCGCTGCTGACGCTGGAACCCCACCGCCGCGTGACCCTGCGCGAGGCCTTCGGGATCGACAGCGACATGACCGTGCCGGCCTTCACCGAGCGCGACAGCCATGTGCCCGAGATCGACGACGCCTACCGTTTCGATCCCCAGACCACGATCGCCATCTGCGCCGGCTTCGCCTTCGACCGCCGCGTCATGGTCCAGGGCTATCACGGCACCGGCAAGTCGACCCACATCGAACAGGTCGCCGCCCGCCTGAACTGGCCGCTGGTCCGCATCAACCTGGACAGCCACGTCAGCCGCATCGACCTGGTCGGCAAGGACGCCATCGTCCTTAAGGACGGCAAGCAGATCACCGAGTTCCGCGAGGGCATCCTGCCCTGGGCCCTGCAGCGCCCCGTCGCCCTGGTGTTCGACGAATACGACGCCGGCCGCCCAGACGTGATGTTCGTCATCCAGCGCGTGTTGGAGGCGCAAGGCCGCCTGACCCTGCTGGACCAGAACCGCGTCATCCGCCCCAACAAGCATTTCCGCCTGTTCGCCACGACCAATACCATCGGCCTAGGCGACACCACGGGCCTGTACCACGGTGCCCAGCAGATCAATCAGGCCCAGCTGGACCGCTGGAACATCGTCACGACGCTGAACTACCTCGACCACGACGTCGAGGCCGAGATCGTCGCCGCCAAGGTGCCCGAGTGGAAGGACGCCGACGGCCGCCGCCGCATCGCCGCCATGGTCCGCGTCGCCGACATGACCCGCAACGCCTTCATGAACGGCGACATCTCCACCGTCATGTCGCCCCGCACCGTCATCACCTGGGCCCAGAACGCCATCATCTTCGGCGGCGACGTCGCCCTCAGCTTCCGCCTCACCTTCCTGAACAAGTGCGACGAACTGGAACGGCCGACCATAGCGGAGTTCTACCAGCGGGCGTTCGGGGAGGATTTGCCCGAGGCGGCGACGCGAGTGAAGGTGGGTTAACCCTCTCCGCTCATCCCGGCGAATGCCGGGATCCAGATCCACACTCCAACCCGTCCGGCGGCCCTCCTTACAATCTGAAGGCGAGTCTGTAATCTGGATCCCGGCATTCGCCGGGATGAGCGGGTTGGAGGGGCGTTGATGGCCAAACAGGCTTGGGCCATGCGCCGCGACGACGCTCCAGTCGGCTTCTGGGTCTACATCATGGCCAACCGGCGCAACGGTGCGATTTACACCGGCAATACGGATGACCTTGCCCGACGCGTTCATCAACACCGCGAAGGACGCATCGCCGGCTTCACCCAACGCTACAGCTGCAAGACGCTGGTCTGGGCCGAATGCCACGAAAGTCGCGACGCCGCCTTCCGTCGCGAACGCGCGATCAAGGAATGGCGTCGGTCGTGGAAGCTGATGCTGATCGAAGAGCGCAACCCGACATGGCGGGACATGCTGCTGGACTATGTGAGTTGAGGGATCACCCTCTCTCCCCGTTCCGCCAGCTCCCCGCCGCCATCGTTCGCGCCACATCCCGCACGCCTTCCGGCCAGCCCTCCACCGCCGCGTCGAACGCCGTCCAGTCGCCGGCGAACAGCATGCGCGTCGCCTCCTCGTAGTTGGGCAGGTCGCCGGCCATGGCGGTCATGAAGCGATAGGTCGCCTCGCGCGCCCGGCGCACGCGGTCCGGTCCCTCGGCCTCCCGCATGGCGGCCTCGACGATCCGTCGCAGCGCCGCCGAGGCGCCGCCCGGCTGGCCGGCCAGCCAGTCCCAGTGGCGCGGCAGCAGCGTCACCTCCCGCGCCGTGACCCCCAGCTTCGGCCGCCCCGGCCCCTTCCGGGTTTCCGGCGCCTCGGGCAACCGGGCCAGCGCCGCTTCCAGGTCGCCGCGCAAGTCGAACTCGGCCGTCCGTCCCGTCGCCAGGTCGAAGACCAGCACGTCGTCGCCCGCGTCGGCGGCGGCCTTGACGGCAGGCAACACTTCGCGCGGCGCGCCCCGGGCGATCAGGCGGGCGCCGGAAAAGGCGGCGCAGTCCATGTCGAAGGTCGGGGTCATGGGTGGTCTCCGTGGGTAGCGGCGACGATTTACCCGGATGATTTAGACGAGTCAATATTACCCGGATATATACGTCCCGGTTTCGCATCCGTCTCCTCCCCATCACCTGCGATGGGGAGGAGGACCGCCGCCGCAGGCGGTGGTGGAGGGGCTCTTGAAGTTCGCACCGCCCCGACCGTCCTGAAGAACCCCTCCGTCTCGACGCTGCGCGTCGATCCACCTCCCCATGGCAAAGCCATGGGGAGGAGACGATGAATGCGAGGTTGTTTCCGCCAACCATCCTAATGACGCTGGTCCGATCCCAGGGATTCCAGTGACTTCCGCGATTCTCGCCCCAATCAACGCGCCTGGGTTGGAAACCGTGCCATGCTTCACCCGTCCCGTCGCATCGGAGGGCTCGTAAGGCCTGCGACCTTGCGGCGGCGGGAGCGGATGGAGCGGGGGCGGGTCTGCAACGACCCGCGCCAAACGGCGCACAATCGGCATACCGATACCAGAGCGCCTGGAGGGTCGAGGGGGATACTCGGCCGCACCCGGACGGGGTTTCGCAGACCCTGCCGGCCCGCCGCAGGCTTATGGGGTTAGGCGATAAGACCGCCACCACTCAGCGCCCCGAGCTTGCAGAACAATCATCCGCGCGGAGCGTCGAACTTCGTCGAAACGGTACTCAACACACAGAACTCCGGGCGAAGGCCCGGCGCTCCGCCCAGCCCTCCACTCAACTCCGCCCGGAACGGCGGGGACGCTTCAGCGCGCCTGGATCTTCGCCACCCGCCCGCCGCCGCTCTCGATCGCGTCGAGCAGATTCATGACATCGTCGATCGTATTGGCCTCGCGCGCCGGCTTGTCCCAGCGGATGCGGCTGACCCGTGGAAAGCGCATCGCCACGCCCGACTTGTGCCGGCTGGACCGCTGCAGCCCTTCGAAGGCGATCTCCAGCACCAGGCCGAAATCCCGCTCGGCCCGCACCGACCGCACCGGCCCGAACCGCTCGACCGTATGGTCGCGCACGAACTTGTCCAGTTGCTTCAACTCCTCGTCGGTGAAACCGAAATAGGCCTTGCCCACCGGCGTCAGCGCCCCCGCGTCCGTCCAGACGCCGAAGGTGTAGTCGGAATAGAAGCTGGAGCGCTTGCCGTGCCCGCGCTGGGCGTACATCAGCACCGCGTCGATGACGTGCGGGTCGCGCTTCCACTTGAACCAGGGTCCCTTCGGCCGTCCCGCCAGATAGGGGCTGTCCCAGCGCTTGAGCATCAGCCCCTCGGCCGCCGCCCCGACCGGCGGATCGGCCCTCAGCCGCCCCAGCGCCTTCCAGTCGGCGTATTCGACCACAGGCGACAGCTTCAGCCGCTCGCCCGGATGACCCGCGACCAGCGCCTCCAGCCGCGCCCTCCGCTCCTGCAGCGGCAGCGAACGCAGGTCCTCGCCGCCCTCGGCCAGCACGTCATAGGCCAAGATGCCCGCCGGGTGCGCCGCTATCAGCTTGGCGTCCACCGTCTTGCGGTTCAGTCGCTGCTGCAGGTCGCCGAACGGCGCCGGCCGCCCGTCGCGAAGCACCAGAAGCTCGCCGTCGATCGCGCCCTCGAACGCCAGCGCCTCCATCACATCGGGAAAGGCGCCGGAGATTTCGTCCCCGGTGCGGGAATAGAGCTTGGCGACACCGCCCTCGCGCACCGCCTGCACCCGGATGCCGTCCCACTTCCATTCGGCGGCGTAGTCCCCCGGGTCCAGCTTCTGGAAATCGACCGCCTCGTCGATCGCCACCGCCAGCATCACCGGCCGGAACCGCCCCGGCGCCTCGGGACTGGGCCGCTCGGCCCTGCCCTCCAGCCAGGCGAACAGGTCGGCGTAGGGCGGATCGACCGCGTGCCATACCTCCTCGATGTCGGACACGTCCACCGGCTCCAGCGCCGTCTCCGCCTCGCCGCCCTCCGGATCGGGCGGCTCCACCGCCGTCGCCGGCCGGATCATCGCCGCCGCCGTCTTGGCCAGCCGCGCCGACAGGCCGATCCGCAGGCCCCCGGTCACCAGCTTCAGCAGCGCCCAGCGCCCCTTGGGCTCCAGCGCGTCCAGCCAACCCTCGATCAGCGGCTGCACCTCGCTCCGTCCCGCCCGCTGCAGCGCATCCACCACCTCGGCCAGCTCCGGCTCGCGGTTGGGCCGATAGTCGGCGGGCGGCGGCCAGATCAGCGAAACCGTCTCCGCCAGGTCGCCGACATAGTCATAGCTCCAGCCGAACAGCACCGGATCGACCCGCGCTTCCACGGCCTTGCGGATCATCGCCGGCTTGGCCGCCGAGAAGCTCAGGTCGCCGGTCAGCGCCGCCAGCGCCCAGCCCCGGTCCGGATCGGGCGTCACCTTCAGATAGTCGCGCACCAGGACCAGCTTGGCGTTGCGCGAGGCGGTCAGCGACAGGCGGTCCAGAAGCTCGGCGAAGGCGCGCATGGTCATCCATCTTGGGCGGCCGAAGCGTCGCCGGTACAGACAACGGAAAACGCCCCGGAGGTTTCCCTCCGGGGCGCTCATCCGATCTGGCGCGGATCAGTTGAACAGGCCGGCGATGACCGCGGTGATCAGGCCGCCGGCGACGGCCGCCAGCACCACGTCGTTGCCGCTGCGCACATACTGATAGCCGCGCGGCGGGGCCCGCAGGCCGTAGCGGCCGTAATCGTTCACCACATAGGCGTTGGTGCGATAGTAGGACGGCATCCGCTGGCCATAGCTCCAGCTCCGCACCGCATAGCCGCGCGGGGCGACGTAGCGGGGCGCATTATAGCGGCGCTGGGCCTGCTGCCAGCGGGCGTACTGGCGCTGGTCCTGCCGGAATTCGCGGCGATCCTGGCGCATTTCCCGACGGAACTCCCGACGATCTTCGCGCGCCTCGCGGCGATCATGACGCTGTTCATAGCGATCGTTGCGCGATTGCGCCGACGCGGCGCCGGCCGCGCCCAGGGTGCTCGCGGCCATCACAGCGGCCAGCGTGGCGGTGAGAATCTTCTTCATCTCGATGTCTCCATCTGCGGCCGAACCATTTCGACTTGCCCGCACAATGGACTCCGCCCGCTGAGGGAGGGCTGAACCGACGATGTCGCCTCCCGTTCAGCGAACGGCCGCGGTTCGGCCGCAATCAGGCGGCGACCGAACGCTCCGTCATCACCGCGCCCTGCGCCACGGCCTCGCGGCCGCCGGGCACGCGGCCCATCAGTTCGGCCAGGGCGCCGAAGTCGATGGGCTTGTTCAGATAGGCGTCCGCCCCCGCCTCCAGCCCCGCCTCGTGATCCTCGCTGCGCGCCGAGGCGGACAGGACGACGATCGGCGTCCGGGCGTTCGGGCCTTCGCCTTCGCGGATCAGGCGCGTCGCGGTCAGGCCGTCCATCACCGGCATGTTGACGTCCATGACGATCAGGTCGAATGGCTGCTCCCCGGCCGCCTCGACCGCCAGCGCGCCGTTCTCGGCCGTGGCGGTGACGTGGGCCGCCGAACTCATCCAGGCCTCCAGGATCATGCGGTTGACCGGATGGTCCTCGACCACGAGCACCCGCAGAGAGGCGACGCCCTCGACCTCGGCGTGGATCTCCTCGGCCGGCGCGGCGGCCGCCCATTCGACCACCTCGGCCTCGACCGCGAAGACGAAGCACGAGCCCTGGCCCAGCCTGGACGTCACCGTGATGTCGCCGCCCATGATGTTGGCCATCCGCCGCGAGATAGTCAGCCCCAGGCCCGTCCCGCCGAAGCGCCGCGTGGAGGAGGCGTCGACCTGGGTGAAGGGCTGGAACAGGCGCTCCAGATCACCGGCCGCGATGCCGGCGCCGCTGTCGGTGACGGAGAATTCGAACCGGACCCGCTGGTCCGAGACCCGTTCGGCCCGCACGACGTAGCGGATCTCGCCCTCGTCGGTGAACTTGACGGCGTTGGACAGCAGGTTCTGCACCACCTGGCAGACCCGCAGCGGATCGCCGCGCACCACGGTGGGCACCTCGCCTTCGAAGGTCGAGACGAAAGTCAGGCCCTTGGCCTCGGCCTGCGCTTCGAAAGGCCCGGTGATGCGGCGGTGCAGGTCCTCGATCGCCACGTCCACGACCTCGAAGGTCATGCGGCCCGCCTCGATCTTGGTCATGTCGAGAATGTCGTTCAGCAGGCTCAGCAGATTGTCGCCGGAATTGCGGATGATCGACAGATACTCGCGCTGCGTCGTCTCCAGCCGCGTGGCGCTCAGCAGCTGTGCCGCGCCCAGCACGCCGTTCATGGGGGTGCGCAGCTCGTGCGAGATCACGCCCAGAAAGTTCGACTTGGCGTCATTGGCGGCGTTGGCCTTGTCGCGCGCAGCCTCCAGCTCCTCGATCAGGTGCGACTGATGGGCCTGGAAGGCGCGGATGCGCTCCTCGCGCAGCATGGTCATGGTCACCAGCACGAACAGGCCGGCGACGGTGAACGGCAGGATGGCCAGCAGTGACCAGAACTCCGCCTTGCCGACCAGGCTCAGCAGCATGATGGTCGAGGCGGCGCCGTAGGGGGACGAGATGACCATCGCCTGACGCGGCGAGCTGCGCAGCTGGGCGAACACCAGCACATAGCCCGAAATCACCAGGGCCACCGCCAGCGGCTGTCCGAACGGGGCTTGCGAGAACCAGGCCAGCAGCGGCGCCACGGCCCAGGCGCCGGTCGTCACCGTGGCCACCGCCGGGAAGGCGAAACCCCAGCCGGTCCCGACACGGTCGGCCATGCGGCGCTCGAAGCTGCCTCGCACCGCGCCGGCGGCGACCGTGCCGCCGAACCACAGCATCGCCTGCCACCACGGCACCACGCCCAGGAGGCCAAGCGCCCAGCTGGCGATGATCATATAGCGCAGGTATTGCGTCTGCAGGATCGCAGTCAGGGCCTGGGCGGCGTCACCCGCGCGTTCGCCGGGGATCGCCTTCGCGACGCCGTCCGATTCCACCATGCAGTCGTCCCCACGTTCTGTTGGTCGCGTGACGCTAGGGCGAAGGTTCTAAGACGAAGTGAACGCTGGTCTTTTGCACAATCAGGCGGTGCGGGCGGCCTCGGCGGGCGTCAACGCCTTGATGGAGAGGGCGTGGACGGCGCCCGCCATTTCCTCCTTCAGCAGGCCGTTGATCATCCGTTGGCGCTCGACGCGCGACCGCCCCTCGAAATCCGCCGCCACGATCACCAGATTGAAATGGCTCTCGCCGCCCGGCTTCGCGTCCATGCCCCCTTCGTGATGATGGCCGGCGTGCCGCCAGCTGTCGTCTTCGAGCTCCAGGCGTTCGGGAGAGAGCGCCTGGCTCAGTTTCTCACGAATTTTCGCGGCGACGGGGCCGTCCGACATGATCGTTTCCTTGATGGCGTCCAATTCAGGTCTACACTTCGGGTGATGTCCGCCTCCTTTCAATACAAGCCGCGCTTCACCGACATCCGCGTGAAGCCGCCCAAGCCCGAGGAGGAGGCGGCCCAGGCCGACGTCCTGCACCTGAAGCCGGGCGAAAAGCCGTGCCAGTGGCCCGACTGCCGCCGCGCCGCGACCGCCAAGGCGCCGAAGTCGCGCGAACGGCTGAACGACTTCTATGAATTCTGCCAGGCCCACGCTGGCGAGTACAACAAGGGCTGGAACTTCTACGCCGGCATGAGCGAGGGCGAGGTCCGCGCGGCGCAGGAGAATGAGGCCATGACCGGCGGCCGGCCCACCTGGGAGATGAAGGCGGGCAAGTTCAGCCGCGAGGCCGCCGCCTTCGCCGCCAAGATGGGCACGGCCAATACGGCGGGTTCGGGCTCCTGGCGCGACAGCTTCGGCCTGTTCGGCCGTCGCGGCGAACAGGCGGCCCAGGCCGCGCCCGAGGATCGTCGCGTCGGCAAGCTGGAACGGACCGCCTTGGCCGATCTTGACCTGGATCCCGGCGCGGACAAGGCGGCCATCAAGGCGCGCTACCATGAGATGCTGAAGCGGTTTCACCCCGACACCAACGGCGGGGATCGCGGCGCCGAGGCCAAACTGCAGCGCGTGATCAAGGCTTGGAAGACGCTAAGGAAGGCGGGTCTGGCCTGACCCATTCGCAACAAATCGCCCCGCTTGCGCCAAGGTCGAGGGCGATCATTGACGCATTCGCCCCGCCTCAGGTTGATCCTTTCCCCCGGAGCGCCTATGCCGCCGCGCAAAAGCCCCTCCCCTTTCAAGGACCGCGACCATGTCTGAAGTCAAAGACGCGCCGCAACTGCTTCACCTCGTGATCGGCGGCGAACTGCGCCACCTGCACGAGCCGGTGTTCCGCGATCTGTCCCAGGTCGAGTTCGTCGGCGCCTACGGCAGCTATGACGAGGCCAAGAAGGCCTGGAAGGCCCGGGCCCAGGCGACCGTCGACAACGCCCTGATGCGTTATTTCATCCTGCACGCCCACAGGTTGATCGATCCCCGCGCCGACGCCTGAGCCTCGACCGGAACCCCGTCGCCCCCGGCGCGCTCTCCAAGCATGGCAATGCAAAGGAGACGGTGATGGAGACCTTTCTCATCGTGGTCGTGCTCCTCGCGGTCGCCGTCGGCGTGGCCCTCTGGGCGCGGGGCCGAGGCCGCCGAGCGGTTCAGGACCAGGAGAAGGACACGGCGTGGAACGACCAGCTTACGCGTGGCGCGACGCCGCCGGACGAACGGACCGATAGATGAACCTGGACGGCCAGCAGATATTCCAGCTCGTCAGCCTGCTGGGCGTACTGGCGCTGTTCATGATGTCGCTGCGCGGCCACATGGCCTACCGCAGCTGGTTCAAGCGCTGGGAGGCCCAGCGCAAGGCCCGGCGCGACGCGGAAGCGGGCGTTCGGCAACCCACGCCGGACGACCGGCCGCGCAAGGGGCCTTGGGGCTGACGCCTATTCCCGGCGCAACAGTCGCTCTGTCAGCAACGTCCCCCACCAGCCGGCCTTGAACTCGGCCCGGATGGCCTTGGGGTCGTACTCGGGGCTGTCCACCCAGTCGATGAAGCTGATCCCGCGCGGCTCCACATCGCGGACGTATTTCTCCAGGGTGAAGTCCAGGACGCCGGTCAGGCCCTCGCGGTGGTGCAGGTATTTCTTGGACAACTCCCGGATCGCCACCGATATCGGCTCGCCCAGGTGAAAGTGCCGGTAGAAGACGGCCATCATCCCCGCCCGGTCCGCCCCCGACTTGCAGTGGATCAGCGCCGGATACTGGATCGTGCGGAACAGCTCACGCGCCCGGTGAACCCGATCCGGCCCCGGTGCGTCACGGGAATCCAGCGGCGCGTCGATCATCGTCAGGCCCAGCCGCTCGCAGGCCTCGCGCTCCAGCCAGTAATAGCCCTCGTCCCGCCGGCCCCGCAGGTTGATGACGGTCCGCACGCCCTTGGCCTTCCAGTGCGCCAGTTGCCGCGGCGAGGGCTGGTTGGTCCGCACAAGGTCCGGCCCCAACCAGTGCGCGTTCGAGAAGGCCACGCGCAGGAAGGCGTGATCGGCCCAGAAATAATGCCAGTGCGCCTTGAAACGGCCCACGGCTGTCGAGAGATCGAAGCGCGCCATGGCCGCCAGATAGCGAACGCGCGCGCCCACGTCATCACCGCCGGGTTGACTTGAACCGCCAGCCGTCCGACCGAGAGCCGATGAGCGACCCCGCCGCCGAGTCCTTGCCGCTTCGCGCCCTTCTGGCGCGGATCTGGCGCGACTACCTGTCCCAGCACAAGGCTGCACTGGGCCTGTCGATCCTGTGCGCGGCGGCGACCGGCCTGCTGACCGCCGCCCTGCTGAAGCTGCTGGAGCCGGCGGTGAACGGCCTGTTCCTGGACAACGGGCAGCCGATCACCCTGTTCGGAACCCTCACCTTCGCGGCGTCCGACGCCCTGGTGGTCATTCCCGCCGCCATCCTCGCCGTCGCCGTTCTGCGCACCCTGGCCGCCATAGGCCAGGCGGCGCTGGTCAATCGCCTGGGCCACTCCATCGTCGGCGACATCCAGGTGCGGCTGTTCGCCTCCATGATCCGCGCTGACCTGGCCCGGCTGAGAAGCCAGCATTCCGGCGGCTTCGTCTCCTCCGTGCTGTTCGACGCCAATCTGGTGCGCGAGGCCTTCACCTCCGGCGTGGTCAACTACACCCAGAACGCCCTGACCCTGGCCGCCGTCATCCTCTACATGGCCTGGATCGACTGGAACCTGACGCTGGTCGTGCTGCTGGGCGTGCCGCTGGTGGCGCTGGTGCTGCGCCGCTTCGGCCGCAAGACGCGCAAGGCCGCGCGGGGCGCCATGGCCGAGACCGAGAACCTGTCCACCGCCCTGATGGAGAACCTGGACGGCGTCCGGCTGATCAAGATCGAGAACCGCGAGGCGGCCGAGGAGGCGCGTGTCGCGGAGGTCGTCGCCCGCCGCCAGCGTCACGTCATCAAGGGCGCGAACGCCCGCGCCTTCGCCGGCCCCTCCAGCGACCTGGTCGCCTATGTGGTCGTCGCCGCCGTGATGGCCTACGCCGGCTGGCGCGCCCAGGCGGGCGAGATGACGGTCGGCGGTTTCGCCGCCTTCATCGGCCTGCTGCTCGCCGCCGGCCAGTCGCTTCGGCAGGTGACCAACCTGGCGACGGTGATGAGCGAGGGCTTCACCGCGGCCCGCCGCCTGTTCGGCGCCCTGGACATCCAGCCGGAGATCCGTGAAGCGGTCGAGGCG
Organism: Pseudomonadota bacterium; assembly: GCA_023451375.1. Classification (GTDB taxonomy): domain Bacteria; phylum Pseudomonadota; class Alphaproteobacteria; order Caulobacterales; family Caulobacteraceae; genus Brevundimonas. The sequence goes on from JAEXZS010000004.1 coordinate 104,678, forward strand.
AAGACCCTGGCGCCCGGACCCGCCGAGGTCGTGCTGGACCGGGTCGCCTTCGCCTACGCCGGCACCGACGCCCCGACGCTGGACGACGTGTCCCTTCACGTCGCGCCGGGCGAGACCGTCGCCCTGGTCGGCCCGTCCGGCGGCGGCAAGAGCACCATCCTCAGCCTTCTGCCGCGCTTCTATGACGTCACAGCCGGCGCGGTACTCATCAACGGCGTCGACGTGCGCGAGCTCCGGCTCGCGGACCTTCGCGACCACATCGCCCTGGTCACGCAGGAGCCCTTCCTGTTCGACGACACCATCGCCGCCAACATCGCCTACGGCCGGGCCGACGCCACGGCGGAAGGCGTCGTCGAGGCGGCCAGAGCCGCCGCGGCGCACGACTTCATCACCGCTCTGCCCGAGGGGTACGCCACCCGCGCCGGCGAGGCGGGGCTGCGGCTGTCCGGGGGGCAACGCCAGCGCATCGCCATCGCCCGCGCCTTCCTGAAGGACGCGCCGATCCTTCTTCTGGACGAGGCGACCAGCGCGCTCGACACCGAGAGCGAGGCCCTGGTGCAGACCGCGCTGGAGCGGCTGATGCGGGGGCGCGCCACCCTGATGATCGCCCATCGCCTGTCCACCGTCCGCAACGCCGACCGCATCTACGTCATCGACGCCGGTCGGGTCGTCGAGGAAGGCGCGCACGACGTCCTGGTCGCCCAGGGCGGCCTTTACGCCCGTCTGGCCCGCCAGCAGTCGCTGGACGGCGCGCCCTCGGTCGAGACCGTCGCGTGAGGCCGCTGCGCAATCCCGTCATCCAGTCCGTCCTGGCGTGGAGCCTGGCCCGATGGATGCAATTCTGCTTCGCGACCATCCGCTGGACGCGCGAGAACGAGGCGGTCGCCGAACGGGTCTGGGCCCAGGGCGGCGGCGTGCTGTGCGTCTTCTGGCACTCACGCATCGGCCTGTCGCCGTCGTGCTGGCCGCTGGACAGGGCCCAGCCGGCCAAGGCGCTGATCTCGCTCTCCGCCGACGGCGAGTTCATCGCCAAGGCCGTGGCGCGGCAGGGGTTTCCCGCCGTTCGGGGCTCCTCGGCCAACAAGGATAAGGCGGACCGGGCCAAGGGCGGCTCCCAGGCCTTGCGTGACGGGCTGAAACAGCTGAAGGTCGGAGCCCTGGCGATCACTCCGGACGGTCCGCGCGGCCCCGCCGGCGTCATGGCCGAGGGCGCGCCCTTGCTGGCCAAGCTGTCCGGCGCGCCGGTGCTGTTCATCGGCATGAGCTGCAACCCCGCCATACGGCTGAACAGCTGGGACCGGGCCGTGCTGCCGCTCCCGTTCGGCAAGGGCGCCATCGTCTGGGACCGCGCCGACTATCCAGCCGACGCCGCGCTGGCGGATGTCGTCCACGAATGGACCGCGCGCCTGAACGCCGTCGAGGCCCGCGCCGACGCCATCACCGGCCTGGCCCCCGGTCTGGCGCGATGAGGCCTGCCGCGTGACGCCGATCCCGCTGATCCTCTATCGCCTCGCCACCCGCATGCTGGAGCCGCTGGCCCCGCGCCTGCTGGACGCCCGCGCCGCCAGGGGCAAGGAGGACCCGGTGCGGGTCGATGAGCGGCTGGGCGTCGCCGGCGTCGCCCGCCCCGACGGCCCGCTGGTCTGGCTGCACGGCGCCAGCGTGGGCGAGACCCTGTCGCTGCTGCCGCTGGTCGCCCGGTTCCGCGCCGCCCGCCCTGACGTGACCTTGCTGGTGACGTCCGGCACCGTCACCTCCGCCGGCATCCTGGCCGAGCGTCTGCCGCCCGGAGTCATCCACCAGTACGCCCCCGTCGACGGCCCCGGCGTGGTCGTCGATTTTCTCGACCATTGGCGCCCCGACCTGGCGGTCTTCGTCGAGAGCGAGCTGTGGCCCAACCTGCTGCTGGAAGCCCGCCGGCGCGGGGTCAATCTCGCGCTGGTCAGCGCCCGCCTCACCGAGGCCACCGTCGAACGCTGGGCTCGGTTCCCGGCCTCGGCCCGACGCATCACCGCCGCCTTCGACCTGGTGATGCCCCAGGACCAGGCCTCGGCCGAGCGGCTGGAGCGGATGGGCGCGCGTATCGACGGCCTGGCGAACCTGAAGCTGGCCGGCGATCCCCTGCCCTTCGACAAGGGCGCCTTCAGCCGCCTCAGCGCCGCTGTTGGGGACCGCCCCGTCATCGTCGCCGCCAGCACCCATGAGGGCGAGGAACTGGCCATCGTTCGCGCGCTCGACGCGCTGCCGGGCCAGAACTGTTTGATCCTGCTGCCGCGCCACCCCGAACGCGGCCCGGCGGTCGAGGCGGCCCTGAGGCGCGAGGGCTATCGCCTGGCGGTCCGGTCGCGCGGCGAGCAGCCCGACGGCGACACAGACCTCTACCTGGCAGACACCCTGAATGAGATGGGCCTGTTCCTGCGGCTGGCGGATGTGGTCGTGATGGGCGGCTCCTTCGCCCCCGCGATGGGGCTGCCGCCGGTCGGCGGCCATAATCCGCTGGAGCCGGCGCGGCTGGGCAAGCCGATCGTGACCGGCCCCGACGCCTCCAACTGGACCCGCGTGACCGAGGCCCTGGCGCGCGCCGGCGGCCTGTCCATCGCCGAGGCGCCGTCGCGGCTCCCGACGGTGATCGCGCCTTTGCTCGCCTCTCCGGACGCCGCCCGCGCCATGGGCGAGCGCGCCCGTCGCGCCGCCGCCGAGGCCAATGGCGGCCTGGACATCCTGTGGGGCCGGCTGTCCGCGATGCTGCCGCCGCGCGGAGGGGGTCGATGAAGCTCTCCACCCCCCGCTGGTGGTACCGGAGGGAGGCCGATCACGCCCGCCTGACCCGCACGGCGCTGAAGCCGCTGGGCTGGCTGTGGGCCGGCGTCACCGCCCGGCGCATCGCGCGGACGACGCCCATGGATCCGGGCTGCGCCGTGATCTCGATCGGCAACCTGACGGTCGGAGGGTCAGGCAAGACCCCGATCGCGCGCGAGACCCTGCGCCTGCTGCGCGAGGCCGGGGTGGACGCCCAGGCGCTGTCGCGCGGCTACGGCGGGCGGCTGAAGGGGCCGGCGTCGGTCGATCCGGCCGTGCACGACGCCGCAGGCGTGGGCGACGAGCCGCTGATGCTCGCCCAGGAGGCCCCGGCCTGGATCGCCCGTGATCGCGCCGCCGGCGCCCGCGCCGCCGTCGCCGCCGGCGCCCGGGCGCTGGTGCTCGACGACGCTCACCAGAACCCCGGACTGCTCAAGACCGTCAGTCTGGTCGTCGTGGACGGCGAAACGCGCGGCGACGAATGGCCGTTCGGCGACGGCTCGGTCTTCCCGTCGGGTCCGATGCGCGAGCCGCTGGCGAAGGGACTGGCGCGGGCCGACGCGGTGGTGATCCTGCTGCCCGCCGACCTCCAGGCGGTCGATCGCGAGCTGCTGGCGCTGTTCGACGGCCTGCCCGTTTTCCTGGCCCGGCTGACGCCCCAGGGGCCGCCTCCGCCGGGGCCGCAGGTCGGCTTCGCCGGCATCGCCAAGCCGTGGAAGGTCGAACGGTCGCTGATCGCGGCGGGCTGCGACCTGGTCGATTTCATCCCCTTCCCCGACCACGCCGCCTACAGCCCGCGGGACCTGCGCTTTCTGGAGGATCGCGCCGCGACCTATGGCGCCGGGCTGGTGACCACCGAGAAGGACTGGGTCCGCCTGCCTGCCGACTGGCGCGCGAAGGCGACGGCTTGGCCGGTCGTCGCCCGCTTCGACGACGAGACCGGTTTCGCCGCCTTCCTGATCGGCCGGATTCAGTCGGCGCGATAGATCTCGCCGCCCTTCATCACGAAGCGCATCCGCTCCAGTTCCGTCACGTCCGTCAGCGGGTCGCCCGCAACGGCGACGATGTCGGCCGGCATGCCGACCGCGATCCGTCCCGCCTCATCCGAGATGCGCAGATGCTCGGCGGCGCCGACCGTCGCGGCCCGGACGGCCTCCAGCGGCGTCATGCCTGCGCGGACCAGCAGGGCGAATTCCTGGGCGTTGTCGCCGTGGGCGGAAACCCCCGAGTCCGTGCCGAAGGCGATCCTGACCCCGCCCTCGTGCGCGCGACGGGCCATGTCCAGCATCTTCGGCCCCGCCTCCAGGGCCTTGGCCGTCTGCGCAGGGGTGAAGAAGTTGTCGGGGCCGGAGGCGACCCGCGCCACGAAGTCCCCCGCCAGCAGCGTCGGCACCAGCCAGGCGCCGCGCTGCTTGAAGAGGCGGATCGATTCGTCGTCCAGATAGGTGCCGTGCTCGATCGAGTCGCCGCCGGCGCGCAGGAAGGCGTTGATGCCGTCCACGCCGTGGGCGTGGGCGGTCACCTGTCGTCCCATACGGTGGGCGCTCTCGACGATGGCGGCCAGCTCGGCCTCGGTGAACTGCTGGGCCAGACCGGCGGCGGTGTTGGACAGAACCCCGCCCGTGGCCGTGATCTTGATGATGTCGGCGCCCGAGCGGACCTGGGTGCGCACGGCGCGCATGCAGTCCTCGGCGCCCGAGCAGATGCTCTCCGAGGACAGCAGGTGCATGATGTCTTCACGATAGCCGTTGATATCGCCATGACCGCCGTGGATCGCCACCGACGAACCGGCGGCGATGATGCGCGGCCCGGGCACGTCCCCCTGTCGGACGGCGTTCCGCAGGGCGAAGATCGCCTCATTGCCGGCGCCCAGGTCAGCCACGGTGGTGAAGCCCGCCATCAGCGTACGACGCGCGTAACGCGCCCCGGCCATGGCCTGGTCGGCGTCCGACAGCGTGACTTCCTCGAGCCGCGCGTTCGGGTTCTGCTGTCCCGTCAGGTGGACGTGGCTGTCGATCAGGCCCGGCAGGACGAAGGCTTGTCGCAGATCGACGACCCGCCCCTGGGCGGCGTCGCCGACGAAACCGTCGCGCACCTCGGCCACTCGGTTCCCTCTGATCACGATAGTTTTATCGCGGTGCACGACGCCGTTGGTCGGATCGGCCAAAAGCCGCCCCACTTCCAGGAACGTCGTGACGTCACTGGAGGAAACCGGTGGCTGCATGGGGGTTTGACGCGCCGCCGCCGGAGAAGCGACCGCCACAATCAGCGCCGCAAACAAGCTCAGTCGTCTCATATTTCCCTCCGAATCAACGGCTTCACCAACAGCCCGGACCCTTTCGCCAAATGGCTCAGGTTGCCCATTGTGAAACCTTTTGAAACAAACACGGTCCAAGAACAAACCGCAACGAGGGCGTCGCATGCGGCTATCGAGACGAGGGCTGATCCTTGGCGGATCGGCCATGCTGGCGGGATGCGCCAGCGCCAGGGCCACCCCGATCGTGACGGCGCAGACCGCCGTCCCCGCCCCCACGCCATCGGTTGCGCCCGCCCCCGTCATCGACACGGCGGCCCTGACGCCGCCGCCGCTCGACCCGCGCGGCGCGGTCCGCAAGGAATTGATGGAGCGCGCCATGACCGCGCTGGACATCCACCACCGGCGCATCCCGCTGCGCGACCGGATGTATCTTGTCGACTTCCAGAAATTCTCGGGCGAGGAGCGGCTGTACGAGGTTGATCTGGTCGGCGGGGATGTGACCGTCCTGCGCACCTGCCACGGCCGGGGCTCGGATCCGTCGCACACCGGGTACGCCCAGCGGTTCTCGAACACGCCGGATTCCAACATGTCCTCGGTCGGGGCCTACGCCACCGCCGGCCCCAGCTGGGGCTCCCAGCAGGGGCCGAACGTCCTGCTGGACGGCCTCGAATACACCAACGACAAGGCGCGCGAGCGGGCCATCATCATCCACGGCGCCGACTACGCCAACCCGGATTTCCTGGCGCGCGAAGGCAAGCTGGGCCGCAGCTACGGCTGCTTCTCCGTCGCCCACGCCGACCTGCCGGCCCTGCGCGAACGCATGGGCGAAGGCCGCCTGCTGTTCGCCTGGGCCTGAGCCTCAGCCCCGCTCCAGCGCACGCCAGCCGATGTCGGTGCGGTGAAAGCCGCCCGGCCAGTCGATCTTGCGGACAGCCTCATACGCTCGCTCGCGGGCCTGGGCGATGTCGTCGCCCTCGGCGCAGACGTTGAGGACACGACCGCCGGCGGCGATCAGCTGGCCGTCGTCACGCCGGCGGGTTCCGGCGTGGAAGACTTGGACGTGCGGCCCGAAATCCTGGTCGACGCCCCGGATGATCGATCCTTCCAGCGGGCTGTCCGGATAGCCCTTGGCCGCCAGCACCACGCAGATCACCGTCTGCGGCTTGAAGGTCGGCGGCTTCAGCCCCGACACGTCGCCGCGCGCGCAGGCCAGCAGATAGGGCACGATGTCGCCGGCGAAGCGCATCATCAGCACCTGGCATTCCGGATCGCCGAAGCGGGCGTTGAACTCCACCACCTTGGGGCCTTCGTCCGTCGCCATCAGCCCGGCGTAGAGCACCCCGCGGTAGGGCGCGCCCTCCTCCGCCATCATGCGGATGGTCGGCTGGACAATGCGCTCGTCGGCCTGCTGGACCAGGTCGGGCGTGAAGACCGGCGCGGGTGAATAGGAACCCATGCCCCCGGTGTTCGGCCCCAGGTCGCCGTCGAAGGCGCGCTTGTGGTCCTGGGCGCCGCCGAACAGCAACGCGCGCTGACCGTCGCACAGGGCGAACAGGGAGCCTTCTTCCCCGTCCATGAATTCTTCGATCACGACGCGGGCGCCGGCCGCGCCGAAGCGGCCGCCCAGCATCCGCTCGATCTCGGCCTCCGCGTCCGCGCGGTCGGGGCTGATCGCCACCCCCTTGCCTGCCGCAAGACCGTCCGCCTTGATGACATAGGGCGGCTTGAACACGTCCAGCGCGCGCTTGGCGTCCTTTACCGTGTCATAGACGCCGTAACCGGCTGTGGGGATTTCGTGCCGCTCCAGGAAGGCCTTGGAGAAGGCCTTGGAGGTCTCCAGCTGCGCCGCCTTGGCGGTTGGGCCGAAGCAGGGCACGCCCGCCGCCGCCAACCGCTCGGCCAGGCCCGCCGCCAGCGCGACCTCTGGCCCCACCACGACGAGGTCCGCCTTGATCTCCCGCGCCAGGGCCGCCAGCCCCTCGGCGTCGTCCGCCTTCACCGGCCGCACTTCGCAGACCTTGGCCACGCCGGGGTTGCCCGGCGCGGCGACGAGCCGCTTGACCAGCGGCGACTGGGCGATCTTCCAGGCCAGGGCGTGTTCGCGCCCGCCGGATCCGACGAGGAGGATGTTCATGCGGCGGGAATGACCGGCCCGTCGCGGCCGGTCAAGCGCCCAACAGGGTTATTGCCCCGGCGCCGGGGCCTGTGGCGTCGCCGGCCCTGCCTGCGTCGCATTATCCGGCGCCCAGGCCGGCAGCGCCTGCAGCTGGGCGGCGGTCAGGTCGGTGGTCAGGTCCTTCTCCCCGTTGTTGTCGACCGGCCGCAGATCGCCCACCGGGACCTGCACCTTGGGATCGCCGGGGCCTTCCAGTTCGACCACCACATGGGTCAGGCGGCCCGCCGGATCGGCGATCAGCGTCTCGACGTCGCCCAGGTCGGTGTTCTCGCGCGACAGCAGATCCGCGTCCTCCAGCTGTTGGCGGGTCATGCCGAAATACTGCGCGGTGTTCTGCAGGGCGGCGTCCGCGCGCTCGCCCTCGACCGGAACCGGGGCCATGTTCGGGGCCGGCTGCTGCACCACCTCCTCCTCGCGGTCGCAACCGGCCGCGCCGGTCAGGGCCAGGAGGGCGGCCAAGGAGATCAAACGTTTCATGACAGGTCCTTTCAGGGTCACAGCAGGGCGGAGACGACGTAGACCGCGACGCCCAACAGGATCAGGCCGATCAGGATCAGCCAGGGGCTCAGCGCGGCGTCGCCGCTGCGGCGCTGCAGCCCGCGTTCGCGCGGATCGCGGTCTTCCGGATCGGTTCCTTGGGGGTCGGCGGGCGGCATGCTGACGTAACGGCGCCCTGACCGGCCCGTTCCCGCGCCGATCGTCGCGGTCTATGCTGTCGCGATGAGCGACGACTCCTATGTGTTTGAAGCGGCGATCGAGACCCCCCAGCCGCGCGACAACAATCCCCCGCTGTCGATCTCGGAACTGTCCTTCGCCCTGAAGCGCACGCTGGAGGACCGTTTCGGGCACGTACGCCTGCGGGGCGAGATCTCAAAGGTCAACCGCCACGCCTCGGGCCATGTCTACCTGACGCTGAAGGACGACAAGGCCTGCATCGACGGGGTGGTCTGGAAGGGTCAGGCGCGGGGCCTCGGCGTGCAGCCTGAGACGGGGCTGGAGGTCATCGTCACCGGCAAGATCACCTCCTACCCTGCCCGCTCCTCCTACCAGGTCGTGATCGAGACCATGGAGGCGGCGGGCGCGGGCGCCCTGCTGGCGCAGTTGGAGCGGCTGAAGACCAAGCTGCATGGCGAAGGCTTGTTCGACGCCGCCCGCAAGAAGCCGCTGCCGCCGTTCCCGCGCACGATCGGCGTGATCACCAGCCCGACCGGCGCGGTGATCCGCGACATCCTGCACCGGATCTCGGAGCGCTGGCCCTGCCGCGTGATCGTCTGGCCGGTGGTGGTGCAGGGCGACGCCGCCTGCGGCCAGGTGTCGAACGCCATCCGGGGCTTTGACGCCCTGACGCCGGACGGGGCAATCCCCCGGCCCGACCTGCTGATTGTCGCGCGCGGCGGCGGCTCGGTCGAGGATCTGTGGTGCTTCAATGACGAGGGGCTGGCGCGCACCGTCGTCGCCGCCCGAATCCCGATCATCTCGGCCGTGGGGCACGAGACCGACACCACCCTGATCGACTTCGTCTCCGACCGGCGCGCGCCCACGCCGACCGGCGCGGCGGAGATCGCCACGCCGGTGCTGACGGACCTGCGCTACGCCCTGTCGGACCTGGACCGCCGCCTGATCCAGGCCGGGGGCCGGCTCATCGAGGATCGCCGCACCCGCCTGCGCGCCGTGGCCCGGGGCCTGCCCGCCCGGCCGGAGGACCTGCTGGCCCTGGCGCAGCAGCGGCTCGACCATGCCGCCAGCCGGCTGGGTTCCGGCCTGCAGCGGAACGTGGCGCTGCACGAACGCCATCTGGCGGTCGCGGCCGGACGGCTTTCGCCGGGCCTGCTGCACACGCGGCTGGCCCGTGGCGACGACCGGCTGGGCGCCGTCGCCGGCCGGCTTGCCGCCGGCTTGCAAGCCGGGGTGGGGCGTCACGAGCGGCGGTTGCTCCAGATCGCGGGCCGGCTGTCGCCGGAACCGCTGCACCGCCGGCTGGATCAGCGCCGGACGCGGCTGGATGCGGTCGGGGCGCGCCTCGACGCCGTCGTCCCCCGCAAGCTGGAGCGCGCGGACGATCGTCTGACCGCCCTTTCGCGCGCGCTGTCCTCCCTCGATCCCTCACGGCCGAAGCCCGGTTTCGCGCGCATCGAGGACCGCGACGGCGCCTGGATCACCTCAGCCGGCGCCCTGTCCGCCGGCCAGGCGGTCAAGCTGGTGTTCGGCGACGGCGCGCGCGGCGCGGTCGTCGAAGGCGGCGGAGAGCGTGCGCCTCCGTCCCGGCCCGCGCCTCGGCCAAAGCCCACGCCGCCCGGCCAAGGCGACCTGTTCTGACCGCCGGGACGATTTCGCCCCTCCCACGGACGACTGCTTCCTGCTAATCGCCCCGCTTCCGAAGGATCGCCCGAAAGCGACGAATGAAGATCTCCCGCCTCGCCTACGCCGCCTACGCCTTCGCCGTCGTGGTCATCGTACTGGACCAGCTGACCAAGGCCTGGATCATCAGCGGGCTGTCGCTGCAGGAAGTCGGCCGCATCCCGATCCTGCCGCCGATCCTCAACTTCAGCTGGGTCGAGAACACCGGCGTCAGCTTCGGTCTGTTCGGCGGCGGCGAGGCGCGGTGGGTCCTGACGATCTTCTCCATCGTCGTATCCGCGGGCCTGGCGTGGTGGGCGCTCAAGGCCGACCGGCGCCTGCTGGTCGCCGCCATCGGCCTGGTCATGGGCGGCGCCCTGGGCAACGTCATCGACCGGGTGCGCTTCGGCTATGTGGTCGATTTCATCGACTTCTCGGGCACGGGGATCTTTCCCTGGGTCTTCAACGTGGCCGACAGCGCCATCACCGTCGGGGTCGTCCTGCTGATTCTGGACAGCCTCAAATCCGACCGGCCCGCCCAGGTTGGCGCGGCCCCCGAAAAGTCGTAATCAACCCGTCTTCACTATGTGACCCGCGCTCCGGGGGAGCGCCCGCGAAAGCCGAGCCCGACTTCATGCGTATCCGCAGCCTCGCCGTCCTGTCCCTCGCCGCCACCGCCGCGCTCGCCGTCTCGGCGTGCGGCAGCATCAAGCAGGGAATCGGCCTTGCCAAGGTGGTGCCGGACGAGTTCGTCACCGTCTCCACCGCGCCCCTGACCGTGCCCCCCGAATACGGCCTGCGCCCGCCCGCGCCGGGCCAGCCGCGCCCGCAGGAGCTGGCGCCGGAAAGCGCCGCCCGTCAGATCCTGCTCGGCCAGCGCCAGGCCGTCACCCGCACGCCGGGCGAACAGGTGCTGGTCGCCCAGGCGGGGGCCGAACAGGCCGATCCGCTGGCCCGCTATGTGATCGACGACGAGTTCGGCGACATCGCCCACAAGGAAGAGAGCTTCGCCGACCGGGTCCTGTTCTGGCGCAAGGACGATCCCTCGACCCAGGCCCCCACGACACGTCAGACGGCCGAGGGGCAGAGCACCATCGACGCGGCCAGCGAGGCCGCGCGGCTCCAGGCGCTGACCGGCGGCCAGCAGGCCATCACCATCACGCCGCGCCGTGACGGCGGCTTCAAGCTGCCGGGTCTGTGATCCCTTCGAACTTTCCAGGGACGCCGATCGCGGCGTCGGTCCTCTCGCTGCCGGAATACAATTGATGCGTCGCGTGCTCACCGCCCTGGCCGCCCTCTCCGTCGCGGCCTCCATCCTGCCCGCAACGGCCTTGGCCCAGACCCAGCCGGGCGGCCGTGATCGCGCGGACGGCCAGCAGGCCCAGCCCGCCCAGCGCTCGCGCGCGCCGCGTATCGCCCCCCTGCGCCGCCGCCCCAACGCCGGCCCGTGCCCCTATGTGAAGATCCTCTACGACGCCGCGCGCTACGTGGAGCTGCAGGGCGGTCAGGCCGCCATCGCCAACGTCGGCTACACCGGCGAGATTCAGGGCGTGTCGTCCGACTGCGCCTATCGTGAGAGCGATCCGATCCGGGTCGACATGAACATCCTGTTCGAGCTCGGCCGCGGCGCCCAGGCGACCGGCGAGCAGAAGACCTACCGCTACTGGATCGCCGTGACCGAACGGAACAGCGCCGTCCTGGCCAAGGAATATTTCGACCTGCCGGTGAACTTCGAAGGTCGGCGCGAGACCTCGGTCACCGAGGAACGCACCATCATGATCCCGCGCGCGGACATCACCACCAGCGGCGGCAACTTCGAGGTCCTGATCGGCTTCGAGGTCACCCCCGAGATGGCTGAGTTCAACCGGTCGGGCAGCCGCTTCCGCGTCAACGCCGGCGCGTCCCAGACGCAAGCCGCCCCGAGCGAATAATGGCCGATCTGAAGACCGTCCTCAGCGAAGCGGTCGCCGCCGCCTTCGCCGCCGAAGGCGTGGACAGGGCGCTGGCCCGGGTCACCCCCTCCGACCGTCCCGACCTGGCCGACTTCCAGTCGAACGGCGCCCTGGCCGCCGCCAAGGCGCTGAAAGCCAACCCGCGCGAGCTGGCCGCCAGGATCGCCGACCGTCTCGCCGGCGATCCCAGACTGGCGTCCGTCGAGGTGGCCGGCCCCGGCTTCATCAACCTGAAGCTCTCCGACGCCGCCCTGGCCGTGCGCGCGGCGGCAGTCGCCGCCGACGCCGATCACGCGGGCGCCGCGATGGTCGCCGAGCCGCGCAAGGTGGTCATCGACTACGCCGGCCCGAACGTGGCCAAGCCGATGCACGTCGGCCACCTGCGCTCCTCCATCATCGGCGAGAGCCTCAAGCGGCTCTTCCGCTTCCGGGGCGACCGGGTCTGGGGCGACGCCCACTTCGGCGACTGGGGCTTCCAGATGGGCCTGTTGATCGTCGCCTGCGGGGACGAGGGCTTGGCGGACGCCTTCATGGCCGACGGCGACGGCCCCTTCCCGGCGGACAGCCCGGTCACGCTGGAGGACCTGGAGCGCCTTTACCCGCTGGCCGCCGCCAAGGCCAAGGAAGACCCCGCCTACCGCGACCGAGCCCGCAAGGCGACCGCGGAGCTGCAGGCCGGACGTCCCGGCTATCGCGCGCTGTGGAAGCATTTCGTGGCTGTCAGCCGGACGGCGCTGGAGCGCGAGTTCGGCGCCCTGTCGGTGACCTTCGACCTGTGGAACGGCGAGAGCGACGCCGATCCCCTGATGCCGGAGATGCTGGAGCATCTCAAGGCGACCGGCCTGCTCGTCGGGGACGACGGGGCCCAGGTGGTCCACGTCGCCCGGCTCGGCGAGACCCGCAAGAAAAAGCTGGCCGACGGCTCGGTGATCGAGGCGCCCAGCCCGCCGCCGCTGCTGGTGGTCAGCTCCGAAGGCTCGGCCATGTACGGCACGACCGACCTGGCCACGATCCTGGATCGTAAGAAGGCGATCGGCCCGGACCTCATCCTCTACGTGGTCGACGAGCGCCAGGCCGAGCATTTCGAACAGGTGTTCCGGGCCGCCTATCTGGCCGGCTACGCCGCCGAGGGATCGCTGGAGCACCTGGGCTTCGGCACCATGAACGGGCCGGACGGAAAGCCCTTCAAGACCCGCGCGGGCGGCGTGCTGAAGCTGCACGACCTGATCACCATGGCCACCGACAAGGCCCGCGAACGCCTGCATGAGGCGAAGCTGGGCGACGACCTGCCGCCCGAGGAGTTCGAGGCCATCGCCCACAAGGTGGCCATCGCCGCGCTGAAGTTCGCGGATCTGTCGAACGCCCGCACCACCAGCTACGTCTTCGACCTCGACCGCTTCACGAGCTTCGAGGGCAAGACCGGGCCGTACCTGCTGTACCAGGCGGTGCGGATCAAATCCCTGCTTCGCAAGGCCGCCGGTCAGGGCGCGACGGAAGGCCCGATCGCCATCGCCGAGCCGGCTGAGCGCGACCTGGCCCTGACGCTGGACGCCTTTTCGGCGGCCGTCTCAGACGCCTACGATAAGCGAATGCCGCACCTGGTGGCCGAGCACGCCTACCGGATCGCCCAGTCCTTCTCGAAGTTCTACGCCGCCTGCCCGGTGCTGGCCGCGCCTGATGAGGCGACGCGCGGCTCGCGCCTGGCGCTGGCGGCAGCCGCCCTGCGGCAGTTGGAGACGGCGCTGAACCTGTTGGGGATCGACACGCCGGAGCGGATGTAGGTTCAGTCCGGCTTATCTTCGGAGAAGGCGTCGTCCACCTCTTCCTCGGTGATGCGTTTCTTGGGATCGCCGGGCTGACCCAGGTTCTGTTCCTCGGTGCCGTCGCCCATCACTCCAGGCGTGGTGACAGTCTTGGGCTCGTCTTGTTTGTCGGCCATGACAGTGCTCCTGTTGCGGGACCCTGAACGCCCGCCCGCCGCCGCTGTTCCTCTCCAGACCGTGAGGCCCCCGATGCCAGCTCTCGACGCCTACATCGCCGGCCTGCCCAAGGCCGAGCTGCACCTGCATATCGAAGGCTCGCTGGAGCCCGAACTGATGTTCGAGCTGGCCAAGCGCAACGGGGTCGAGATCCCCTTCGACAGCGTCGAGGCGGTGCGGGCGGCCTATGATTTCTCGAACCTGCAGGACTTCCTGGACATCTACTACGCCGGCGCCGCCGTGTTGCTGACGCGGCGGGACTTCGAGGACCTGGCCTTCGCCTATTTCCAGCGCGCCGCCGCCGACAACGTCCGCCACGCCGAGATCTTCTTCGATCCGCAGACCCACACCGATCGCGGCGTGCCGATGGCCGAGGTGATCGAAGGCCTTCTGAGCGGCATGGGCCGCGCCGAGGCCGAGCTGGGCGTCACCTCCAAGCTGATCCTCTGCTTCCTGCGCCACCTCGACGAAGCCGCCGCCTTCGCGACGCTGGAGGCGGCGGCGCCGTGGCTGGATCGCATCGCGGGCGTGGGGCTGGATTCGTCCGAAGTCGGCCACCCGCCGTCCAAGTTCGCGCGCGTCTTCGCCCGCGCCGGAGAACTGGGCCTGAAGCGCGTCGCCCACGCCGGAGAGGAAGGTCCGCCGGAGTATGTCCACGAAGCGCTGGACCTGCTGCACATCGACCGCATGGACCACGGCAACCGCTCGATGGAGGACGAGGCGCTGATCGCGCGCCTGGCCGGCGCCCGGATGACCCTGACGGTCTGCCCCCTGTCGAACCTCAAGCTTTGCGTCGTGGACGACCTGAAGGACCACCCGGTCCCCGAGATGCTGCGCCGGGGCCTGCACGTCACCCTGAACTCGGACGACCCCGCCTATTTCGGCGGCTATGTGAACGACAACTACATCCAGCTGGCGACGGCGGTGGGCCTGACCCGCGAGCAGGTCACCCTGATGGCGAAGAACAGCTTCGAGGGCTCGTTCCTCAGCGACGCGGAGAAGGCGGCGCGGGTGGCGGAGGTGGAAGCGTATGCGAAGGCGCGGCCCTGATCACGCCAGCGCGGCGGCCTCGACCTCTGCTATTCCCAGGGCCCTGAGGCTCTCCCGCGCCGCCCTTTCGGTGGCCGGCGCGATCGGTCGGCTCGCGTCGCCCACGACGACGGCCTTGAACCCTTCCCGCACCGCATCTTCGGCGGTGAAGCGGACGCAGTAGTCATAGGCCAAGCCCGCCAGAACCACCCGCCTCGCCCCGATCTGCCGCAACAGGCCGGTCAGTCCGGTCGGCGTTCGGTGGTCGTTCTCGAAGAAGCCCGAATAGCTGTCGACCCCCGGATTGTAGCCCTTCCGCACGATCGCCAGCGCCTTGCGCGTCGCCGGCGCGACGGTTGGATGGAACTCCGCCCCGACCGTTCCCTGAACGCAATGGTCCGGCCACAGCATCTGTCGGCCGTAGGCGACCTCGATCTCGGTGAAGGGCCAGGCGCCCTCATGGTTGGAGGCGAAAGAGATCTGGTCCGGCGTGTGCCAGTCCTGGGTCACGATCACCTTGTCGAACCGCTCCGCCAGCCGGTTGATCAGCGGCATCACGCCCGCCCCGCCTGGGACCGCCAGACTGCCGCCCTCGCAGAAGTCGTTCTGCGGATCGATGATCAGGAGCGCGTCGGCGGGATCGATCTTCATCAGGCGCCCGCGTAGGCGTCGATCTCGTTGGCCGATCCCAGGGCCACCGCGATCCGCTGGTGCAGCTGCTCGGGCTGAATGTCCAGGATCGGCTGGGTTCCGTCGGTCGTCGCCCTTCCCCCGGCCTGCTCGACCAGGAAGGCCATCGGATTGCCCTCGTACATCAGGCGCAGCTTGCCGGGCTTGTTCGGCTCGCGCTTGTCCCAGGGGTACAGGAAGACACCCCCGCGCATCAGGATGCGGTGCACGTCCGCCACCATGGCCGCGACCCAGCGCATGTTGAAGTTCTTGCCTCGCGGGCCGTCGGCGCCCTTCAGCACGCCGGCGACATAGCGTTGCACGGGCTCGGACCAGTGACGCAGGTTCGACATGTTGATGGCGAACTCCTTCGTGTCCGCCGCGATGGCGATGTCGTCGTGCGTCAGCAGCCAGCGCCCATCTTGCGACAGGGTGAAGCCGCGCACCCCCTGCCCCGTCGTCAGCACCAGCATGGTCTGGGCGCCGTAAAGCGCATAGAGGGCCGCGACCTGGTCCCGCCCCGGCTGCAGGAAATCGGCCTCGGACGGCGTCCCGCCCGGCGCCTTCAGCACCGAGACGATGGTGCCCACCGGCGCGTTGATGTCGATGTTGGACGAGCCGTCGAGCGGGTCGAACAGCACCAGGTACTCGCCCGCTTGGTCGGCCGGCTGCACCGTCTCCATCTCTTCGGACGCCACGCCCGCCACGAGGGGGCAGGCCAGCAGCGCGTCGGTGAGGATGTCGTTGGAAATGACGTCGAGCTGCTTCTGCTCCTCGTCCTGCACGTTGACGGCGCCCGACGCGCCCAGGGCGCCGGCCAACGCCCCGCCCGACACCACCTTGCGGATGTCGACGCAGGCCTGGGCGGCGACGGTCAGCACCGTCTTCAAACCCTCTGGAACGTCCAGGGCGGCGAGATGGTCATCGAGGCTGAGGCGATCGGTCATTGGGGTCCTGAGGGGAAGCTGGCGCTGACCCGTTCATGGCCGGACCGCTTTGCGACGGCAACTGCGCGGCGCGAAAAAGCGCGCGTTCCAGGCGTCCCGTTCGCTCCTCCGGCCTTTGCGGCATCAGATCGGCAGCACCGCCGTGCTGAACGCCCGCTTCAGTTCGTGCGCGGCGAAGGTCTGGGCCGCCGCCGCGTCCGGCACCACCAGTCCCATGCCGAAGAACTCGTGCGTCGAGCCGTGGAACGTCTTGTGCCGCACGTCCACGCCGGCCTGCTCCAGCCGCTCCGCCAGCAGTTCGCCCTCCGACCGCAGCGGGTCGATCTCGGCGCAGATCACCGTCGCGCTGGGCAGGCCGATCAGGTCCGCCTCGACCAGGTTGATCCGCGGGTCGGCGGTTTCGGCCTCGTCGTTGAACGTGTGCTTCACGAACCATTCCATCACCGGCTTGTTCAGGGGCTTGGCCGTGGCGTTCTCGATGTAGGACGGCGTGTTCATGTCGTTGCCGGCCAACGGATAGACCAGCACCATGTGGCACGGCGCCTGCACGCCCTCGTCCCGCGCGCGGATGGCCGTGGCGCAGGCCAGGTTGCCGCCGGCGCTCTCGCCCATGATCGCCACCTTCTGCGGGTCGCCGCCGAAGGCCTGGGCGTTGTCCACCAGCCATTTCCACGCCGCGAAGGCGTCCTCGTGGGCCGCAGGGAACCTATGTTCCGGCGCCTGACGATAGTGGACCGAGACCACCACCACATCGGCGAAGCGGGCGATGCCGCGCGGGCTGGAATCATAGACGTCCAGATCGGCGATCACGAAGCCGCCGCCGTGGAAATAGACCACCACCGGCTTGATGTCGGGATCGTTGCTCTTGGGCCGATAGACGCGCGCCCGCAGCGGACCGGCCGCGCCGGGAATGGTGATGTCCTGTGTCGCGACCCCAAGAGTCGGGTCCTCGCGCTCGCGCGACGAGCCCAGCATCTTCTTGACGGCGTCGGCGGGCGTCGGCTGCAACCGCGCCTCCCGCGGCGACAGGGTCTCGATCGGCTTGGGTCCCAGGGCGGCGAATTCGTCCAGCACCTTCTGCATCGGGATGTCGGCCTTCGCGGGATGGGTGCGCGGCTTGCCGGAGTCGCCGAACAGCTTGTCGAGGATCGACATGTTGGATGGTCCTTGGCTCGGATGGGTGTCGCCGAACCAACCCGCCCCTCGCATCCTTGTTCCCCCTCACGCTTGACTCCGGCCCGGAGTCGGGGCCTTAGCTCGCGGGCTCTCGCGGGAGAGATCGGGAACCGGGAACCGGGGTCCGACGCCGAAGGCGCAACCGCCCCGGAAACGCTCAGGCAAACGGACCGCGAAGGCACACGGACGCTGGAAAGTCGCCCAGGAACTGCGGTCCCGGGGCGCGCCGACGGAGCAAGGCGCCATCCTATCGGCGCCGGAATCTCTCAGGCTCCAGGACAGCGGGGGCGCGAGGACGGCGGAGCTCCGCCACAACACGCGACCGTGAGAGTCCAGATGGCCGATGAAACGCTGAAGACCACCCCGCTCAACGCCGCCCACAAGGCGCGCGGCGCCCGCATGGTCGGCTTCGGCGGCTATGAGATGCCGGTCCAGTACGAGGGCGTCCTGGCCGAGCACCGCTGGACCCGCGAACACGCCGGCCTGTTCGACGTCTCGCACATGGGCCAGTGCCGCATCACCGGCGACGACGCCTTCACCCAGTTCGAGCGCTTCGTCCCCGGCGACTACCAGGTCCTGAAGGCGGGCAAGCAGAAGTATTCCGTGCTGCTGAACGAGCAGGGCGGGATCATCGACGACCTGATGGCCGGCCGCCCCGACCACGACGGCCTGTTCGTCGTCGTCAACGCCGGCAACAAGGAACAGGACTTCGAGTTCCTGAAGAACAACCTTCAGGGCAAGGCCTCGCTGATGCGGCTGGACAGCCGCGCCCTGATCGCAATCCAGGGGCCGGAAGCCGCCGAGGTCATGGCCGCGCACGAGCCGGTCCTGTCCGAGATGGGATTCATGGAGTGCGCCCGCCTGATGCTGTTCGGCGTCGATTGCTTGGTCTCCCGCTCGGGCTACACCGGCGAGGACGGCTACGAGATCTCGATCCCGGCCGAGGACGCCGAGCGCGTCTGGAACACGCTGCTGGAGGACGCCCGCGTCAAGCCGATCGGCTTGGGCGCGCGCGACAGCCTGCGGCTGGAGGCCGGCCTGCCGCTGCACGGCCACGATGTCGACGCGACCACCAGCCCCGTCGAGGGCGCCCTGACCTTCGCCATTTCCAAGTCGCGCAGGGAGCGCGCCGACTTCAACGGCGCCCAGCGCATCCTGAAGGAGCTGGCCGACGGCCCGTCGCGCGTCCGCGTCGGTCTGATCGTCAAGGAAGGCGCCCCGGCCCGCGAAGGCGCCGAGATCGCCGACGCCGACGGGACCGTCATCGGCAGGATCACCTCCGGCGGCCCCTCGCCGACCCTGGGCAAGAACATCGCCATGGGGTTCGTGCCGCCGGCCTTCTCGGCCCTTGGGACAGAGCTGAAAGTCATCGTCCGCGGCAAGCCCGCCGCCGCCGAGGTGGTGGACATGCCGTTCGTTCCGCCACGCTATTATCGAAAGCCGAAGGCCTGATAGCTCCCCGTCACCCTGGGGCTTGCCCCAAGGGCCGGGGATCAACCGCTCGTGCGAAGATACCGACGCACGGACCGCGCAACATCCGATCCTCGGCTCAGCCCGGGGATGACGGGAGAGGAGAAGCAAGATGAAGTTCACCAAGGATCACGAGTGGGTCAGCCTGGACGGCGACATCGCCACCGTCGGCATCTCCAAGCACGCCGCCGACGCCCTGGGCGACGTGGTGTTCGTTGAGGTGCCAGAGGTCGGCAAGTCCGTCGCCAAGGGCGACAGCTTCGCCGTGGTCGAGAGCGTCAAGGCCGCTTCGGACGTGTACGCCCCCGTCTCGGGCGAAGTGGTCGCGGCCAACGACGCCCTGTCGACCGCCCCGGAGACCGTCAACTCGGCCGCCCAGGCCGACGGCTGGTTCGCCAAGATCAAGGTGTCCGACGCCTCGGAACTGGACGGCCTGATGGATCAGGCCGCCTACGACGAGTTCCTCAAGACCCTTTGACCCCGGGCCCGTCACCCTCGGGCTCGACCCGAGGGCCGGGCGCTCAACCGCTCGAGCGACAGTCCTGACGCGCGAGCCGCACCGCATCCGATCCTGGGGCGAGGCCCGAGGATGACGGAGTGAGAAGATCATGCGTTATCTCCCCCTGACGCCCGACGACCGCGCGGCGATGCTCGCCGCCATCGGCGCCAAATCCATCGACGACCTGTTCGTGGACGTGCCCGAGAGCGCGCGGCTACAGGGCCCCGTGGACCTGCCCCGCGTGGCCGGCGAGTTGGAGGTCGAACGCGCCCTTTCCGCCATGGCGGCGAAGAACGCGGCGGCGGGTTCCGTGCCCTTCTTCTGCGGCGCGGGCGCCTACAGGCACCACGTTCCGGCGACGGTGGACCACGTCATCCAGCGGTCGGAGTTCCTGACCAGCTACACGCCGTACCAGCCCGAGATCGCCCAGGGCACGCTGCAGTATCTCTACGAATTCCAGACCCAGGTGGCGAACCTGACCGGCATGCCGGTCGCCAACGCCTCGCTTTATGACGGCTCGACCGCCATGGCCGAGGGCGTGCTGATGGCCACCCGCGTGACCCGCCGCAACAAGGCGGTGATCTCGGGCGGCGTCCACCCGCACTACGTCCAGGCGACCGAGACCGTGGTGCACGCCGTCGGCGTCGAGACCCAGGTCCTGCCCGCCGCCGTGGATGCCGAGGCCGAGGTCATCGCCCAGATCGGTCCCGACACGGCCTGTGTCGTCGTGCAGACGCCCAACGTGTTCGGAACCGCCACCGACGTCACTCGGATCGCCGAGGCCGCGCACGCCGCCGGGGCCCTGCTGATCGTCGTCGTGACCGAGGCTGTGTCGATGGGCCTGCTCAAGTCGCCCGGCGAGATGGGGGCCGACATCGTCGCCGCCGAGGGCCAGTCGATCGGCAACGCCCTGAACTTCGGCGGCCCCTACGTCGGCCTGTTCGCCACCCGCGAGAAGCTGGTCCGGCAGATGCCGGGACGCCTGACGGGAGAGACGGTGGACGCTGACGGCGAACGCGGCTTCGTCCTGACCCTGTCGACGCGCGAGCAGCACATCCGCCGCGACAAGGCAACGTCGAACATCTGCACCAACTCGGGCCTCTGCACCCTGGCCTTCACCATCCACATGAGCCTGCTGGGCGAGACCGGCCTGCGTCGCCTGGCCCTGCTGAACCACGAGAAGGCGCTGGCCGCGCGCGACGCCCTGGCCGCCATCCCGGGCGTCGAGGTGCTGACCCCGCGCTTCTTCAACGAGTTCGCCGTGCGCCTGCCGAAGAACGCGGCCGAGGTGGTGGAGACGCTGGCCGGCCACCACATCCTGGCCGGCGTGCCCTACAGCCGCCTGGCGCCCGACGCCGGCATGGACGACGTTCTGCTGGTCGCCGCGACCGAGACCACCCTGGACCACGACATCAAGCTGCTTGCCGCCTCGCTCGGCAAGGTGCTGGCGGCCTGAGCGGAGACCGAACGATGACCACCATGAACACCGTCGGCCGCCCGACCGCCCCGAACAAGGTCGATCACGACTACAAGCACCCGACCCTCACCGGCGGGCGCGGCCTGCTGCAGGACGAGCACCTGATCTTCGAGGGCGACGGCTGGGGCAAGACCGGCGTCGACCTGCCGGAGCCGAAGACCGATGGAGGCGACCTGGGCGACCTGGTCCGCAAGGATCCGATCGGCCTGCCGGGGCTGAGCGAGCCAGAGGCCATGCGCCACTATGTGCGCCTGTCCCAGAAGAACCACGCGATCGACCTGGCCATCTATCCGCTGGGCTCGTGCACCATGAAGCACAACCCGCGCCTGAACGAGAAGATGGCGCGCCTGCCCGGCTTCTCGGACATCCACCCGCTGCAGCCGCAGTCGACGGTGCAGGGCGCGCTGGAGCTGATGGATGCGCTGGCTCACTGGCTGAAGACCCTGACCGGCATGCCCGCCGTCGCGCTTTCCCCGAAAGCGGGCGCCCACGGCGAACTGTGCGGCCTGATGGCCATCCGCGCCGCCCATGAAGCCAAGGGCGAGCACGAGCAGCGCCGCAAGGTCCTGGTGCCCACCAGCGCCCACGGCACCAACCCCGCGACGGCCGCCTTCGTCGGTTATTCGGTGGTCGAGGTGGCCCAGACCGACGACGGTCGCGTCGACGTGGCCGACCTGGCGGCGAAGCTGGGTCCGGACGTCGCCGCCATCATGGTGACCAATCCCAACACCTGCGGCCTGTTCGAGCGCGACATCCTGGAGATCAGCCGACTGACGCACGAGGCGGGGGCCTATTTCTACTGCGACGGCGCCAACTTCAACGCCATCGTCGGGCGGGTGCGGCCGGGCGACCTGGGCGTCGACGCCATGCACATCAACCTGCACAAGACCTTCTCCACGCCCCACGGCGGCGGCGGGCCGGGCGCGGGGCCGGTGGTGCTGTCGGAAGCGCTGGCGCCGTTCGCGCCGGCTCCCTGGGTCGTGCATGACGCCGACGGATATCGCCTGGTCGAGCGCCAGGAAGATGAGGCGACGCAGGCCTTCGGCCGCCTGTGCGCCTTCCAGGGCCAGATGGGCATGTATGTCCGTGCGCTCAGCTACATGATGAGCCACGGCTCGGACGGCCTGCGCCAGGTCGCCGAGGACGCGGTGCTGAACGCCAACTACATCAAGGCCCGCCTCCAGGACCTGATGAGCCCGGCCTTCCCCGACGGCCCGTGCATGCACGAGGCCCTGTTCGACGACACCTGGCTGAAGGGCACCGACATCACCACCCTGGACTTCGCCAAGGCGATGATCGACGAGGGCTTCCACCCGATGACCATGTATTTCCCCCTGGTCGTCCACGGCGCCATGCTGATCGAGCCGACCGAGACGGAATCTAAGCAGGAGCTGGACCGCTTCATCGAGGCGATGCGCCTCTTGGCCCAGGCCGCTCTGGAAACCAAGGATGGAGCCGGCGATGTCGAACGGTTCAAGGGCGCGCCCTTCCACGCCCCCCTGCGCCGCCTCGACGAGACCCGCGCCGCCCGCTCGCCGGTGCTGCGCTGGACCGCGCCGGAGGGGTCGAACCAGGCCGCCTGAGCCAGGCACGAATTCAAGGCATGGACGGCCTGTGGCGGCGACGTCACAGGCCGTTTCCATATCGCCATCATGACCAAACCTTCATGCGCCGGACACGCCTCGGCCATCGAAGCAGGGCCTTGATCGGGCTGTGGCGCGGTCGCCACGGCCGCCGTTTCCTTTCCCGACGAGGGATCGTGCGACCGCGGCGGCCGTTGTCCAAGAGCCCCCTCCTCCCCATCTCCTCGAGTTCAGTGACCGACGCATCCCTTCCCCTCATTCAGCCTTCCGCATCGCGCAGCCGCCTGCTGCGCGTGCTGAAGCGCTGGGCGCTGATGGGCGGCGGGGTGCTGGTGGTGCTGCTGGGCATCCTTATCGCGCCCCTGCCTGGACCCGGCGGCATTCCGGTCATCGCGGTCGGCCTGATGCTGATCCTGCGCAGCTCCTACTGGGCCAAGCGGCAGTTCATCCGCGCCCAGCATGCGCGGCCCAAGTGGGTCTATCCCTTCCGCAGACTCATGCGCCGCAAGCCCGAGATCGCGCCGGTCTTCTGGCAGCAGGCTCTGCGCGCTGAGAAGCTGGTGCTGCGGCGGCGCCGCCGTCTTGTGCGGGTGCGAAAGCGCGTTCGGCGTTCTTTCCGAAAGCTTTTCCGCCGCACGCGGGCCTGATTTCCACCCGTCTTGCTGCGGCCGCTAACCACGGGAAGTTGAACACGGGCCTCGCCTGACCGGCGTATCCTGCCTCTCGCGTTATCAGAGCACCGTTACAAGCGTTGGGAGGCGCTAAGGTCATGATGTCACGCGTACAAAAGGGACTCATCGCCGGCGTGTTCGCCACGATTGCCGTATCCCTGCTTGAAATACCGAACATGTTCCTGAACTGGTTCGATCCCTTCCAGGGGGTCATCGCCAGCATCATCGGCATGCCCGGCAACCTGGCCGTCGGCTGGGCCATCCACCTGATGAGCGGCGTCTTCATCCTCGGACCGCTGTTCGGCTATCTCTGCCCCCGCCTGCCGACGGACACGCCCGAAACCAAGGGCATCGTCTTCGCCGTCGGCGCCTGGGTGGTGATGATGCTGGGCGTCTTCATGCTCGGCGACTACCGCACCTTCTCCAGCGGCGCCGGCTTCGGCACGGTGGCGTGGTTGCTGATCACCCACGCCGTGTTCGGCATCGTGCTGGGCAATGTCTACGCCCGGCTCAGCGCCCGCGAAAAGCGCGCGGCGCATCTGGTCAGCGGCGCTCACGCCCACTGATCCAGGCACGGCCTGAAAAGGAAAAGGGCCCCGACGCTCGCGCCGGGGCCCTTGTCTTGTGCGAAACGGACCGCCGTCAGTTCAGCCGGTCGCCGATCTGGGCGATGGCCGCATCCAGCAGCGGGTCCTTGGCTTGACCGGCGAGGCGGGCGGCCAGCACGGCCTCCGCCGACTTGGCGGCCAGATCGGCGGCGGCGGCCTTGACCTCGGCGGAAGCCTGGGCCTCCGCCTGGGCGATGCGGCTCTCGGCCATCTTCTGGCGGCGCGCCAGGGTCTCTTCCAACCGGGCCTTGGTCTCGGCCTCGAGACGGCGGGCGTCTGCCTCGGCTGAGGCCATCATCTCGGCGGCCTGCGCCTCGGCCTCGGCCTTCTCCTTGCGGATCTGGGCCAGCAGGGCCTCGGCTTCCGCCCGCAGGCGGGCGGCCTCGTCGAGGTCAGCCTGGATCTTGGCGGCCTTGGCGTCCAGGGCGGCGGCGGCCGTCTTCGGCACGCCGACGGCGATCAGGATGCCGACAAACATCAGCAGACCGACGCCCACCCAGATCTCGGCGTTGGCGAGACTCCAGATGCCCTCTTCGAAAATCAGATTCATCAGGCGGCTCCCTTGGCGGCGGCGAGCTCGGCGGGCGTGGCGGCCTTGCCGGTCAGACGCTCGACCATGGCGGCGGCGGCGTCAGACGCGATGGTCGAGACGTTCGCCATCGCCGCATCGCGGGTCTTGCCGATAGCGGCCTCGGCCTCGGCGATACGAGCGTTGACGACGGCTTCTTCCGCCGCTTGGCGGGCGTTGGCTTCCTCGGTGACGCGCGCCTTGGCGGCGGCGGCCGTGGCGCGGGCGTCGGCGCGAGCCTTGGCGACCTCGGCCTGGGCGGCGGCGGCTTGTTCGGCGGCCTCCACCTGGACCTGACGCGCCGTGGCGACGGCCGTCGAGATGGTGTCGGCCCGCTCGTCCATCACCCGGCGCAGGCGCGGGGCGAAGACCTTGCTGACCAGCAGATACAGGACCGCGAACAGGATCAGCAGATAGCCGATCTGCCCCGCCCAGTGCTCGAACTGGAATTGCGGCAGTCCGCCCGAGCCATGCTCGGCCGCGACCGCGGTTTCCGCGTGCAGATCCGCCTCCACCGAGGATGGCAGGGCGTCGTTTGAGTGGGGGCTGGCCATGAACCGTCTATCGCTGGATCAAATGATCGACGGCGCGGAGGGCCTGGGGCCGCCCCGCGCCGGGAGCTGATATCAGCCGAAGATCATCAGGATGCCGAGCACGAAGGCCAGGATGCCCAGGGCTTCGGCGAGGGCGGCGCCCACGAACAGGTTGCCGACCTGGCCGGCGGCGGCCGAGGGGTTCCGCAGGGCGCCGGCGAGGAAGTTGCCGAAGATGTTACCCACGCCCAGGGCCGAACCGATCATGCCCAGGGTGGCAAGGCCGGCACCGATGTACTTGGCGGCTTCAGCGTCCATGATTGTATTCCTAGATTAAAGTCGTTGGTGGTTGGGGTGAAAAGACTGGTCCGGCCCTTAGTGGGCGTGGTCCAGGTTGACCACATCATTCAGGTAGATGCAGGCCAGAACGGCGAAAACGAAGGCCTGGAGGAAGGCCACGAGAAACTCCAGGGCGGTCAGGGCGACGACCATGCCCAGCGACAGGGCGGCCACCGGGAAGGCCAGCAGGCCCGCGCCGCCGCCCAGACCGACCAAGCCCAGCGAAACGACGAACCCGGCGAAGATCTTCAGCGCGACGTGGCCGCCCAGCATGTTGCCGAACAGACGAAGCGCCAGGGTGACGGGACGCAGCAGGAAGGAGACGAACTCGATCAGGCCGACGACCGGGCGCAGCGCCAGCGGCGCGCCCATCGGCCAGAACAACTTGAAGAAGCCCAGGCCGTTCTTGGCGAAGCCGACGATCAGCACCAGGCCGATGGTCAGCACCGCGAAGGTGGCCGTGATCGCCAGTTGTGACGTCGCCGTGAAGGTCAGGAACAGACCCAGCAGGTTCATGCCCAGGATCAGCAGGAAGATCGTGAACACGAACGGGAAGTACTTGCGGCCGTCATGGCCGATGATGGAATCCGCCAGGTTGTCGATCAGGCCGAAGACGCCCTCGCCCGCCGCCTGAAGGCGGCCAGGCACGATCTGGGCGTTCGACGTCACGGCGGCCAGGAAGCCGACGATCGCGACGAAGGCCGCCGTCATGGCGATGTGGGAATTGGTCACGGCCAAGTCGACCACGCCCAGCAGCGGCAGGGTCACGTCGGGAAGGTCGATGACCTTCTGAATCTGAAACTGATGAATCGGATCGGCCATCTAGCCTATCGGTCCTCGTCTTCCCCGGCCTCGACATAGGGTTCCGACGGAGCCGGGGTCCCTTGCGCCTTGGCCTGCGCCATCAGCCGGTTGGCTGTGCGGCGCGCCATGTAAATCGACAATGCGAAGCCCGCGAGGACCCCGCCGATCAAACCCCACGGGCGGGTCCCCAGGACCCAATCCGCGATGAACCCGAACGCCAGCCCCACCAGCACGCCGCCGATCAGCTCGGCGATGATCTTGTAGGCCTGACCCGCCACGGCGTGACCGGTCAGTTCGGCGGATTTCTCCGCCGTCGTCCGCGCCTCCAATTCGGATGCGCTTTTCTGGAGGCGTTTGATCGCCTCTTCGCGCGATTCCTGCATAGGGGACATGGCCTGTGCGCTCAGCGCCCGATCGGTGCGTCCGGGCGGGTCTGAATTCGGCGCGGAAACTAATCGTGAGCGGGCGATAGGTCAAGGCGTCGCTGACTTGAGCTAAGCCCTTGCGTGGAATGGGTTTTCTTTAGCTGCATCGCGGGCGTGACGAAGCGCCGCTCTCCAATACGTGAGAATCCTCGCCCTTGCGTCGCGTGGGCCGATGGCAGCGGACCGCCGGAACGACTAGGTTGCCGTCCATGAACGCCCACGTGCCCCCGCCCGCCCTTCAACGCCGCCCCATCGCCGTGCGGCTGGCGACGCCGCGCGGATTCTGCGCCGGGGTGGACCGCGCCATCCAGATCGTCGAGCGGGCGATCGAGAAATTCGGCGCGCCGGTCTATGTGCGGCACGAGATCGTGCACAACCGGCACGTGGTCGAGCGGCTGAAGGCCATGGGCGCCGTCTTCGTCAAGGAGTTGGACGAATGCCCCGACGACCGGCCGGTGGTCTTCTCCGCCCACGGCGTGCCCAAGTCAGTCCCGGCCGACGCCCGGGCGCGCGAACTGCTGTTCCTCGACGCCACCTGCCCGCTGGTGTCCAAGGTCCACGTGGAGGCCGAGCGCCACCACGCCGCCGGCCGCCACATCATCCTGATCGGCCATGCCGGCCATCCCGAGGTCATCGGCACCATGGGCCAGTTGCCGCAAGGCGCCATCAGCCTGGTGGAGACCGAAGCCGACGCCGAGAGCTTTCAGCGGCCCGGCGACCAGCCGCTGGCCTACGCCACCCAGACCACCCTGTCGGTGGATGACACCGTCGGCATTCTCAAGGTGCTGAAGCGGCGGTTTCCCGAGCTGCCGGACCCGCACAAGGAAGATATCTGCTACGCCACCACCAATCGACAGGAGGCGGTGAAGCGGCTGGGCGAAGGCTGCGAACTGGTGCTGGTGGTCGGATCAAAGAACTCGTCGAACTCGGCCCGGCTGGTTGAGGTGGCGATGCGCGCCGGAGCCCGCGACGCCCGGCTGGTCGATGACGCGTCGCAGGTGGATTGGTCCTGGTTCGAGGGCGTCGAAACCGTCGGCGTCACCGCCGGGGCTTCCGCCCCGGAGCCTCTTATCGACGCGCTCGTGGAGGCCATCGGCGCGCGTTTCGAGGCAGTGGTGACCGAGGACGGCGGCGAACGCGAGACCGTCACCTTCAAGCTGCCGCGGCTGCTGACGAGCTGAGCGGCCGAGGGACCGCGATCCCATGCCTGCTCGCCTGAGCCGATAGGACTGGGCGAAGGGCGCTGGGCCGCGTCTCAGCCGTCGCTGTTGACGAAATCCTGCGCGAACTCGGGCGCGTCGTCTTCCAGCGGCAGCGTTCCGTCTTCGTCGTCCGCTTCCGAGGCGCGGGTGGGGTCCGGAACCTCGAAGCCGACCGGCAGCGACAGGTCCAGCAGACCCGCCGCCTTCATCTCCTGCACGCCCGGCAGGTCGTACAGGCTCGCCAGGCCGAAATGCTCCAGGAAGCGATCCGTCGTCGCATAGGTCACCGGCCGTCCCGGCGTCCGCCGCCGACCGCGCAGCCGCACGAAGCCCATCTCCAGCAGCAGGTCCAGCGTGCCCTTGGAGATGGAGACGCCCCGCACGCTTTCGATCTCGGCGCGGGTCACGGGCTGATGGTAGGCGATGATGGCCAGGGTCTCCAGCGCGGCCTTGGACAGGCGGCGCGGCTCCTCGCGCTCCTCGGTCATCATGAAGGCCAGGTCCGGCGCGGTGCGGAAGCGCCAGCGGTCGGCCACGCACTCCAGCTCGACTCCCCGTCCCTCATACCTCGCGCGCAGGCCCGAGATGGCGCGCGCGACATTGCTCCCCTCCGGCAGACGCGCCGCGATCTCGGCGGCGGTCAGGGGTCCGGCGGCGGCGAACAGCAGCGCCTCGACCCGCCGCTCGATCTCGGCCTCGTCGGGTTGGAAGGACAGGTCGCTCACGGCGTCAGCTCCAGCGGCTGTCCCCGCCCGCGCCGTTTCAGATACAGTTCAGCGAAGGCCGCCGTCTGGCGCACGTCCATCGCCCCCTCCTTCACCAGCTCCAGGCTGGCCGACAGGGTGGAAGCCGTATAGCTGGCCTGGCTGGGCCCGTCTTCGTCCCGGCGATGCGGCGCCACCTTCTCCAGCGGCGTCCAGTCCCCCAGCTTCGGCATGACCCCGCGCAGCCAGTCGCGCGCGGCCTCCAGCGGAAAGGCCTCGACCCGTTGGCCCGGCGCATACCGCCTGGCCTCCTCGCGCCGCCGCTGCACCACATAGGCGCTCATCAGCTCGTACAGGCTGGCGTCGATCCGGTCGGACGGGATGATCACCGTCGCCTCCGGATCGCCGCGCGTGAAGACATCCCGCTTCAGCTGCGGCCGCGCCATCAGCTGTTCGACCGCCTTGCGCATCGCTTCCAGCTTCCGCAGGCGGAAGGCCAGGGCCGCGGCCATCTCCTCGGCCGGCGGCTCCTCCGCCTTGCCCTTGTCCGCGCGCGGCAGCAGCAGGCGCGACTTCAGATAGGCCAGCCACGACGCCATCACGAGATAATCCGCCGCCAGGGCGAAGTTCCGCCGCCGCGCCTCGTGCACGAAGGCCAGGTACTGTTCCGCCAGCTGGGTGATCGACAGCTTCAGCAGATCGACCTTCTGCGTCCGCGCCAGCGCCAGCAGCACATGCAGCGGCCCTTCATAGCCGTCCAGATCGACCACGAAGGCCTCACGATCCTCGACCTCCGCCACGGCCGCGAAATCCAGGTTCGGCTGGAAGGCTTCAGACATGGCGGCCTGCCGCGGGTGGCGCTTCTTGCGGCCGGGTCACGCCTGCGCCTCGCCGACGTCAGGGCCGCACGCGGCGTCGGTCTTGCCCGTCATCGCGTGGAAGAAGCGTGCATGGGCCCCCGCCGCATCCAGCGGCTCCGGCGTCCGGACGATCCGCGCCATGGCCGCCTCCGCCCGCGTCCTGGCCCGCCCCTTCAGCTTGCCGGCGGCCTCCGCGACCTGCCGCATCTCGGCCAGGTCGCCGTTGCAGTGCAGGACCACGTCGCAGCCCGCCTTCAGGGCCTTGTGCGCCCTCTCGCCCAGCGACCCGCTCAGCGCCTGCATCGACAGGTCGTCGGTCAGGATCAGGCCGGCGAAGCCCAGGTGCTCCCGCATCAGCCGCACCGCCTTCCTCGACTGGGTCGCGGGACGCTTCCGGTCGATCGCGGCGAAGACGATGTGCGCCGTCATCGCCAGCGGCATGTCCGACATCGCCTTGAAGGGGCCGAAGTCCCAAGCGTCCAGGGTCTGCAAGTCGGCGTGGACGGTCGGCAGGTCCTTGTGGCTGTCCGCGAACGCCCGTCCGTGCCCCGGCATGTGCTTGACGCAGGGCAGCACCCCGCCCGCCAGCAACCCTTCCGCCGCCGCCCGGCCCAGCTGCGTCACCGTTTCGGGATCGCGGCCATAGGCGCGGTCGCCGACGATCTCGTGGGCGCCGGGAACCGGCACGTCCAGCACCGGCAGCAGGTCGACGTTGATCCCGACCTCGCGCAGGTCATTCGCCATCAGCCGCGCGCCCAGCCGCGCCAGTTCCCGCGCGGCCAGCGGATCGTTGGCCGCCTTCAGATAGGCGTCGCCCGGCGGATACTTCGGCCAGTGCGGCGGACCCATCCGCTGGACCCGGCCGCCTTCCTGATCGATCAGGATCGGCGCATCGGCATCGCCGATCACGGCCCGCATCTCCTCGGTCAGCGCCCGCACCTGCTCCGGCGTGTCGATGTTGCGCCGGAACAGGATGAAGCCCCACGGCCGCGCCTCGGCGAAGAAGGCCTGTTCCGCCTCCGTCAGCCGATGCCCGGCGCAGCCGTAGACGGCGGCCGAGGTCACCGAACGATGCAGTCCCGGCCCGCGGCCTTCAGCGCGTTGCAGAAGGCGACCGCGCGATCGCGGCTCAGGCCCGCGAAGGACGTCCGGTACAGGGTCGACCCGCTGGAGGTGGTCACCTCCGTCACCCGCTTCTGCGCGCCCGAGGCGTACTGGCCGAAGCGGCCGGCGACGGCGGCGAACTCACGATCCGCGATCTCGGTCGAGGAGAAGGCGCCGATCTGCACCGAGGCCGACCCGGTCGCGGCGGCGGGGGCCGGGGCCGGAGCGGGCGCGGTCGGAGCCGGCG
>JAEXZS010000021.1 GCA_023451375.1 Pseudomonadota bacterium
GCCGAGGCCCGCACCCGGGCGCTGGAAACCCTGGCCCGCGGGCTGGCGCTGGCCGAGGCCGACATCCTCGCCGCCAACGCCTGCGACGTGGAGTCCGCCCGCGCCGGCGGCATGGCCGAGGCCATGATCGACCGCCTGACGCTGACGCCCGCCCGCGTCCAGGGCATGGCCGAGGCGGTCGCGACCATCGCCGCCGTGCCCGACCCCCTCGGCGCCGAGATGGCCCGCTGGACGCCCGCCAACGGCCTGGACATCGCGCGGGTGCGAACGCCCATCGGCGTGCTGGGCGTCATCTACGAGAGCCGGCCCAACGTCACCGCCGACGCGGCGGCGCTGTGCGTCCGCTCCGGCAACGCCGCCATCCTGCGCTGCGGCTCGGATTGCCTGCAGTCGTCGCTGGCGATCGCCAGGGTGATCGCCGACGCGCTGGCCGAGGCCGGCCTGCCGGCAGACGCGGTGCAACTGGTCGACACCCCGGACCGGGACGCCGTGGGCCTGATGCTGCGGGGCCTGGACGGCGCCGTCGACCTGTTGATCCCTCGCGGCGGCAAGAGCCTGGTGGCGCGGGTGAAGGCCGAGGCGCGCACGGCGGTGCTGGGTCACCTGGAAGGGCTGAACCACACCTATCTGCACGAGGCGGCGGACCTGGAAACCGCCCGCAAGGTGGTGCTGAACGCCAAGATGCGCCGCGTCTCCATCTGCGGCGCGACCGAGACCCTGCTGGTCGATCGCGCGGCGGCCGAACGCCTGCTGCCGCCCGTCGCCGCCGACCTGATCGCCGCCGGCTGCGCGCTGCGCGGCGACGAAGCGGCCCGCGCCCTGGTTCCCGAGATGGCGGCCGCGACCGACGCGGACTGGACCACCGAGTATCTGGCGCCGATCCTGTCCGTCGCGGTGGTCGAGGACCTGGACGCCGCGGCCGAACACATCGCCCGCTACGGCTCCGGCCACACCGAGGCGATCATCACCGCCGACGCCGACGCCGCCGAACGTTTCGCCGCCCGAGTCGACAGCGCCATCGTCCTGATCAACGCCTCGACCCAGTTCGCCGACGGCGGAGAGTTCGGCTTCGGCGGCGAGATCGGCATCTCCACCGACCGCCTGCACGCGAGGGGTCCGGTCGGCGCGGAACAGCTGACGACCTACAAATACGTCGTGCGCGGCCAGGGCCAGGCGCGGCCGTGAATAGATGGGGCCGGAGACTCTCCGTCTCCAGCCCCGCCGCAATCAATCAGGCCTCAAGTAGCGCGAAGCGCGATAGGCCACCGGAGGATGAGCTTACGCCCTGCCCTCGGGCAGGGCGTAAGCGATCACATAGTCGCCCTTCGGCGTCTCCATGAAGTGGTGGCCGCCCGCCATGATCACGAGGTATTGCCGGCCGTTCTGCTCGTAGATCATCGGATTGGCCTGGCCGCCGGCGGGCAGCACGTCCGACCATACGGTCTCGCCCGTCTCCATGTCGATGGCGCGGATCAGGTCGTCGGTGGCGGCGGCGATGAAGATCAGGCCGCCGGCCGTGACCACCGACCCGCCGTTGTTCGGCGTGCCGATCTCCAGCGGCAGCATCGACGGGATGCCCCACGGACCGTTCTTGCGGGCCGTGCCGAACGGGCGGTCCCACAGGGTCTGGCCGGTGCGCAGGTCGATGGCGGTGATGCCGCCGTACGGCGGCTCCTTGCACAGCAGGCCGGTCCACTTCACCCGCCAGCCGGCGTTGACGTCGATCGCGTAGGGCACGCCGATCTGCGGGTCGCCGGCGCCTTCGCCCTTGGACAGGCTGCCGCCGCGTTCGGCCGCTTCCTTCTGCTGTTGCTGGTAGCGCCGGTCGTCGCGGGGGAACCAGCCCTTCTCGTTCGCCTCCGCGCGCGGCACCAGGCGGTTGTAGTTGGGCATGTCGTTGTAGTTGGCCACGATCACGCCGCGCGTCGGATCGACCGCGACCCCGCCCCAGTCCGAGCCGCCGTTGTAGCCCGGATAGTTGATGTAGTGGTTGGTCGAAGGCGGCGTGTAATAGCCCTGATAGTTCGCCTTCTTGAAGTTGATGCGGCAGAACATCTGGTCGATCGGGGACATGCCCCACATGTCGGCCTCGACCAGGTTCGGCTTCCTCAGGGTGGCGAACAGCGAGAACGGCTGGGTCGGCGAGCGCTGGCCCTGTTCGGTTCCGCCCGTGGTCGGAACGGGACGCTCCTCCATCCCATGCAGCATCCGACCGGTGGCCCGGTCGAAGACGTACATGTCGCCCTGTTTCGTCGGCAGCAGGACGGCGGGCGTCACGCCGTTCGGCGTCGGATAGTCGATCAGGGTCGCCTGCGAGCCGAGGTCGAAGTCCCAGACGTCGTTGTGGACGGTCTGGAAATGCCAGCGCGGCTTTCCGGTCGTCACATCCAGCGCCACCAGCGCCGTGGAATACTGCTTCTCCAGCGGCCGGCGCGAGCTGGACCAGTAGTCCGCGGACGAGTTGCCCATGGGCAGGTAGACCAGGCCCAGCGCCTCGTCCCCCGTCGCGGTGGTCCACATGTTCGGCGTGCCGGGGGTGTAGGTCTCGCCCTCCGGCGGCCGGCCGTTGCGATCGGGTCGCATCATGTCCCAGGCGAAGCGCAACTCGCCGGTCTCGACGTCGAAGCCCTGGATCACGCCCGAGGCGTTCCAGCGCTTCTGGCCGTCCAGCACCTGGTGGCCGGTCACGATCACGCCGCGCACGATCACCGGCGCCGAGGTGATGGAGACCATGCCGGGATAGGGGTCGCCCATGCCGACCTTGATGTCGACCTGGCCGTTTCGGCCGAACGCCGGGCAGGGCCGGCCCGTGCGGGCGTCGACGGCGATGATGCGGCCGTCCAGCGTGCCCTCGATGATCTTGGCGGCGCAGGGCTGGGCCGCGTCGGCGCCGGCGCGCGCGTGATAGGTCACGCCCCGGCAGGCGGCGGTGTAGGGAATGTTCTCGTCCGCGACCTGGGGGTCGTAGGTCCACTTCCGCCGCCCGGTGGCCGCGTCCAGCGCGAACAGCTTGTTCCGCGCCGAGCACAGATAGACGGTGTCGCCGATCTTCAGCGGCGTCGTTTCCGCGCCCCAGCGTTCTTCGGGCAGGTCGCCGGTGCGGAAGGTCCAGGCCCGTTCCAGCGTCCCGACATTATCCTTGGTGATTTGGGTCAGAGGCGAATAGCGCTGGGCGCTGTCGGTGCCGCCCCAGGCGGGCCAGTCGGCGCCGGTCTTCAGCAGGGCCGGGTCGTTGTAGCCGCCGCGCACGCCCGGCACGGGGCTGTCGACTTGGGCCTTGTTCGCCTGGGCGACCGCGACGCCGAACACCAGCGTGAGCGCCGCCAGTCCGAGCGCGGCGCCGCCCGCCATTTTGCCGCCGCCCCGGCGAAGGACCGGAAGGGCGGCGATGACCAGGAACATCAGCACCAGCGGCCCGACCAGGCGCGGCACGAGGGCCCAGCCGTTCAGTCCCTTCTCCCACAGCGCCCACAGCAGGGTCAGCAGGAAGGTCGCGCCGTAGATCCAGGCGCCGCGCACGTCGCGAAGGACAAGAAAAAAGCCCGACGCGATCAGCGCCAGGCCCGCCAGCAGATAGTACCAGGAGCCCCCCAGGGCGGCGAGCTGCACCCCGCCGATCGTCAGGATGATCCCGATCGTGACGACCACCACGCCCAGCAGGAGCGTCAGCCACCCTCCCAGGCCGGTCGGCGTTGTCCATCTCGGCATGGCTGCCCCATATGTTGCTGATTTGTCGCCGGGTGTTCAGCCACGGCAACGCTCAAGACGGAGGGGCGTTCCGAACTCGTCGGCCGGGAAGGCGAATGCTGTTGCACTGCACAACGCAAATCCTGCAAGCTATTGCTGAATAATCGCTGGAAACAGTCAAAATATTTCTTTCGTTCGGGTCTTCTGCGCGTCACGGCAATAATATTTGCCTTGAACGGACCGTTTGCGGCATATGCGCGGTATGCATAAGACCCTGAAGCCAGGCGGGACATTCGTGGTCGAGCCCCGCCGCCTCTCGAAGGCCTCCGCCGAACTGCGCGCCCGCGGTTTCGGCGAGATCACGCTGCCGCCCTCCACGGAGACGGCCGAGAAACAGGCGTCGCGCTGCACGGACTGCGGCGTGCCGTTCTGCCAGAACGCCTGCCCGCTTCAGAACAATATCCCCGACTGGCTGCGCCTCTCGGCCGAGAACGAGGTGCGCGAGGCCTGGCGGGTGGCGTCCCTGACCTCGACCATGCCTGAGATCTGCGGCCGCATCTGCCCGCAGGACCGCCTGTGCGAGGGCGCCTGCACCCTGAACCAGTCCGGCTGGGATGCGGTCACCATCGGCTCGGTCGAGGCCTGGCTGGGCGAGCAGGCCTGGACCAACGGCTGGGTCGAACCGATCCGTCCGCAGGCCGAACGGGCCGAGACCGTCGGCGTCGTCGGCGCCGGCCCCGCCGGCCTGGCCGCCGCCGACCGCCTGCGCGGCGAAGGCTACCAGGTCACCGTCTATGACCGGCACGACCGCGCCGGCGGCCTGCTGATCTACGGCATTCCCGGCTTCAAGCTGGAGAAGCATGTCGTCCAGCGCCGCGTCGATCGTCTGGCCCAGGGCGGGGTGCGGTTCGTCCTGGGCTGCGAGGTCGGCAAGGACGTGAGCCTGAGCGAACTGCGCCAACGCCACGACGTCGTGCTGCTGGCCATGGGCGTCTATCAGCCGCGCATCCTGTCGGCCCCGGGCCGGGGCGCGGATTCGACCGTCGAGGCCCTGCAGTATCTGACGCATCAGAACCGCCGCGACCTCGGCGACGCCGAACAGGACGGCTGGCACGAGGCGCGCGGCAAGCGCGTGGTGGTGATCGGCGGCGGCGACACGGCCATGGACTGCGTCCGCACCGCCATCCGCCAGGGCGCCGCCAGCGTCACCTGCCTCTATCGGCGCGACCGGGAGAACATGCCCGGCTCGGCCCGCGAGGTCGTCAACGCGGAGGAGGAGGGCGTCGTCTTCGAATGGCTCGGCGCGCCCAAGGCCCTGCTGTCGCAAGGCGGCGTCACGGGCGACCGCGTCGTCGCCGTCCGCGCCCAGCGCATGCAGCTGACCGAAGCCGCTCCGGGCGAGCGCCGCAACATCGTGCCCGTGCCGGGCTCGGACTTCGACATTCCGGCCGACATCGTCATCGAGGCCCTGGGTTTCGAGCCCGAGCCTTTCGCCGCGCACGAGCCGAACCTGCGCCTGCGCGACGACGGCACGATCAAGGTCGGCGCCGTCAGCTTCGCCACCACCCTGCCGGGCGTGTTCGCCGCCGGCGACGCGGTGCGCGGGGCCTCGCTGGTCGTCTGGGCCGTCCGGGAAGGCCAGGACGCCGCCGCCGAGATCGACCGTTACCTGAAGACCCGCACCGAGGAAGTTGCGGCATGACCGACTGGCTGAACACGTACGAAGAAACCCGCGCGCGGCTGGAGGCCGGTCACGCCTATGACCGCGCATCCGAGCGCGACGCCTGCGGCGTCGGCCTGGTCTGCTCGATCGACGGCAGCCCGCGCCGCGACGTGGTCGAATACGCCATCCGCAGCCTGAAGGCCGTGGCCCACCGGGGCGCGGTCGATCCCGACGGCCTGTCCGGGGACGGCGCCGGGGTGATGGTCGAGCTGCCGCAGGGCTTCTTCGCCGACCAGGTCGCCTCCATCGGCCAGTCGCCGCGTCCGGGTCCGATCTGCGTCGGACAGGTCTTCCTGCCGCGCACCGACCTGGGCGCCCAGGACCGCGCCCGCGCCATCGTCGAGACCGAGGCCCTGCGGGCCGGGTTCTGGATCTACGGCTGGCGCCAGACGCCGATCGACCTGTCCGTCGTCGGCGAGAAGGCGGGGGCGACCCGGCCCGAGATCGAACAGATCATGCTGGCCCCGCCGCTGGACGACGCCGGACAGCCGTTGGACGGCGAGGCGCTGGAGCGCGAGCTGTACCTGTGCCGCCGCCGCATCGAGAAGACGGTCCAGGCCGAGGGCGTCGCCGGCGTCTACATCTGCACCCTGTCGGCCCGCTCGATCGCCTACAAGGGCATGGTCCGCGCCGAACTGCTGGGCGACCTCTATCCCGACCTGGAGGACCCACGCTTCGTCTCCGGTTACGCCGTCTTCCACCAGCGCTATTCGACCAACACCTTCCCGGAATGGAAGCTGGCCCAGCCCTTCCGCATGCTGGCGCACAACGGCGAGATCAACACGCTGAAGGGCAACCTCAACTGGATGAAGTCGCACGAGATCCGCATGGCCGCCGGGGCCTTCGGCGATCGTGACGGCGAAGTGAAGCCGGTGGTCCAGCCGGGCGGATCGGACTCCGCTTCGCTGGACAACGTCTTCGAGGTGATGGTCCACGCCGGACGGCCCGCGCCGATGGCCAAGGCCCTGCTGATTCCGGAGGCCTGGGCCAAGGACGACGGCGTCATGCCCGCCGAACACCGCGCCTTCTACGCCTATTGCAACGCGGTGATGGAGCCGTGGGACGGCCCGGCCGCCATCTGCGCCGTCGACGGCCGATGGGTCGTCGCCGGCAAGGATCGCAACGGCCTGCGCCCGCTGCGCGCGGTCGAGACGGTCGACGGCCTGCTGATGGCGGGTTCCGAGGCCGGCCTGGTGCCGATCCCCGAGAGCCGGGTGAAGCGCCGCCTGCACATCGGTCCCGGCAAGCTGATCGCCGTCGATCTGAAGCACGGCCGCGTCTATGACGAGCACGAGGCCGTCGACGCCCTGGCCGCCGCCCATCCGTACACGGACTGGCTGGACAACATGGTCGACCTGGAGCCGATCATCGGCCCCGGGCCGGAGCCCCGTTCCGCCCAGGGCGAGGCCCTGACCCGCCGCCAGATCGCCGCCGGTTTCAGCCGCGAGGACCTGGACCTGACGCTGGACCCGCTGATCCGCGACGGCAAGGAGGCGGTCGGCTCCATGGGCGACGACGCGCCGCCCGCCGTCCTGTCGGCCCTGCCGCGCCCGCTGTCGCACTACTTCCGCCAGAACTTCAGCCAGGTCACCAACCCTCCCATCGATCCCCTGCGCGAAGCGGGGGCGATGAGTCTGAAGACCCGGTTCAAGAACCTGGGCAACATCCTGGCCGAGGAAGAGGCCCAGACCGACGTCTTCGTGCTGGACAGCCCGGTCCTGACCAACGGCATGTACGAGCGGATGCTCGACACCGTCGGCGCCGGCGCGACCGCCGTCATCGACTGCAGCTATGACGTTCCCGCCGAAGGCGCCCGTCCTGGGGTCGCCCTGCGCGCGGCGCTGGACCGCATCATGGACGAGGCCGAGGCCGCCGCCCGCGACGGCGCGGCGCTGATCGTCCTGACCGACCAGCACGGCTCGGCCGAGCGGCTGGCCGCGCCGATGATCCTGGCCACGGCCGGGGTCCATGGCCGCCTGACCAAGGTCGGCCTGCGCACCTATTGCTCCATCGTCGTGCGCACGGCCGAGACGCTGGACCCGCACGGCTTCGCCGTCCTGGTCGGCGTCGGCGCCACCACCGTCAACGCCTGGCTGGCCCAGGATCTGTTCCAGGAGCGTCTGGACCGGGGCCTGTACCCCGGCCTGACGCTGCGCGACGCCTGCCTGAACTACAAGGCCGGCATCGAGGCGGGCCTGCTGAAGACCCTGGCGCGCAAGGGCATCAGCATCATCTCCGCCTATCGCGGCGGCTGCGAGTTCGAGGTGCTGGGCCTGTCCCGCGCCCTCACGGCCGAGTTCTTCCCCGGCGCTCCGTCGCGCATCTCCGGCATCGGCCTGGCCGGGCTGGAGCAGGCGGCGTTGAAGCGGCACCGCCTGGCCTGGGGCGAGGCCCAGCCGGTCCCGTCGATGGGCGGCTTCTTCAAGATCCGCTCGGGCGGCGAGGCTCACGCGCACGAGGCGCGCACCATCCACCTGCTGCAGGACGCCTGCAATCGCGGCGACTACCGTCGCTTCAAACAGTATTCCGAGGTGGTGCGGAACCAGCCGGACCTCAGCCTGCGCGACCTGCTGGACTTCCGCGAGGGGAAGGCCATCCCGCTGGATCAGGTCGAGAGCGTCTCGGACATCCGCAAGCGCTTTCTGACCCAGGCCATGTCGCTGGGCGCCTTGGGCCCCGAGGCGCATGAGACGCTGAACATCGCCATGAACCGTATCGGGGCCCGTTCGGTGTCCGGCGAGGGCGGCGAGGATCCGGAACGCTACCATCCGCGTCCCAACGGCGACGACGCCAACTCGGCGGTCAAGCAGGTGGCGTCGGGGCGCTTCGGCGTCACGGCCGAATATCTGAACCAGTGCCGCGAGATCGAGATCAAGGTGGCCCAGGGCGCCAAGCCCGGCGAGGGCGGCCAGCTGCCCGGCTTCAAGGTGACCGAATTCATCGGCCGCATGCGCCACGCCGTGCCCGGCACCACCCTGATCAGCCCGCCGCCGCACCACGACATCTATTCGATCGAGGACCTGGCCCAGCTGATCTACGACCTGAAGGCGATCAACCCCGACGCCCGGGTCACGGTGAAGTTGGTCTCCGCCTCCGGCATCGGCGCCATCGCGTCCGGCGTGGCCAAGGCCAAGGCCGACGCCATCCTGGTCGCCGGCCACAACGGCGGCACCGGCGCCTCGCCCCAGACCTCGATCAAGCACGCCGGCCTGCCGTGGGAGATCGGCCTGGCCGAGGCCCATCAGGTGCTGACGCTGAACAACCTGCGCGGCTCGGTCGTGCTCAGGACCGACGGCGGGCTGCGCACCGGCCGGGACGTGGTCATCGCGGCCCTGCTCGGCGCCGAGGAGTTCGGCATCGGCACCACGGCCCTGATCGCCATGGGCTGTCTGATGGTGCGCCAGTGCCATTCCAACACCTGCCCGGTCGGCGTCTGCTCCCAGGACGAGCGGCTGCGCGAGAAGTTCACCGGCACGGCCGACAAGGTCGTCAACCTGGTCACCTTCATCGCCGAGGAGACCCGCGAGATCCTGGCCTCCATCGGCGCGCGGACGCTGGACGAGGTGATCGGCCGCACCGACCTGCTGCGCCAGACGCGCCGCGGCGGCGCCCACCTGGACGACCTCGACCTGAACCCCCTGCTGGTCCAGGTCGATGAGGGCGCCGCGGGCAAGTGGGCCGACAAGGCGGCGAGGAAGCCGATCGAGGACAGCCTGGACGCCCGCGTGCTCAAGGACGCGGTCCGCTTCCTGGATCGCGGCCAGACGCTGGAGCTCTCCTATCCGCTGAACAACACCCAGCGCACCGTGGGCGCCGCCGTCTCCTCGGCCATCGTCCGTCGCTTCGGCCCCCAGGGTCCGACCGGGCGGCTGCGGCTGAAGCTGGAGGGCATCGCCGGCCAGAGCTTCGGCGCCTTCGCCGCCAAGGGGCTGGAGCTGCACCTGACCGGCGAGGCGAACGACTATGTCGGCAAGGGCCTGTCGGGCGCCGAAATCTCGGTGCGGACGCCGGAATGGCGTGACAACCAGCTGATCTGCGGCAACACCACCCTGTACGGCGCGACCTCGGGCCGCCTGTTCGTCGCGGGCATGGCGGGCGAGCGCTTCGCGGTGCGCAACTCCGGCGCGGAAGCCGTGGTCGAGGGCCTGGGCGCCCACGGCTGCGAATACATGACCGGTGGCCGCGTGGTGGTTCTGGGCTCGGTCGGCTGGAACCTGGCGGCGGGCATGAGCGGCGGCGAACTGTTCGTGTGGGATCGCGACGGCTCGGCCGCCAGGGCGCTGAACGGCGACCTGGCCGGATTCGCGGACATCGACGCCGAGGCCGCCGAGCGCCTGCGCGACCTCGTGGAGG
Organism: Pseudomonadota bacterium; assembly: GCA_023451375.1. Lineage (GTDB taxonomy): Bacteria > Pseudomonadota > Alphaproteobacteria > Caulobacterales > Caulobacteraceae > Brevundimonas. Next base: position 9,764 of record JAEXZS010000021.1, read on the forward strand.
CGCATCACGCCGCCACCGCCTCGCCGCTGGCCCGGCGCCTGCTGGGCGACTGGACCGCCGCCCTGGCCCAGTTCGTCCGCGTCACGCCGCTCACCGACATCGTCAGCAAGCCGCAGCGTCTCAAGACTTCGGCCTGACGTCCCTACTTCTCTCGCACGGGTTCCGCCGATGATCCGAAACGCCGCCCTCGCCCTCCTGATCGTGGCCGGGGCGGCGGCCTTCGCCTTCCCGGCCCCGGCGCAGGACGCGCTTCTGGCCCACCAGGCGCCGCTGGCGATCGATCCGGCGGCGACCGCCTGGGTGCTGACCGCCACCGCTTTGGTGCTGATGATGACCCTGCCGGGGCTGGCGCTGTTCTACGGCGGCATGGTCAGTAAGAAGAACATCATCAGCGTCATCGCCCAGTCCGCCGCCGCCTTCGGCGTGGTGACGGTGCTGTGGTTCATCGCCGGCTACAGCCTGTCGTTCGGCGCGGGGCCGGCGGCGGTGGACGGCGTCATCGGGGGGTTGCAGGCCGCCTTCCTGAACGGCGTGACGGCCGAGACGGCGCACAGCCTGACGCCCGGCCTGCCCGAGCTGCTGTTCGTCAGCTTCCAGCTGACCTTCGCCGTCATCACCCCGGCCCTGATCGCCGGCGCCTTCGCCGAGCGGATGAGGTTCTCGGCCGGCGTGCTGTTCTTCGCCCTGTGGCACCTGATCGTCTATGCGCCGATCTGCCACCAGGTCTGGGGCGGCGGATACCTGGGCGGGCTGGGCGTGCTCGATTTCGCCGGCGGCGCGGTGGTCCATGTCAACGCCGGCGTCGCGGGCCTGGTCTGCGCCCTGGTCCTGGGGCCGCGCCACGGCTTCGGCCGGGACAACATGGCTCCGGCCAATCTGGCCTACAGCGCCATCGGCACGGGCCTGCTGCTGGTCGGCTGGATCGGCTTCAACGCCGGTTCGGCCGGCGCCGCCGACGCCCTGGCGGCCACGGCCGCCTTCAACACCATCCTCGCCGCCGGCAGCGCGGCGGTGGGATGGATGGTCGTCGAATGGATCGAGCGCAAGCGCCCGACCCTGCTGGGCCTGCTGTCCGGCATCGTCGGCGGCCTGGTCGCGATCACCCCCGCCGCCGGCTTCGTCGATCCAAAGGGCGCCTTCTTCATCGGACTGATCGCCGGCCCGGCCTGCTATGCGGGCGCCGTCTGGCTGAAGCATGCGCTGAAGTACGACGACAGCCTCGACGCCTTCGGCGTGCACGGGGTCGGCGGCATCGTCGGCGCCCTGCTGACCGGCCTGTTCGCCACCACCGCGGTCAATCCCTTGGCCGAGGGCGCGACGATCTGGAAGCAGGCGATCGGCCTGGCCGGCGCCATGGTCTGGAGCGCCGCGGGCACCTTCCTGGTCCTGATGATCTGCAAGTTCACCACCGGCCTGCGCGTCGTCAGGGAGCAGGAGATCGAGGGGCTGGACTACACCCAGCACGGCGAGGCCCTCCACTGACCGCACGCGCCGCGCGGCCTTCACGCCCCGGTCCATTCCCGCTAAGCCGTCGGCATGACCTCCGCCCCCCTTCCCGACGCCGGCGCCAACTGGGTCGACCGGCACGCGCCGGAGGGGCTGAAGCCGTGGCTGAAGCTGGGCCGGTTCGACCGGCCGATCGGCGTCTGGCTGCTGCTGCTGCCCGGCTGGCAGGGGATCGCCCTGGCCTTGGCCCAGTATCGCCAGCCGCCTGGCCTCTATGAGCTGTGGCTGTTCGCCGGCTTCGGGATCGGCGCCTGCCTGATGCGGGCCGCCGGCTGCGCCTTCAACGACATCGTCGATCGCGACTTCGACGCCCGCGTCGCCCGCACCGCCCAGCGGCCGATTCCGTCCGGCCGCATCAGCGTGAAACAGGCCTGGGCTTTCGTCGTCGGCTGCAGCCTGGTCAGCCTGCTGATCCTGCTGACCCTGCCGACGGCCGCCATCCTGCTGGGGGTCGGCTCCCTGGCTCTGGTCGCCGCCTATCCCTTCATGAAGCGCATCACCTGGTGGCCGCAGGCCTGGCTGGGCGTGACCTTCAACTGGGGGGCGCTGATGGGGTTCGCCGCCGCCCTGCCTCTGGCCGCCGCCGCCCTGTTGCCGCCGGACATCGCGGGCGAGTTCCGCCCCTTCCTCTGGTCGCCCGCGTCCGATGGAGACCACGCCGTCGCCCTGGCCTGGCAAGCCTATCCGCCGGCGGTTCTGCTGTGGCTCGGCGGCGTCTTCTGGACCCTCGGCTACGACACCATCTACGCCCTGCAGGACATCGAGGACGACGCCATGGTCGGGGTGAAGTCCTCGGCGCGGCGCCTGGCCTCGGCGTTGCGTCCGGGCGTGGCCGTCTTCTACGCCCTGGCCGTCGTCCTCGCCGCCACGGTCGGCCTGGCCGCGAGCCTCGGTCCGGCGTTCTGGCTGGGCCTCGTCCTCTACGCCGCCCATCTCGCCCGGCAGGTCGCGCGCATCGACCGCGACGATCCGGCCCTGGCGCTGCGCCTGTTCAAGTCCAATCGCGAGGCCGGGCTGATCCTGCTCGGCGCCATCGCCCTCGGTTTCGTCGGCCTGTGATTGGGCCCGTCATGAAGGAGACCCGCATGACCTTCTCCGTCCGCACCCTGGTCCTAACCGTCTCGGTCGCCGCCGCCCTGGCCGCCTGTCAGCGTCGTGAGGACAAGGCGGAGGCCCCGGCCGCCGCGCCCGCCGCCGCTCCGGCCGCCGCCGGGGCGCCGATGCGCTTCGAGGACAAGACCGAATACGCCGCCGTCAAGCTGACCCTGCCGGAAGCGATCAAGGGTCAGCCCGACCTGCACGCTCCGCTCTACGCCGCCGCCGTCCGCGACCTGCAGCAGTTCGAGGAAGGCGCCCAGGGCGACCTCAGCGAGGCCGGCGGCGGCCCCAATCCCTATGAGAAGACCATCGCCTATGCGGCGGGCGGAGAGACCGACAAGCTGCTCAGCCTGTCGCGCACCGACTTCGAATATACCGGCGGCGCCCACCCCAACACCCGCTTTTCGGCGGTGCTGTGGGACAAGGCGCTGAAGAAGCGGCTGGGCTTCGCCGACCTGTTCCGGGCCGGCGCCGACCTCTCGGCGCTGGACAAGCTTCTGTGCGACGCCGCCAACCTGGCCAAGCAGGCCCGCTCTCCCGGGTCGGAGCGGGCGACCCGGGACGGGAAGATGTGGACCTGCCCCAAGGCCGTCTCCACCCCCTTCATCCTGTCGCCCGGCACGGTTCCCGGCAAGGCGGGCGGCGTGACCTTCCTGATCGGCGCCTATCAGATCGGCCCCTATTCGGACGGCGACTACTGGATCGCCCTGCCGCAAGACGCCTTCCGCTCGCTGCTGAACCCGGCCTACGCCGACCAGTTCGCCGGCGCCCCGGTCAAGGCCGGCGACGTGACGCCGCCGCGGGGCTGATCACTCCGCCAGGAAGGCGTCCAGCCGTTCGGCGAACCGCTCCGGCTGGTCGGCCATGATGAAGTGGCGGCTGCCGTCCATGCGGATCAGGGCGACGTCGGGCAGGGCGGCGTATTCCCGGCCCCACAGCGCGTCGGCCATCGCGGCCGGCGCCCCGCCGTCCGCGTCGGCGGCGTAGAGCGCCGTGACCGGCGTGGTCATGGCCGCCAGGCCTGGGCGGGCGTCGGTCGTCATCACGTCCGTCATCGCCGCCGCCGTCGCCCGCCGGTCGCTGGCCATCGACCAGTCGACGATCCGCGCCTGTTCCGCCGGCGTGCGCGACAGGGCCCGCGCCGTCGCTTCCTGCTGCGCGCGATAGGTCGCCTCGTCCGCGCCGATGATCGCGGCCGCCGCCTGCCGGGCGAAGGGGCGCGCGCTCTCGACCGTCGCGGCGGGGCCGAACATGGCGCTGTAGAAGGGCAGGGAATCCACCGTCATCAACCGCCCGACCAGGTCCGGATGCCGCTGCGCCAGCAGCAGGCCGCTGAGCCCGCCCAGCGAATGGCCGACCACCGCCGGCTGCGCCAGGCCCGCCTCGCGGATATAGCGGGCCAGCGCCTCGACCTCGGGCAGGACGAAGGCGCCGTCGCCGTGGCGCCAGGGTTCGCCGGCGAACCCCGCCAGCTGCACCAGATGAACCCGGTGCGTCGTCTTCAGCCGATCGGCCGTGGCCCGCCACACCTCCCGGGACGAGGCCAGGCCGGGGATGAGGATCAGGTCTGGACCCTGGCCGACCACCTCGACCGACAGCCGGTCGGATACGAAGGGGGGCGCGGCGAGGGGCGCCTGGGCCGGACCGGGACGCGCATGGGCGGCGCCGACGCCCACGGCCGGCAAGAGGGCGCAGACCGCCAGGCCGAACAGCACGGCGCGCAGGCGCGGGGGCGCCTTGGGTAAGGCGTTGAACATCGATGTCTCCTTCGGATCGTGAGGGGTTTTGCGCCGCCGTCAGGCGTGCCGGTTCTCGAAAATCTCTTCCACCGGCTTCTGGAAGGTGGCGGCGATGCGGTAGGCCAGGTCCAGCGACGGGTCGTGCCGCTCGGTCTCCAGGGCGATCACCGCCTGGCGGGACACGCCCAGCGCCTGGCCCAGCTGTTCCTGCGTCCAGCCACGCTCGACGCGCAGCAGCTTCAGCCGGTTCTTCATCGGCTGCTTCGGATGAGGGGCGCGGCCATGCCGAAGGCGGCCCAGAACACGGCGTAGACCAGCCACGCCGGCAGGTGCGGCGCGTCGGCGAAGGTTTCGCCGAAGCCCCAGAACACGGCCACGGCCATGGCGATCCCCGCCGCGACGATGAACTGTTTCGCCGTCATGGCGCGCAAGAATTCGTCGCTCTCGCGCATCAGCGCCAAGGTGGCCCAGATCTGGCCGATCACCGGCGCGGACACCGCCGCCGCCAGCACCCACCCGGCCGGTTCGCCGATGAGCCCGTCGAAGGCGTCGGTCGCCATCATCGAAATGCAGATGACCATGTAGGGGATCATGAAGGCCATGGTCCGGACGACATACCGCCTGTGGGCGGGGGTTCCAGTCTTCCAAGTCGACAGCATCGCGGGCTCTCCATTTGTAAGGCGAACATGACATCGGCTTGATGTAAGGTCAACATGACTTTCTGACAGGCTGCGCCGACAGGGGCGGATCCGGCTATCCGCCGGGCCGGCCAGCGCATACACCACCCGCCATGGGCGTCGCCGACCCCGCCCTCTTCATTCGCGAGAACACCCGCCTTCAGCGCGTGCCGCATGCGCCGGAGATTTCGCTGTGGCTGGCCGACGAGATCACGCCCATCTGGCGACTGACCGAGGAGGAACTGGGCGAGATGGGCCTGCCGCCGCCGTTCTGGGCCTTCGCCTGGGCGGGCGGTCAGGCGCTGGCCCGGTATCTGCTGGATCATCCCGAGGCGGTGGCCGGCAGGCGCGTGCTCGACTTCGCCGCCGGCTCGGGCCTCGTCGGCGTGGCGGCCATGAAGGCGGGCGCCGCGGCCTGCCTGTGCGCCGATATCGACCGCTTCAGCGAGGCCGCCGTCGCCGCCAACGCCCAGGCCAACGGCGTGGTCCTGGGCTATGTCGGCGAAGATCTGCTGGAGCGCGCGCCGCCGGACGTGGACGTCATCTGCGCCGGCGACATCTGCTACGAAAAGCCGATGACCGATGCGGTGCTGGCGTGGCTCCGGCGGGCGCGCGACCGGGGCGTCCGCGTGCTGATCGGCGACCCCGGCCGAACCTATTTCCCGCGCACCGGCCTCGACTTCCTGGCCGAATACCAGGTGCCGACCACGCGGGAGCTGGAGGACCAGGAGATCAAGCGGTCCGCCGTCTGGGCCATGCCCTGACGCCCGCTGCGCGACCAGCCGGCGCGTGGCCGTCCGGCGCGCGACCGTCCGGCGCGCGACCGTCTAGTGCGCGACCGGCCGCGCCTGCTCGGCCTTGTCCGCCTGTCCGCGGTGGCGGCCCTCGGCGAATTCCTCGATCATCTTGGCGTTGAAGGCGGGAATGTCGTCCGGCTTGCGGCTGGTGACCAGGCCGTCGTCGACGACCACCTCCTCGTCGACGACGTTGGCGCCGGCGTTCCGCAGGTCCGTGCGGATGCTCTCGAAGCCGGTCAGCGTCCGCCCTTCGACCACGCCCGCCTCGATCAGCAGCCACGGCGCGTGACAGATGGCCGCGACCGGCTTGCCGGCGTCGAAGAAGGCGCGGACGAACTTCACCGCGTCCGGGTCGGCGCGCAGCTGGTCCGGATTGGCCACGCCGCCCGGCAGCATCAACGCCGAATAGGCCGAGGCGTCCACGCCCGCCACCGCCTTGTCGGCCGTGATCTTGTCGCCCGGCGTCAGGTGGTTGAAGCCCTGGAAGTCGCCCGCCTTCAGCGAGACGATCTCGACCGCGGCGCCGGCGTCGCGCAACGCCTTCACCGGTTCAGTCAGCTCGACCAGTTCGACGCCGTCGGTGGCCAGGACGGCGACGGTCTTTCCGGAAAGGGACTGGGCCATGGGAAGCGCTCCATTCGTTTGGGGGATGAGCCTGACAAACCCGTCCCGCCCCGCCGGGTTGCGGCTCCGCTTGGAGGAAATCCGCCCCGCGCCCATATCCCGCTCATGCGAGTCTTCCTGATCCTGACGACCCTGGCCGTGGTCGCGGCCACATCGGCGACCGCCCAGGCCTGGCGGCCCTATCAGCCGCCCTACGCGGCCTATCCGGGCGGGACGGCGGCGGCCATCGCCGATCAGCACCGCTATGAAAACGAGCGGCTGCTGGCGGCCCAGGCCGGCGCCGCCCTGGCCCGCCAGCAGCAGTTGGAGACCCAGATCCGGCGTCAACAGCTCGAAGCCGCGCGCCGGCAGGCGGACCCCCTTCCGACGCCGCCTCGGCCCCTCTATTCGCCCGAGCAGGAGCGCGTGCTGCGCCAGGGCGCCGCCGAGCGTCGCGCCCGCGCTTCCGAAGGCGTCACACAGATCGACGACTGGCTGGATCGTCCGAACTGACGCATCCCTTCTCCTCGATCCGCGTTCCGGCCTAGCTTGAATCTGACGCGGAGGGACGGGGCATGCGGTGGCAGGGCGGAAGAACCGGCGGCGGCGGGATCGAGGACCGGCGCGGCCTGGGCGGCGGCGCCATCGCCGGCGGGGGGCTGGGCGTCGGCGTGCTGGCGCTGCTCGGCTATGTCTTCTTCGGCATCGATCCTTCGACCACGACCCAGCTGGCCAGCCAGTTCGGCGGCGTCGGCGCGCAGGAGCAGCAGGGCCAGACCGGCACGCCCGAGGACCAGGCCGGCCGGTTCGTCGACGTCATCGGCGGCAACATCAACGATGTCTGGGCCGGGCGCCTGCAAGGCTATCAGCAGCCCAAGGTCGTCATCTATGAACAGGGCGCCTCGACCGGTTGCGGCTTCGGCCAGTCGGCGATGGGGCCGTTCTACTGTCCCAGCGATCGCACCGTCTACCTGGACCTCGGCTTCTGGCAGGAGCTGGAACGGCTGGGCGGCTCCAGCGCCGACTTCGCCAAGGCCTATGTCATCGCCCACGAGTTCGGCCATCACCTCCAGACCCTGACCGGCGCCTCCGCCCAGGTCCGAGAGGCGCAGCAGCGGGCGCGGGGCGAGGCCGAGGCCAACCGCTACTCCGTCGCGCTGGAGCTTCAGGCGGACTGCTACGCCGGCGTCTGGGCCGCCAACGCCTCGGCCGCGTCCAACGGCGCGGTGGCGCTGGAGCCCGGCGATTTCGAGGCCGGCATGAAGACCGCCCAGGCCATCGGCGACGACGCCCTGCAGAGCGGCGCCGGCCGCCGCGTCTCGCCCGAGAGCTTCACCCACGGCTCCTCGGCCCAGCGGGTCGAATGGCTGCAGCGCGGCTACCGGTCCGGCGATCCCGCCGCCTGCGACACCTTCAGCGGGGCGTGACCGGCGCATCGCGTCGCCCCCGGCGAATCCGCGCAGGCGCGACGGGGCCGTTGCGACCGGGCCGCCCGACGGTCTAGAAGCCGGGTTCGCGCAACGGAGAAACGTCCATGGGCTTCGCCATCGTCTGGCTGATCAACGCCGTCATCAGTCTGATGATCTGGTTCATCATCGCCCAGGCCATCCTCAGCTGGCTGGTCGCCTTCGACGTGATCAACTACCGCAACCGCTTCGTCCATTCGGTCGGCAGCTTCCTGGACCAGGTGACCCGCCCGCTGCTGGAGCCGTTCCGGCGCATCATCCCGTCGCTGGGCGGCATCGACATCTCGCCCATCGTGGTCATCCTGCTGCTCCAGTTCGTCAGCGTGCTGTTCAATCGCACGGCCGGCCCGGCCCTGGTCCAGATGCTGGGATGAGGCGACACGGCCGGCGGGATTCTGTCGGTTCCGCGCCTAAGGGGCCTTGCGCCGCGCGGCGACCTTCCTAAGGTGCCCGCCCCGACAACTCTCGACCGCGGTTCATGAGCACGATCACCACAGTCGCCGTCCTCGGCGCCGGACAGATGGGCGCAGGCATCGCCCAGACGGTGGCGCTGGGCGGCTATTCGGTCCGGCTCTACGACGTGGCGCCCGAGCGCCTGCCGCTGGCCCAGGGTCAGATCGCCGCCAGCCTGTCGCGGCAGGTGGGGCGCGGATCGACGCAGCAGGCCAGCGCCGACGAGGCCCTGGCGCGCATCACGACCGTGAACACGATCGCCGAGGCGGTGACCGGCGCCGACCTGGTCATCGAGGCGGCGATCGAGGACGAGGCCATCAAGAAGGGCGTCTACGCCGAGGCCCTGCCGCATCTGAGCGAGGCGGCCATCCTGGCGACCAACACCTCGTCCATCTCGATCACCCGCCTGGCCTCGGCCACCGACCGGCCGGACCGCTTCATCGGCCTGCACTTCATGAAGCCGGCCCCGGTGATGAAGCTGGTCGAGATCATCCGCGGCATCGCCACCTCGGCCGAGACCCATTCCGCCGCCGTCGCCTTCGCGGAGAGCCTGGGCAAGACGACCACGGACGCCGAGGACTTCCCCGCCTTCATCGTCAACCGCATCCTGGTGCCGATGATGAACGAGGCGATCTTCGCCCTGTACGAGGGCGTGGGCAACGTCGCCTCCATCGACAAGGCGCTGCGGCTGGGCGCCAACCATCCGATGGGGCCGCTGGAGCTGGCGGACTTCATGGGCCTGGACGTCGTCCTGGCCATCATGAACGTGCTCTATGACGGCCTGGCCGACAGCAAGTACAGGCCGTGCCCGCTGCTGGTGAAGTACGTCGAGGCCGGCTGGCTGGGCCGCAAGTCGGGACGCGGCTTCTACGACTATTCCGGCGAGACCCCGGTGCCGACCCGATGAGGACGCCCGAGCGGTACGAGGATCTGCCGGGCCAGACCCGCATCACGCCGCGCGCCGGCGAGCACTATCGCTGGCTGGCCGTGCTGGCCGGCGCGGCCTGGCCGCCGCTGATCCTGACCCTGCCGTTCTGGCCGCCCAGCTCGTGGATTCCGGGGCGGGAGCTGGACTGGCGCCTGATGGTGCTGATCGTGGGCCTGATCGCCGTGCCGGTCGGCCTGTGGCGTATCCTAATCGAGCGCCGCCGCAGCGGACGGCCCGGCACGCGGCTGGGCGTGGTGTGGCGCTTCATGCTGTTCGGCGGCCTCCTGGCGGGGGCCATGCAGGCGGCCATGGCGCTGGTGCTGATGGTGATCGGCTGGTTCGAGGCCGGGGGAATCCTGCAGGCGCTGGGCGCGTCGGAGACGACCCTGCTGATCTTCGGCGTCGGTTTCCTACCCGTGACCATCGTTGGCGGCGTCAGCTACGCCCTGTGGGCCGGCCTGTGCGTGGCCTTCATCGCCTTCGAGGCGAAGCCGGTCGTGCGCGACCGGCTGGGGCTGCTGCCCAACACCTGATCCACACGCTGCGGGGGCGGCCGATGACGACAACGGACGCCGGCCTGGGGCCATCCGAACGCATGCCGGTCGACGCCAAGGCGCGCATCGGCTCGCTGGACGCGCTGCGGGGCGTTGCGGTTCTGGGCATACTGGCGGTCAACGCCGCCTCCTTCGCGCTGCCCTTCATGGTCTATGACGACCCGGCGCTCAGCCCGTTCCCAGTCGTGGGCGACAACGCCGTGGCGCGGTGGGCCGTCGAGGTCTTCTTCCAGCAGAAGTTCATCGCCCTGTTCTCCATCCTGTTCGGAGCCTCGATCTATCTGGTCGGGGGCGAGCAGGACGACGCCGAAGGCGGGCGGCTCCTGCGCCGGCGGCTGTTCTGGCTGGCGGTCATCGCCCTGATCCACGGCCTCGTCTTCTGGTACGGCGACGTCCTGCTGCTCTACGCCTGGGCCGGCCTGTTCGTGTCGCTGATGCGGTCGCTGTCGGCGCGGCTGCTGATCGGGCTGGGCCTGGGCCTGACGCTGCTGCTGGCGACGCTGCAGGCGGCGACGGCGGTCTTCGCCGCCCACGGACCGCAGGCGCTGACGCAGGAGTTCAACCGCTCCCAGTTCACCGCCGGCATGGTCCGCCAGTCGATCGAGGCCTACCAGAGCGGCTGGACCGGCGCCCTGGGGCAGAACCTCACCGCCTGGCTGGTGGTGCAGGGGACCAGCCTGACGGTCTTCGTCTTCGCGGCCGTGCCGCTGATGATGCTGGGCATGGGCCTGCTGAAGTCGGGCTTCCTGAGCGGACGGGCGCCGACCTGGGTCTATTTGGCGCTGGTCGCCCTCGGCATGGCGGCTCTGGCGGTGCTGGCGCCGCTGCAGTGGCGGGAACTGGCGCAGCCGAACGCGAGCCGGGGCATGGCGGCGGCCCTGGCCTCCTATCCGATCGTGATCACCCTGGGCTACGCCAGCCTGGTGATCCTGGCCGCCACGCGCGGGTTCGACTGGTTGCTCGCGCCCTTCCGGGCCGCGGGGCAGATGGCCTTCACCAACTACCTGGCCCAGACCCTGATCATGACCTCCATCTTCTACATGCCCTGGGGGCCGCGCCTGTTCGGCCGGATGGACTACGTCCAGCTGTGGGGCGTCGTCGCCGTGGTCTGGGCGCTGCAGCTGCTCTGGTCGCCGCTGTGGCTCCGCTGGTTCCGCATGGGGCCGCTGGAGTGGATCTGGCGTCGCCTGACCTACGGGCGCCGCATGCCCTTGCGAAAAGCCGCCTGACCCGCTTTTCCCCCGGCCGGTAAACGACTAACTGAAGCCCATGGCCGCCCCGGACACGCCCGCCGAAACCTTCAAGCGCGCGCTTGGCCACGCCGCGCGCGCCCTGGCCGAGCAGCCGGAGCTGGAGGTCGTCTTCGCCTCGGACGGCCCCAGGGTCTCCGGCGGCGTCCTGACCCTGCCCCATCCCCCGCGCGATCCCTCCGGCCCCGAGAGCGCGTCGCTGCGCGGCCAGGCCGACCGGCTGGCGCTGCGGCTGGCCAATCACGATGAGGCCGCCGACCGTCGCCTGCGCCCGGCCGACGCCCAGGCCGCCGACGTCTTCGACGCCGCGGAACAGGCGCGGGTCGAGGCGGTGGGATCGGAGTTCCTGGCCGGGGTGCGCGGCAATCTCGACGCCGCCCTGCTCACCCGGTTGGAGCGGACCGGCGCCCTTCGCGCGGCCGAGGCGGAACGCGTCCCCCTGCCCGAGGCGGTGGGCCTGCTGGTGCGTGAGCGGCTGACCGGCCGGGCCGCGCCCGACGGCGCCCGCGCCATGCTGGACCTCGTGCGCGCCAACCTGGAGGCCCGTGCGGGCGGAGAGCTGGACGCCCTGGCGGCGGTGGCCGGGGACCAGGCTGCCTTCGCCGCGCGGCTGAAGGCCGTGCTGCGCGCGCTGGACCTGGACCCTGGGGACGGCAAGGGCGACGACGCCTCCGAGGACCCCGGCGACCAGGAACCCGATCCCCAGGACCCCAAGGACGACTCCGACGAGGACCAGGACGAGGAGGAGGACGGCGGCGAAGGCTCCCAGTCCATCGAGGGCTCGGCCGACGAGCAGACCTCCGAGGATGAGCGCGAGAGCCGGCCCGAGGGCGCGCCCGCCGACCCTGACGGCCAGGCCTCGGACGAGGCGCCCGAGCTGAACGAGGGCGAGCAGCCCAATCGCCAGCCGAACCGCGACGACGGCCGCGCGGTCGACTTCTATCGCGTCTTCACCACCGCCTATGACGAGGTGGTCGACGCCTCGGACCTGTGCGACCCGATGGAGCTGGACCGGCTGCGCGCCCTGCTGGACAGCCAGCTGGCGGTCTTGTCCAGCGTCGTCTCGCGCCTGGCCAACAAGCTGCAGCGCCGCCTGCTGGCCCAGCAGAACCGCTCCTGGATCTTCGACCTCGAGGAGGGGGCGCTGGACACGGCCCGCCTGACCCGGATCATCACCGACCCGACCGCGCCTCTGTCCTTCAAGGCCGAGAGCGAAAGCCCGTTCCGCGACACGGTGGTGACCCTGCTTCTGGACAACTCCGGCTCCATGCGCGGGCGCCCGATCATGGTCGCGGCGGTCTGCGCCGACATCCTGGCGCGGACGCTGGAGCGGTGCGGCGTCAAGGTGGAGATCCTGGGATTCACCACCCGCGCCTGGAAGGGCGGCCAGAGCCGCGAGGCCTGGATCACCGCCGGCAAGCCCGCCAATCCCGGCCGCCTGAACGACCTGCGCCACATCATCTACAAGTCCGCCGACGCCCCCTGGCGACGGGCCAAGAAGAACCTGGGCCTGATGATGCGCGAGGGCCTGCTGAAGGAGAACATCGACGGCGAGGCCCTGCTGTGGGCGCACGACCGCCTGCTGGCGCGCACCGAGCAGCGCCGCATCCTGATGGTCATCTCCGACGGCTCGCCGGTCGACGACTCCACCCAGTCGGCCAATGCGGCCCTCTACCTGGACAAGCATCTGCGCGCGGTGATCGCCGAGATCGAGGACCGCTCGCCGGTCGAGCTGCTGGCCATCGGCATCGGCCACGACGTGACCCGCTGGTACCGCAAGGCGCTGACCATCGTCGACGTGGAGCAGCTGGCCGGGGCCATGACCGAGAAGCTGGCCGAACTGTTCGAGCAGGAGCAGGCCCCCGTCGGCGGCCGCGCGCGGCGCCGGAAGGCCGCGTGAAGCGTCCGTCGCGCCTCGCCTCCGTCTGGGCCGCCCTGTGCCTGACCGCCTGCGCCGCCTCCTTGGGCGCGCCCCAGCCCGCGCCCCGGGCCGCCGACGGATGGACGCCCGCCGCGGCCGAGTTGAAGAGCGTCGGCCTGGGCCTGCCGGGCGGCGCGGTTCTGGCGGAAGGCGTGAGCTTCGCGGGAGGTCTGGAGATCGTCGCGGGCTCCACGTCGCCGTTGCACAGCCTTTCGGATCTGAAGCTCACCGGCGACGGCGGCCTGGTCACGGTCTCCGACACGGGCGACCTGGTCCGCGCGCGGCTGCGCCTCGACGACCGGGGCCGGCTTGTCGGGCTCGACGCGTTTCAGACCCGCCGCCTCACCCTGGCCGACGGAGCCCCCATCACCGACAAGGCGGACGGCGACGCCGAGGGCCTGGTGCTGACGCCGTCGGGCGACCTTCTGGTCAGTTTCGAGCGACGCCACCGTTTGTGGAACTACGGCCCGCTCTCCGATCTGTCGCCGCGCCCGACGCCGCTTCGCATTCCGGACGTCCCCTTCGCCGAGAACGACGGCCTGGAGGGGGTCGCCGCCGCCCCGGGCGGCTGGCGCGTGGCGGGTGAATCCGGCGGCGTCTGGGATTGCGATCCCGTGCGCTGTCAGGTCGTGGTCGCGCCGCCCGCGACCCCGGTCCCGGACGGGGACTATCGCATCACCGGCATGGACCGCGCTCCGGACGGGCAGGGCTGGTTCGTGGTTCAGCGCCTCTACCGTCCGCCGCTGGACGCCCGCGCCCGCGTTCGCCGCATGGCCCCGGACGGCGAGCTGGGCCCGGTCCTGGTCGAGCTGAAGCTGCCGGGAACCACCGACAATTTCGAAGGCGTCGCCGCCGAACGGCGGGGCGGGGCGACGCGCCTCTACATCCTGTCCGACGACAACTTCAACCCGATGCAGCGGACGCTGCTGCTGGCCTTCGACCTGCGCTAGGCGGCGCCGGCCAGGGGCGCCGTCTCCGGCGTGGGCGCGGGCTCGGCCACCTCGACCGAGGTCAGGGCCTTCACGAAGGCGTCGCGCCAGATCGACACGTCGGTCTCCCGCACCACCTTCATCAGCGCCTCCCATTTCCGGATGCGCTCGGCCAGCGGCATGGTCAGCGCCTTGGTTATCGCCTCCGACAGCTCCTCGCGGCTGTAGGGATTGACCAGCAGCGCCTCGCCCATCTGCTCGGCCGCCCCGGCGAAGCGCGACAGGATCAGAACGCCGGGATCCTGCGGGTCCTGGGCGCAGACATATTCCTTCGCCACCAGGTTCATGCCGTCGCGCAACGGCGTCACCAGCCCGACCTTGGCGGCGCGATAGATCCCCGCCAGCTGGTCGCGTCGATAGGTGCGGTTCAGATAGCGGATCGGCTGCCAGTCCATGTCGGCGAAGGCGCCGTTGACCCTTCCGGCCAGCGCGTCCAGCCGCGCGCGGATGTCCTGATAGCTGTCCACGTCGTCGCGCGAGATCGGCGTGACCTGCAGCAGGAAGACCTCGCCCCGCATCGACGGGTTGTCGTGCAGGAACTGCTCGAAGCCGAGCAGCCGCTCCTCCAGCCCCTTGGAATAGTCCAGCCGGTCCACGCCGACGATCATCGACCGGAACGCCGCCGACGCCGCCATCCGGTCGTAGGTCCGCGTGCCCAGCGTCGAGTTCCGCGCCGCCAGAAAGCCGTCCACGTCGATGCCGATGGGGAAGACCCCGGTCTGCAGCCGCCGCCCGAAGCACTCCAGCCCGCCGTGCCCGAACAGCTCGCCCTGCCGCTCGGTCACCACATAGTCGATGAACAGGTCGCACCACTCGTGCGTGTGGAAGCCCACCAGGTCGAAGTGGAACATCGATTCCACCAGCCGCCTGTGGTGCGGCAAGGTCACCAGCAGCTGCCGCGCCGGCCAGGGCGTGTGCAGGAAGAAGCCCATCCGGTTCGTCAGCCCCTGCCGGCGCAGATACATGGCCAGCGGGATCATGTGGTAGTCGTGGATCCAGATGATGTCGTCCGGCTCGATCAGCGGCGCCAGCACCTCGGCGAACCGGCGATTCACCCGCTCATAGCCCTCGCCATAGGACCGTTCGTACTGCGTCAGGTCGATCCGGTGGTGGAACAGCGGCCACAGCGTCTTGTTGGCGTAGCCGTTGTAATATTCGTCGACATCCTGCGGCTCCAGATCGACCAGGCCCACGGTGACGCCGGCCCGGTCCTCGATCTTCACCTCGCCGGTCCAGTGTTCGACCGTCTCGCCCGACCAGCCGAACCACAGGCCGTCGTATTTCCGCAGCGCCGCCGACAGCGCCATGGCCAGCCCCCCCGCCGATCCGGCGGCGGGGTCCGTCGGGGCCGAAACCCGGTTTGAAACGACGATCAGGCGGCTCATGACTTCACTTCAGGCGGCGACCCCAGCCCCGGGGTCCGAACATCAACGCACATCGGTCCAGGAACGGCTCAACAACACGGCGCAATTGATGATGCCGACCAGGGAGTAGGTCTGCGGATAATTGCCCCACAGCTCCCCGTCCTCGATCGAGATATCTTCGCTGAGCAGGCCCGCGTGCGTGCGCCGGCTCAGCATCTCCTCGAAGATTTCCCGCGCCTCCTGGACGCGGCCGTTCTGGTGCAGGGCCTCGATAAACCAGAAGGTGCAGAAGTTGAAGGCGGTCTCCGGCTCGCCGAAGTCGTCGGGCTCGACATAGCGGAACAGGTGGCTGCCCTTCTTCAGGTCGCGCTCGATGGCGTCGAAGGTGGCGATCTGGCGCGGGTCGCGGGCGTCCAGGAACCCAAGGTCGGTCATCTGCAGCAGGGAGGCGTCCAGCTCCCGGCCGCCGTAGCTGGCGGCGAACCGCCCCTCCTCGGGCACGAAGGCTTCTTTCTCGATGCGCGCGCGGATGACGCCGGCCCGCTCGCGCCAGGTCGCCGCGCGGCTTTCCAGGCCCAGGTGGTCGGCCGCCTTGGCCAGCCGGTCGCACGCGGCCCAGCACATGACCGAGGAATAGGTGTGCACCCGCGCGATGGTGCGGAACTCCCACAGGCCGGCGTCGGTCTGGTCGTGCATGACGAAGGCCCGCTCGCCGACCTTCTCCAGCGCATAGAAGTCGTCGATGGTGCCGGGCCGCAGCAGCCGCTGGTCGTAGAAGGCCTGCACCAGCGGCAGGACGATCTGGCCATAGACATCGTGCTGCAGGTGCTCGTGCGCCTGGTTGCCGACGCGCACGGGCTTCATCCCGCGATAGCCCTCGACCGTCTCGACGATGCTCTCGCCGATGCCGGGCTCCAGCCCCACGCCATAGACGGGCTGGACATGGCCGCCGGCGGAGTTGTCCACCAGGTTCCGCAGATAGACGAGGTAGTTCTCCAGGATGTCCACCGCGCCCAGCCGGTTCAGCGCCCGGACCGTGTAGTAGGCGTCGCGGATCCAGCAGTAGCGATAGTCCCAGTTGCGGCCGCTCTCGGGGAACTCGGGCACCGAGGTGGTCATGGCCGCGACGATGGCGCCGGTCTCCTCATAGGCGCACAGCTTCAGCGTGATGGCGGCGCGGATGACCGCCTCCTGCCAGTCCAGCGGCAGGTAGAGCTTGCGCACCCAGTCCTGCCAATAGGCGATGGTGCGGTCCAGCGCCGCCTGCACGCCCGGCCCGACATCCTGGTCATAGCCCTCGTCCGGCCCGAAGAAGAAGGCCAGCGGCCGTTCCAGCCGGAAGGTCCGCTCGTTGAGCAGGTGCGAAACGGGGCAGTCGGTCGTCAGCCGGAAGGTCACGTCCGGGCAGATGAAGCGGATGTGGTTGGAGCCGGAGGTATGGGGCGCCGGGGCCGCGCCCCAGTCGGTGGACGGCCTCAGCCGCACCCGGATGCGCGGGGTTCCGCTCAGCGGGCGCACCACGCGGCCGAACGCCAGCGGGCGGTAGGTGCGCGAATGCTTCGGATGGCGCGGCGCGAAATCCAGGATCTCGACCACCGATCCGTCCTCGCCCGTCAGCAAGGTGCGCAGCACCGGCGTGTTGCGGACATAGGCCTGGCTGACGTGCTTCAGCCCTTCCAGCTCGATGGCCCAGAAGCCGTGTTCCGGCGCTTCGCCGTTCATCAGGGCCGAAAAGACCGGGTCGCCGTCCACGCGCGGCGCGCAGGCCCAGACGAACCGACCCTGGCGGTCGATCAGGGCGCTGATGGCGCAGTTGCCGATGGGCCAGAGGTCCAGGTTGGGTTTCATCTCAGGCCTCCGCCACGGCTTCGAGCCAGCTCAGGACGGCGTCCACGTCGTCCAGCCGGTACCGCGCCGCCGTCGGACGCTCCGGCCCCACCAGCACGCCGTAGCCGCCCGCCGCCTCGGCGGCGCGGAAGCCGTCCTCGTCGGTCAGGTCGTCGCCCAGCATCACCGGCGTCGCGCCCTGGAAGGGCGGCTCCGCCATGAAGGCGGTCAGGGCCGTGCCCTTGCTGGCGCCGGGGGTCTTGAGCTCCAGCACCATGTGGCCCGGCTGCAGCTTCAGCCCCGTCTCCTCGCTCAGGCTGCGCGCCAGGGCCTCGGCCGCGCCGGCCTGGTCCGGCGCCTGGCGATAGTGCAGGCCCGCCGAGACGCCCTTGTCTTCGACGATCATGCCCGGCCGGGTGGATGCGAACCGTCTGAACGCGTCCAGCGCCCGGGTCACGCCCGCGTCCGCCGGTCCGCGCTCCACCGAGCCGTCGCGGCGGCGCCGCTCCAGCCCGTGCACGCCCGAGGCCGAGGCCAGGGCGTTGTCGGCGATGCGGTCGATTTCGGCGATGGTGCGCCCGCTGACGATAGCCACGCGACCTTCAAGGCGCCGCTCCAGCGCCCTCAGCACCGCGGTCCGGCGGCTGACGGGCTTCACGGCGTCCGGCGTCGGCGCCAGCGGGGCCAGAACGCCGTCCATGTCCAGGAACAGGGCGACCCTGTCGGCCTTCACGGGCGGCGGCGGCAGACCTGGATCGGCGACTCGGAGACGAGACGACATTGGGCGAGACACTCTCTTACTGATGGATTCCCCGGCCATCCTAACGCGTCAAACCGGCAAAGGTTGACGGCGAATCGACATAGGCGTCTGAAAGGAACCGTTGCGCGCGGCCCGGACCTCAGGCAGACCGCGCGCCTTCGAAGAAGGATGGCCCGGCGCGCGGGCCTTGCGCAATGACCGACATCGTCCACTCCTCGCCCGAAGAAATCACCACCATGACCGACCGGGCCCGTGAGGTGATCCGGCTGAACATCGAGGCGCTCGAGGCGCTCGAGCGCTCCATCGACGTCGCCGTGGCGCGCGCCGCGGACGTGATCATGAGCCGGTCGGGCTATGTCGTCGTCACCGGCATGGGCAAGTCGGGCCATATCGGCAACAAGATCGCCGCCACGCTCGCCTCCACCGGCACCAACGCCTTCTTCGTCCACCCCGCCGAGATGAGCCACGGCGACCTGGGCATGCTGCGCCCGGACGTGACGGTGATCGCCCTGTCCAACTCCGGCGAAAGCCGGGAACTGCGCGATCCCCTGCTGTTCTGCCAGCGCAACGGCATCCCCGTCATCGGCATCACCCAGCGCCCGACCAGCTTCCTGGGCCGCAACGCCGCCGTCTGCCTGACCATGCCCAAGGTGGCCGAGGCCTGCCCCAACGGCCTGGCGCCGACGACCTCGACCCTCATGAGCCTGGCGCTGGGCGACGCCCTGGCCATGGTGCTGATGGACCGTCGCGGCTTCACGGCCATGGACTTCGGCCTGCACCATCCGGGCGGCGCCCTGGGCATGAGCCTGCAGAGCGTGCGCGAATGGATGGGCGACAACGCCGCCGCCCCGGCCAGCGTGCCGCTGACCGCCAGCTTCAGCGACGTGGTCTCCGCCGTCACGGCCGGCCGCAAGGGCGCCGTCGCCGTGCTCAATCCCGACCAGACCCTGGCGGGGGTCATCACCGACGGCGACATCCGCCGCGCCTTCCAGCGCGACATCACCTCGGTGCAGGCCGCCGACATCATGAGCAGCAGTCCGATCACCGTCGAGCCCGATGCCCGCATGAGCGACGTCGTCGACCTGCTGACCGCCAACAAGATCGCCACCCTGTTCATCGTCGAGGACCGCCGCCCGATGGCGATCGTCCACATCGCCGAACTGATGCAGGCGGGCTACGTCGCCTGAACCGATGAGGATTCTCTACGACGTCTCCCGGCTGCTGAGCCGCGCCGAACGGACCGCGCCCACCGGCGTGGACCGGGTCTGCCTGGCCTACGCCGAATGGCTGGCCTCCCGTCCCGACGTGGTGATGATCCCGGTGCGGGGCCGCAAGGGGCGGCTCGTCACCGTCGACCCGGCCTGGTTCCGCGACTTCGTCGCCGGTCTGCGCGCGCGGTGGGACGGCCGCGCGACCAATGGCGCGGCCAGGCATGAGGCCAGGCTGCTGGCGGCGCTGACCCATGATCGCCGGCCGGCCGAATCGGTGATCTGTCCTCCGCCGGAGCCGGGGACCAAGCCGGCCAAGGACAAGCCGCGCGTGCTGCGGCAGTTCTTCCGATCCCGCCACGCCGCGCCTCTGCCCGCCGCCGACGTCTACCTCAACGTCGGGCACACCACCTTGCACGACGCGGCCGCGCTCCAGGACCTGGAACGGACCGGTGTCGATCGGGTGGTGATGATCCACGACCTGATCCCCATCACCCATCCGGAATTCTGTCGGCCGGGCGATTCGGAAAAGCATCGCGCCCGCGTGGTCCACGCCCTGCGGCACGCCACCGCCATTCTGGTCAATTCGCAGCATACCGCCGATGAACTCGTTCTGTTCGCGGAACGGGAAGGGCTGACCCCGCCGCCGGTCCGGGTGGCCCACCTGGGGATTGAGACGGTCTTCACGTCCGGAGACGCCATCCGCTCCAGCCGGCCTTATTTCATCCATGTCGGCACGATCGAAGCCCGGAAGAACCTGGCCCAGCTGCTCACCCTATGGCGTCGGCTGGAGGAGCGGCTGGGCGACCGGACGCCGTCGCTCGTGCTCGTGGGCCGCTACGGCTGGGAGAACGAGGCCGTCCTCGACCATCTCCAGCGCTCGCCCAACCTGCGCGGCGTGGTCCACCAGGCCGAGAACCTGTCGGACGACGCCCTGGTGAAGCTGATGCGCGGCGCGCGCGCCGTCCTGGCTCCCTCGGCCGTCGAAGGCTTCGACCTGCCGGCCGTGGAGGCGCGCGCCCTCGGGGCCTCCCTGATCGCTTCGGACATCCCTCCGCATCGCGAGCTGACGCCGGACGCCGAGCTGATCGATCCGCTGGACGGACTGGGTTGGCTTCAGGCGATCGAGCGCGCGGCCCTCACCCCTCCGCCGCCCCGGCCGGCCTATCAGCCGCCGCGGTGGGCCGATCACTTCCGCATCGTCGCCGACACGCTCGCCCTTAAGCGGGACGGGGGTCTGGCGGGGGATCGCCAAGGCCTGTAATCACGTCCTCGAACGAAAGCTCGCCTTTGTGATGACACGCAGAATCCTCTCGCTGACTATCGCCGCCGTCCTGAGCGGCTGCTCGACCCTGCCGCGCGACGGCCCCTCGGGGGCGTCCGTGAACCAGGGCGCGACTACGGCCGAGGCGCTCGGCAGCTATGCGCTGGTGCCGCTGACCTATGAAGTCACCGAGCGAATCAAGGCGGTGCCGGCCCAGTTCTTCGGCACCCTGGCCACGGCCGGAAGCGAACTGCCCGTCGACGTGATCGGCCAAGGCGACACCCTGGCTGTTTCCATCTTCGACCCGAGCGGCTCTCTGTTCGGCGGCGGTAGCGGCGGCGGCGCCGCCGCGCGCATCGAAGGCGGCTCACAGGGTTTTCCCGGCGTGGTGGTGGACCGCAACGGCGCGGTCTCCATCCCCTTCGCCGGCCAGGTCCCCGTGGTCGGTCTGACCACGACCCAGGCCGCCGCCGCGATCCGTCGCGCGCTCGTGGGCAAGGTGGCCAATCCCCAGGTGCTGGTCTCCATCGCCCAGAATGTCTCGAACAGCGTCAACGTGCTCGGCGACGTGAAGCAGCCGGGGCGCGCGCCGCTGGGGGTGAACAGCGATCGCATCCTCGACGTCCTGGCGGCCGCGGGCGGGTCCGCCCGCCCGACCGACGATCTGATCATCAACATCCAGCGCGACGGCCGCACCTACACCGCGCCCCTGTCGGTGGTCACGACCGAAATGGGCGAGAATGTGCGTCTGCAGCGCGGCGACGTGATCAACGTCCTCTACAAGCCGCGGCGCTTCTCGACCTTCGGCGCCCTCAACGCGGTGACGCAGGTCGACATGCCCGCCGGACCGATGACCCTGACCGGGGCCATGTCGCGGGTGGGCGGCCTGAACACGAACACGGCCAATCCGCGTCGGGTCATGATCTTCCGGTTCGAGCGCCCCGAAGTCGCCCAGGCTCTGGGCGTGCGCCAGCCGCCGACGCCGCGCGGCGTGCCGATCGTCTATGAGCTCGACTTCAACGACGCCGCCAGCGTCTTCGCCGCCACCAACATGCAGATCGTGCCGGAAGACGTGATCTACGTGCCGCTGGCCGGCGCCGCGGAAGCGCGCAAGTTCTTCGAGGTCGTGCAATCCCTGACGCGCGTGATCTACGACGTGTCCGTCACCAGCACGCTGAACACGGACTGATGAAGGTCTGGAGTCGTTGGCGCGCCCTCCTGGCCAGGTCCGGCGGGGCGCCGGCGACATCCCTCGTCGAACCGACGGAAGATCCGTTCGCGGCGCCGGGCGCGCCTGTGCGTTCCACGGAGCCGACCGCGCTTCAGGCCGTGCTGGATCAGGTGGAGGCGACCGCGTTGGCGATCTACGTCGCCCATGGCCTGCCGGATCGGAGCGGACACTACGCCCGTCATCCCCAGAGCGGCGCCTGGGCGTTCATCGCCGAGGACCTGACCCCGCTGGAACGGTTCGCGCTGGTGGAAGCCAACCCGCCTGAGGACGGTTGGCGCTTCGGCCGCCTGCAGGACATCGGCCTGCATTCCGACGATGCGTCGCTCCAGGCCGCCGGGGTCCTGCTGGAGGGCGTGGCGGCGATGCGGTCCTGCCGCTCCGGCTCGATGACCGAGGACGACCTCCTCAGGGCCCTCAGGCTGGGCGAGGCTTGGCGGGCGGTGCGGGACGGCCAGGCGCCGGCGTCGGCGTCCCTGGGCCTGACCGCGCCGGAGGACGAGCCGCCGGCGCGTGGCTGAGGTCAGCGGGGGCGGGCCTCGATCAGGACCTCGGTGCGGCGGCGGAGCGGGGCGTTGGCGCCGGCGGCGGTGGTGGCGCCCGCGTCGCCGGCGGCCTGAACCTCGAACACAGGGGCGGGCAATCCGGCCGCCTCCAGCGCCGTGGTCACCGCCTGCGCGCGCCTTTCCGACAGATTGAGGTTGGCCGTGGCCCCGCCCTGGGCGTCGGCCAGGCCCAGGACCCGCACCCGGTCCACCCGGCAGGCGGCCGCCTTCGCCGCGCTCATCCGCACCGCCTCCGCCGCCACGGGCGTGAGCTCGGCCTGATCGGTCGCGAAATAGATGTCGAACCGGATCGGCGCGCAGTCTGCATCCGCGACGATCATGTCCCTGTCCGGCCGGCTCGCGCAGCCCGCCAGCACCAGCGCCGCCATCGCGGCCATTCCCATGTGAAGTCTCAAAAGCCCCTCCGTCGCGGTCATGAAAAAGGCGGCCCGTCGTTCGACGAGCCGCCCGTCTTCATCAGCGCGTCCTCGCGCCGAAGATCGGCTCAGTACCGGCGCTGCCCGTTGTCCCAGTAGCACTCGTCCTGACGATTGTCGTAGCAGTAGTAGTACCGGCCTTGGCTGTCGCGGTAGCGCTGCTGGTTGGCGCGGTCCTGGTTGGAGCCGCGGATGGCGCCGGCGGCGCCGCCCAGGGCGCCGCCGATCAGGGCGCCGGTCGCCGCATTGCCGCCGCCGACGTTGTTGCCGACGATGGCGCCGGCGACCGCGCCGAGCCCGGCGCCGATGGCGCCTTGGTGAACCGTCTGGTTCGAGCCGCCGTTGTAGCCGTAGGGGTCGCTGGCGCAGGCCGAAGCCAGCAGACCGGCGCCTGCGATCGCGATAATCGCCTTGTTCATGATGTCTCTCCTCGAAATCCGTTGCTTTCGCCCTGACGACGAAAACGTGAGATAGGCTTCGCGGTTCCAGCGACCATGACGCAAAGGCGGATATATGGCGAAGCTTCCCATGAAAGCGGAACGGCGCGCGGCGCGGAGCGTTCGGCGGGCATGACAGACGCCTTACCTTCCGACGTCGCGACCCCTTCGGCGCCGAAAGGCGGGCTGACGCCCCATACGCCCCTGCGGCGGGCCGTCATGCTGGTGAACCCCCTGTCGGGCGGCGTCGGCGCGCGCGCGGCCGAGGAAGCCGAGGCGATCCTGGCCGACTATGACCTGGACGCGGACGTGGTGGTGCTGGAAGGCGGCGACTTCGATGAAGCGATCACCTGCGCCTTCAAGGCGAAGCCCGACGTCATATTGGTCTTGGCCGGCGACGGGACGGCCCGATCGGTGGCGTCGCGCGCCCGGCCCGACGGGCCGATGATCGCGCCCCTGCCCGGGGGAACCATGAACATGCTGCCCCGGGCGCTGTATGGAACGGCGGACTGGAGGGCGGCCTTGCGCCTCGCCCTGGAGGAGGGGGAGCCGCAATTCGTATCCGGCGGCGAGGTGGAGGGGGAGTATTTCTATTGCGCCGCCATCCTGGGTTCTCCCGCCCTGTGGGCCCCGGCGCGAGAGGCGATGCGAACCGGCAAGGTCCGTCTGGCCTGGCAATATGCCCGGCGGGCGCTGAAGCGGGCCTTCACCGGCCGCCTGCGCTTCACCCTGGACGACGGTGATCGACGCCGCGCGGAGGCGCTGGTGCTGATCAGTCCCATGATCTCCCGCGCCATGGACGAGCCCGTGGGGCTGGAGGCCGCGGCGATGGACCCCTCGGACGCGGCCCAGGCCTTCCGCCTGGCGGCCACCGCGCTTTTCAGCGACTGGCGTCATGACCCGTCGGTCACCACCAGACCGGCCCGGCGGATCCAGGTTCGCGCCCGGTCGAAGATTCCCGCCGTGATCGACGGCGAACCCATTCTGCTGAGGCCTGAAGTCACGGTGAAGTTCACGCCCAAAGCCTTCCGCGCCCTGACGCCGAAACCGCCGGCGGCCGAGGACAGCGTCTGATGGGGCGCATTCTTCAGTTCTCCGATGTCCATTTCGGCTGCGAGCACGCGCGCGCCTGCGCCGCCGCGCTGGAATACGCGCACGCGACGCCGAACGATCTGGTTCTGATCACCGGCGACATCACCCAGAAGGGCTATCCCGACGAATTCCGGGCGGCGGGGGAATGGATGCGGGCCATGCCCGAGCCGCGCTTCGTCATCGTCGGCAATCACGACGTGCCGTACTGGAACGCCGTCGCGCGGGTGCTGCACCCCTGGCGGGCGTTCGAAACCGCGACGGGCTTCCCCGCCCATGACGGCCAGTTCAAGAGCGATCAGGTCATGGTGCGCGGGGTGGTGACCGCGCGCGGCTGGCAGGCGCGGCCCAATTGGTCGAAGGGCGTCATCGATCTGGATCAGACGCGGCGCGCGGCGGAAGCGCTGCGGCAGGCGCCGATCGGGGCGCTGCGCGTCTTGGCCTGCCACCACCCGCTGATCGAGATGATCGGCACGCCCATGACGGGCGAGGTCAAGCGCGGCGACGAGGCCGCCCTGATCTTCGCCGAGGCCGGGGTCGATCTGATCATGACCGGCCATGTCCATGTGCCGTTCGCCATGGCGATCCCGCTGGCGGACAAATGCTCTTACGCCGTCGGCTGCGGGACCCTGTCGCATCGCGAGCGGGGCTCGCCCCCCGGGTTCAACCAGATCGACTGGGACGCCAAGATGATCACCGTGACCGCCTTCGCCTGGGATGGGACGCGGTTCTGTTCCCATCAGGTCTGGCGCCTGCCGCGTCGCCAGGACACCCGCCGGGCCGCCACGGCGCCGGATCCGCAACGGCCCGGCGAACGGGAGAAGGCCGCCATCTGAGCATCGTCGCCGCATGCAGAAAGGGCCGGAACCCAGGTTCCGGCCCTTTCGTCTGTCTTGCTGATCGGCCGCTATATGCGCGTGCCGCGTCCACGCAGTCCGCCGGCCACCAGGGCGATGACGAACAGGATGATCGCCACCACGGCGATGAACTTGGCGATTTCGAACGAGAAGTTCGCAATACCGCCGAAGCCAAGGACGGCCGCGACCAAGGCCACGACCAGGAAAATAATGGCCCAACGAATCATGGCCCGGTCCTCCTGAAGTTGTTGTTGCGACAAAGTCGGGAGAGCTTCCCTTCCGTCAAAATAACAACGCTTCGAAGACTGCGGCGTTCCCGTCGCGCGAACCGCGATGCTTACCGCCGGCGACGATAGCCGCGTTGGTCCAGCTTGCGCTCCGTCACCATGCTGGCGACGATCGCGGCCAGGGCCGGATTGCGCAGCAGCAGGAACAGGGCGCCCAGCCCGCCCACGGCGCCGATGATCGGGCGCTCGCGCACGATGTGGACCACCTTGCCGATAAGCCCTTCGTGTTCGTCATCGCCGTCCTCGTCATCGTGAGCGCCGCCCTTCAGGAAGACCAGCGCGGTGACCAGGGCGACGGCGGCGAACAGGCCGAAGGTGACGGCGGCGGCGCCCAGCGGCGTCATCGCCAGGCTGAGGGCGTAGAACAGCGCCAGCCCCAGGAAGACCACGGCCAGGAAGACGCTGGCGGCGACGACGCTGGTCGCCACCAGCCGCTTGACGATGCCCTTGAACATCAGCGGCGGCGGCCGGCGAGCAGCATGCCGAGCACCAGGCCGACGCCCAGAGCGATGGCGGTCGACTGCAGCGGGCGCTCCTGCACGCGTTCGACGACATAGCGCTGGGCCTCGTCGAGGCGCTCGGCGGCGTCGTCGTAGTATTCGCGGCCGCGCACCCGGGCCTGCTCGTAGTAGCCGCGCGCCTGTTCGCGCACCTCGTCGCTCTTGGCGCGCAGGCGGTTCTCCGCCTCGGAGGCCTTCTCGCGCAAGCGCTGCGTCTCCTCGCGCGCGCCGGCCTTCAGATCCTCCTTGAGGGTCTTCAGGTCGTTCTTGATGTCTTCTCGAGCCTTGGTCGTGGCCATGATGCGCGCTCCGTTCACAAGCTTTGCATTAGAATAGGGAACCCCGATAGCCAACGCCATCCTCAGGTCAAGGTTCCCGCGCCGCACCATGCGGGCCGCGGGCTCGCCAGCGGCGAAGCGCCGATCTAGAAAGCGCCCATGACCCAATGGCTGTTCCCGCCCCGTCCGATCCCGTCCCTGCCGATCGTCGGCGACGATCGCCGCCTGCCCGTGCGGCGCATCCTGTGCGTGGGCCAGAACTATGCGGCCCATGCGCGGGAGATGGGATCGGACCCGGACAAGCAGACGCCCTTCTTCTTCTCCAAGCCCGGCGATGCGTTGGTTTCGGACGGGGCGAACCCGGCCTATCCGTCCGCGACGGCGAACCTGCACCATGAGGCGGAGCTGGTCGCCGCCATCGGCGAGGGCGGGAAGGTCGTGGGCTGGGCGGTCGGCTGCGACCTGACGCGCCGCGACCTGCAAGCCGAGGCCAAGAAGGCCGGACGGCCCTGGGACGCGGCCAAGGGCTTCGACCAGTCGGCCCCCTGCGGCGCGGTGACGCTGGGCCCCCTGCCGGATCCCGCCGGGGCGATCGCGCTGAGCGTCAATGGCGAGACGAAACAGTGCGGCACGCTGGACGACATGATCCTGAGCCCCGAGCGCATCGTCGAGGCGGCCGGCAGGCTGTGGACGCTGCAGGCCGGGGACCTGATCTTCACCGGCACCCCGTCTGGCGTGGGGCCGGTGGTGCGGGGCGACAGGGTGGTGGTGACCATCGCCGGGCTGGAGACCCTGGCGTTCGAGGTGGCGTGATGATCCTGCACGGCTACTGGCGCTCGGGCGCCAGCTATCGCGTCCGCATCGCCCTGAACCTGAAGGGCGTCGCCTACGACCAGGCGGCGCACGACCTGCGCCGGGGCGAGCAGAAGGGCGCCGCCTATCTGGCGCTGAACCCTCAGGGCCTGGTGCCGGCGCTGGAGGTCGACGGCCAGGTGCTGATCCAGAGCCCGGCGATCCTGGAGTGGCTGGAGGAGACCCACGCCCAGCCGGCGCTGCTGCCCGATGGCGGGGGCGACCGGGCGACGGTCCGCGCCATGGCCGCCTTGATCGGCTGCGACATCCATCCGCTGAACAATCTGCGCGTCCTGACGTCGTTGCGCCGCGACTTCGAGGCCGACCCGGCCGCGGTGGACGCCTGGGCCGCGCGCTGGATCACGCCCGGCTTCGACGCCCTGCAGGCGCTGGTGGGGCGTCACGGCGCCGGCTGGTGTTTCGGCGACGCGCCCACCCTGGCCGACTGCTACCTGATCCCGCAGCTCTATTCGGCGCGGCGGTTCAATCTGGACCTGACGCCCTGGCCGACGCTGCTGGCGGTGGAGGAAAAGGCCCTGGCGCACCCGGCCTTCGCCGCGGCGCATCCGGATCGGCAGCCCGACGCCGACGCCTGAACGCTTCCGCCGCGTTCCACCGAAATCGGCGACCGGCGGTGGATAAGTAAGGTTCGCGAAAGGTCTCGCTCAGCGTCCTTTAAGCATTGCGAGTCATTTTCGGGGGGTGACGCCATCCCCCGCCACACCTTCGGCGCCCTCGCCCGTCAATCGCCTGGCCCTGGCCGTGGTGACGGAGCCCGAGCGCGCCCCCGGCGCCTTCATGGCCGCGCCCTCGGGCGCGCGCGAGGAGGCGATGCGTTTCCTGCTGCAGACCGGCGCGGACGCGGGCGTCAAACTGGTCGCGACCAAGCCCGAGGGCGACGCCGAACGGCTGCTGGGCCAGGCCTGGCCCTTCCCCTCTCCCTTCCAGGTGACCGTGCGAACCGTGCCGCTGGCGGACGGGCTGGACCGGGTGGAGGCGCGCGCCCGACGCTCGCTGGAGCGGATGGGACTGCCGCGCGGCGAGGCCCTGCTGGTGTCCAGCGCCGCCGATCTGGCGGGGGCCGAGGGCCGCGCCCTGTGGGACCGGCTGCAGACCCTCAAACAGCGCGGACTGTTCCGACGCATCGGCTTCTGCGCCACGATCGAGGACGGGCCGGTCCTGCTGGCGCGTCGGCTGGAGCCGGATGTTGTCCAGATCGGCTGCAGCCTGCTGGACCAGCGCGCGGCCCAGGACGGGGTGCTGGACGAGCTGGCCGGCCTGGGCGTCTCGATCCATCTCTCGTCGGTCTTCGCCAACGGCCTGCTGTTCGCGGGCGGCGAGGACCTGCCGCCGCACATGGTCGGCCATGCCCAGGGGCTGTCGCGCACGCGCCGGCGTCTGGCCGAGATGCGCTGCGATCCGATGCAGGCGGCGCTGGGCTACGCCCTGTCGCTGGAAGGCGCGGCGATGATCGTGGCCAGCGTGGCCTCGGCCGCCGAGCTGCGCGCCATACTGGCGGCGGCCCATGCGCCCTGTCCGAACCTGGACTGGCGGGCGCTGGCGCTCGACGCGCCGGCGGCCTTCGCCGCCGACGCGCGCGCCCGGATCAGTAGCGCAGCCTGATCCCCAGATGGCCGGTGCGGCCCGGCTCGCCGTAGCCGAACACCTGCTGGTAGCCTTCGTCCGCCAGATTCTCGAGCCGCGCCGTCAGGACGACGTGATCGGTCAGGGCGTAGGCCGCGTTCAGGTTCGCCGTGACGAAGCCTTCGCGCACGCCGCCGGAATCGTCCATGTCGCCCTCGGCCCGGACGGTCAGGGCGCCCGAGAGGCGATCCCCGGCCCAGCCCAGCGTCGCCGACCCGGCGTGTTCCGGCACGCGCAGCAGGCGCGCGTCCGTCTCGCCGTCGCGAGCGTCGGTCCAGGCATAGGCCAGGATCAGGTCGAAGCCGCCGCCCAGGTCCGCGCGGCCCTCGGCCTCGACGCCGTCGGTCTCGGTCCGGGCGATGTTGACGTAGCGGCCGGCGCGCCAGGCGATCTCGTCCTCGACCTTCAGGCGGTAGGCGGTCACGCGGCCGTCGAAACGGCCGTCCGCCGAGGCCCAGCCCAGGGCGACCTCGACGCTGTCGGCCGTCTCGGCGGTCAGTTCCGGCCAGGGCTGCGGCGCGAAGCAGAAGTCGCACACCGCCTGGCTGACCGTCGGGGCCTTGAAGCCGCTGCCGTACGCGCCCGACAGGACGAGGCCGCCGGCCAGGTCGTAGGCGCCGGAGATTCGCCCCGTCGTCTCTCCGCCGAAGTCGTCGGTGTCGTCATGGCGCAGGCCGCCGGTCAGCTTCAGCGGGCCGGCCTCGTACTGGGCCACGCCGAAGACCGACGTGGTCCCCAGATCGCGCGCTTCGCCCGACGACAGCGCGCCGTAGGCCTCGTCGCGCTCGGCGCCGAAGGCGAAGGCGACGCCCGCCGCCTCGCCGTC
This sequence comes from Pseudomonadota bacterium, assembly GCA_023451375.1. Taxonomy (GTDB): domain Bacteria; phylum Pseudomonadota; class Alphaproteobacteria; order Caulobacterales; family Caulobacteraceae; genus Brevundimonas. The sequence continues at coordinate 39,148 of JAEXZS010000021.1, forward strand.
CGCCTGCCAGCGATAGGCTTGGCGATCGCCGCTGAAGGTCGAGGCCCAGCCGCCGCTGTAGGACGTGCGGTCGATGTCCGAGGCGGAGGCGCTGAACTGGTGCGACAGGCCGAACGCTTCCGCGCTCAGGCGGGCGAAGCCGGACCATTGCTCGCTGTCCTGGGTGTCGTCGGTGTCGGCCAGGACGTAGGTCGGGGCCGGGTAGCCGTCCAGCTCCACATGGGCCCTGGACCAGCGGATCGACCCATCGACCGCTACGGTGTCGGACAGAGCGTAGCGCCCCTTGGCGCCGGCGGTGGTGCTGCGCAGGCCGTCGCGCTCGCTGGCGCCGTCGGCCGCATCGGCGGCGGAGACGCCGTCCGTCTCGAAGCGCGAGACATAGGCGCTGACGGCATGGGCGTCGCCGACGGTCCCGACCGACAGGCGACCGCGCGCGGTGGCCAGGCTGCCGGCCTCCAGTTCGGCGCGCAGGCCGTCCACTTCGCGGGTGGTGAAGGCGATCACGCCGCCGATGGCGTCCGAACCCCACAATGACGACTGCGGGCCGCTGAGCACCTCGATCCGGGCGATGTCGGCCAGCTCGAAGGCGCCGAAGTCATAGGCGCCGTTGATGTCGGCGGGATCGTTGACGGGCGCGCCGTCGACCAGGACCAGGGTCTTGCCCGGGTTGGCGCCGCGCATCCGGACCTGGGCGACGCCGCCGAAGGCGCCGGTGCGCGTGACCGACAGGCCCGGCACGTCGGTCAGGATGTCGGCGGCGAAGACGGCGCCGCGCTGCTCGATCGTCTCCGCGTCGATGACGCGGGCGCCGGGGGTGTCGGCGACGACGGCGGGCAGGCGGGTGGCGGTGACGACCACCTCGTCGAGCTGCTGCGCCTCGTCGGCCAGCGCCGGCGGGGCGAACAGTGCGGCCGACAGGGCGGCCGTGGACAGAAGAATGGAGCGCTTCATTGAGCGATGACCCCGATGCGGCCCCGCGAATGCGCGCGAGAGGCCGGTGTGAGCGAACCGATCCGCCGGGCCCTGAGGTCCGGACGGCGCAAGATCGGGTCGCTGCGACGGAAGTCCCCGCGCCTCTGTCTGGTCCCGGACAGCGGACGAGCGACACAGGCGGCCAGGTCTCCTGGCTTGCGGGTCATGAACCGTCGTCCTCGCCTTCCCAGTTTCCCAGTGGCGCCGAGGCGAACCCCGGACGGACGACGCTCTCGCCGCCTACAGTTGCGGGCACAGCCGCGGTGTCTGACCGCGTTCCCTAAACCGCCTGGCCCGGCCTATCGCAGGGCGGACAAGCCTGTGCAAGAGCGGCGGATCGGGCTTGAGGCCGCGGGTCCGATCCGTCACCCTGACGCCACATGAACGCCCCGGTCTCCCATCCACCCGACATCGCCGCCGCCCTGGAGGGCGCGACGCCGTTCATGGCCCAGTATCTGACGGCCAAGGCGGGACAACCGGACGCGATCCTGTTCTTCCGCATGGGCGACTTCTACGAGCTGTTCTTCAAGGACGCCGAGGTCGCGGCGGCGGCGCTGGGCATCACCCTGACCAAGCGCGGCAAGCACCAGGGCGACGACATCCCCATGGCCGGGGTGCCGGTCCACGCGATGGAGGGCTATCTGGCCCGCCTGATCCGCATGGGCCACAAGGTCGCCATCTGCGAGCAGATGGAAGATCCCGCCGAGGCCAAGAAGCGCGGCTCCAAGGCGGTGGTGAAGCGCGACATCGTCCGGGTGGTGACGCCCGGCACCCTGACCGAGGACACGCTGCTGGACGCACGCGGGGCCAACCGCCTGGCGGCGGTCGCCGTACGCAAGGGACGCGCGGCGGTGGCGGTGGTCGAACTGTCGGCCGGAACCGTGGATTCGGTCGCCTGCGAGATGCGCGACCTCGGCGCCGCCTTGGCGGCGTTCCGGCCTTCCGAGGTGCTGGTCACCGACCGGATGTTCTCCGACCCGGACGCCAGGGCCGCGCTGGACGGCTCGGGCGGCGTGGTCCAGGCCCTGGCGTCGGCGATCGCCGAGCCCCAGGCGGCGCGGGCGCGGGTGGAGCGGCTGTACGGCGTCGCGGCGCTTGACGGCTACGGCGCCTTCGAGGAGGCGGAGGTCTCGGCGCTGGGCCTGATCGCCGCCTATCTGGACACCACACAGGCGGGCAAGGCGCCCGCCCTGTCGCCGCCGCGCCGCTCCGGCGAGAGCGGATTCCTGGCCATCGACCCGGCGACGCGGGCCAGCCTGGAGATCGACCGCACCCAACGGGGCGAGCGCGAGGGTTCGCTGCTGGCCTGCATCGATCGCACCGTGACCTCCGGCGGCGCGCGCGCTCTGGCCGAACGGATCGCCCGGCCGCTGCGGGACCCGCTGGCGATCAACGAACAGCTCGACGCCGTCGAATGGCTGCTGGAGCGGCGGTCCCTGCGCCGCGGCCTCCGCGACGGGCTGAAGGCGTCCTCGGACGTGGCGCGCGCGGTCGGGCGCCTGGCGCTGGGCCGGGGCGGACCCCGCGACCTGGCCGCCGTCCGCGCCGGCCTGACCATCGCCGAGCGGGTCGCGGGCCTGTTCGTCGGTCAGATGGACCCGCTGACCGGCCGGCCGCGCCGCATCGCCCTGGCGCTGGACCGGCTGGCCCAGTCGCCCGAGGTGTCGCGACTGATGGTCGACCTGGCCGAAGGGCTGGTGGAGGAGCCGTCGCACCTGGCCCGCGACGGCGGCTTCGTGCGACCCGACTATCGCCCTGATCTGGACGCCGCCCGCACCCTGCGCGACGACAGCCGCCGGGTGGTCGCCGACCTGGAAGCGCGCGCCGTCGCCGAATCCGGCGTGCCCTTCAAGGTGAAGCACAACGCGGTGCTGGGCTATTTCCTCGAGACCTCGGCCAAGGCGGCCGAAGGCCTGCTGCGCGCCGGACCCGACAGTCCCTTCATTCATCGCCAGACCTTGGCAAGCCAGGTTCGCTTCACCACCGTCGAACTGTCGGAACTGGACGCCAGGATCAGTCAGGCCGGCCACCGCGCCATGGCGATCGAGGCCGAAACCTTCGAAGGCTGGCGGCGCGAGGTCGCCCGTCTGGCCCAGCCGCTGCAGGCGGTCGCCGAGGCCCTGGCCGAGCTGGACGCCCACGCCGCCCTGGCCGAATGGGCCGAGGAGGTCGGCGCGACCCGCCCGGTCGTGGACGACACCCTGGTCTTCTCGGTGGAGGCGGGTCGCCATCCGGTGGTGGAGGCGGCGGTCAAGGCGGCGGGCGATCCCTACACGCCCAACAACGCCCGGCTGGACGGGTCGGGCCAGGACTGCGCCCGCCTGGCCATCGTCACCGGCCCCAACATGGCGGGCAAATCCACCTTCCTGCGCCAAAACGCCCTGCTCGTGATCCTGGCCCAGGCCGGGGCCTTCGTGCCCGCCCGGTCGATGCGGCTGGGCGTGGTGGACCGGCTGTTCAGCCGCGTCGGCGCCGGGGACGACCTGGCGCGCGGCCGCTCCACCTTCATGATGGAGATGGTCGAGACCGCCGCCATCCTGACCCAGGCGACCGAGCGCAGCTTCGTCGTGCTGGACGAGATCGGGCGCGGCACCGCCACCTACGACGGCCTGGCCATCGCCTGGGCGACGGCCGAGGCGCTGCACGAGACCAACCGGGCGCGCACCCTGTTCGCCACCCACTATCACGAGCTGGCGCAGCTGGAGACGCGGCTGGATCACGTCTGCAACCTGTCCATGGTCGCCAAGGAGTGGAACGGCGACCTGGTGTTCCTGCACGAGGCGGCGCCGGGGGCGGCCGACCGCTCCTACGGCGTCCAGGTGGCCCGGCTGGCGGGGGTGCCGGGCTCGGTGGTGGCCCGCGCCCGGTCGGTGCTGGAGCGGCTGGAGGGCGAGAAGGCGGCGACGGCGCGGCTGGACGACCTGCCGCTGTTCGCCCTGGCGGAGCCGGAACCGGTCCGCGGCCCCTCTCTCGCCGAGGCGGCCCTGCGCGACGTGGATCCCGACGCCCTGAGCCCCCGTGAGGCGCTGGAGACGCTCTATCGCCTCAAGGCGCTGCTCTAGGCTCAGAAATCCAGGTCGGCGTAGCTGGCGGCGGGCGCGACGCCGATGAAGCGGTCGGCCAGCAGCGGCCGGAAGCAGGGCCGGGACTTGATCTTGCTGTACCATGTCTTCAGCGCCGGCCAGGCGCCCCAGGCGATCTCCCCGAAATAGTCGAGCACCGACAGGTGGGCGGCGGCGATCAGGTCCGCCTGGCTGAGGCGGCGGCCGGCCAGCCAGTCGCGGGCGCCGGCGATCTCCTCCAGCATGGCGAGGTGACCCTTCAGCGCGTCGCGGCCGGCGCGCAGGGCGCGCGCCTCCGGCGGGCCCAGCTTGAGCAGCGGCTTCTCCATCCGCTCGTGCAGCAGGACGGCGTCGACATCGTCGGTGAAGCGGCTCTCGAACCAGGTCGTCAGGCGGCGCGCCTCGGCGCGTTCCGCGGCGTCGGCCGACAGCATCAGCGGCGATTTCTGCTGGTCCTCGATCCAGCCCAGTATGGCCGGAAGCTCGCACAGCACCAGGGTGCGACCGCGCTCGCCGGCCTGGATCACGGGCGGCATGCCGGACGGATTGAGCCCGCCCAGGGGGCAGTCCGGCTCCCACGGGCGCACCGGCGTGTCGATCCAGTCGATGCGCGCCTCGCCCAGCGCCAGCCGCGCGGCGCGCGACGCCGGGTGGAAGGCGAAATGGTACAGGACGCAGGACTGGGACATCGACGCTAGATGCGCCTCCACACGTTAAACGCGCGTTTACCGCGTCGGGCCGCGAGGGCGTGACCGCGGCGGGGTCGGGGCTCCCGCCCAGCTCCGCCGAACTGAGAACCTTTCTCAATGTCCACGTCAGGGATGTGGACACATGGACGGTGGCGCCGGGCGAGGCTATATGCGCGGTCGCCGCAGCAGGCTTTCGCCGCGCGCGCAGGGGCCCTGTGAGCCGCTGCGTCCAGCGCGCGAAGGCGCAACCGAATCGTCGGGCGGCGCTGACCAGAGGAACACTCTCAATGCCGTCGATCGACAGCCTCAAGACCCGCCAGGACCTTTCCGTCGGGCGCAAGAAGTACGCCTACTACAGCCTTCCCGCCGCCGAGCAGGCCGGCCTGGCCGGGATTTCCCGCCTGCCGCGCTCGATGAAGGTGCTGCTGGAGAACCTGCTGCGCAACGAGGACGGCGTCTCGGTCACCGAGGACGACCTCAAGGCCGTCGCCGCCTGGATCGAGAACAAGGGCGCGGTCGAGCACGAGATCGCCTTCCGTCCGGCGCGGGTCCTGATGCAGGACTTCACCGGCGTGCCGGCCGTGGTCGATCTGGCGGCCATGCGCGACGCCATGACGGCGCTGGGCGCCGACCCCTCCAAGATCAACCCGCTGAACCCGGTCGACCTGGTCATCGACCACTCGGTCATGGTCGACAACTTCGGCACGTCCAAGGCCTTCGGCCAGAACGTCGAGCGCGAGTACGAGCGCAACATCGAGCGCTACAACTTCCTCCGCTGGGGCTCGTCCGCCTTCAACAACTTCCGCGTGGTGCCCCCGGGCACCGGCATCTGCCACCAGGTCAACCTGGAGCACCTGGCCCAGACCGTCTGGACGCTGGACGAGGGCAAGAAGGCCTTGGCCTATCCCGACACCGTCGTCGGCACCGACAGCCACACCACCATGATCAACGGCCTGGCCGTGCTGGGCTGGGGCGTCGGCGGCATCGAGGCGGAGGCGGCCATGCTGGGCCAGCCGATCCCGATGCTGATCCCCGAGGTCATCGGCTTCAAGCTGACCGGCAAGCTGCCCGAGGGCGCGACCGCCACCGACCTGGTGCTGACCGTCACCCAGATGCTGCGCAAGAAGGGCGTGGTCGGCAAGTTCGTCGAATTCTTCGGCGACGCCCTGAACGCCATGACCATCGAGGACCAGGCGACCATCGCCAACATGGCCCCGGAATACGGCGCCACCTGCGGCTTCTTCCCCGTGTCGCGCGCGACGATCGACTATCTGACCGCCACCGGCCGCGACAAGGCGCGGGTCGCCCTGGTCGAGGCCTACGCCAAGGCTCAAGGGTTGTGGATCGACGAGACCTCGGAAGACCCGGTCTTCACCGACGTGCTGGAGCTGGACATCTCGACCGTGGCGCCCTCGCTGGCCGGGCCGAAGCGTCCGCAGGACCGCGTCGAGCTGACCGACGCCGCCCCGGCCTTCGAAACCGCCCTGACCGAGGTCTTCACCCGCCCGTCCGACGCCGCCCGCGTGGCCGTCGAAGGTGAGAAGTTCACCGTGGGCGACGGCGACGTCGTCATCGCCGCCATCACCTCCTGCACCAACACCTCCAACACGTCGGTCCTGATAGCCGCCGGCCTGGTGGCGCGCAAGGCCAACGCCCTGGGCCTGAAGGCCAAGCCCTGGGTCAAGACCTCGCTGGCCCCCGGCTCGCAGGTCGTCACCGACTATCTGAACGACGCCGGCCTGCAGAAGGACTTGGACGCCCTGGGCTTCAACCTGGTCGGCTACGGCTGCACCACCTGCATCGGCAACTCGGGTCCGCTGGACCCGGCCATCTCCAAGGCGATCAACGACAACGCCCTGGTCGCCACGAGCGTGCTCTCGGGCAACCGCAACTTCGAGGGCCGGGTGAACCCGGACGTCCAGGCCAACTACCTGGCCTCGCCGCCGCTGGTGGTGGCCTACGCCATCGCCGGCTCGATGCGCATCGACATCACCAAGGAGCCCATCGGCCAGGACAAGAAGGGCAATGACGTCTTCCTTAAGGACATCTGGCCGACCTCGCAGGAAGTCGCCGAGATCCAGCGGAAGTCCGTGACCCCGGCCATGTTCGCCAAGCGTTACAAGGACGTGTTCAAGGGCGACAAGCACTGGCAGGCGATCAAGGTCACCGGCGGCCAGACCTACGAGTGGGACGACAAGTCCACCTACGTCCAGAACCCGCCCTATTTCGAAGGCCTGTCGATGGAGCCGACCCCGGTCAGCGACATCGTCGAGGCCCGCGTCCTGGCCATCTTCGGCGACTCGATCACCACCGACCACATCTCCCCGGCCGGTTCGATCAAGAAGACCTCGCCCGCCGGCGTCTATCTGACCAACCACGGCGTCGAGGCGGCCGAGTTCAACAGCTACGGCGCCCGCCGCGGCAACCACGAAGTCATGATGCGCGGCACCTTCGCCAACATCCGCATCAAGAACCGCATCACGCCCGACATCGAAGGCGGCGTGACCAAGCACTTCCCGTCGGGCGAGACCATGTCGATCTATGACGCGGCCATGCGCTACCAGTCGGAAGGCCGTCCCCTGGTCGTCTTCGCCGGCAAGGAATACGGCACCGGTTCGTCGCGCGACTGGGCGGCCAAGGGCACGCGCCTGCTGGGCGTCCGCGCCGTCGTCGCCGAGAGCTTCGAGCGCATCCACCGCTCCAACCTGGTCGGCATGGGCGTGGTGCCGCTGCAGTTCAAGCAGGACGGCTGGCAGAAGCTGGGCCTGACCGGCGAGGAGATCGTCACCATCCGCGGCCTGTCCGACGCCAACATCGGCAAGCTGAAGCCCCGTCAGGACCTGTGGGTGGAACTGTTCCGCCCGTCCGACGGCAAGATGGCCCGCTTCCCGGTCCGCTGCCGCATCGATAACCAAACCGAGCTGGACTACTTCAAGGCCGGCGGCGTCATGCCCTACGTCCTGCGCAACCTGGCCCGCGGCCCGGAAGCCGAGACCCCGGTCGCGGCCGAATAGGTCCGCCTCATATCCAGAACGAGGCCCGGCGGAGCGATCCCCCGGGCCTTTTCTTTTGGTCCGGCCCTCTGGCGTCATCGCCAGATGACGGCTACATTGTCGTCAAATGACGCAAACGGACCACTGCTCATGACGGCCCTCGACATCTACGCCCGGCCCGAGGCCCTGCCGGCCAGCGACGCCGCGCGGATCGGGCGGCTGCTGGGCCTGAACGACGAGGCGCCGCTGGATGACGTGGCTCTGGCCGACCAGGTGTCGCGCGGGCTTAAGCCGACCTCGGCCGCCGCCCTGGGCCAGGTGATCGGCATGCCGCACGTCGTGGGCAAGCTGATCCCGGAGGCGACGCTGCGCCGGGCCCGCACCAGCCGCAAGCCCCTGTCGCGCGAGATGAGCGAGCGCCTGTATGAGGTCGGCCGCGTCGTCGACGCCGTCAGCCGCGCCTATCACGGCGACACCGCCGCCATCGTCCGTTTCCTGAACCGGCCGCACCAGCTGCTGGGCGGCCGCACGCCCCTGGCCATGGCCCAGTCCTCCTCGGCCGGGGCGGACGCCGTCATCAACCTGATCCGCCGCGCCGACGCCGGCTTCGCCGTCTAGCCGTGGTCCGCGTCCTCGACGACGCGCTGAAGGCGTACCGCATCGGCGATCCGCGCGGCGAACACCCGATCTGGAGCGACGGCGGCGCCCGCCTGGCCTCGGGCCGCTGGCACGAAGCGGGCCAGCGCGTCATCTACGCCGCCGAACACTATTCCACCGCCATGCTGGAGAAGCTGGTCCACTTCGGCGGCGAACTGCCGAACGGCCAGCACTATGTCGAAATCCACGTCCCGGCGGGCCTGTCCTACGAGGTCGTCAACCCGGACCTGGTCCCCGGCTGGGCCGAGCCGGGCGGGGCGGCCGCGCGCGCCTTCGGCCGCGAGTGGTTCTCGCAAGGCCGCTCGGCTGTCCTCATCGTCCCTTCGGTGGTGGCCCGGATGGAGCGAAATCTCGTCTTCAACGCCGCCCACGCCGAGTTCGCCCGCATCAAGCCGGGCCTCGAGACCCCCGTCTGGTGGGACCAGCGACTGTTCGGCTAGCCGTCGTTCGCTCAATCTCAACCGTCTTTCCGGGGCGTCCGCAGGACGAAGCCGGAACCCAGGAGGCTCGTACAGGCCTCGAACGCGGCCGGCGGCCCGACTGTCCCTGGGTTCCGGGTTCCGCGCTTCCCTCGGCCCCGGATGGACGCCTTCCAGGCCTCAGTCCAGCTTCAGCGCCTCGGCCAGCAGCTTGGCCTCGGCAGCGCGGCTGGAGCCGGCGCGCCAGGCGACGACGATCTCGCGCTTGGGCGGCGTGTCGCCCGCCAGGGTCTCGAAGGCGCGGACGGCCACGGAGGGATTGTCCGCCAGTCCCGCTTGCACCGCCATCCGGGGCAGGAAGGATACGCCCAGGCCGGAACCGACCATCTGCACCAGGGTGTGCAGGCTGGTGGCGGCGAAGACGTCGTCGCCGCGCGGCGCCTCGATGTCCAGCGCGGCCAGGGCGTGGTCGCGCAGACAGTGGCCGTCCTCCAGCAGGATCAGGTCCTCGGATTTCAATGAGCCGGGCCGGATCGGGCCGGGCGCCGCCAGGGGGTGGTCGTGCGGGGCGGCGGCCATGATCTCGTCGTCGCCGATGCGGGCGTGCTCGATGCCGCCGGCGTCATAGGGCAGGGCGATGACGGCGGCGTCGAGGTGCCCGGCCTTCAGCGCCCCGATCAGGCGCGGCGTCAGGTCCTCGCGAATGAACAGGCGCAGGTTGGGATATTCGGCCTTCACGTGCGGCAGTTTGGCCGGCAGCAGGAAGGGCGCGACCGTGGGAATGACGCCCAGGCGGAACCGGCCCGACAGGGGGCGCCCGGCGTTCCGGGCCGCCTCGACCAGATCCTCGGTGCGGGCCAGCACGTCCTCGGCCCGGCGCACGGCCTCGGCCCCCACCGCCGTCATCATGACGGCGCCTCGCGTGCGCTCGACCACGGGCGCGCCCAGGATGCGCTCCAGCTCCCGCACCCCGGCGCTCAGCGCGGGCTGGCTGACGTGGGCCGCCTCGGCCGCGCGGGAGAAGCTGCCGTGTTCGGCCAGGAGTTTGAGGTACTGGAGCTGTCGCAGGGTGGGGAGCATGCGGCGCAGATAGGCGCTCGCTATCGCGAAAGCAAAAACAATCGATCGGGCTTATTGAATGAGCTCGAGCCTGATTTCGTACAGCTTCGGCCAGCGCTTGCCGGTGACAAACAGGCGGCGCGCCTGGGCGTCCCAGGCGACGCCGTTGGCCACGTCGTCGGCGGGGTCGGCGTCGGCTGGATACAGGGCCGACAGGTCGATGAAGGCCCTCACCCGCCCGCTCTCGGGATCGATGCGGGCGATGCGGGGCGAGCCCCAGACATTGGCCAGGATCTCCCCGTCGACCCACTCCAGCTCGTTCAGCCGGTCCAGCGGCCGGCCGTCGGCGGTGACCTGGATCGAACCGGTCTCGGCCAGGGTGTCCGGGTCCAGCAGGCGGATGCGGTCGGTGCCGTCGCTCATGATCAGCCGCCGCCCGTCGGTCGTCAGGCCCCAGCCTTCGCCGGCGTAGGTGAAGCCGCCCAGCGGTTCGAAGTCGTCCGGCCTCCAGATGAAGCCCATCCGGTTGCGCCAGGTCAGGCTGTAGATGCGGCCGTCCAGCGCCGTGGCGCCTTCGCCGAAATAGATCGTCGGCAGGTCGCGCCGGCGCAGCACCTCGCCGGTTTCCAGCCGCACCTGACGCAGGGTCGAGGGATAGAGGCCGGTCGTCTCGAACAGGGCCCCGTCCAGAATGAACAGCCCCTGGGTGAAGGCCTCCTCGTCGTGGGGATAGGCGGCCACCACCTGATAGGGCTGGAGCGGGACCTCGGCGGACGCCTGGACGGCGAGCGCCAACCCCAGGACCACCCCCAGGACCGGCCCCAGGACCGACCCCAGGACCGGCCCGCCCAGCCACGCCGCCATGTGCGTCGCCGGGCGGGGCATGGGATCAGGCCTGCTCGGCGGCGGCTTCGGCTTCGGCCTTCGTGGCCCGGGCCTCGGCGGCGTTCGCCTCGGCGCGGGCGGCCTCGGCCTTGGTCTTCCGCGTCTGGGCGTTGCGCGACAGCATGTTGAGACCCTCGACCAGGGCCGAGAAGGCCATGGCGGCGTAGATATAGCCCTTGGGCACATGCACCCCGAAGCCGTCGGCGATCAGCACCGCGCCGATCATCAGCAGGAAGCCCAGCGCCAGCATGACGACGGTCGGGTTCTTGTCGATGAAGTTCGCCAGCGGGTCGGCGGCCAGCAGCATGCACAGCACGGCGAAGACGACGGCGATCATCATGATCGGCACGTGATCGGTCATGCCGACCGCGGTCAGGATGGAGTCGATCGAGAACACCAGGTCCAGCAGGATGATCTGGAAGATCGCCGAGCCGACGTTGTTGATCACGACGTCCTTCTTGTCCTTCTCCAGAAGGTCGTGGGACGGGGTCGTGTCGACCGAGTGGTGGATCTCCTTCGTCGCCTTCCACACCAGGAACAGGCCGCCGGCGATCAGGATCAGGTCGCGCCAGCTGAAGGCGGTGTCGAAGCTTTCGCCGGACAGGCCCAGGTCGAAGACCGGCGCCGTCAGGCCGACGATCCAGCCGATCGTCGCCAGCAGGCCCAGTCGCATGATCAGGGCCAGGCCGATGCCGATCCGGCGCGTCCGCTGCCGGTGCTCGGGGGGCAGTTTGTTCGACAGGATGGAGATGAAGATCAGGTTGTCGATCCCCAGCACGACCTCCATGACCACCAGGGTGATCAGGGCCGCCCAGGCGGCGGGGTCGCTGAAAATGGCGCCGAGGCCTTCGAACATTGGATTTCCTATATAAGAGTGAAGCCGTTGGCGTAGCGGCGTCGTCGTTTCCTATCAAGCGGGCGACCGGGGCGCATGGTCGCACCCCGGCCCGCCGCCCCCAGGCGTCTTCACACAATGTTGCGAGCGGCGAAGCCCCGTGCTATCAGGCGCCCGGCTTGCGGGGGGCGTGTCCACGGACATGGCCCCTGTCGTGCTTTTTGTAAGCATTTCAAGCTCTTGGCTGGCGCGTGAATCGCCGTCGGCCGCGACCCTTACACTTCGACGGCGGACCATCATCAGTGGCTGACGATTTCAGAACGACGGAAGTCGGTGAACGCTACGCGCAGGCGCTGTTCGACCTGGCGCTGGAAACCGGGCGTCTGGACGCGGTGCGGGCCGACGTCCTGTCGCTGAAGGCGGCCTGGACCGAGAGCGCCGACCTGCGTCGCCTGGCGACCTCCCCGGTCATCGCCGCCGACGATCAGGCCAAGGGGCTGGTCGCCATCGCCGCCAAGGCGAAGTTCGAGAAGAACACCGCCAACTTCCTGGGACTGCTGGCCCAGAACGGCCGCGCCCGCGACCTGCCCGCCGTCATCGCCGGCTTCGAGCGGCTGTACGCCAAGCACACGGGCCTGGTCGCCGCCGAGGTGATCTCGGCCCAGCCTCTGGACGCCGAGCAGCTGGCCGCGATCAAGACCGCCCTGAACAACAGCCTGGGCAAGTCCCCGGAACTGACCGCCCGCGTCGATCCGTCGATCCTGGGCGGCCTGAAGGTCAAGGTCGGCTCGAAGCTGTTCGACGCCTCGCTGAAGACCAAGCTCGACCAGATGAAATTCGCCCTCAAGCGGGCGTAAGCCCGCGCCGACAACAAGCATGCAGCGCGCCTGACCGGCCCGCACCGAAGACGTAGACAGAGAGATCCCATGGACATCCGCGCCGCTGAAATCTCGGCCATCCTCAAGTCGCAGATCGCCAACTTCGGCGTCGAAGCCGACGTTTCCGACGTCGGGCAGGTGCTGTCCGTCGGCGACGGCATCGCCCGCATCCACGGCCTGGACAACGTCCAGGCCGGCGAGATGGTGGAATTCCCCAAGGCGGGCGTGAAGGGCATGGCCCTGAACCTCGAGCGCGACAACGTCGGCGCGGTGATCTTCGGCGCCGACGCCGCCATCGCCGAGGGCGACGACGTGCGCCGCCTGGGCGAGATCGTGGACGTGCCGGTCGGCAAGGGCCTCCTGGGCCGCGTCGTCAATCCGCTGGGCGAGCCGATCGACGGCAAGGGCCCGATCCAGTTCACCGAGCGCCGCCGCGTGGACGTCAAGGCGCCCGGCATCATCCCGCGCAAGTCAGTGCACGAGCCGATGCAGACCGGCCTCAAGGCCATCGACACCCTGATCCCCGTCGGCCGCGGCCAGCGCGAGCTGATCATCGGCGACCGTCAGGTCGGCAAGACCGCCGTCGCCGTCGACACCATCCTGAACCAGAAGAACGTCAACAAGACCGACGACGAGAGCGCCAAGCTCTACTGCATCTACGTCGCCATCGGCCAGAAGCGTTCGACCGTGGCCCAGATCGTCAAGACGCTCGAGGAATCCGGCGCGCTGGAATACACCATCGTCGTCGCCGCCACGGCGTCGGAGCCGGCCCCGCTGCAGTTCCTGGCCCCGTTCGCCGGCACCGCCATGGGCGAGTATTTCCGCGACAACGGCATGCACGGCCTGATCGTCTATGACGACCTGTCGAAACAGGCCGTCGCCTATCGCCAGATGTCCCTGCTGCTGCGCCGCCCGCCGGGCCGCGAAGCCTATCCGGGCGACGTCTTCTACCTGCACAGCCGCCTGCTGGAGCGCTCGGCCAAGCTGAACGCCGACTACGGCTCGGGCTCGCTGACCGCCCTGCCGCTGATCGAGACCCAGGCCAACGACGTCTCGGCCTATATCCCGACCAACGTCATCTCCATCACCGACGGCCAGATCTTCCTGGAATCCGACCTGTTCTACCAGGGCATCCGCCCGGCCGTGAACGTCGGCATCTCGGTGTCGCGCGTGGGCTCCTCGGCCCAGACCAAGGCGATGAAGAAGGTCG